>NZ_BLZO01000176.1 GCF_014132355.1 Okeania sp. KiyG1
AAACCTCTCTTTCGCTGACTCAAATGCTTCCTGCATCACACCTTGAATTTTCTCTGGATCTGGTTTTTTCCCACCCATCAAATCTCCAAAATAAACACAAGCACTTTCACCTAACGCCCAAGTATATGCAGCCGCCCAAGAAGCTGCGATCGCGCTACCAAATCCTGGTATAAATTTCACTAACTCTCGTCCCACTGCTTGAGCAACAAAACCTCCACCAATAACGCTAACAACTCCTCCTGCTTGAGCTGGCGATATTGTTTGCCCATACAAATTTCCTAATAAACCTACCATGGACACTTGCAAAGCTGTTAATACTGGCATTGTGGCAAAAGGTAGAGGTACTGCTGCTGCGGTGGCTGCCATAATAGTAAATGATAAAATATAACGTCGCCCCACGTCTCGATAAATATTGCCCAGTTGTTTGCTTGCTTGTTCGTCTAATAATTGATAAATTGTTCGTGCTTCTGCTTCTGGAAGTAATTCTGCTAAACTATCTCGAAAGGCTTCTAGACCATAAAATACAGGATTGTAGTCATCCTCTTCTAGGGTAAAATCTATAAGTACAGAGCGATCGCTCAATTTCTCAAAATTTTCCTGAATAGCAGTAAAAGCACGGTTGATTTCTTCATACTCTGGCGGGTATTCGGGATGGTTATCAGTAGGGTTAGGATAAACTTCATGGAGACAAGTTACTGCTAAAAGACAGGGAATATTTGGATATTCTTGTCGCAACTGTTCTGCTATCTGTCGTAATGTATCGGTAGCAAAATCATTGATTTTTACGGTCAAAATCAAGATTCTGGCGCGGTTACTTTCTTGTTGTAACTCTCCGAGGAGTTCGTCAATAATAACTGGTGTTTCCTGTTTGACATCTCCCAACCCCACAGTATCAGTGAAAATCAACAATGGCAAATCGTCCGAGGGATAAGCATAACGTTCGGTATGTTGGGTATGAGGGCGAAATCCTTGGCCGACTATTTCTGGGGAAACTCCTGTTAAAGCACGCACGATGGAACTTTTACCTGCTTGGGGTTTACCTATTAATAGTGCTTCAGTGGTGGGAAGTTCGGCGCGTACTTTTGTTAATATTTCGGCTACTTTGGCTTCATCAACGCTAAACCATTCTACTAATGTTTGTGCTGCTCGGTCTACAGGTAACAGTTTCATTACACGGTTGCTGGTATCATTCCAAACTTCAGCGATACGATTTTTCCAAGAGTCTGTTTTTGATTCTGTTTTTACATCTTCAGTCGGTTGAGCGGACTGTTCAGAATTAGGTGTTGGGGAGTTAGTATCAGGTTGTTCAGTCATTGTAGTTCAGTTATCAGTTATTCAGTAGCTCCAGAAATAGGGAGGGGGAGACAAGAAAATCCGAAATTTCCTTAAAGTTAAGTAGCCAAGGGAATATGATTTCTTTGAAACAGGACTTACGCAGAGACTCTAGATATAGATAGGGCGAATGCCATTCGCCCCTACATATTGCGTTTTCAAGGTTAATTTGCGTAAGTCCTGTGAAACTAAGAATTTAAGATACTTTCTGTTCCCTACTCCCTACTCCCTACTCCCTATTTAAGATAAATTTGCCGTAATTGATCGATAGTTTCCACAGTTTTGAGAGAGGTCAGAATTGTTTCTAATACCTGAATATTTTCAATAGTTTTAATCTCGGAAAATATCTCTTTTCCTAGTTCTCCAAATTTCAATTCTAATCCGATTTCTATTCCAGAAAGTATTCCAGAAACTATTCCTCTTTGTTCACCACGTTGTTGACCAATTTCAATTCCACGTTGTTCACCACGTTGTTCGCCAATTTCAATTCCCTCTTGTAAGATTTGTTGATACCAAGGAGATTGTTGTAATACTGCCATATCCCACCTCATTATTTGTTGTATTATTTCCGTTTTTAACACAAATGTAGCAAAAAATGCGAGTAAATTTTCTAATTCTAAGAGTTGTTCATCCTCTCGCAAAAGTTGCAATGCTTTTCTCACAGTTGCTTCTTTTCCTCCACCTTTCAGAATAGGAATAAAAGGAAGTAAGGAGGGAAGTGGTTGTTGAAAAACTGCTTCTGCTTCTACTTCCCAGAGGTTAATAACTCGATAGTTTTGATACGCCCTCACATCGAGAAATTCTGATTTATAACTGTTGACTATTTTTGTCTTTGGACTTGGTTGGAGAATATTAACTAATACAGGATAAACAGGTTTTTTGTACTTTTCTTCTGCTAATGCTGCATAAGCACGCATCCGACGTGGCATTTCTGTATCATACCTTAATTGGATTTCATTGAGAACCATAAATTCTCCATGTTCTGGAGTTGAAACACTCACTAAAACATCTCCTTCTCGACTTAACCATTGGAAGTCTGAAGAAGCTATTTCTTTGACGGTAACATTGGCAATTCCACTCACCCATTCTACCCAACGACTGGGGGCAATTCCAATTATACGTTTACTACTAATATCAACCTTTTTTGTCTTTTTTGTCATTGATGAAGTTGAGTAATTTCTGTATGTTGAACTATGAAAACTGATAACTGATAACTGAAATGACTGGGGGCAATTCCAATTATGCGTTTACTACTAATATCTACTTTTTTATTTACTTTTTTTTTAGTCATTGTATAAAGTTATAGCAATTTTTTAATCTGTGAGGTACAGATATTAGATCCCCCCTAACCCCCCTTCTTAAGGGGGGAACTTCAAAGTCCCCCTTAAGAAGGGGGATTTAGGGGGATCGTAGGTGTACTTCATCGATGAGAGCAATTCCAATTATGCGTTTACTACTAATATCTACTTTTTTATTTACTTTTTTTTAGTCATTGTATAAAGTTATAGCAATTTTTAATCTGTGAGGTACAGATATTAGATCCTCCTAACCCCCTTCTTAAGGGGGAACTTCAAAGTCCCCCTTCTTAAGGGGGATTTAGGGGGATCGTAGGTGTACCTCATCGATGAGAGCAATTCCAATTATGCGTTTACTACTAATATCTACTTTTTTATTTACTTTTTTTTAGTCATTGTATAAAGTTATAGCAATTTTTTAATCTGTGAGGTACAAATATTAGATCCCCCCTAACCCCCCTTCTTAAGGGGGGAACTTCAAAGTCCCCCTTCTTAAGGGGGATTTAGGGGGATCCTAGGTGTACCTCATCAATTCGATAATTGCTATAAGTAATTTTTGTCTCTTGAAAATTATCATAATGAACTTTTTACCTAAAATTGACGCACCTAAATAAGAAATCGGGTTTGTTAAGGAAATGTCGTGTTTTGAACAAATAATCAGAGAAATAAACCCGGTTTTATCCTGACTCCTGACTCCTGACTCCTCAAACCCTATTTACTCTTTTGCCAATCTTCTAACGCTGCAATAACAAAGCTACTAGCAGGATGATTTAGGAATTGTTCAAAGGCAGCAACTCCACCTACTTTTATCGCATTGAATATTCTTTCTGCTCTAGTTGAATTATTATCAATTTGTGTAATTACTTCTTCAGCAATTTTTATTTTGCCTGGCATTGTATCTGACGGGTAAGTTTTATCAAGTTGCTCTAATAATTCTTGAATTTCTTTTGCTGCTTGTGCTAAATTTTGTTCTTGAGATTCGTGAATTGTATGAGCAATTTTTGCAGAGTCTTTAATTTCTCCTCCGCTACCAGCTAAACCAGTAATTTCTCCTCTGTTGCCAACTGCTCCATGAATTTCTTGAGCATGAATTTGGTCTCCACTACTTCCTGACATAATTAAATCTCCTTGATTACTATTTTTTTCTATATTAACACTAGGGCGATTAACTGCTGCACTTAATACGCCTTTATACCATTGAATATCTTTTTCTCTCTCTGCTAATACTGCCCGAAGTTGTTCTGCTGAAAGTGCTTTTAATTTGTTATAAGTATCGAAATATTCTTTATCTAAAACTGAATGGTTAGCTTCAGGTGTAGTGTCAGCTCTAATCAATAATTTGTCATTATTTTCCCCTCTAACCTCCATAGAACGCATTTTTATTCCTGCTTCTGGATGGTCTTTTTGTAGTTTCTCAAATGAATATGCAGCTATTCGGGGGTCTACTCCTTGATTATGATAAAGGTCTAAGGTATTTACTAAAGGTTTGAGAAACTCTGCAAACTCCCCTTCTTCAAAATTTTTATCTTCATCGGCAGGTTTTCGGCGCACACGCTCATCCAAACTTTCTTCTGGTGGAAGTTTGAGAAAGTCTGGTCGTTTATCTGGAGGGAGACGCATATAAACATAATCGCATTTGATACCGTCTAGTTTGGTTGTGGTTGTTATCCCCCAGTCCTCAAGAAAAGCTCCGGTTAAGGTTGCTCCTGTGAGGTCAGTTTGGTCTAAAAATGTTCCTACTAATTTGGCACGAGAAAGGTTTGCATCTTGAAGGTTAGCTGAGTTGAGGTTCGCTTCTATGAAACTGGCATTAGTTAGGTTTGCTCCCTGGAGATTGATTCCTTGAAGATAGCTTAAGCGATTTAAGTTGATGTTTTCACCTTGACCAGTTTTGACTAACTCTCTGACTTTGGCATCTTTTAGATAGGTTTCTCCTGGTCGTATGCGGTCTAGTTTTATGGTGTTTTTCCAAATAGTGCGGGTTATGTTAGCTCCTCTAAAATCTGTACTTTTTAGAGTAGCATTAGTGAAGTCAGCATCAGTTAAATTTGCATCTCTGAAAGAGGTTCCACCTATGGCAGCAAAGGCAATAGCTATGCTACGAATTAGAGAGTATTTTTCATCTTCTTTCATTGCTCGATAAGCAACGTAACTACTTAACAATGTCTGGAATAAGGCTATGGTTAGAGCTACAGATCCAGCTCTAGCTCTAGCTGCGACTACAGTTACAGCTACAGTTGCGACTATGGCTATGGCTACCGCTCTGCCTACGGTTACTACTCCGGCTACAGTTATGGCTCCAGCTACAGCTCCAGCTACAGCTACGGTTCCAGCTACGGCTGCAGCTCCGGGTCCAGCTATCGCTCCAGCGATGATTCTAAGTCCGGCCACGGCTACAGCTACAGCTGCAGCTATGGATGCGACTACAGCTGCAGCTAGGGTCGAGTTTTCTATTCTGCTACGAAGAAACGTTATCCAGAATACAATAATTACAGTTAAGGATACCAAACCAGAAATTTGATTATTGACGACAGTTCTTGGATTAAATCTTGGATCAAACATTGGTAATATATAAACTGAAGCGAATGCATTCAAATAAGCGGATATACCAAGTAAAACAAATACACCAACAAGCAAAATTACCACCCAACGCTTCTGTAACCCTGCCTTAGCTCCACAAAACCTAGCCCTTGTTAGAATTGCCCCACGAAAATTAGTACCCCGAATATCAGCAAAACTGAAATCTGCATCAGACAAATCTTTTCCCTTAAAAGACAGACCTCTAAGATTAGCTCTTTGGAAATTTCGTTCACCTTGTTGATATAGTTGCAATATTTTACGTTGACACCGATTCATATTTTTTATCTATTAAAAGAATTTAGAAAATGGGGTGATGGGGCGATCGTGGCAAGACACTGATTATGGCACGGATACACGGATTAAGAGTTAGTCCAGTAGTGGACTGACACACCTTAAATGAAATGTTGCATCTGTATCTAGCCCTGAGTTCGGTATTATTAACCAACAACTGACAACAAAGCCACTGATAACTGAAATATCCATCCGTACATCCGTGGCCAAATCCCTGTCTAGCCCCAACTTTATACACAAACGCGCCCCAACGGACATGATAGAATTCTAAATTCTAAATTCTAAATTCTAAATTCTTAAAGATTTCACCATCAACATAGACTCAGACTGAAAACCTAACTTGTGGTAAAGATTAAGAGCTGGTTGGTTAGAGACAAATACTTGCAAACCAATTTGCCGATCGCCCCTAGCTTTTGCCCAATTTTCTGCATGAGTAACTAAAGCTGAACCGATACCAAGTCGCCGATGGGGTGGGGACACATACAATAGAAATATGTGAGTTACGCGATCGCCCTCTACCTGGTCTATAGCATTCCCCAACCACAGACAACCTATTGGTGAAGTTGCTGGTTTATCCATAACCTCAACCCACCAAATAGGAGTTTGAGTTGACAAGTAGCGATCGACTGTTTTGGCAAGATGGCTAAAATTTTGCTCTGGAAAAAGTTCTTGATAAGTCCGATGCATAAATTTAACCAGCATTGCTCTATCTATACCCGAACCCTTACGAAGTTGGTAATTTGGAATTAACTTGCTAACCACTGAATATTACGAGAAATGAACATTGGGTATGGATAGCATTGCTTCTTCTTGAGGAGAAATTAGTTCCTCTGTGGGAGCTGGTGCTGCGAGGTCGCCTGGTAAAAAGATACGAGCGCTGACTGCTACCATAGCGAGTAAAAATATGACTACAACTATGAATGGAGCAATATATTGACGAAAAATTTGCATGGTTTTTGTTTAAGTATTAAATAAAGTACGAATATCAGTACTTGTGCAATAAGGAAGCTACGAAAATACTGAATCTTCTTTTTTCTTAGTCAGGATTTACGCACGGACAGTAAATCAAGTGAAGGCGAATGTCATTCGCTAACGCAAAATTTATATGTCACAGAGCGTTAACGGAGTTGTGCGACAGCAAAACGCCCCTACATATAGCATTTCTCATAATTTATGAGGTACATTTATGATCCCCCTAAATCCCCCTTAAAAAGGGGGACTTTGAAATCTCCCCCCTTTTTAAGTGGTTCCCCCCTTACTAAGGGGGGTTAGGGGGGATCTAAAACTGTATCTCACCAACGCCGAAAAATGCTATATCGCGGAGCGACAAAAACTTTCTCCTTCTCCTCCTCTTCTTTCTTCCCTCCTGACTCCTGACTCCTGACTCCTGACTCCTGTAAGGGCGTTTTGCTCCGCAACATATAAAGCGGAGCTTTGCGGAACGCAAATGCCATTCGCCCCTACACTCCTGACTAGATAAAATCATCATCATCTAATCCTGGTCTTGGCATTGGCAGAATTTTTGATTTATTGAGCTGTCGCAACCAAACCCAACCGAGTACTCCCATAATTAGGAAGATCCAACCAATGTTTGGCTTGAGCAACAAAAAACCACCAGTTGCCAAGAGTGCCCCAAATAATAATAGTATAGATGCTAGTACTTTTTGTAAATCTTTTCCTAAATCCTGTGCTGGAGATAAACCTGTTTTCATCCTTTGCTGTTTCCAACCAGGGCCACTGGGAAGTGTTCGTCGATAAAATTCTTCTAAAGTTGCATCAGACTCTCGTGGGGTGAGAAACATTGCTGTTACCCAGAGTAATGTTACGGTGGTGGTAATAAACATAATTCGCAAACCAAAGTCTTCTATTTTGAAAGCAGGAACTAAACTTGTTGTCATCCCTACAAAGAAACTGGCGACAATAGCGGTTAATTCTGCTGCTGCATTTACCCGACACCAAAACCAACGTAAAATTAATACTAATCCCGAACCTGTTCCGATGGCTATTACTAATCTAAATACTGTGGCTACATCTGTTGCTAAAAATGCAGCAATTCCTCCTAAAACTGTTACTAATAGAGAGGAAAGTCGCCCTACTAAAACTAATTGTGGTTGAGTGGCATCGGGTTTAATAAATCTTCTATATAGATCGTTAGTAATAAAGGAAGCTCCCCAGTTAATAGAGGTAGAAACTGTACTCATAAATGCTGCGACTAAAGAGGCAACAACTATACCTAAAATTCCTGGGGAAAGAAAGTCAATCATTAATTTGGGATAACCCAATTCTCGGTCTTCTAAATTAGGGTAAATTACAATGGATGCTAGAGCTACTAAAATCCAAGGCCAGGTTCTAATAACATAGTGCATGATATTAAATAACCAGGCTGCTTTTTCTGCTTCTGTTTCATTTTTAGCTGCTGCAAATCTTTGTACAAATTCTCCACCTCCATCACTCCTTCTCCAAGACCACCATTGAAGGGCAATATAAGCAAAAAATGTACTGGCTGTTATGCCTGCTGTTTTACTAAAACTAATCAAAGTATCGCCATTTTTACCAATAGTTAAAGGTGAAAGGGATAAAATATCTTTGTCTGGCATTACTTGAGGAACTTTTGTTATTAATTCTTGGATGCCACCCACACTATTAACAGCAAAAAAAGCGACAATTATTGCTCCAAATAGTGCTAGGAAAAATTGGAAAAAGTCTGTGGCAACTACTCCCCATAAACCGGATAAACCTGCATAAATTAAGACAAAAATACTGACGCCAATAACGCTTAGTAATTTGAGATTATTTTCACTAGCATCAATGCCTAAATTTTGCCAAATTTCTAATGCTTCGACAACTTTAACCATAGCTAACATAGCATAACCAATGGCAATACAATTCATGGGAATAGCAAAGATAAAAGCTTTAACTCCCCGGAGAATAGCAGCCATATTTCCACCGTAACGAAGTTCAGTTAATTCTGCATCAGTAATAACTTCGGAACGTCGCCACATTCTGGCAAAAATATAAATCATTATTACATGGGAAATACCAAAAATCCACCATTCCCAATTACCAGCAATTCCTCGGTTAGCTACAACTCCAGTAATATAGAGAGGAGTATCTATAGAGAAAGTTGTCGCTGCCATACTTGTACCAGCTAACCACCAAGGAAGCGATCGCCCAGAAACAAAGAAGTCTGCTAAACTTTTTGAACCTTTGCGAGAAAGATATAGTCCCATCCACATTGTTAAGATGAGGTATATTAAAACAATCAGCCAATCAATTAGTTGCATAAATTTGTGTTTAATTAGGAATCTGTGTGTGTGTGACTGTTTTTTTTAGCACATAGTTTCAAGCTTAAGAATATCATGGATTTTTATAGATAAATTTACTATTTATGTTATTTAGATATAATTTTTTATGCAAAGTCAGCAAAATATTAGGATTTTTCTCTGTAGAGCTTTTTAGTAATACCAATTTCATAAAATATTGCTACAGTAGCGACACAGGGAACAGGGAACAGGGAAAGAAAAACATAAATATTAAAGAAGAAAAAAAGTGGAAATTTTATAATTTATGGAATTTATAATTTTTTCTTTTAGGAATAAATCACAAATTAAGATGTAACTGCCTTTTTTAAATTTGGTATAAGTAGGTAATTCAACAATTAATAATTAATAATTAATAATTAATAATTAATAATTAACAATTACCTCTGCTTTAAAACGCATAGGATTGACTAAAAGGAAAAAATTATTCTCAAAGAGAATATTTCATATTTCAAGCCTCTTTATTGTAGAGGTACTAATAACTGTTAACGCAGTTGCTCCGCTAGGAGGTTAACTGATAACTGAAATGACCTGAACAATGGCAAAAAAAAGGAAAAAAAATGGAATTATAAAGCAATATTAGTCGAAGGTTAAATGTATTAGGGTTTCTGAAATTGAAGAAGGTAGTTGTAACTGAATTGACTTTATATAGCAATCAGGAATCAGATGTGAGAATTGAGGTGTTCCTTTAAAGCATAGAGTATAGCAGTTTTCTTATTCTTATGTATTCGTTTCTTGCCTCCATACCTATTCCCTATTCCCTCCATACCTAGAACAAAAGTCTCTAATATCTCACAACTAAAATCATATTGCTATAGCAATTTTATATGAGGCTGTACAGAATTATGAAATTTATTAACTTGTCTATCTCAATCTACAGTAAACTATGATTAAAATATTATCCTATGCAATTTTTATTAATTTGGTGTTCAACCTTTGTTTATACATATTGATCATGAAAATACTCTCAAAATCTTAACTCACTTATGGTATCATTGTTGGGAAGGATCTACACAAGTAATAATTTACAAAATAATGAGCTTACTATGTAGATAATACTATCACTTTATTAGAATTAGTTAAATGAAAAAAATAATAATTGTAGATAATGAGCCAGATATGGAGTATTTATTCAGTAAAAAATTTAGAAAAGAAATTAGATCGGGTTCTCTGAAATTTATTTTTTTATCTCAGCAATTGAAGCACTCTCATACCTGGATTGTCAAGAAAATGATGCCATAGATTTAATTATATCTGATATCAATTTACCTACAATAAATGGCTTAGAAATGCTCAAAAAAATCAAAGAAAAAGACAAGAAAATCAAAGTTTTTATTTTAACTGCCCACGGTTATGATGAACACTACATAATTGCCCAAAAATATGGTACAGATGATTATCTAGTCAAACCAATTGATTTTGAAGAAATAAAACAAAAATACTTGAATTATAAGACAAAAAATAAATCCTAAAAATCATGTTATCAAAAATACTTGTAGTTGATGACGAACCAGATCTACAATCATTAATTTGCCAAAAATTCCGGAAGAAAATTATACAAAAAGAATTTGAGTTCCTGTTTGTTTCTAATGGAATAGAAGCTCTAGAAGCTATTAAAAATGAAACTGATATAGACCTAATACTTACTGATATTAATATGCCGAAAATGGACGGTATAACTTTATTGAAAAAGCTATCAGAAAAACCAAATAAAACAATTAAAACAGTAATTATTTCTGCTTATGGGGATTTGAAAACTATTAGAACAGCTATGAATCTAGGGGCTTTTGATTTTTTAACTAAACCCCTAGATTTACATGATTTAGAAATTACTCTTAATAAAACACTCAAAGCTGTGCAAGAGGAGAAAGAAGCACAAAAGCAAAAAAAATTAGCAGAACAAGCTCATGCAGAATTATTAGAACAACAGGCATTGCGTAAAAGTGAAAAAAGATTTAGAGCATTAATTGAAAATTCTGTAGATCTAATTATGATTTTAAATCCTGATGGAAAAATGATTTATTCTAGTCCATCAGTCCAAAGATTTTTAGATAATTTTAATCAAAATAATTTTAATATATCAATTTTCAACATTATCCATGCTAACGACCGCCAATTAATCAAACATATTTTACAAAAAACAGTTGAGAATCCAGAAGAAAAACAGTATGTTAATGAACTTAAAATCATCAACAAACGAGAAGAATCACAAATATTTGAAGCAGTATTCACTAACTTGATATTGGACGATAATATAACAGGAATTATAGTTAATTGTCATAATATTACAGAAAGAAAAATAGCAGAAGAAAAATTAATCTATGATGCTTTCCATGATTCCTTAACTAAATTACCAAATAGGGCATTGTTTATGGACAGATTATCTCATGCTTTTTCTAGATACAAGAGATATAATCAATATCAATTTGCCGTGATTTTTATAGATTTAGATAGATTTAAAATAGTTAATGATAGCTTAGGGCATTTAGCTGGAGACCAACTAATTATTGAAGTGGCAAATCGACTCACAAAAGATATGCATTATAATGATACTGTAGCGAGAATGGGAGGAGATGAATTTGCTATCTTATTAGAATATATTAAATCTCAAGATAATGCTAAATATATAGCCCAAAGAATCCAAAAATTGCTACAGTTATCATTTAAAATAAATAATCAAGAAGTTTATACCAGCGCAAGTATTGGTATTGCTTTTCCCCATCAAGATTATCAAAATCCTACAGATATTCTCAGAGATGCAGATACAGCCATGTATCGTGCTAAAACTCTAGGAAAAGCTCGTCACGAAGTATTTAATCCATCAATGTATGCCGATAATTTAGCACAACTTAAGTTAGAAATGGACCTTCGACAAGCGTTAAAATTTAGTGAATTAGAGTTATATTATCAACCAATTATTTTATTAGAAACAGGTTTACTTTGTGGCTTTGAAGCATTACTAAGATGGAAACACCCCCAGCGAGGAATAATTTCTCCCAATGAGTTTATTCCTATTGCAGAAGAAACAGGATTAATTGTACCAATTGGTTGGTGGACTCTAGAACAAGCTTGTAAACAAACTTATGATTGGCAAAAACAATTTTCTCTCCAGCCTTTAACTATTAGTGTTAATCTTTCTGGTAAACAATTTTCTCAAGCTCAACTGGTAGAACAAATTGATGAAATCTTATCTTATACTTGTTTAGATTATCATAGTCTCAGATTAGAAATTACTGAAACTACAATTATGGAAAATGATAAAATTGTTATGGAAATATTATCCAAGTTAAAAGGGATGAATATACAGTTAAATATTGACGATTTTGGTACTGGTTATTCTTCATTAAGTCGTCTACGAAATTTTCCCATTGATACTTTAAAAATTGACCGTTCTTTTGTGATGAGAATGGATAGTGAACCAGAAAACTTAGAGATTACTAAAGCAATTATTAGTATGGCAAAAAGCTTAGAAATAGATGTCATTGCTGAAGGTGTAGAAACGGCTACTCAACTGGCTTTGTTAAGAAAACTCAAGTGTCAATATGGACAAGGATATTTTTTTTCTAGACCTGTTAACAGTTCCCAAGCTACTAATTTAATTGCAGCAGCTAAAATATGGTAAAATTCAATTTATCCCACTTAGTTTTTTGACTATATTTGAAGAAGGAAGAAGGAAGAAGGAAGAAGGCAGAAGCGGTACGACCCAGCGTCGGCGTAAGACGCAAGGGAATGCTGACCAAGAGAGGGAATGGGCACTCCTGTGAGGCAGAAGGGAAGATTTCTTATGAATGGTCTTCGACACGCTACTTCACCCTACTTCGTATCTTATAACCCCCAAACAATTTTAAATACCCCCGTTTACGGTGGGTATTAAACCCGCAAAAGAAAAGATAATTCTAACTTAAAAGATAATTCTAACTTAAATGAAGTTATGCCAGCAAAAATACTGGTTGTGGATGATGAAGAATCCTTTAAACTAATCATAAACCAAAAATTTAGAAAAAGAATTAGGAAAAAAGACCTGCAATTTATTTTTGCTTCTAATGGTTTAAAAGCTCTGGAAAAGTTACAATCTGAACCAGATATAGATATTATATTGACTGATATTACTATGCCAGAAATGGATGGTATTACTCTACTATCTACCCTTTCTGATATTCGTCATCCTACACTTAAAACAGTAATTATTTCTGCTTCTAGCGATCTGACTATTGTGAGAAAAGCAATGAATCTAGGAGCATTTGATTTTTTAACTAAACCCATCAACTTAGATGATTTAGAAATTACAATTAACAAAACTATAAATCATGTTCAACAGTTAAAAGATGCACTCCAACAAGAACATTTAATAGAAGCAGCTCAACAGTTATATGAAAGTGAAAAAAGACTAGAAAAATTTTTAGAGACTTTGCCAGTAGGAGTCTTTGTAATTGATGCTGATGGTAAACCTTTCTATATTAATCAAGCTGCAAAAAATATTTTTGGTAAAGGGATAGTAGCTGAAACTACTCCAGAGCAAATTCCTAAAATTTATCATATTTACTTAGCAGGAACAGAACAATTTTACCCTATTGAACAACAGCCAATTTTCAAAGCCTTGAAAGGGGAAAATTCTACAGTTGATGATATGGAAATTCGTCAAGGAGAAAAAATCATACCTGTAGAAGTATCAGCAAGTCCAATTTTTGATGATCGTGGTCAATTAATCTATGCGATCGCCACTTTTCAAGAAATTACAGAAAGAAAAAAAGCAGAAGCAGAAATAATTCAATTTACCCAACAATTAGAACTCAAAAATACTGAATTATCTAAACTTAATCAAAGCTATAGTCGGTTTGTGCCTAAACAGTTTCTCCGTTTTTTAGGCCATGAAAGTATTGTAGAAGTTTCTTTGGGTGAATCTGTACAAAAAAAAATGTCAATTTTATTTTCTGACATTCGTGCTTTTACTACTCTTTCAGAAAGCATGACTTTATCAGAAAACTTTAAATTTATTAATGCTTATCTTTCTCGTATGGAACCATTAATTACTGCTAATTATGGTTTTATTGATAAATATATTGGTGATGCTATTATGGCACTATTTGGTCGGTGTCCTGATGATGCTGTCCAAGCTGCTATAGGGATGCTTTCAGAACTTAATCAATACAATATTATTCGCAATAAATATCAGAAAATACCTATTATGATTGGTATCGGAATTAATACAGGTTCGTTAATGTTAGGAACAGTAGGTGGTACAAACAGAATGGATACTACTGTCATTAGCGATGCTGTAAATTTAGCTTCTCGCCTGCAAGATTTAACTAAAGTATATGGTGCTTCTTTAATTATTAGTCAAAAGACCTTTATTGAGCTTAAAGATTATACAAAATATAACTACAGATTTCTTGGTAAAGTTAAAGTCAAAGGAAAAAAAGATGTTGTATCTTTGTTTGAATTTTTTGATGCAGACCCCCCAGAAATAATCGAACTTAAAAAACAAACTAAAACATTATTTGAAGCAGGAGTTATCAAGTACTACTCTCAACAAATAGAGGAAGCTACTCAAATATTTCAGGAAATTATTAATTTAAACCATCAAGATAAAGCTGCTTATTTCTATCTCGAGCTAGGGAATAGGGAATAGAGTTTAATAATTAATAATTCTGGTTTAAAGCCTCCCCTTTTAAGGGGAAAAAAGAAATAATATTTCCTTATATTCAATCCTCTCGGTTTTAACCAGAGGTAATTATCAATTATCCATTATCAATTATCAATTAATGAATTTAGCTATAAAATACCGATACTACCGGACATGATATGAATAATTAATAATGAATAATTAATAATGAATAATTAATAATTAGGGCTTGCGTTCATAAAACTAAAAGTCAGAATAGCTAAGGTAATGGAGATTTTTATGCTCAGTTTATCTCCTAGTTATTTGCTCTTATATCACTTTGAAAAAAGAATGCTACAAAAGGGTAGAGTTTGATCGGATATGCTTAAAAATAGCTTCTCAAGTTCATTTTAGATATAAATATCTATTGTTTTTCCCTTTTTTTCAATATTTTTACCCTCTTCCTTCTTCCTTCTTCCTTCTTTCGTACGGACTATGCAACATCCCTACCATTTGTAACAAACATTTATCACGCTTGGTATTATTAGCATCAATTTACTGAAATTTTATGCTGAAATTCAAGAAAATTTCTTCACATAAAATGGCCGAAACCTTTGTCTGTTCCTCCCATCTCCGCGTCCCCGTTTCCTACCCCCACAACCAATTTTTTCAGCCAACCCTAATTACCTCATTTTCAAATTTTCTAGTGGTAAATGGTAAAGCTTCTGCTATATCTTTAGCTCAACCTCCATCCCTAAAACTGATAGAGACTTTTCAAAGAAAGTCCCTACTATTTTGCAAGTTAGTAAACTCTAATCACTACCCAAAAGACTTACTAATAAAGCTTTTTGAGCGTGCATCCTATTTTCTGCTTGGTCCCAAACTCGCGATCGCTCTCCTTCTATAACTCCATCAGTAATTTCTTCATCTCGATGAGCTGGTAAACAATGCAACACGATCGCATCATCTGCTGCACTTTCTAGCAACTTTTCATTTACCTGATAGGGTTGAAAAATAGGTATTCTATTATTAGCCTCTTCTTCTTGTCCCATACTGGCCCAAACATCAGTATAAAGGACCTGAGCGTCCTTAACTGCCACTTGAGGATCTTCAGTAACTATCACTTCACTATTACCATTAGTAATAGCCTTTGCTTGCTCCACAATTTCCGCATTTGGTAGATAATTTGGTGGAGTTGCTATCCTGACATTCATCCCTACCATTGCACAACCTAACAGTAAAGAATTTGCCATATTATTACCATCACCAAAATAACTTAAAGTTAATCCATCTAGTTTGCCAAAGCATTCTTGAATAGTCAATAAATCAGCCATTACTTGACAAGGATGTTCCCTATCTGTCAGAGCATTAATGACAGGAATTTGAGTATAACTTGCAAAAGTTTCTAAATCTTTTTGCTCAAAAGTCCTAATAGCTAAAATATCCAAATATCGGTCTAAAACTCTAGCAGTATCAACCAAAGGTTCCCCACGACTAACTTGAGTAACATTAGGATTCAAATCAATAACTTGACCTCCCAATTGATACATTGCCACAGTAAAACTTACCCTAGTTCGTGTCGAAGCTTTAGAAAATAATAGCCCCAAGACTTTATTACATTTGAGATTTATTTTACCTGATTTAAGTTTGGCTGCCAGTTGTAAAAGTTCTTTTAATTCATCAGAACTCAAATCTGCTAAACTTAATAAATTTCGTCCTTTTAAACTATCCATAATTTATCGCTAATGTCAGGTTTCCAATTATATAGTAATCCTAAATTGGTTGTGACAATTTTTATATAGTTTTTCTCAAGTTACTGAGGTACAGTTGTTTTTCTTCTTTTCTATTCCCTATTAGGGGGAAAGAATTAATAATTTCTGTGGGATTATTGATTTTATTTTTTATTATTGGAGAAGTCTAATCTAAACTGAAATGACCATACTCCCTAACTTAAAATCATTTTTTAGTCTACTTACAGTAGATTCCGTGGTAATGAGGTACAATTTAAGATTGGGATATTTTTTGTCTATTCCCTGTTCCCTGTTCTCCATTCCCTAAAACCATAAATATGATTCATTTTGGCAATTATTTGAAATTATCAAACCCCATAAAAAGTATTGTAAGCATTCAGCTATTAGCTGTCAGCTCTCAGCAAAAAAAAAGGTGGTTTTAATGAATATAGACTGTTTCAGCTAGCTTTTATAGTAAGTATAAATTCTGACTCAATTAGTAAAGCTTTTATCTAAAATTAAAAGCAATAGCTGATTGCTGAAGTCCGCAGGTCCGACCACAGGAGGCTAGCTGACGGCTGTTTGCGCAGCAGTCCGCAGGAAATGCTTACAAAGTATTTACCTTAGGAAGCTAACTGATAACTGATAACTGATAACTGATAACTGAAATTACCAAGGACTACTAATAAGAGTAAATCCTGACCAATAGAAAGGATGAGAAAAATCCGTTTCTCCCAATATTTGTAAACTCTTAGGTAAAGGAATTTCTCCTCTAGAAAATTTCAATTTTTCCCTCGTTAAATACACATCTCCTTGAATCATTTTAATTTGAGTTTGTCTGATTGTTTCGGCTTTAGTTGTTGCTGTTTTTAACTGTTCATAAAATTCACTCATTAAAGCTAAAGTCCCAAGGTCATTAACGTACCACAAACTTGCTAGTGCAGATTGAACTCCCGCTTGTAAAGCTAATCCGGCAAAACCTAACTCCACATCTCGATCTCCAACGGCTGTTTTACAAGCACTTAAAACTAATAATTCAGCAGGAGGATCGTTCCAACGAATCTCTTTAATTTCGTCTAAATGGAGTTGAGTATCCCAAAGTTGAATATAAGACTGTTCGGGTTTTCCAGGTTTAAATTCTGCATGAGTTGCTAAGTGAATAATATTAAAAGATTGAGAAGAAAGTTGATTTTTTAAGTTTTTTAAGGTGAAGTCCTGATTCAGAAATAACTTTCCAGGCCAACCTCTAGAAATATTTTTAGCTGAGATATTTTCTCTGAGGTTTCTATCAACAATTGTTGAGAGTTCAATTGGAACAGCAGGTAAAGGATTTTGGGTAGTAAATTCTGAAGCACCCATTGCCAAAACTCTGGCTTTTTGAATGGGAGTATAATTGGAGTCAATTAAATTAAATGCAGGAATAATTGCTAGACTATATTTCTCTACTAAAAATTGTTTTCCATCATGTAATGCTGCTATTGGTAGAGTACGCAAACCTGTTCCTAAACAAAACAATATTGTGTCTATTCTTTCTTCTTGAAGATTGGCTTCAAAGGGTTTAATTATCGATTGATAAAGTTGTTGAGCCAGACTTAAGTAAGAATTTGTGAAAAGCGTCTGAGGATTGGTAATTTCATTATGAAATAATTTGACTTTACCAATGAGACTTTCGCGTTTGAGGGAGTCAATATCTTGAACTAAAGGTTTTTTTCCAGGAGAAATCAAAACTAAATGTAAATGTTCTGGTTCAGGAATTGCCCAAAATACCGCAGGTCTTATATTATTTTTTTGCTAATTTCTAACAATTTTTGAGCAATGTCATCACCCGCTTTTGAAACTTCTGAAATTTCTCGATCAAAATAATCTTCAAATTCTTTTTCCAGCCTTTCTTCCATTTTCATAACTTTTTCTGATAGAGTCAGATTAGAACTCATATTGTATCGGTCTGTCTGACTTACATTGATGTCTTCAGAAAGGATTTTTTCTGAATTTAAACTAAGCATAATAATCAGGGAAAGAATCAACCAAAAAATTGCTAGACTAACTTTGTATTTGCTCTTAGGAGAGAAGAATTTTCGGAACATATAATACTTGGTTTAATGAATTGAATATTTCAAACTATCTTTAAGGTTTTTACCTAATAATCAAGGTTTAAAGCCTCTCCTTTAAAGGAGAAAAAATAAAAAAAAATCCTACCGCGTTAATCATCTTATTTTCAAGGATAGGTAATTATTAATTATTAACTATACAGTGAAAATCTCTTGGAATAACTATTGCCAGCTAAGACTATTAGTGGTCTAAATCAAATACTTCTTATTCATAAATGTAAGTACTATAAGCCTTTTCCAGTAATATTTTCAGTATTCAAAAAAACGTTTTTGGGATAAGTTTGTACTCTCCAATTAATAATTAATTGTTGAAGCACCCTTGGAAAATAATATTAACACAGTAGGGAAGTATATTTGCTGGCACATTCCGGATATTGCATAGATGATTAAATTCCTACTCTATCTACTCTCCTCTCTCTTATTTTACCGAATAATTGAGATTTAAAGCCTCTCCTTTAAAGGAGAAACAAGCCGTCGAGGGATGGCTAGATATCCTCGTCATATCCAATCGACCAAGAGAAGAAAAAAATTTTCATTATTAGTCAATCCTCTTCTTTTCAAGAAGATGTATTTGTTAATTATTAGACTTGTCGCTTTATAACTTAAAAAACTCCCAAAAACCTTGTTATGTAAGGATTGTAGCTATTGAGAGTCAAAAATGCTTAGAATTATTGCTCTGTCTAGGTTAGAGCGATTTTTTCCCTCTATTTAGCGACAACTCTATTAATTATTAATTGTTGAATAAACCCATCCACGGCGATAGTTATAGTAGAAGGAAGAAAGAAGAAAGAAGAGGAAAAAAACTGGTGTTTTCTGAGTTTTGAGCTTTTGATATATATATCCTAAACCTTTCCTTCGACGGCTATAATACCAAGTTGAAAAAGAATATTACAAATAATAAGCAGTATTAAAATAATTTATAGGAAATATCTATTAGACGCAAAAGATAAATTACTACATAAAAATATGAACTATAACTCAGTTTATATTTCTTTTTACTAACGATAATTTGGGATTTTTTTGTGTGGATACTTCAGTCTAGTTAGAATCGATTGACCAAAAAATAAGGTCTCAACCCTCCCCTTGGCTGCGCCGCGAGCTAGCGCTCTACAAGGGGATAAAAAAGCGGTCGTTTGCTTTGCAACGCTGGCGCGAAAAGCGCAGCTTCCCGAAGGGTGGGATGGCGAGGTTTCCTCGCCATATCCAATCGACCAAGAAAACATAAAATTCAATATTTTAAGCCTCCTTATTGCAGAGGTACTGATAACTGGTAACTGATAACTGAAATGACGTGGTATTCTATTTAAGACAAAATAAATATTTATATAAAAGAATGACAAACATTACTCCCACAGAAACTACTCCTAAATTGCTAGTTGTCGCTACTGGTAATCCAGGAAAAGTTCAAGAAATACAGGAATATCTAGCAGATTTGAATTTACAATTACAACTAAAACCAAAAGATTTAGAAGTTGAGGAAACTGGGGAAACTTTTCTAGCTAATGCTCGCCTCAAAGCAACTGAAGTGGCCAAAGCTACTGGAAAATGGGCGATCGCTGATGATTCTGGATTGGCAGTAGATGCTTTGGATGGCAGACCAGGTATTTACTCTGCTCGTTATGCTCCTACTGTTGCGGAACAAATAGAGCGAGTATTAACAGAATTGGGGGATAACTCAAATCGTCAGGCACAGTTTGTCTGCGCTCTTGCCATTGCTAGACCAGATGGCACAATTGCATTAGAAACAGAGGGAATTTGCCGTGGAGAAATTCTATATAGTCTCCGTGGGAATGATGGGTTTGGTTATGACCCCATTTTTTATGTTCCTTCACAAGGGAAGACTTTTGCGGAAATGTCTGCTGAAGCGAAGCGATCGCTCTCTCATCGTGGTCAAGCTTTTCAAGTATTACTGCCTCAGATGAAAGCTATTTTTGCCTAGTTTTCCAGGATACTATTTCTTTGATTAGCAGGGAAAGGAAGAAGGAAGAAGGAAGAGGGAAGAGGGAAGAGGGAAGGTGCAGGAAGGCCAAAGTTAAGAGCCAGAAAAAACTTAAATTTCCTATATATATTCATATATTCATGCTTGGGTTTACACAAACGATTGCTTTCGGACATGATATCAAAGGAAATTTTTTCTTCTCTTAGTCTCATGGATATGTCGAGGAGACCAGCTCTTGACAGAGCCGCTCCGCTTTATATCATGTCCGGATAATTAGCGATCAAAAAAACTTTCTCCTTCTTTCTTTCTCCCCTCCTGACTCCTGACTTCCCCTCCCCTCCCAGGAGGGGTTAGGGGTGGGTTGGGAGGGGAGGGGCGAGGGGTGGGTTGACTCCTGAGGACTCCGTCGTTATTTATTTATAACTGTTCAACCGGACATGATATTATATGTTGCGGAGCAAAACGCCATCCCACCCTACGGGAAGCTCCGCTACGACCGCTTTTTATCCCCTTAAAAGGGGAGGCTTTATACCACAATTTTTCGGTAAAATCAATGTTAGCGTTTGCGTAGCATGACCTAGGAAAGCTTTGCGTTAGCAACAGAAAGAGTTTGGGCTATATTTGGGGTTAAAAGTTGTGTAAGTCCCGTTAATAAATAAGGAGTATATATGAACGGATACTATACATAATATAAGCAGGACTTACGCAAATTCTTAGACAATACGCTATCGGTAGGGGTTAACGGCCGTTAACCCCTACTATATATGGCGCTTGGTGCGTAAGTCCTGATAATATAAGGTGACAATTTCTAATTTGTCTACCGATATCTAAAAAAATCAGTCTATTGAATGCTGGTTTATGTGGGCCAAATTTAATTCTGGTACTTTTATAGTGTGATAAATACGGAAACAAAATTTTGAGTTTGAAGAATTAATTAGGAAAGACAATACACCACTAAGACAAATAAAGAAAGAGAAAAATATGAATATCAAAGCTATTGCTCTGGCGTCTGTTATTGGTTTATCTACTCCTGCGATCGCAGATATTGCCTTAAATTCTCATAGTGCTTCTGCAATGCCTACCGACTTTGTCCGTCCAACTGGAGCTTTCATGGATAATAGCGAAAATTGGGTTGTTTGGCTGAAATTAGATGAGTTCGGAAACTATACCTATGAAGCTCAATCTCGAAAAACTGGCGCAACTCTTACTTTGAAAAATGCCTCAATTACAGGGAATAACCAACGCTATACTTATACCTTTAGAAATGGAAGTCATAAATATATTATTGCTCACCGACCTAAAGATCCGTCAATCATCCGCCTGACTGTTGTCAACCCACAAGGATATGTAATATTAAACCGCCTGATGGAAAAGGTTGGTAATGATTGGGATGTCTAAAAACAATTTCTCGGCGTTGGTAAAGCGCGTGCATGATATTAATCTTAACTACTTAGGAGTCAATCCACCCCTAACCCCTCCCTGGAGGGGAAGTCAGGAGGACCGAGTCAACCCACCCCCAACCCCTCCCTGGAGGGGAGAAAGAAGAAGAAAGAGGAGTAGAAGGATAAAGTTTTTTGGTTGCGTAAAGGTCATGGACTTCTATCGCGCTCTTATCCGGACACGATATCATACCTCAAATTACCAACGCCCAATTTCCGTATCACCATAGTATAAAAAGACTTCGCCTTCAAGTGTTATTTAGATGGGTTTTATATCATGTCCGGATAATTAGTTATAAAAAAAACTTTCCCCTTCTTCTTCTTCCTTCTTCCTTCTTCTTTCTTCCCTCCTGACTCCCCCTCCTGGGAGGGGTTAGGGGTGGGTTGACTCGGTCCTCCTGACTCCTCCGTCGTTATTTATTTATAACTGTTCAACCGGACATGATATTATTGCTTCCGCTCAACCTAATAGCTACAGAGAATTGAGTATGTACTAAACTATAACGTCTTAGTTTTTGTATATAATCTTCTAGTTTAGATTATAGCAAGTTTTTATTGAAAATGAATTTATACTTAGGGCTTGATTTTGGCACTTCGGGAGCGCGTGCAGTGCTTATTGACTCTAACTTTCAACTTAAAGCACAAACACAGTATGTTTGGGAAAATACTCAGGAAAATAAGTTGCCTCATGTTTGGCAAACGGCTTTATTTAATCTAATTTCCGATATTCCTCAAGAAATGCGAGGAGATATTCAAGCGATCGCTATTGATGGTACTTCGGCAACTGTACTATTGTCCAATAGTTATGGTAAACCAGTGACTGAAGCGCTTCTTTACAACGACAGTAGGGGAGTGGCAATGATGGATAAGTTGAAAAGTATTGCTCCACTTAATCATCCTGTTATTAGTGCTACTTCTAGTTTGGCAAAGTTGTTGTGGTTGATTGAAAATGTTTCTCTGTCAAATCAAAGTTATTATTTTTTGCATCAAGCTGACTGGTTAGGGTTTTTGCTCCATGGAAAACTAGGAGTTAGTGACTATAACAATGTTTTGAAACTAGGTTATGATGTTGGCAATTTATCTTACCCAAACTGGTTGACTGATTTTGTTAATTCTGAAGTTGGGGGAAATATTCTTTTACCAGAAGTCGTCACACCAGGTGCAATAGTTGGGAATGTTACTCCAGAAGTTGTTAATAGTTTTGGTCTATCTCCTGAATGTGTTGTCTGTGGCGGTACAACAGATAGTATTGCTGCTTTTATGGCTAGTGGTGCTAATACTCCCGGAGAAGCAGTAACTTCTTTGGGTTCGACTCTGGTGTTAAAACTGTTGAGTCGTACTAGAGTTGATGATGCTAAATATGGAATTTATAGTCATCGCCTGGGAGATTTGTGGTTGGTCGGTGGTGCTTCTAATACTGGAGGCGCTGTTTTACGACATTTTTTTACTGATGCTGAGTTGTCAAGTTTGAGTAGTCAAATAGACCCTAATGTTCAAAGTGAGTTAAATTATTATCCCTTGCTACAAAAGGGCGATCGCTTTCCGGTCAATGACCCAGAATTAATGCCACAATTAACCCCTAGACCAGAAAATTCTGTTAAGTTTCTTCATGGTTTGCTTGAAGGTATTGCCAAAATTGAATTACGAGGCTATGAATTGTTGCAGGCATTAAGCGCAGCTACACTCACAAATGTCTATACTGCTGGGGGCGGTGCTAAAAATCCTACTTTTACAGCGATTCGAGGACGGTATTTACAAGTACCTATGACGAAAGCTGTTTATACAGATGCAGCCTATGGTAGTGCTATTTTAGGAAGTCGTCAGTTTATTTCTCATGACTAAATATTACAGACCTCTCCGGAAAAGAGGGAGTAGGGAGTAGGGACCCACCCCTAACCCCTCCCAGGAGGGGAAAAAGGGAGTAGGGGGAAATAATTGATGATTTATCTACGATAATTGATTAGACATAGGCGTGAAAATCAAAAATAAAATCAATTATTATCCATAAAATATCAATTCTTCCCCTCCACGGTCGGGGAGGGGCGAGGGGTGGGTTCCCTGTTCCCAGCTCCGGTGTTCCCTGTTCCCTCTTTTCTGGAGATGTCTATTTGATTTTTTATTATTGGAGATGTCTAGTAGTTTGCAACTTTCCGGAGGTACAAAATTCTAGAGAAGTCGGCAAAAGTGACTAGAAAAGACCATCATTTATCTTCATATTTGAGGAAGGTCTTGCAATATTTTCGGATCGATTATTTATTAAAAATTATAACAAAGAACGAATTGGTTAGGGCTGATGTTGATGATCGATCTTAGACAGAGAAATTATTTTCCCACTTTTCCCTGTTCCCTGTTCCCTGCTATAAATTAGAATTTATAGCATTTTATTCAGGCTTATTAGTTATTTATACTTATTGAATTTTCTTGAAGAATTGTTGAGAAATTGCTGTCTAGATCGGGTCAGGATCAATTTTAAGCTTCAAACTCACTAATCTGGACAAGACAAAAATTATCTAAATGAATAGGTTACTTTTTGAGTAATTTTAGGAGATAATAAAAAGTATCAAGTTGAGGTGAACTTTATGAACAATGTTGTACTTTGCGAAAACAACAAACTCGTTGCTCAAGTTGCTAAATTAAGTGGAATGAATTCTATTGAAGCAGCAGAGTCATTATCCGCACTTGAAAGATTTACTACTACAGATTTTCGTAAAATTAGAAGGGCAGATAAAGAAGGAAAAAACGAAGAAAATGTTAAAATTCTTAACAAATTTATGCACAAAATGCCCGCTTATGATGGTGATATTTATCGGGGTATGTCTTTTAGTGAAAAATCAATAAAATCTTTTATTCAACAGTTAAAACCCCATGGAGATTATACTTTAGATTCGCTCACCAGTTTTACTTCCGATCCAAAAATTGCTGAGACTTATTCTGGTCATTGTTACCAAGTAGTGATTCGGGTAAAGCACAATCATTCGGGAGTGTCTATTAGTGATTTTTCTGCAATGTATAGTGAAAGCGAAGTTTTAGTTCCCAAAGGTACTAAATATGAGGTAACTAATGTACCCAAGGAAGTTAGAGTGGGACAAATAAATTATGTTGACCTAGAAGAAATTTCTATTACAGAAGAAAGTTATGAGAATAATTAACTTTAAATAAGGAAGAAGGAAGAAGGAAGAGGAAGAGGGAATAGGGAAGAGGGAAGAAGGCTGAAAAACCTGAAAAAAACTTAAATTTCCTGTAGATATTCATCCTTGGGTTTGCACAAATCAGTTTAATTGCACATAGATCCAATACCAGACCCTTAACGAAGTCAGAAGTCAGAAGTCAGAAGTCAGTAGGAGCGATTTCCGTTTGTCATGCTCCTAATTAGGGTTTGCTGAAAAAGTCTTATGGGTGAGGGTAGGAGACAACCCACCCTAACCCCTCCCAGGAGGGGAGACAGGAGACAACCCACCCCTAACCCCGACCGTGGAGGGGAGGGGAAGACAGGAGAAATGGGTACGAGCGAGGAGGTAGGAGCTAAGTTTTGTAAGAATGATTTTTCTGCCCAACTATGCGCCTAAAATACTAACTTTTTGAGCGTGAAGAGCTGAAAACCAGGCACTTTTTTTCAACCAAAAAAGGCTAAAACCTTTATCTGTAAATACTTTTAGATTTAATCAGCAAGCCCTAATTACGCGAATCGCCCGTACAGAAGTTATTTTTGTAACGGGGATTTAAGCAAGGTTCCAAAAATATTGCGCCTTAAAAGGCGGGGTTGCGCGACCCTTATGATTTTGATCAGGAATAGGGTGTTACATATTTGTGCATTGAAATTATAGTTTGAGAAAAAGAGGAAATATTAAAGATTGATTAACTTTTCTGCAAAGATTCATCTCTTAGTTCAGCAACGCCGGAATAGGGGTTATTAACTGTTGAACTAAAAATGTAGAAAGTAGTTGCTAAAAGTAGAAAAGTGTTGTAATATTAAGCAGGTACAAAACTTAAGATGAATTATAGTGAGTGAATGCGACTTGTTGACAGACATATTATTAACCGAACACATATCTATTGGCGGGTGTGTGATGAGTTAGCCTTTAAATCAAAAAACTTGTACAACCTGGCTAATTATCATTGTCGTCAGCATTTTTTCAAGTGCTCAAAAAGTCTGGATTTAACTAAACTGTATCACGCCACCAAAGATAGCGATGCCTATAGAGCATTACCAACTAAAGTATCAAAACAAATAATAAAATGCTTGGTTGCCACTTGGCGTGGTTATTTTCAAGCTATAAAAGAATGGTCGCGCACATCCAGAGAAGTTTTTAGGTAAACCAAAAATACCAAAGTATAAAAATAAAACTCAAGGTCGAAATGTTGTTATATATTCAAAGGAATCAGTCTATAAAGCCCCTCTTTTAGATGGTATTTGTCACTTATCAATGAGTGAAATCAAAATACCTGTAGTTGTGGAAACTGTAATCGAAGTCAGGATAGTACCTGCTACTAACTGCTATATAATTGAAGTAGTCTATGAAAAAACACTTCAGCCACAAATACACTCAACATATGTAGCCGGAATAGACTTAGGAATTGACAGATTAGTTGCTCTATCTACAAACAAGCCTGGTGTGAAACCACTGCTTGTTAACGGGAAGCCACTAAAAAGCGTCAATCAACTTTACAACAAGCGTAAAGCCAAGTACCAAAGTCATCTCAAAGGCAACAGAAAAAGCAGCCGTAAGATAGAAGCATTGAGTTATCGTCGGAACCGTTTTGTTGAGAATTATCTCCATAACACCAGCAAATTAGTTGTCAATTATTTAGTAACTAATAATATTGGTACTGTAGTCATAGGAAAAAATGATAACTGGAAACAAGGAGCAAATATAGGCAAAAAAAACAACCAAAATTTCACCCAAATACCACATGATAAGAAAGCCCAAGCAAATTACTTATAAATGTCAGCTAGCAGGAATAAAGGTGATTGAAACAGAGGAAAGCTATACAAGCAAAACATCTGCCGTTGACCTAGAGCAACCAGTTAAACATGAAACTTATAGGGGTAAACGAGTCAAACGTGGTTTATTCAGGAGTGGAACTGGTATAGTAATTAATGCCGATATCAATGGCAGTCTTCAAATTTAAGATAAGAAATTCCCAGAGGTATTTACTGCCGTTTGCGCAGCATTCCGAAGGATGGGAATAGTGAGCTGTGCCGTACAGCCAGTATTGGTTAATCCAATATCAAGATAAAAGCTGTTTCATTTTTCTACAGTTTTTTTCGTACGGTGCAACCCCACTTGGCGCAAACTTATACTCCAGATTATTTAACTGGCAAGAAAATAGTCATAATTTCCCCTTTAGTTGGTCGTTGTCGCACTACCAATTTTCCCCCTATTGCTTGAAAAAGATTTTTAGTCACTTTTAAATTTAAACTAAGATTACCTGTTTCTGGTTGAAACATTAATAAAGGACCAATAGATTTAAATGGTGTTTTTGTGCAACTGGTAAAAGGTGAGTGACTTTTTCCACTCATATTAGAATCAGATTTAAGCTGCAATTTTAACTGACTTCCAGCTAACATTACTTCCACCTGCATAAGACTGCCAGGAGGTAAATTTCGGGAAAAATTTTCAATCAAATTTCCTAATACTTGGTCAAGCATAACAGGGTCACTAACAACAGTTGGCATTTTAGGAGGTAAAATAACTTTGAGAGTATGATTTCTTTGAGCTGCCTTTTGTTGCCAACGAGGTATACTATTTTGAAAGACTTGAGCTAGAGGAATAGTTGTTAATTGTAGGTATGAATGTTTTTCTTTTAAGAGTTGCTGAGTTTCTAATTCTGCTGCTCTAAAAATTAGATTAAAGCGGTCTATTTGGGAAGTACATTCAGCATCAATCATTTGTAAACGCTTTTTTATTACTTCTTGATTGAGATTAGGACGCTTTAATAATAGGCGAGTTAAAGTCTGAATTGTTGCTAAAGGAGTTTTGACTTCATGGGCGATCGCTTGTAACAGTTCTACATCGGGAGATTGAAAATTTTCAATGGTAGATTTTAGTGATAAAGTCGTTTTCTGATTGTTTTTACTTTTGTCATAAGTATTGACTTCTAATTTTTCATGTTTACCATCTACAGTTGGTAAATTATCTAATAATAAACGACTAAATTTCATCACTATTTTATAGTCTGGTTCGCGAGGTGGAATTTTATCGAATATGCCGTCTAAAATTGCTAATTTTTGAGAATATCGATCGATAATTTTTGATGTTTATTGATATTTTTAGAATAAAAATTGGTAAGTAATACTATTCGTTGACGTAAAATAATCCATGCTCTTTCAACTACTTCTGGGTCAAAAGAAAATAGAAAAGCTGGTGTATTATCTATGCTTTTTCCTAAGACCATAACCAAACTAAACTCAGCAGTTAAGACTAAACAAAACTGCTCATTTATAATTGGGTCTTTAGTTGATAAAGGTAGTATTGGTATAAAATCAGAAAAGGAATTTATACTATCTGCTCCTGGTAATAGAGGCAAACTTTGTCTTCTAAAAATAAATGACCAGTCTAAATTTTCCTGTATTTCACTGGTAAAAACTGAAGTATAAAAATTCGTAGTTAAAGCAGGATTTGTTAAAATAGGAGTAGGACTAGATAATACTAATCCACGATATGATTTGGCATGAGAAAAAAATGAATTAGGAGTAGACTCTTTTGAATTGCCACTAGAATCTCTCTCATTTAATGAATAAATAGTTTTTGTAATCTCTTGATTGTTAAAATCTCGTTCGTCTAATGTTTTTGATGAATTTTCTAATAATTGATTGACAGTAGCGATCGCGCTATACCATTCCTTTTGAGCCTTTAAATACAAATCTTGATTTCTCTGTTTCATAGAAGGAGGAGAATTTTCCTTTGCCAATTCCATTGTTTTTGTAGGCAAATCATCACTTGACATTTCTAGGGCAAAAATGTCACTTACAGTTGGTAATATATAATTATAGTTGTCCATTTTTTCCATAATATAAATAAATAATCTTAATTTATTAACTGATAAATTTAAACTTCTACAGAAACTTTAACTAACTTTACTAGAAAGAATAGTAAAATAAAGAGCAAAATTGTCAATATTTTTTCTTGTCTTCTGTCTTAAATTTTGTGTATTAAGTTTTATAACACTCGAAGGAAAGGTGTTTGACAGATCAAAAGCTTAAAACTCAGACAACGTAAGATTTTGCCTTTTTCCTTCTTTCTTCTTCCTTCTTCCTTCTTCCTTCTGCTATACACCCAAGAATCAAAAATTGGATAATATTTAATTGGAAAATCGATCCTCTTCCTTGATAGAAACATTCCCTAATTAGTTGTCCCGACCAGGATTAGACCTTTAATACTTAGGGTATCGGTATTAATCCATTAGAGTTGTTGGTAGAACCGAACTAAATAACCGCAATCTCCGCTTATTGTGAAAAAAGTCAATAATTTGATTGTTGAATTGATAGAAAACTTTAACTAATATCAATTCAGTTGAAAGATTTCACAAATAATTTCACTTCTGACGATCTGAAATAATTATTTGAAATTACTATAGCAATCCTATTTTATTCGTGTCAAAAATCTTACTGCTTTTTAGGGAATAGGAAACAGGGAACAGGGAACAGGTAAGAGTTTCAGTTTTTTTATCTACTTTTTGATTTGTCGCAACCTATTTAGGATTGCTATATAATGTTAAAGTTTTTAGTCCTTATATCTAGCAATAGATGTCATATAGCACTACGCAATTAGGGCGCGGACAATACTAAATTCTGAAAGTAAGTCAGAGATTACTTTTGACTTTTAACTTTTGACTTTTGAGAACCTTTACAATCTTTTTTTACTTATCAAAACCTCTGATGCCTGTATTACTGACTGACGCAAAAAATATATTATCCGACTTGCTCGCTAATTATAGTTCTCAAGTGGATTATTTGGCCATTCGCCTAGAAGAATCTCAAGGAACAGATATTCTCTTGCGAGGCAACAAAATAGAAACCCTAAGCGAAGGTCTTTCCATAGGTGGTCAAGTTCGAGCTTGTTACCGAGGAGGTTGGGGTTTTGCCAGCTTTAATCAACTCTCAACCTTGAAAGACAGAATAGAAGAGGCGATCGCTGTGGCCAAATTGATTGGAGAAGAAGAAACAATTCTAGCTCCCATCCCCATAATTCAAGCAACTCATGCAGTTCATCTCACAGGTACAGACCCGCGTCATATATCTTTGGCCAACAAAAAAGAACTATGCGAACATTATGGCCAAGTGTTGCGGAGTGTCGATAGTCGAATTACCACCGTATCTGTTCGTTATGGGGACAGTACCCAGAAAGTAATTCTCGCTACTTCCGAAGGCACAATGTTAGAACAATCGTGGGTAGATATGGAAATACGTTTTGCTGCCACTGCCAGAGATGGGGAAACCGTACAAACAGGTAGGGAAACTACTGGCTCCCGCAAAGCTTATGAAGATTTAACTAATTTAGATAATTATGTTCGGAGTGCTGCGGAAAGAGCTGTGAATTCTCTAGCTTTGCCCATTGTTCAAGGTAATACCTATACTGTAGTTATTGACCCAATTCTCACAGGTCTATTTGTTCACGAAGCTTTTGGTCATCTCTCGGAAGCAGATATGGTCTACGAAAATCCCGATCTATTGGAAGTGATGACAATTGGTCGGAGGTTTGGTCCAGAAAATTTACAAATATTTGATGGTGCTAAGATTTCACCCTTGCTAAATAATGTAGAACAAGAAGAAGTGCATCGAGGTAGTTATATATATGATGATGAAGGTACTCCAGCAACTACTACCCAGTTGATTCAAGATGGTGTTTTGGTAGGACGTTTACACTCGCGGGAGACTGCAGGAAAATTGGGAGAAGCACCGACGGGTAATGCACGTTGTCTTGATTATCATTATCCACCTATAGTCAGGATGACTAATACTTGGATAGCACCAGGAAATACTCCTACTTCAGATTTATTTTCAGATATTAAGGAGGGAGTTTATGCTCGCAACTGGTTGGGTGGGATGACTAATGGGGAAATGTTTACTTTTAGTGCTGGGGAAGCTTGGATGATTAGAAATGGTAAGTTAGCCGAACCAGTGCGGGATGTGACTCTTTCTGGAAATGTGTTTGAGACTTTGGCTGATATTGAGGCGATCGGCGATGATTTTTTTTGGGATGAGTCTGGGGGTTGTGGTAAAGGTGGGCAAGATGGTTTGCCTGTTGGTTGTGGCGGACCGAGTTTGCGTATTCAGAATGTTGTTGTTGGTGGAGATGCTTCGTGAAGTCAAAAGTTAGAAGTTAGAAGTTAGAAGTTAGAAGTTAGAAGTTAGAAGTTATAAGTTAGAAGGAAGAGGGAGCAGTAGTTATCAAAAGTCAAAATTCAGAAGTCATAAGTTAGAAGTTAGAAGTTATATCATGTCCGGATAATAGCGTGGTAAAAAAACTTTCTCTGTTCTCTTTTTCTTTCTTCCCTCTTGTTTGCGGAGCATTCCGTAGGAAATTCTGGATTCTGACTCCTGAGTAGTTTAACTGTTCAACCGGACATGATATAACTGATAACTGATAACTGATAACTGATAACTGAAATGACTTCTCCGCCTCTACTTCGACGAGAAATTGGTGTGTTCGGCGCTACCCTCATGGGTTTAGGTTCAATTGTGGGTACGGGAGTATTTGTCAGCATTGGTATTGCTGCTAGTATTTCTGGTCCATCGGTAATTATTGCAGTGGCGATCGCTGCTATTGTTGCTATCTGTAATGGTCTCAACAGCGCCCAGTTAGCAGCAAACCATCCTGTGAGTGGCGGTACTTATGAATATGGTTATAAATATCTGAATCATTGGTTGGGTTTCATCGCTGGATGGATGTTCCTGTTGGCGAAAAGTGCTTCTGCTGCTACTGCTGCTTTGGGTTTTGCTGGTTATTTGCTGAATGCTTTTGGTGTGAATAATCAAACTTGGTTGGTTTTGACTGCTTTAACTGCTGTGGTTGTATTAACAATAGTTGTGTTAAGCGGAATTCGTCGTTCTAATTTTACTAATATTATTATTGTTTCGATTACGTTATTTTCTCTAATTATGTTTATCTTGGCAGGGGTGCCTCAAGTAGTATCGTCTGGTGGGGAAAATTTAACGCCTTTTTTTCCTGGGGATAAACCTATAGCATCTTTACTTCAAGCTGCTGCTTTAATGTTTGTTGCTTATACTGGTTACGGTCGTATTGCAACTTTGGGGGAGGAGGTAAAGGAACCACGACGTACTATTCCCAGAGCGATCGCCCTAACGATGCTCGTCACCTGTCTGTTATATATATCGATCGCTGTGGTTACTGTGGTAGTTGGTCAGGAAGTGATTAATAAATTATCTACAGCAGATGTTAGTTTAGCTGCTCCTCTGGAAGTTATTGCTAAAGTAGGAGGTTTAGGTGTTCCTGTGATTCCGAAGTTAATTGCTATTGGTGCTGTGACGGCAATGTTGGGAGTGTTGTTAAATTTAATTTTGGGTTTGTCGCGAGTTTTGTTAGCAATGGGGCGTCGGCGAGATGTACCGAGAGTTGTTGCTAGATTGAATAGTGAGCAAACTACTCCTTATATAGCTGTGATAGTAGTGGGAGTAGCGATCGCTTTTTTAGTTTTAATTGGTGATGTGAAAACTACTTGGTCTTTTAGCGCTTTTAATGTTCTGATTTATTATGCTATTACTAATTTTGCTGCTCTGAAACTTTCTCCAGAAGAAAGACTTTATCCTAAGTGGTTAGGTTGGGTAGGTTTAACTGCTTGTTTGTTTCTAGCTTTTTGGGTAGAACAGCAAATTTGGTTAGTAGGTTTAGGGTTAATTCTTGTTGGTTTAATTTGGCATAGTTTAATTCATAGATTAATTAACGAATAGCTTTAATTTTCCGTTGTTAGAAACCTACGATAATCTATGAGCGATCGCCGGTTGTGCGTCAAGAAAGTGTGGTTCGTGTGGGGAGGGTGGGAAGTGTGGTTCGTGTGGGGAGAGCTGAGAAAGTAGGAGGAATAATTCTACCTGTATCTTTTCCTAACTTTTTGCTCCAAGAAGCTTAAATATTTGCACCCCCTTCGCGACCAAAATGCGCTCAACCTTTATATATCAGTGCTTTTAGATTAGATTCGCAAGCCCAACTTAACTTATCCCACACTTTACGCTCTGCACAACCCGATCGCCTATAATACCAAGCGTCAAAAAAGAATGTTACGAATAATAAGAGCAATTAAAATACTTTATAGGAGATGCTTCATGGACTAAAAAGATAAATTCAGACCTAAAAACAGCCATTAAAGCCATTCATTTGGTTGAGGCTTTCTTAAGTTATATATTATCCGTTTAATAAGGATTTGTCGTTGTTTCTTTGTCTACTTCATTCTACTAGCTCATCTGACCATCAACGTTTGCTCTAGTTATGGGTAAACTACAGACTAAAAAATGGGATATTTTTGTTTGATGAAGGCAGCTAATTCATAAGCAAATACAGTTGAGATTAAGATAAAAGTTTATCTGAAAAATAACTTAAATATGGGTTTTTACCTACTACATATTTACCCAAAAATTATTTAATTCAACTGTATTGATACATAAGCGATCGCCCCTCATTTATTTTGTTTTAAACAAGTTAATAAATCATCTAAATTTTCCCAATTCCCAATCAATTCTCCTAAGGTTTCTAAATTTTCAATAGACAATTTTTGTATCTGATTTAAAATTGTTTCAGGAATTTATCCAAAACTCTTCCGCATTAGACGCAATATCATATCCATTTAATTTTTCCTGAAAGCAAAGTCTGTCTTAGGGCTGATGAATCTCATCATAAATAATAAATATAGTATTGATATTTTAATTGTAAGCATTCAGCTATTAGCGGTCACCTATCAGCTTTTTAATGAATGAAATAAAAATAGGTTTAACTTATACTACATTTTTTACCTATAAATTTAAGCACAAGAAAGACTTGTTTTGAGTTTTTAACTCATACAATTCAAGGGAATGAAGCTGAAGTCCGCAGTTCCGACCATAGGAGGCCAGCTGAATGCTGACTGCTGTTTGCGCAGTATTCCGCAGGAAATGCTTACTTTTAATTTGAGTAAAGTATTCCCTTGAATCAAGGCGTAAATCGTAATTAAATATTACACAAAGTTAAGATAGAATACATTAACCTACATATTTAAAATCCATACTTTAATTATAATTCCTGTGAATCTAGGTAATTGGGTTGGGCTATTCGCCATCCTTGCTTCCATATATATATTGTGGCAAATCCGTCAATTATTACTGCTAGTATTTACCGCAGTGGTAATTGCTACTACTCTCAATAAACTGGCTAGATGGCTACAACGTTTCAGAATAAATAGACCCCTAACTGTATTAATCTCGGTCAGTCTATTTATACTCATAATTGTGACTTTTTTCTGGGTAATTGTTCCACCCTTAGCGGAGCAGTTTCAACAGTTAATAACTATTGTTCCCTTGGGTATTAATAAATTAAATGATTGGTTAAATATACTCAAAGAACAATTACCTATTCAACTTAGAGAGCAATTACCAAACATTGATATTAATGAAGTTGTTACTCAACTACAACCTATATTTAATCAACTAATTAATAATGCTGGAGAATTTGTTGGTAATACTTTCGGAATATTTCTGAGTTTACTACTAATTCTGGTTTTAACCATAATGATGTTGGTAAATCCTAGTCCCTACCGTCAAGCATTTATACGATTATTTCCCAATTTTTACCGACAACGAGTAAACCTAATTTTAAACCATTGTGAAATAGCATTAGGAGGGTGGGTAATTGGTACTTTAATTAATATGAGTGTAATTGCTTTACTAAGTTTTATTTGTCTATCTATATTGCAGATTCCTCTTGCTTCAGCTCAAGCTGTTTTGGCAGGGTTACTAACTTTAATGCCAAATATTGGACCCACTCTTAGTGTAATTCCGCCGATGGCGATCGCTTTGATAGATTCTCCTTTAAAATCTGGTTTAGTTTTGTTGATTTACATTCTGATTCAACAAATTGAGGGTAATATTTTGACTCCTTATGTGATGGCGAAACAAGTTTCTTTGTTGCCTGCTATTACATTAATTTCTCAAGTATTTTTTGCTAGCTTTTTTGGATTTTCAGGACTTTTACTTGCTTTACCTTTAACAATTATTACTCAAGTCTGGATTCAAGAGTTATTAATTAAAGATATTCTCGATAATTGGCAAGTTGAAAATTTTTTAGACAAAACAAATACTGTAGATGCTATCTCTGAATATTCTGAGGTTGATCGTAACGAGGTAGAAGATAAAATTGATTCTGAAGTAGAGATAGTAGAAGATAAAAGTATAAAAGATGTAACTCGTTCTAGTTCAGAAGAAGAAAATTAATACTTTGTACCTTGTATAGCGTTTCTCAAGTTACTGAGGAACAGTTGTTTTTCTTCTTTTCTCTCTTGGTGCGCTTTCCCTCTCTTGGTCAGCATTCCGCAAGCGAGCTGACGGCGACGCGGGGTCTGACCGCTTGCGACTAAAGTCGTCGCGGGGTCCCACCGCTATTCCCTATTCCCTATTCCCTATTCCCTACTCCCTATGAGAACAATTGCTGAAATTAACGACAAAATTATCAACAAAAAAGCCGTTGTATCCACAGTAACAGAAGTAAAAACTAGAGTTGCTGAAACCAGTGTTACCCAAGTAGCAAAAGAAGTTGATGTAATTACCACCGGGACTTTTGAGCCAATGGAGTCCTCTGGAGCCATCATTAATCTAGGACATACTGACCCACCAATTAAAATTCGCTCCTGCTGGTTGGATGGCATCCCTGCTTATTCGGGCTTTGGGGCTGTAGATTTATATCTTGGCGCTACTCAAATACCTGAAGATAGTGAAGAATCTAAAGAAAGAGGTGGTGGTCATGTAATTGAAGACCTAATTGCAGGTAAACCTGTCCATCTTAGGGCCATTGGTCAAGTAACAGATTGTTATCCCAGAGCTACCTTTGAAGCTACAATCACCCGTGAAACAATTAACCAGTTTTATTTATTCAATCCACGAAATCTATATCAAAATTTTATAGTTGGTGTGAACGGTGGCGATCGCCCTCTATTTACTTATCTTGGCCCTCTGATGCCAAATTTAGGTAATGCAGTTTATTCTAATACTGGTGCTATTTCTCCACTATTCAATGACCCAGACTTACAAGTAATTGGTCTTGGTACTCGTATATTTTTGGGTGGCGGTATTGGATATATAACTTGGGAAGGTACCCAACACTTTCCTTTACAAAAACGTTTACCTAATCGTACTCCCATTGGACCTGCTGCTACTTTGGCCTTAATTGGAGATGCTAAACAAATGCAATCTAAATGGGTGCGTGGTTGCTATTTCAAAAATCATGGTCCCTCAATTATGTTGGGTGTGGGCATTCCTTTACCTGTTTTGAATGAAAAAGTAGTGGCTAACTGTACTATTCAAGACCAAGATATTGTTGCACCAGTAGTAGATTTTTCTATTCCCCGGCGAGTGCGTCCAACTTTTGGCTTAGTGAGCTATGCTCAACTCAAGTCTGGTCGTATAAAGATAGAGGGCAAACTTGTTAGATGCGCTCCTCTTGCCAGTATTTTCCTTTCTCATCAAATTGCTTTAGAGTTAAAACAGTGGATTGAAGCAGGAGAATTTACTCTAACTGAATCAGTTGCTCCAATTCCTATGGATAGAACTTTTTTACCATTTCTAGAAAGTTAGTTTTGTTCAAGAAGGAAGAAGGAAGAAGTAAGAAGGAAGAAGGAGAGAAGCAAGAATGAAAAAACGATTTAGGGCTGAGTTTGTTGGAAAAATTGGATGGGAATAGTCAACGACTACCTTGATCAGGAGTGAAATATTAAGCATAAATCCTACATTCCGCACGACAAAACGTAGCATAAAAGTATAAGTCATGCATCGAGTGCTAATTGGCGAGGTTTCCTACGCGGCGCCTACTGTGCG
>NZ_BLZO01000177.1 GCF_014132355.1 Okeania sp. KiyG1
CTCCTGTTTTAATCACATTCCCATCAGCATTACACCAACGTAATCAAGTACCACTAAGATTTTCGGCGTTGCTGAATTGAAGTATGAATGCGCGATTGTTTGGTTCTGGTAAAGCCCCCGCGCATCCCCCACGCATTGGGGGACTTTTAGAGTTTTATTCCCCCCACGCATTGGGGGGTTAGGGTAGCTCTGCATCATACCCAGAATCAGCAATGCCAGATTTTCAAATACACCATTCCAAAGAGTTAATCCTAAATTTACATCAGCAAACCAAGCATCATTTTTAGGAATATAAGAAGTACCTTGAAGTTGAAACACTTGGAGAAAAGTTTCACTTAGTTTTTGCAGAGGGTCATAGACAAAATAATAAGGAATTCGTAACTGTGCATAGTCTATTAATTTACTTCCTAATTCATTGCCGGGAGTGGGAGAAACAATTTCAATCACTATATCTGGAGATTTGCAAAATTCCCAGAATAAATAAGAACGAATATTACATTTCCACCATTTTTCGCCACCAGGAATATTTAAACTTAAAAACACATCAGGTACAATTCCTGAATCTCCGACATAAGAAAATAAACCCACATTAGCTGCCACGATAAAAGGAACATTTATTCCTGTTTCAGCACCACCATAAAAAACAGTTGTCAGCAGACGTTGTTGTTTCTCATGAATAAAACTATCCAAGGGAGTATCATCCTCCAGAATCATATTACTGGTGTCGTAAGCATTCAGCCGTCAGCCATCAGCTATCAGCTATTGCTTTTAGAGCTGATTTATGAACTGAGTTGAAACTCCTTTCTCGCATGGGTTTGCGGAAAATTATGCCTGGCGATCGATAGTGTCGAACCCTTACACTGTAAAGCATTTATCCTCTTAATATTTACTTTATAAATCAGCTCTTAGTTTAGGATCAAAGCAATATTTAACTGTCTTACTACAAAAGTTGCCTCCCTTGCCCTTAAAGTCAGTTGTTAATTTAAACACTGTCCTTAAGGAGAGAGTCTTGTTGCTGATAGCTGACAGCGAGCTAGCTGAATGCTTACCTGGTGTCTGGATATTCATGGGGCAGAAGTGTCATTTCAGTTATCAGTTATCAGTTATTAGTTATTAGTTATTAGTGTACCTTACTTATCTAACAAACTTTATATAGAAAATAGGAATTTGTGTTCAAAGCAATAGCTGATAGCTTACTGCTGTTTGCGCAGCATTCCGCAGGAAATACTTACAGTTATTCTAAATTCATAGAGCAAATTACTGGAATATGTTTAAATTATAATAGCAGTTAAATTCAGGAATTAACATACATGGCCACCAGACTAATTCAACTGGAAGATGGGATTTTCGTTGAAGCTGAAGTTCCAGATAATGAAGCAAAGCCGATTTCTACTAATACTGTTAAAGATGTTAAATCTAGTTTTGCACAAGTTAAACCTGTATTAGTTAGTATTAGTCGTCCTATTGCTGAAGCTTGGCAAGAAATTAATAAAGATATGGAAATTGAACAAGCTGAGGTGGAAGTAGGTTTTAATTTTGAGGGGGAAGGTAATATTTATATTACTAAAGGAAAAGCAGGTGCTAATTTAAAAGTGAAGTTAGTATTGAAACCAATTGCACCAAAACCATTTGATGTAATAACGGTAAACAGCAAAGGTGAAGAAATTAATCGTAGTTCCCATGAAGCAGTATTTTTTACTGAAGATTTGGGTAAAGGTATAACGTTGGAAATGGTTTCTATTCCTGGAGGTAGTTTTGTTATGGGTTCCCCAGAAAATCAAGTAGAAACAGATAATTCTGAAACTCCTCAACATGAAGTTACTTTGCAACCTTTTTATATGAGTAAATACCCTATTACTCAAGACCAATATCAAGCTATTATGGGTGAAAACCCCTCTCACTTTAAAGGAGGAAAGCGCCCTGTAGAAACTGTAACATGGCACAACGCTATAAAATTTTGTCAAAAGTTATCCAAAAAAATGGGGAAAACTTACAAACTACCTAGTGAGAGTCAATGGGAATATGCTTGTCGCGCTGGTACAACCACACCGTTTTATTTTGGGGAAACTATAACGACTGATTTAGTTAACTATAATGGCAACTATACCTATGGCGATGCTCCTAAAGGTGAATATCGAGGAGAGACAACTGATGTGGGAAGTTTTCCTCCTAATGCTTTTGGTTTATATGATATGCACGGGAATGTGTGGGAGTGGTGTCAGGATATTAGACACGATACTTATGAAGGTGCGCCTAATGATGGTAGTGCTTGGGAGACTGGAGGAGATAGTAAGATACGAATGCTTCGTGGTGGGTATTGGGAGGATGAACCTTGGAATTGTCGGAGTGCTTTCCGTCTCTGGGGGGATGCCGACTTCTGCAATAATAACAGAGGTTTCCGTGTGGTTTATTTGCCTAGTTTATAGAAGCATTAAAGGAGTCAGGAGTCAGGAGTCAGGAGTCAGGAGTTAGGAGTTAGGAGTCATATCAAATCCGGTGGGGTTGCACATAGAATCCGGTTATATAATATCTGTTTATAATTTCTTAAATTACTTCAATATTAGACATCTCCTCCATGCATAGTAGGGACGTTCCATGGAACGTCCCTACAGGGAAATAATTGATAATTTCTGTAGGATAATACGATCATAGATTTTTTATTATTGAAGATGTCTATTTAGGGCTTGCTGAATAAATCTCAAAGCATTTACAGGTAAAGGTTTTAGACTTTTTAGGTCTAGAAATTGTACCTGGTTTTCAGCCCTTCATGCTCATGCATGGAGCGTATTTTGGGCGAGAGTTGGGCAAAAAAATACTCCCCTACTCCCCTACTCCCCTACTCCCCTACTCCCCTACTCCCCTACTCCTTAAAAAAGACTTTTGAGGACAAACCCTATTTAGGGCTTGCTGAATAAAGCTAAAAGTCAGAATAGCCAATGCTTAGAAGCTTTTTATATTCAGTTTATCTCCAAGTTTATGGCTCTTATTGGCATCAATTTACTGAAATTTTCTGCTGAAATTCAAGAAAATTTCTTCACATAAAATCGCCTAAACCGTTGCCTGTTCCCTCTAATATCATGTCCGGTTAAACAGTGATAAATAACTACGGAGTCCTCAGGAGTCAACCCACCCCTAACCCCGACCAACCCACCCCTAACCCCTCCGGTGGAGGGGAGGGGAAGTCAGGAGTCAGGAGGAAAGAGGGAAGAAAGAAGAACAACAGGAGAAGAAGGAAAAAGTTTTTTTATAACTAATTATCCGGACATAATATAATCTCCGCGTCTAGTGCGTCTGGTGTGTCCCCGTGTCCTACCCCCACCAATCAATTTTTTCAGCAGACCCTATTTAATCTCCCCTACTCCCCTACTCCCCACTCCCCTACTCCCCCACTCCCCCACTCCCTACTCCCTACTCCCTACTCCCTCTTTTAAAGAAGAATTTGATGTTTCAACCACCCATACCAATCATTTAAACCTTCCCCACTTGTGGCAGAAACCTGGAAAATCTTAATATTAGGATTTACCTGTTTTGCATATTCAATACAACGATTAACGTCAAATTGTACATAAGGCAATAAATCAATTTTAGTCAGAATCATTACCTGACTTTCTCGAAACATATAGGGATATTTTATTGGTTTATCTTCCCCTTCAGTAACTGATAGAATTGCGACTTTAGAATTTTCACCCAAATCAAATAAAGCTGGGCAAACTAAGTTTCCCACATTTTCAATCATTAAAACTGAATTTAAAGGAGGGTTTAATTCTGTATAACCTTTCTCTACCATTCCCGCTTCCAAGTGACAGCCTTTGCCAGTATTAATTTGCACTACTTTACAACCAGTTTGGCGAATTTTTTCTGCATCATTAATAGTTTCTTGGTCGCCTTCTATGACGCTAAAATTCAATTCAGATTTTAAATCATTAATCGTCCGAGCTAATAAAGTAGTTTTGCCAGAACCAGGAGAACTAACTAAATTTAATGCCAGAATATTTCGACCTTTAAACCAACCTCGGTTTTGAGCAGCTATTAGGTCATTTTTCTGTAAAATTTTCTGTTCTAAACTAATAGTATTTCCGTGCATTTTGGCATGAAATTCTGCTGTTTCCTGATGATTATGTTCAGGAGTATGATTATCAGAATGAGTATGAGTAATAATAGTTCCATCTGGGAGAGTATGAGTATGGGAATGATGCTTATCTACTGTCATTTTTTCTCCTGTTTGAGAATTAGTAATAGTAATTTCATTATTACCGGAACAACCGCAAGTTACACACATGATTTTTCTTTCTCCATTTCTTTGATTTTTTGTTTTTGAGATTTGATTATAAGTAGGTCATTTCAGTTAGCCTCCTGTGGTCGGAGCTACGCTAGCCTCTTTCAGAGGAACTACGTTATCAGTTAGCCTCCTCCGGAGGAACTGCGTTAACAGTTATCAGTACTTCCGACTTAACTCGGAGGCTTGAAATACTGAGTTATACCAAATCCGGGTTAAAAAAAAGGTGTATATATATAGTTAACACCTTTTATTCTATGCGGATTTGATATTAAACATTTTTTTCATCCCCTTAAAAGGTGGAGGCTTTGGACTTCATTTTTTGGTAAGTGGGAAAATTTACAAGTACGTCATTGCGACTGTAACGAAGTGGAAGGAAGCAATCTCAAGGGTTGATACTGCACCAACATTTGGTTATATAGTGAAGTTTATTCGCGTCTACCTACTTAATTAAATTAAAAAAATTAATCTCTATTTTCAGTCAATTTTGCTAATCTTTGAATTTCCTCTAAAGACAAATCTAAATATTCAGCAATAATCTTTAAAGTTAAACCTAAACGAATCATCTTAGATACAGATTTTAAGTGGGCTTTTTCTTTGCCTTCAGCTTCGCCTTTAGCTTCACCTTTAGCTTCGTTATTTGTCAGTTATTTGAGCAAAATGTTCCATTAACATTCGGTGGATAAACATGTACCCACCACCTACTTTTTGGATCGACTATGAAGCTTCTGCCTCAATCCAACCTTTGACTATTTCAATGGGAATTCCAATTGGACCAAATAATACTTTCAATGCTTCGATTCCTCCTTCTTTGAAAGCGTTAACTAATCTAGCTTTCAATGTAGGATTTTGCTGAATTTCTTGTTGTAAAGCACTCTGTTTTTCAATTTTTGTTGCATTTGGAGAATTTTGTTCGAGTTGTTGTAAAAGCTGTTGAATTTCTGCTGCTGCATCTGCTAAGTTTTGCTTTTGTTCGGCAGGATAATTGTTAATTATTCCGCCTACATGGTTGGCATAAGTTGGTCCTCCTACTTGGTTACTTTGAGATTTATTAGTATTGACAAATCCTCCAGAAAAATTTCCACCGCTAAAGTCATTGTTAGTGGTATCAGCCATAACAGTGTCTCCTTTATTTTGATAATTTTCTATTTCTATATGATAACTAGGACGCCGTAGCAATATCTGTACGGTATTTTCTACAAATGTTTGTATTGTATTCTCTAAAGTAGAAATTCTATTATCTTGTTCCGCTAAAAGTTTCTTTTGTGCCTCAGCTAAAGCTTTTATTTCGTTATACATCTGGAAATATTCATCATGTAACGGAGAAAGGTCAGCCCCAAGAGCAGTAGCTAGACGCAGTAGAAGATTATCTCGTCCCCTTTTCTCCATCGCTACTATTTCTAACTCTGCTCCTGGATGATTTTCAGCTAACCGCTTAAGTGCAATAGCAATAGCGCGAGGGTCAACCTCCGGGTCGTGGTAAAGGTCGAGGGTATCAACTATGGGTTTAATAAAGTCGGCAAAGTCTCCATCCTTAAATTCTTTCTTCCGGTCATCTGGTTTGCGACGAGGTTCATCATCTTCTTTTGTGGGTAAGTGCATGAAGACATAACGACATCTCACGCCATCTAATTTTGTATGTCTAGTGATACCCCAATCTTCTATAGTAGCTCCGGTGAGTATTGCTCCTGTTAGGTTTGCTTCATCTAATTGGGTTTGTACTAATTTGGCTCTTGATAAGTCAGCATCCTGGAGGTTGGCTTTACTCAGATCGGCGCCTTTAAAACTAGCATTAGCTAAGTTTGCACCTTGTAAATTAACACCCCGTAAGTTTTGGTAGTCAAAGTTTTGGTTTTCCCCGTCTCCTTTAATTAGTAATTGCCGTACTCGCAGATTTTTAAGATAAGAGCCTTCAATACGGGATAACTCAATTTTTTTAACACCATGCAGGTAAACTCTTACAAGTTTAGCTTCATTAAAATTTGTATTTTTAAGTATTGCTTCCTCGAAATTTGTATCTTCTAGGTTAGCCTCCTCAAATTTAGTACCAAATAAACAAGCTATAAAAATGATTACAGACCGAGTTGCTGACCAGGTTTCATCTTCCTTTAAAGCTTTCCAGCCAGCATTTCCTCCCATTACAGACGCTATAATATTAACTGTTATACCTATCGTTCTAAAACCTACCCTGTCTATAAATTCAGATTTTGCTGCGACGACTCCTCCCAAGACAGCAAATGCTACAGCTATTAAGCCTGATAAATCACAAGAGATAGAGATTACTCCAGCCACTGCCAAAGTTAGCCCCACAGCATAAGCAGAAATAAAAGCAGCTACCAGAGTAGTTGCAACAGACACACCTATAAGTTGATTGCTGTTAACAAAAATGAAGTTGAGTAGTGTTGCAATTACAATCGTAGCTAAAGATGTAGCTGCAGCAACAGCTCCGTAGGTGGATAAAGTTACGGAAATAGCTCCATACAAAGACTGGAATACGTTGCGAGAATCAAACCTTAGACTTTTACGAATAGTAGCAACAAAGAAAATTGATAAAACAACCAGGATAACTAATCCAGGAACTAAAATTAAAATTTGAGTATTTTTAGGGATTAAAATACTTGTTGTATAGAGACAAGTTATAGTTGTAATAAATCCTAGTAGTGCGGAGAGAAACCATGTCACAACAAGCAATAAAGTTATCCAATAATTTTGCAATCCAGTTTTTTTAAGCCTACAAAATTTTGCACCTTTAAGATTAGCTTTAGTAAAATCTGCTCCTCTAATATCCGCTCCACTAAAATCTGCCTCCGAAAGGTTTTGTCCTCTGAGAGATTCACCCCTGAGTTTTACCCCTTGGAAGTTTCTTTCACCTTCTCTATATTGCCTCAGTAATTCACTAGCTTTCATTACATAATATTTGACAGTTATTTTTCCGAGCTTCCAAATATAATATTACTTACTTTTTCCCTTGATATTAAACACATAATTCTTCTACCTCCATTTCCTTAATTTTAAGTTCTTGACCTTGAATAATATCTATTTCCACACTGTTACAAACATGACAAACACCGAATGGTTGCTCTAGGGAAAATTCTGCTCCACATTGACGACATTTTCCTAAACCGGGAATTTTAATAATTTCTAATTTTGCACCTTCTAAAACAGTACCTTTACTACAAACGTCAAAACAAAATTCAATCGCATCAGACATAATGGCAGAAAGTTCGCCTATTTCTAAGGTGACTCGTTTGACTGATTTATCCTTAGCATTTTCAGCAACTATGGCAACAATATTTTGAGTAATTCCTAATTCGTGCATATTTACAAAATTTTTCCAGTTTTTCAGGTAATTTTTTAGCTAAAAGTTAGAAGATACGGAGAGAACTTTCAGCATCAAAAATTTAGTTTGAGACTATCTTATCTTGACCGATCAAAGAACTATTTTCTCTCTCCTAAAAAAATGTCAGTAGTAGGCGATCGCCCACCAGATTTTTTAACTACAAAACTTCATCAGGGTTAATACCTCTTTCCCTGAGAAGTTCTGCTAGTCGGTCTGCTCGTTGTTTTTCTTGTTCTGCTCGTTGTTTTTCCTGTTCTGCTCGTTGTTTTTCCTGTTCAGCACGTTGTTTCTCCTGTTCAGTTCGCTGTTTCTCCTGTTCAGCTCGTTCATCTCCAGTTAACAGAATATTCCCCGAATCATCACACCAGCGCAACCAATCATATTCTTTTCCTTCAAAAATACCATGCCAAATTGTTAAACCCAATCCCACTTGAGACAAATAGAAATTTCCTAGCTCTACATAACTATTACCTCGTAATTCATATACTCGTAAAATAGTTTCTCCAAGTTGTTTAAGTGGGTCAAAAACTACATAATAACCAACCGCTGCAAAAGCATAATCTTGTAATTTACTACCCAACTCATTACCGATTTTATTAGAGACAATTTCGATAGCTACTTCTGGAGGTTTGCCAAAATACCAAACAAAATAAGAACGATTCTGTTTTTGACTCCAATATTCTGGTACTTGGACTCGTAAACTGAGGAGAACGTCTGGTACGAGTGGTGGTATTTTATTGCCGTAAAAAAGCCCGACATTCGCAGTTGCTAAAAATGGTAATTCTGTTGAAAAAGAACTGTATAAAGTAGTAGTTAATAGTCGTTGTTGTTTCTCAGTAATTAAATTATCCACAGGAGTATCATCCTCAGTAATAACATCACTAATATCTGGTTCTACAAATTCAAAATCTTCTGGTTGATTTTTGAAACTTTTGGGGGATGATTCAATATTTGTTTGTGTTGGTAATGTAGACATAATTTTTTTCCTTATTTGTGATTAAATCAAAAGAGAAAATTCTAATCAATTAGATTCTTTTCTACTGCAAAAATTTTCAGGTTTTACAGACTACCACAAAGCATCAACTTCATCAGATGTATAAATCTCTTCAGTTGTTAATTCCACAAAATCTTGTAAACGACGATTTAAAAAAGTTCTAGCAACTTTAATTATTTCTGCTTCTGGATAATTAGAATGAACCCAAATATTAACTTAAAACGAATTTATTCCCCCTGACTGGAGCAAGAACTTAACTAGATGATACTTACCGGAAAATCCTGGACGTTCTTGATACTTATTAATTTCTATAATCTCAATTTTAGCATCAAAAAAGTTTTCATATTCTTTAAATATTCAGGTTGTGAACTTCAACCATTAATATAGACTTGATGTTAACAGAAAACTTGTCTTCTCTAAAAATGGCAAATTTTCCTAATTTCAAGCCTCCTTATTGCAGAGGTACTAATAGACATCTCCAATAATAAAAAATCGGCGTTGGTAAAGCGCGTGTATGATATTAATCTTAATTATTTAGGAGTCAGGAGTCAGGATGAAAGAAAAAAGAAGAAAGAGTAGTAGAGGGAGAAAGTTTTTTGTTTACGCTCTTATCCGGATAAGATATCATACCTTTTTTCACCAACGCCAAAAAATCAAATCAATTATCCCACATAAATTATCAATTCTTTCCCCCTACTCCCTTTTTCCCCTCCTGGGAGGGGTTCGGGGTGGGTCCCTACTCCCTACTCCCTCTTTTCTGAAGATGTCTAATAGTCGTTGAATTTTAGGAGGGGTTGCTCATCCCCTTTTCGTTCCGGAATAGTTTTTAACAAATTCTCGGAAGTTGGTCTCCTACTAACATATCCACAATACGCTCGGTGCCGAAGGTAGTTTGCAACAACAAAATTCCTGGAGGAGAAGCAATAACTTCCCCCACAATAGCAGCATCAATACCCGCAGGATGAGATTTCATTGCTGCCAAAACAGTTTCCGCTTTTTCTCCCGGAACCACCGTCACTAACTTACCCTCATTGGCAAAATATAAAGGGTCGAGACCGAGAATTTCACAGACTCCCTGCACCTCCTCCCGCACTGGTAGGGAAGATTCAAAAAGTCGTATCCCTACTTCCGAACTCATGGCAAATTCATTTAATACTGTTGCTACACCCCCACGGGTAGCATCTCGCATTGCCCTAACTTCCGGACAAACATCCAGAATAGTATCAACCAAACCATTCAAAGGTTGAGTATCGCTTTTAAGTTCCGTTTCTAAATCTAGATATCCACGGGCAACGGTAATAGCTGCTCCATGGTCGCCTACATAACCATTTACAATAACGGCATCCCCTGGTTGAAGATTTTGGGCAGAAATAGAAACACCAGAACGAATTACACCAACCCCCGCAGTATTGATAAATAATTTATCTGCAACACCTCGGTGAACAACTTTTGTGTCTCCAGTGACAATTTTAACTCCGGCGACATCTGCTGCAGTTTTCATACTTTTTGCTATTTGTCGGAGGGAGTCAACAGGGAAACCTTCTTCAATAATCATTCCGCAGGAGAGATATAAAGGTTTTGCTCCACTCATCGCTATATCGTTAACAGTCCCGTTGACTGCAAGTTCGCCAATATTGCCTCCAGGAAAAAAGATGGGGTCAATTACATAGGAGTCGGTGGTAAAAGCAAGTCTGTCTCCTTGAGCGGTGAGAGTTGCTAGGTCAAATGTTGCTTGGTCTTCGAGTTGGGAGAGGGTGGGGTTGTCGAAGTTGCGGACAAAAATATCTTCTATGAGGTCGCGCATTGCTTTACCACCGCTACCGTGGGCGAGGGTAACGTTGGTGTCGCGCACTTTTGTCGGGCGACGTCGCGCTTGTTCGATTTTTTTAAATAAAGGATTTTGGATGGGTGTCATTTCAGTTATCAGTTATCAGTTATCAGTTATCAGTTATCAGTTATCAGTTATCAGTTATTAGTTATTAGCTAAATTAAATTATGTAGACATAATTTTTTTTAATTACCTTTTCTTTTGCGAGTTTAATACCCTACCATTAACGATAGTGCTTAAAAATGTTTGGGGTTATAAGACATGAATGTGGCGTGTCGAAGACTATCGATAAGAATTTTCCCTTCTGCCTTCTGCCTTCTGCTTCCTGCCTTCTTCAATGAATTTCCAGGCGACATAATCTCACCTTTTCTATTATCTTGGCTCCCATTTTTTCGTAAAAATTAATGCCTTGAGAATTATTAATATTCACAGTCCAATCAATTCTACCGCAACCTGTTTCTTCAGCTATTTGATATAGACGAGTCATTAAAGCTTTACCAATTTTTTGACCTCGGTATTCTTCTTTTAAATACAAATCATCTAGCCAAATACCAGGTTTAGCTAAAAATGTAGAATAAATTCGATGATAACTAGCAAAACCTACAGTTTTACCCCCTACTTCTGCTAATAAAATAGAAGTAAGAGGAGTTGTACCGAATAAATCGTTATTTAGTTGTTCGGTTGTTGATTTGAGAGATTCGGGACAGCCGTCAAATTTTGCTTTTAGATAGAGTAATTCCATAATTATTTTTATGTCACTGGGAACTGCTTCTCTGATTATTATTTCTGTATGAAGCATAATTTTTAGATTGCTATTTATTTCTAAATAATTAGAATTATACCAAATTTAAAAAAGGATGTTACAAATACACTGGCTAGTAAATAATTAATAATTTACCGAAAAATTGTGGTTTAAAGCCTCCCCTTTTAAGGGGATAATAAAGAAAAATTTTCATTATTAGTCAATCCTCTTCTTTTCAAGGAGAGGTAATTATTAATTATTAATTATTCATTATTAATTGTTGAATGCGCCACCTACCACCTACCACCTAACACCTAGAAAGTTATTTGTAGCAAAAATTTATCAATTTGGTATTATATAGCAATTCCCAAAAAGCGTGAGGTACAAAATTTTAGGTTTGAGGGAACACCGGATCTAGGAACAGGAAACAGGGAATAAAAAGATAAAAAGATAACTTTACCTCACGTTCTTGGGAAACGCTATACCAGTCCCTATTACTATTAGGATATTCTCGCTTCTCTCAAATTTAGTTTTTGCTGCAAATTTAGGGAAAAATGGAAATTCGCCCCTACTAATTTTTGACTTTAGCTATAACTGCTTACGTAAGCATTCAGCAGTCAGCTATCAGCTATCAGCTATTAACTTATTATCTTAGAAGGAGAATTCAAAATGATGTTTATGCAGCATTCACTAGGAAAGAAAAAGGTAACAAGCTAACTTTACTATATTACATTACGCTCAAAAGCTGAATGCTGTTTGCGGAGCATGACAAACGGAAATGCTAATAGCTGTTTGCGCAGCATTCCGCAGGAAATGCTTACCTGCTTACTTAATGATAGCTACTGTCAATTTTTACCAGCAAAATCAACTATTATTTTCTACTTTTTCTGCATGACGACCGGGATGTTTATCAATATGAAGTTGACCGCCAACTGCCCAATTTTCTCGACTAAATTCGTCGATATGAACTGTTACCCATTCTGGTTTTGTTCCTAAAGTAGAAACAACAGTATCAGTCACAGCTTTTGCTAGTTTGCGTTTTAATTCAACCGAATGACCATCAGCAATTTGAATAGTTATAAATGGCATGGTTTTTTACTCCTATTTTACTAATACTAATATATATAGAACCATTATTGAATCTATTAGACATCTCCTCCAAAAGAGGGAGTAGGGACGTTGTATGCAACGTCCGTACAGGGAAATAATTGATAATTTATGTGCGGTAATTGATTTTATTTTTGATTATTGGAGATGTCTATTTGATATTATAAAATTAAATACTTTATCTTCTTCCTTCTTCCCTCTTCCTTCTTCCTTCTTCCTTCTTATCCTTATTTGATATTAAATACTCAATACCTTATCTTCTTCCCTCTTCCTTTTTCCTTCTTCCTTCTTAAACAACCTTCCATATTTATAATAAGCAGCACAAGCACCTTCAGAGGAAACCATACAAGTACCGATCGGATTTTCTGGAGTACAAGCAGTACCAAATACTTTACATTGCCAGGGTTTCAAAACACCTTTGAGAATTTCCCCACATTGACAAGCTTTAGCATCAGCAACTTTTTTATTCGGCACACAAAACTTAATTTCCGCATCAAAACAAGCATAAGCATCAGTAATTTTTAACCCAGACTCAGGAATATCTCCCAAACCTCGCCACTCAAACTTATCCCGAACTTCAAATATTTTGCCCATTGCTTCCAGCGCTACCTTATTACCACCTTCCTTAACCACGCGACTATATTGGTTTTCCACCTCACAACGACCTTCTAGCATTTGCTGTAACAACATCCAGATAGACTGCAAAATATCTAGAGGTTCAAATCCTGATACGACCAAAGGTTTCTGATATTTTTCAGAAATTACCCGATATGGTTGAGTACCAATAACCATACTCACATGACCAGGCCCGACAAAACCTTGTAATTCTAAATCTGGGTTACTCAGTAATGCTTCTAAAGCAGGTACAACCAAAACATGATTACTAAAAACGCTAAAGTTGTTGATGCCTTCCGCTTCTGCTTGCAAAATAGTTAATGCTGCACTGGGAGCAGTAGTTTCAAAACCTAAACCAAAGAAAACCACCTCTTTGTCTGGATTTTCCTTAGCTATTTTCAAACTATCCAGGGGCGAATAAACCATCCGAATATCTGCACCTTGAGCTTTTGCCTGCAACAAACTTTTTTGAGAACCAGGCACCCGCATCGCATCGCCGAAAGTAGTAAAAATAACGTTAGGTTTTTCCGCCAGAGCGATCGCATCATCTAATCTACCCCGTGGCATTACACAAACTGGACATCCAGGGCCATGTATTAGTTCAATATTATTAGGTAAAACCTCCTCAATGCCATATTTGAAAATAGAGTGAGTGTGACCGCCACAAACTTCCATTATTTTGAGTGGGCGATCGGTGGTGTATCCTAATTTTTGGCTGAGTTCATCAATTCCTTTAACTAAACCTTGTGCTTTGTGGGGGTCGCGAAATTCTTTAATGTATTTCATATATTTTCTCCTATTTGACATCCTCCCGAGGCTGCTCTCACGAGACAGCGCGGGATTCCTTAACATCACTGTTAGGGGCTTTCTGTTTCAATGCACCCGCCTTCCGAGATTTACTCTCAGATGGTCTTACAGTCGCTCCACAGACTGACACTGCGAGTCCCGCAGCCAAAATATTTACCGCAGCGTTTATGTCCCTGTCATGGTGACTACCACATTCTGGACAATCCCACTCTCTAATATTTAGAGGCAATTTTTCTACTATATGCCCGCAATTAGAACAACGCTTAGAACTAGGAAAATATCTATCAATCTTGATTAATTGACGACCATACCAATCAGCCTTGTACTCTAATTGCCTGACTAATTCGGACCAGTTGGCATCACTTATTGCTTTTGCTAACTTGTGATTCTTGACCATATTTTTCACAGCTAAATCCTCAATCACTATCGTTTGATTTTCTCTGATTAGTTGAGTGGTTAGCTTATGGGTGTAATCAAGCCTTGAATCTTTAATTTTTGCATGTATCCTGGCTAATTTCAGTCTGGCCTTTTGATAGTTATTAGATCCCTTGGTTTTTCTCGATAGAGACTTCCCTGCTAATCTCAGCTTTTTGTGTAATTTGTTTATATTCTTAGGGTTAGAAATTTTTTCTCCATTACTGGTAGTAACTAAACTGGTAATTCCGCGCGTCAATACCTATTTGCTTTTTGACTGGCTTGAGCAATAAATTTCTAGTGTCGTTGACTCTCAAGGATATAGACCATCTGCTACTGGGGTCAAGTTTGACTGTAATTGTAGTTGGTACACAACCAAGTGGTAGTTGCCTGCTCCATCTGATAGGTAGTGGTTCTGCACATTTAGCTAAATATACTTGACCATCTTTCCACTTAAATGCAGACTTTGTAAACTCTGCACTACCACCATTACGCTTTTTCTTGAAGTTAGGATATTTAGCCCGTCCACTAAAAAAGTTGGTAAAAGCAGTCTGTAGATGTCTTAAGCCTTGCTGCAATGGCACACTACTTACTTCAGTCAGAAAATCTAAATCTTCCTGCTTTTTCCATAAGGTAAGCATGGCTGAAGTTTGCTTGTAACTTACTCGCTCTTTGTTCTCATACCAGGCAGTAGTTCTAGCTGCTAAAGCTTTGTTGTAGATGAGGCGTACACATCCCAACGTTCTGCGCAACAGACTTTCCTGCTCTGGAGTTGGGTAAAATCTAAATTTATACGCTTTTTCCACCATCTACTGACTAATTTTCAACATTTACATTCTCACAGATTATTTGTAAACCCGCAATATTGATTGGTTTTTCCTCCGGAATGCTACGCAAACATCCCGGTGCTCCCCTACGGGAGAGCGCGGGTCTTCAACCAACGTTTTGATAAATAATAGACATCTCCTCCAAAAGAGAGAGTAGGGAACCCACCCCTAACCCCTCCTCCTCCCAGGAGGGGAATAATTGATAATTTCTGTACAATAGTTGATTTTATTTTTGATTATCAACAGATGTCTAATGGATATGCTGGGTTTCTTTCTTCAACCCAACCTACATAATAGTAGACCAAATATGTTGGGTTTCCTTCCTCAACCCAACCTACATCTAATATCATGTCCGGTTGAATAGTTATAAATAAATGACGGAGTCCTCAGGAGTCAGTAGGGAAGAAAGAAGGAATAAGCAAGAAAAAAGAGGAGGAAAAGGAGAAAGTTTTTTGATCACTAATTATCCGGACATAATATAACACCTACGTTTTAATTCATCACCGCAGCGACTTCCTGCAATAACTTCAAAGTTTCTGTTGCTTCTTCCTCATCTAAACGGTTCATGGCAAAACCAACATGAACTAACACCCAGTCACCAATACAAGACTCAACCGGATGTTCCTCATCAACTATACAGGCAATATTCACCTCTCGTTTCACCCCACTAATATTAACTGTTGCCAATTTATTGACAATATCCGTTATTTCAATAATTTGACCAGGAATTCCTAAACACATTTTTCTTAAATTAATCAACGTTTAATTAAAATTAAAACAAATTTTTTTATCCATTTTTGAGTTGCTAGAGAGTGCATCAATATAGTGTAGGCAATATTTTAACAGAACTTACGCAAATTCTTAGACGATACGCTATCGGTAGGGGGCGCCATTCGGAGCTTTGCGGAGCGCAAATGCCATTCGCCCCTACTAGATATGGCGCTTGGTGCGTAAGTCCTGTTTAATTTCACCTCCCCTACTCCCCTACTCCCCTACTCCCCTACTCCCTGGCCGCAGCAATAACAACTTGACCCAGAGATAAACCACCATCATTAGGTGGAACCTGACTATGAGTCAAAACTTCCAACCCCATTTTAAATAGACGATCGCTCACTCCAGAAAGCAACAACTTATTTTGAAATACCCCACCGCTCAAAGCCACTTGATTAAACTCACAACTCTGATGTAACTCAGCCACCATCTCAGAAATAGCGATCGCTAATCCTTGATGAAACCTCGCTGCCATCAGAGCCGGAGAAGCACTTTGTTTTATGTCTATCAGTAAGGATTGCCACATTGGCTGTGGCTCCAGATAAGTAAGAGGGAATTTACTATCTGTATCTAACTTGAGCATATTAAATTGATAACCTTCTATTTCTTTAGCATCATTTAATAAATACTCTGTTGCTAAAGCCTCCATATTTATCGCTGCTTGGCCTTCATAACTACAAAATTCTCGACAAATTCCCATCGCAGCAGCCACCGCATCAAATAACCGCCCACAAGAAGAAGCTAGGGGAGAATTAATCCCTTTTTCCATCATTTGATTCAAGGTGGCCAGAGGTTTTGTTTGGAAAAAATTAAATAATTCTAAATCTTCGTAATCCTTAAGAAAATCTAAACCAAAAGCAGTGACTAAATGGGCATAAGTATTGCGCCAAGGTTGATAAATAGCTTTTTCTCCCCCAATCATTGCCACAGGTTTAAAAGTTCCTAAACGTTCAAACCCGCGATAATCTGCCAATAAAAATTCTCCACCCCAAATACTTCCATCCTCTCCATAACCCAACCCATCCAAAGCAATTCCTAAAACTGGCTTACAATCAATATCTAAACCATTTTCTGCCATACAAGCTGCAATATGACTATGATGATGCTGCACTTCAATCAATTTTAAATTATTAGCTACAGCTAAATCTTTTCCCAGTTTTGTTGATAAATATTCCGGGTGTTTATCCACAACAATTGTATTTGGTTCAGCCTCCAATAAACCTAAAAAAAGATTCAAAGTTTTTTCATAAGCTGTAGCAGCCAAATTATTTTCTAAATCCCCAATATGTTGAGACAAAATAGCCTGCCCATTACGCAATAAACAAAAGGTATTTTTCAACTCACTTCCCATCGCTAAAATCGGAGAAATATTTGCAAATCCCGCAGGCAAATTAATAGGTGCTGGCGCATAACCACGGGCGCGACGTAACACTTGCGGAACTTCCTTAATAACTCGCACCACCGAATCATCAACTCGATTAAAAATAGGGCGATTATGTATTAAAAAATAATCAGCAATTTCTGATAGTTTCTCCCGCGCTTCTTCATTATCAATACACTGAGGTTCGTCAGAAAAATTGGCACTTGTTAATACTATGGGAACATCCAAACGACGCAACGCTAAATGATGCAATGGCGTATAGGGAAGCATAAAACCTAGAGTATTTTGTCCTGGTGCAACACTAGGTGCTAACTGTTGTACAATAGTTTTCTGCAACAACACAATAGGAGCAGCAACACTTTCTAATAATTTCTGTTCCGCATCAGTAATATGACAATATTCAGAAATAACTTCAATATCTCGCGCCATCAAAGCCAGAGGTTTATCCGGACGGCGTTTGCGATGACGTAACTTTTGCACCGCCTCCTCATTAGTGGCATCGCAGGCAATATGAAAACCCCCTAACCCTTTAATAGCAACTATCATACCCCGTTGGATAAGAGTACAGACCGCATCTACATCATCCAACATTGAAAACATATCGGCAGTTACAGGTTTACCATCCGCTCTTTCTAACCAAGCTTTCGGTCCGCAAACATGACAAGCGGTAGGTTGAGCGTGGAAGCGACGGTTAAGTGGTTCGGAATAGTTTTCCTGACATTCCGAGCAAAGGTGAAAATTTGCCATAGTAGTATTTTGGCGGTCGTAAGGTAATTTTTTGATAATGCTCAGACGAGGTCCGCAATGGGTACAGTTAGTAAATGGGTAGCGATACCAGCGACTCATGGGGTCGAATATTTCGCTTTTGCACATCGAGCAAGTGGCAGCATCGGGAGCTATTTGGGTACTAACTGTATTGGTGGTGCTGGGGGCAATGATAAAATCCGCGAAATTTTGGTTGGGGAGTTGGTGTCTAGTGATGGTTTCGATGTTTGCCAGGAGAGGACGTTCAGAATGAATTTTTTCAATAAATTCGTCAATGGTTGAGCGATCGCCCACAACTTTGATTAAGACACCTTGTCCATCGTTACTGACTTCACCGCGCAACCCCAATGTTTTAGCAATGCGATAGACAGTAGGGCGAAAACCGACACCTTGCACAGTGCCATAAACTCGAATTTCTTCTGTTATTTCAGACATTATGGATAAATTCAAAATTCAAAATTCAAAAGTCAAAAGTCAAAAGTAAGATTTTAGAGTTTTTCAACCTCAACTTTCTCAAAAGATACCAAATGGGTTCTATCATAACTGATAAAATTGATTTGGTATAATGAAGTCTGAAAAATTATGACATTTAATGATGTAGTAGAAATAATCAAAGGTCTTTCGACAGATGAAAAGGAAGAAATTCAATCGTTGTTAAAACAATACATCCGGGAAGAAAGACGCGACAAAATTTATAGTAATTTCAAGTTGGCTCAAGTTGAACAACAAAAAGGAGAACTGAAGTTTTTCTTCAAATGTTAACGAATTCAGGAAACTCATAGAGAAATAATTGTGGAATTAAGTTTTAGTTTTTCGTTTAAACCTGCCTTAAAAAGTTTGATTTATAATAGTCAATAAAGTTTGTATGCTATATGTGCAAAATGATGAAATTATTGCCAAACATTAATCAGATATTCAACAGATTTTTCCAGCGTTGGAAATTTCATTTCTATGCAATTTTACCTCATCCCACTGAAGCTAAAATTTTGATGCTATCCGATGAAGAAAATAGTTGTTTTCTACCCAATATTTGTATAAATGAAGATATACACCTTAACTGTAGTAATGGTAATTTTTCTAATCCAGAAAGAAGTGCGCTTGTTGCTCAGGGTATACAAGCCAAAGATGGTGTTTTTCTGGATGATGGTTTTCACGCTGAGGGTAGAGTAAATCTATTTGGGGCTACCATTGGTAGTCAACTTAACTGTATGAAAGGTCATTTCTCTAATCCAAAAGGAAATGCGCTTGTTGCCCAAAGTATACAAGTCAAAGATGGTGTTTTTCTGGCTGATGGTTTCCAGGCTGAGGGTGAGGTAAATCTATCTGGAGCTACCATTGGAGGTCAACTTAACTGTATGAAAGGTCATTTCTCTAATCCAAAAGGAAATGCGCTTGTTGCCCAAAGTATACAAGTCAAAGATGGTGTTTTTCTGACTGATGGTTTCCAGGCTGAGGGTGAGGTAAATCTATCTGGAGCTACCATTGGAGGTCAACTTAACTGTATGAAAGGTCATTTCTCTAATCCAAAAGGAAATGCGCTCAATGCTCAGAATATAGAAGTCAAAACTAACATCAGTCTAACCAATGGCTTCAAAGCTGAAGGCACAGTAGATTTAACAGCAGCAAATATCAAAGGAAATCTTGACTGTAGGAATGGCAACTTTTCCAACGAAAAAGGCAATGTTTTATCTGCCGAAGGAATCAATGTTGACGGAGATATTTTATTAGATAAAGGAACTTTTCAAGGAAAAATTTACTTAGTTAGTGCCAGAGTTGACGACACATTAAGTATGCTTCAAATTCAAGAATCTAAGCAGATGAAATTAGACCTACAATTTGCCAGAATAGGTCGCCTTAGAGACGACGAACAAAGCTGGCCTCAAGAAAACAACCTCAACCTTGATGGTTTCATTTATCAGAAATTTGGTGGAGATGATAATATTCAAGTTCCCAAAGATAGCGAAACCCGCCTCAAATGGCTCAGACTTAAACCAGAGAACGAATTTTTTCCTCAAACTTATGAACAACTAGCTGAAGTTTTAAAAAAAGAGGGCGATACAGATGCCGCTAGAAAAATTTTAATTCATAAAGAAAGAGATATTAGACCAAAACTAAACTGCTTAAGTCAATTTTGGAATTTCATTCTAGACATAACAATTGTCTATGGCTATAAACCTACAAGAGCTTTACTTTTGAGTAGTCTTTTTATATTAGCTGGTGTTTGTTTCTTTAATTCAGGTTATGAAAATTGTGCAGAATTAATATCTAATGATAAATGCCTATTTTCACCATCTTCTAGAATCCGTCCATACATTGAAGATGAAGAAACTAACGACAATAAAAAAATTGATATAGACTATCCAGAATTTAATTCCTTGTGGTATTCATTAGATACATTTATTCCAATAGTTGACCTACATCAACAAACATATTGGCTACCAAATCCTAAAAAAATTGGAAAAGTTCCATTAATATTATTCAAAGTAAAAATATTTAATATATCTATATCTAGTAACTGTTTAAGATGGTATTTATGGTTTCACATAATCTTTGGTTGGATATTAACATCCCTCTGGGTAGCAGGTTTTAGTGGTTTAGTTCGTGGCTAGGGAAGAAGGCAGAAGGCAGAGGGCAGAAGGCAGAAGTTACAGCATATTTCAGGCAGATGAAAATATTGTAGTGCGGGCATCTTGCCCGCGACGGGTGTACCTCACGCTTGAAAGCATGATAAAACTAGGTTTTGCTGTACCCATAGCTCCGCTAAACGCTGACGCGATAGAACTCCGTTCCGCTTTCCTACGGAATGCTACACAAACGCGATCGCACTCCCACTCACTTATTCTTATTATCTTTATTTTTCATTTTAATAAGCACCTACGCAGAGCGAATAACTTACTTCAAAAATACACCAAAATTTACTTCAAATCAATACTGATGTATTCCTTACATATCAATGCTTTTGAGGAATGGCCTAAAAAGCGCGATAACTACGTTTTGCTGTGCTATAACAGCCTATTTTTGCCCCTAAATAGCTCATTTGAACTTTTTTTGGAAAATTCAGTTTAAATTCCAAATATATTTGACAAAAACATAAGCTTAACTAATATCAATTTTTTTGACCCACTGTTGGACATAAATTGTCCATTCTTTACCGAATAATTAAGGTAAAATTCCTCTCCTTGAAAAGAAGAGGTAATTATTCATTACTCATTATTAATTATTCATTATTAATTATTAATTATTAATTATTCATTATTAATTGTTGAACCCCTACTCCCTAAAGTTTGAACCACAATTAAATCCATATACCACTGAATTATTGGCGCCAATAAACTATGGAATTTATCCAGCAAAGTCATTTCCAAACCAGGAGCGATCGCGAAAGTTTTCTTCTTCATTCCCCGCACAATTTCAACAGCCATATCTTCAGTACTCCAGACACCAGAAGTTGCAGTAATACGTTTAGTTTCTAAAGGCTTAGTTTTATTCTCTACTTCCAACTGTGGCGTATCTGTATCTGGTGGATAAACTACAGAAACAGAAATTCCAGACAACTTCAACTCTCCACGCAGAGACTCTGCCAAACCTCTAATGGCAAATTTACTAGGGCAATAAGGAGTATAACCATAAATCCCAATCAAACCAGCACCAGAAGAAATCATCACAATATGCCCTTTTTTTTGTTGTTCCATCATTGGTAAAACCGCCCGCACGCAATAGAGGGAACCAAAATAATTAATTGCCATAGTCTGCTCAAAAATTTCTATTGGCAACTCTCGAAAATAACCAGGGTGGGAAATACCAGCAGCAGTAATCAATAAATCTGGCGTACCTATTTCTTTCACTGCTTGATGGATGGCAGTTTCCGTTGCTTCCCGGTGCGCAACATCTGTGGAGATAGTAATAATTTTTTGTTCTGGGTTAAGGATAGTAGCAGTTATTTCCGCTTTTGCTGCCTCAAGTTTTTTCCGGTTACGAGCAATAATTGATATATTGCTTCCTTCTGTAGCAAGTAGTTTAGCAATTTCTTTACCTATACCACTAGAACCACCCGTGATAATTGCGTGTTGCCACATAATTTTCTAGTAAATCTTAACCATAAAATTAGATTTTACCACAGTACTTTTAAAGACAGTATTTAAGGCTAAAAATTCAATATAAAATCAATAAATTTGTTCTTTTTGTACTCAATTTTACTAAAATTAGCATTGGATTGATTATAATTATTCTGGTCATACTAAATATGGTGTAAATAATTAACAAACAACTTAAGTGTAATTTTACAATTAGTAATTTGTTAATTTCATCTGTCATAGATATAGATATAGAACATTTAGAGCATGACTCAAATTCAATAATAAGCATTCAGCGGTCAGCTAGCCTCATAAGGTCGGAACTGCCTCTTGCAGAGGAGCTAACGCTTACGTTAACAGCTATTAGCGGAACTTACACAAAAAAGCAGCAAAAAATAGGCTCAAATAATAGATAACCAGAGGCTTTTACGTCGAAAAGGTATAATTCCTTTATTACCAAGGGTTCTAGCCATTTTTAGGGCTTTGACGTAATTCCCTTGCCTAGACTGACTTTTCCTGCGGAATGCTGCGCAAACAAGCATTTTTCTGCCCAGAAAATGTGTAAGTCCCATTAGCTATCAGCTATGAGTTATTAACTCATAATTTTGGCAGGAATAATTAGTCTCGAAAAAGAATAAAAAGTTATTGATGAAATTGGTCATCAGCAAACCTTAGTCGTTGCTTGATTCTTTCAAAAGCTGAATGCGAGCGCATTCCGCAGGAAATGCTAAATGCTAATAGCTGAATGCTTACTGAATAATTAATAATTAATAATTAAGAGTTGATAGTTAATAATTATTCATTCAACAATTCACGCCTTGAAGCCTCCCCTTTTAAGGGGATAAAGCGGTCGAGGGATGGCGAGGTTTCCTCACCATATCCAATCGACCAAGAGAATCAAAAAAAATCCTTTTAGTTAATCCTATCCGTTTTAAGAAGAGTTCAAGAATTTAGAATTAAGAATGCGCGAATTTAGAATTACCTCTCCTTTAAAAAAAGAGGATTGACTAATCATGAAAATTTTTATTTATCAAAATAACATGGGTCTAAAACCCCGCCTTTTAAGGCGCAATATTTTTGGAGCGCGGCTCAAATCTCCGTTACAAAAATAACTTCTGACTCTCTTGGTGCGCGTTCCCTTGCGACTGGCGTCGTCGCGGGGTCGCACCGCTTCTGACTTCTGACTTCGTTAATATCCCCTTAAAGGGGAGGCTTTAAACCACAATATTTCGGTAATTATTAATTGTTAATTGCTGAAATCAATATTTATTGGTATTATGACTCTATGAAATTAATTTGTAATCTAGCTGGAATAATAAATGTGAGCGTTAATTTTTACTACTTATATCTTTTACCTTTAATTAAGGGATACCTACTTATAGATAGTATTAAATAGACATTTAGTAAAAAATAAATAAGCATTTTATTTAACCATTTTATCGAACAACAATAGAGGTGTAAAATTCACAAAATCAATCATTTTTCCTAGTCTTGTTCCTCAAAAAAATATCTTACCGAATAATTCAGGTTTAAAGGAGAGGCTTTAAAGGAAAAAAGGGGTCGATCTTCGGAGCTTCCTGGTGAGGTCTCCTCGCTGGCCGACCATCGACCAAGAGAAAAGAAAAATTTTCACGCTCCGCGTCAATCCTATCCATTTTCAAGAAGAGGTAATTATTAATTATTAATTATTAATTATTAATTATTCCCTATTTCCCAATTTCAAGATGTTTTATGTACGACTAAAATCAGACCTCTATATGCTATATGCCTGAAAGATTTATAAATTAATGGTATAAATGTCTAATTAAACAAAAACTATTAGTAGGTAAAGTTAAAATATGAAAAGACAAACTTGGCTATATATACTCCTATTTCTATTAATACCAACTGTTGCCTTAGCCCAAGAACCTGAAACAGGACAAACTTTTATTGAAACCATCGATCAAACCTTTTCAAGTTTCGTAGGTGTAATATTTAATATTCTTTTCTTTAAAATTGGCGGCTTTCCCTTCATAGTTTTATGGTTAATTGTTGGTGCAATATTTTTCACCATCCGAATGCAATTTATTAATATTCGAGCCTTTAAACACGCTATTGATATTGTGCGTGGAAAATATGACGACCCCAATGACCAAGGAGAAGTTTCTCACTTTCAAGCTTTAGCAACAGCATTGTCTGGAACAGTAGGATTGGGTAATATCGCAGGTGTAGCTGTAGCTGTAAGTATCGGTGGCCCTGGTGCCGCATTCTGGATGACAATTGCTGGTTTTTTTGGCATGACCAGTAAATTTGTCGAATGTACTTTGGCTCAAAAATATCGCATTGTTCAACCAGACGGTACTATTTCTGGTGGCCCAATGCGTTATTTATCGGCAGGTTTAGCAGAAATGGGACAGAAGACTTTTGGCCGAGTGTTAGCTGTACTATTTTCTATTTTGTGCATTTCTGCTGCTTTCGGTGGTGCGAATATGTTCCAGGCAAATCAGTCTTATGGTGCAGTTGCTAATGTATTACCAGGTTTGCCTAATTGGGTTTATGGTTTGGTGCTGGTAGTTTTAGTTGGATTAGTAATTATTGGTGGAATTCAACGCATTGGTATGGTGGCAGGTACTCTTGTGCCTTTGATGTGTTTGCTATATGTTTTGGCTTCCTTATTTATTCTGTTGGTTAATATTACAGAAATTCCTGGGGCGATCACTACTATCATATCTGGAGCTTTTGCTCCTCAAGCAGTAGAGGGTGGTATTATTGGCGTAATTATTCAAGGGTTTCAGCGTTCCGCTTTTTCTAATGAAGCTGGTGTGGGTTCGGCAGCGATCGCTCACTCTGCGGCCAAAACTGATGAACCTATTCGCGAGGGTCTAGTAGCATTGTTGGAGCCATTTATTGATACTATTGTGGTCTGTAATATGACTGCTTTGGTAATTGTAATTACTAAGGTATATAGTGCAGATGAATTTGCTGCTTTGCGGGAGGCCAAGAAAGGTGCCGAATTAACTTCGGCTGCTTTTGGTACTGTTTTGGCATGGTTTCCAGTTTTATTAGCGATCGCTGTTTTCTGTTTTGCCTTTTCCACAATGATTTCTTGGAGTTACTACGGCGAACGTTGTTGGGATTATTTGTCTGGTGGTAGAGGGTTAATTATTTACAAAATCTTGTTTTTGGTTGCTGCTTTTATTGGTTCGGTATCTAACCCTTCTTCAGTAATTGATTTTAGTGATGCGACTCTTATTTCGATGGCTTTTCCTAATATCTTGGGGGGCTATTTTTTATCCGCTCAAGTAGCAAAGGATTTACAAAATTATATGGATCGTCTTAGTCAAGGAGAGATGAAACCTGCTAATTAGGGAGTAGGGGAAACAATTAATAATTAATAATTAATAATTAATAATTACAGGAATTACGCAGAACTACCATATCTAGTAGGGGCGAATGGCATTCGACCTCTACAAATAGGGTATTGTCTAAGAATTTGCGTAATATCAAATCCGTTTAATTGGGCATAAAAAAATTCTTCAATCGTCATAACTACGCTAATCTTTATGATTCTCTCTCCTCCTGAGGACTGAGGACTGAGGACTGACTCCTCCTTGCTTAACCAATCTATAACTGTTTAATAGGATTTGATATAAGTCCTGATGGTATAAGTCCAATGCTAATGATGACTTTTAGACTAGGCAATGTTTTTCCCACTGTTGCCTGTTACCTTTTCCCTGCTATATAAAATTCTTCAGTTTATCCATCATAAATATAATGAATATATTTTCCAAAAATTCTGTACTTGTTCCCATAGATTTTTCTGATAAATCTGTTGAAGCGATCGATGTAGCTCTAGAATTTGTTCAAGATCCTTCTTATTTATGGATTCTTCATGTGCTGCCTCGTCTTAATCCTACTGAACCAGGAGTAAGGTGGCATACTGTCGATGACCAGAGTCGCAAACAGCACATCGAAAAAGTATTTCACGAACGGGTTCAAGGTGCTAAATATGAAGGTATTAACTTTAGTGTGGCCATCGGAACTCCTAGCTCAGAAATTTTGGATTATGCTCAGGAAAAAAAAGCAGAGTTGATTGTCATTCCTTCCCAAGGAAATAGTGGTCTTGGTAGATTTTTACTAGGATCGGTTGCTGAACGAATTGTCAGGTATTCTCATTGTCCTGTTTTAGTTCTACGAAATTGACATATAGCAGAAGAAGGAAGGATGAAGCAAGAAGCAAGAAGGAAAAATCTTGCGTTCTCTGAGTTTTAAGCTTTTAATATGTCCTAATCTTTGCTTCGACTTCTATACTATCCTGCAGTCATATATAATGCGACTGATTAGTTATTGTATGAGTAGAGGGAGTAGGGGAGGGTTTTTGACATCCTCCCCGGCCTAAAGGCACGGGGATTCCTACTGAGCCGTAGCTCCTCGGCGGGTTGACGCTTTGCTTCGCATAGCTGTCGCTAACACAGGGTGCTGCTTCCTTGGCGGTAGTCTAACGCTTCCCTCCACATCCGTTTAGAGTTTCCGAGTGCCCCCCGGCAACTAATAAAAGTGTACCACATATTCAATTCACTTGCACATAAAATAAAAAGTCGCCCTACAAGGGCGAGGCTTTAAACCCAATTTTTCGGTAACTGTTAGCTATAATCTTGCCTCCATAAGAAAAATCTGGTTTCTTTAAATTTTAATTTATTATTTATTAACTTTAATTAAGAGGACTAACCTAAATGATTCGTCAGGAGATTAGAATAATTATATAGAGTTATCTTGATAAAATAGGGGAGTAGGAAATATGTTAAGAGCTCCTACATTTCACGTCAATCAATACCAAGCATTCTTCCAAAGTCTCAAGCAAACTATTCTATATTGGCTGAAATCTTTTTGGAAATTTAGTCTATTTTATGGTAAATATAATGCTTCTCCACCTTGGCAAAAAACTATTAATCTGAATTGACATAATTAACTATAGTTTTTCAGTAGTTTTTCAGGTGTATCTATTGGCTAGATAGCTGGGTTTTTAGAACGGTTTAAATACCTTGATCGCTTATCGCTTTTCGGATTAAACACAAAGTCAACCTTTTCAGCCTAATTATCAAGAACCGTAATCATTTTCAGAACTTTATATTAGGCTCCAATTCTGTTAAAATTATTTTGGTTGGTATTACAGTTTATCGGTAAAACAACTAAATAGGGTTTGCTGAATAAAGTATGAGTGGTAGGGGTAGGAGACAGGATACAACCGACCCCTAACCCCGACCGTGGAGGGGAGGGGAAGACAGGAGAAATGGGAATTATAGAGGAGATAGTAGAAAGAATCATCCCTTGATTTTTCTGCCCAACTCTTGACCAAAATCCTAAGATTTTGAACCTGAGTCGCCTAAAACCTCGCACTTTTTGATACTTAAAAAGGCACAATCCTTTATCTGTAAAAACTTTGAGATTTAATCAGCAAGCCCTAAATATCTTTAGTACATGAGAATGGGTATTTTAGCAATACTTATTTAGATGAACAGGAGCAATTGGTTTGGAGTATTGCTCCTGAAATAAACTATTAATCTTGAAAAGCTTTGAGGTTAAAAGCTTTCATGCTTCATTGTTATTGTTGTTTGAGTAACCCCATCAGCGTCAGCAATGAAGCTAAGTTTTATTTTTAATAGAAACCTAAAGCTTCTCTAGTGTGACGTCCAACAATTCCATCTGGCCTTAAGCCATGATCGCGTTGGAATGCTTTAACCGCACGCTTAGTCTTAGGGCCAAAGTAGCCTGTTGCACGATGATGATGAAAATAGCCCATCATTCCTAATTGGTGTTGCAACTTAGATACTTTGTGTCCACGACTACCATAGCTCAAATAATATACACGATGACGGCGATGTCCCTTGTAAGAAGCATGACGATACTTGGGGCGATGATAACCTTTGCCATAATGGCGAGCGCGGCCATAACCACCACAAGGGTTCTTGTAGTAACATGCAGCAGCAGAATTAGCAGTTGCGCTGATAGCACCTAGAATAGTAGCGGCTGATAGAAGACCCATCATACCTAATGTAGAGAACTTTTTCCAGTTCACTCCTTCAAAGGTTGGTTCAACTATAGAACTTTCTTCGGCGGTAGCTAGATGGGAATACGCTAATGTTTCCATAACTCCTCTGATTAGTAATGTTTTACAACTTTTTTTACTAAGTGTCTTACCCACTTGCTTTACACCTTCTAAAAATCTAGACAATCCTAGACACGCTCTTCATCGGTGACTAAGAGCGATTTTCTGGCTCACCTGTCCATAAGTCTACTGGCAAAGAAGGTTAATGTTCCGCTCAAGCACATTGAGTTTAGGATTCCCTCTGGGGTTTTCATCCTTATGAAAAGTCGAGTCCAAAACACCCCATAATCGTTGCTAAAATCCTCTAATTTTAGCATACGTATGCGATAATAACACAAATTAATGGCGTAAAAACATAGACACTTTGTAGATATTAAGTCTTGTATTGTCTATGTTTTTCAGCTCTAGGAAGCAACAGAATATTCAAAAATTTTTCAAGGTCTACAACTTTGAAATAATTGAATACTTAGAGTCTGTTAAAAACTTTAGTAGTAGCAGTCACCATCGTAGCCACCATAGCCACCATAACTACCACGACGACCATAGCGATTGTAGCGACCATAGCTACCATAGGAACGGCTGTAGGAACGGCTAACAACTTTCTTATAATAATGGCCAGAGACACGACCATAGCTACCATAACGACCAGAACTACCGTAGGCACCATAGCTACCGTAGCGACCATAGCCACCACCGTAATAAGCAGAAGCAGAATCAGCAGTTACGTTCATGCCTACAGCTAAAGTAGCAGCAGATAATAAACCCATTGCTCCGACACTAGATAGCTTTTTGAAATCTACACAAGCAGTAAACTCTTTGTTTGCAGAGTCTTCTTCGTTGAAAGCTAAATGGGAAAATGCTAATATTTCCATGAATTCCTCTGTTTAGTTAAATTAAATAAAATCCCGCAGAACAACAATTAGCCTGCGTAACAACTACATCTTTGATCCGCCTCTGAAGCTAGGCAATAAATTTAGGATTTGACTTCTCCCCGCGCTAAATCGACGGGGATTCTAAAAGGATACTGCGCAATGGGTTAAAACCGCATTGGGTAGTGTCTTTATTAGCTGACCTGAATTTTTACTTCAGGGGACGAGTCAAAACGCCCCTAGACACTCGACTTAAATCAAAATTAAGTGTCGTGCTTACGAATTAATTCAGTGCACGGCTTTTCCCAAGAAAGAAAAAGATAGGATGGATTAAAATCCATCGAGTCGCATTTCATCCATCGCTTCAAAGACGATGGCTTTCATGCTCCCGTGTTAATTTGGTAACAGTTGTTTTTGGGGTTGGCTAGATGCACGAACCTTACTATGCCAAAACTTTTATAATAAGGTTTAAATTGGCATATGTATGTTATCACATAAAATTAAGTTATTCAGGTCAAATTGTCAAAAAAACTTGTCTGGCCTCTACACAGAATAAATGGACTTCTATACTAAACCAAATTTTGCCTAAGACTTGACTTAAAATGTTTCTATCATAGCTAAACAACTAAAAGCAAGTTTTTTTCATTAATTATAGAAATCTCATATTTTGAAACACAATATTAAGTTTGATTTCTTGAAACCTAGATCCAATTATTGGAAGCTTTTACCCTATATCTATGACCATTGGCCTACCATTGTCAAAGCATTAGGTTGTACATTGGCCTTTACAATTTTTTGGCCGATTTTAGCATGGCTATTGGGTGAAATGGCAGGTCATATTGGTAGGGGAGATGTAGGGGCGATCGCTCAACTAGCAGGTCTTGCAGCTATTATTTTCCTGATTAAAGGAGTGGTACAGTATGGTCAAGATACCTTAATGGCAAAAGCTGCTTTTACTATTGCTTTAGACTTGCGGAAGGAAGTTTATTCTCATTTACAAAAACTCAATATTAGTTACTTTGAAAAGTCAAAAACAGGAGACCTTTCTTATCGACTGACAGAAGATATTGACCGTACTGGAGAGGTTGTAAATAAATTTTTTCACCAATTTGTTCCTTGTATTTTACAGTTGATAGTTGTGCTTGGTTACATGACTTATCTTAACTGGCAATTAACTGTTGCGACTTTGGTAGTTGCACCGTTAATGGCGTTGTTAATAGGTTGGTTTGGAGAATTATTACTTTCTTTTTCCCACCAAAGTCAAAATCGGACTTCTAATTTATCGGCTTTAATAACGGAGGTATTTAGTGGTATTAGAATAGTACAAGCTTTTGCTGCTGAGGAATATCAAATTGCTATATTTTCTGTGGAAGCTGAACAAAATCGACAAGCAAAATACATGGCAGAAAAGGTCAAAGCACTTCAGTTTGTAGTGGTGGGTTTTTTGGAAGCAATGAGTGTGGCTTTTTTATTTTTTTTGGGGGCGTGGCAAATATCTGAAGGAAACTTGTCTGGAGAAGGTTTTATTAGTTATTTAACAGGTGTGGCTTTGTTAATCGATCCGATTTCTTTAACAACAAGTAATTATGGTGAGTTTAAACAAGGAGAAGCGTCTTGTGACCGGATTTTTGAACTTTTAAATATTCAACCTCAAGTTACAGAAAAGTCAGATGCTATTGTTCTTCCTCCGGTAGTGGGAAAGGTAGAATATAAAAATGTATGTTTTTCTTATCAGTTAGAAAAAAAGGTTTTAACAAATCTAAATTTGTTGGTAAATTCAGGAGAAATAATTGCTTTGGTAGGAGCTTCTGGAGCAGGTAAAACTACGCTGGCAAATTTGTTACCTAGATTTTATGATGTTCAGTCAGGGGAAATATTAATTGACGATATAAATATTAAGGATGTTACTCTTACAAGTCTCAGAAGACAAATTGGAATTGTACCTCAAGAAGTAATTTTATTTTCAGGAACTATCTCGCAAAATATTGCTTTTGGTCAGCTAGATTATAATATTGATGCAGTAAAAAAAGCAGCTAAGGTTGCTAATGCTCATCAGTTTATTACTAAGCTGCCAAAAGGTTATCAAACTTGGGTCGGAGAAAGGGGTTTTAATTTATCTGGAGGACAAAGACAAAGAATAGCGATCGCTCGTGCAATATTAGAAGACCCGAAGATATTAATATTAGATGAAGCTACTTCTTCTCTTGACTCTGAATCTGAATTTTTAGTACAAGAAGCGTTAGAAAGATTGATGCAAGGAAGAACGGTATTTATTATTGCTCATAGACTAGCTACGGTACGTCGTGCTAATCGGATTTTGGTTATGGAAAATGGTGAAATATTAGAATCAGGAACTCACTCAGAATTATTGGAGAAAGGTACGCTTTACGCTCGTTTTTATCAGCAACAGTTTAGTTAATATCTTTTCAAGAATTTAGAATTTAGAATTTAGAATTTAGAATTACCTCTTTCAGTATTGAGAGTGTGAATTCTCATGGGTCATTTCAATTATCATTACCTCATGGAATAGGGAGGCTAGAAATGCTGAATTTTCTTTTTCAGCAAGGGGATAAAAAGCGACCTCCTTGTTTTAATAAATGTAAACAAATAAACTTCTTTGGTGGCAGTTTTAATCTACTTGCGTTAAATTTAGGTTATAGGGTAAGAGTAAGTATTAGGTCGATGCCTGTTACTTTCAAGTTTAAAGTTAAAGCTAATAAAACTTAATAATTAGCAATAGACGAAGTAATCTGAGTATATCAATTTCTTAGAGAAAAATATATGGGTTTATACCCTTCAATTAATAGGTAAAAATCAAGGAAATAGAGGAATCATAATTACTGTATCAAGAGATAAAAAATCTGGGGAAGCTCTACCAAAAAATAGCAGATTAAGATTAGAAGTATCTCAGAAGGAGAAAAATACTATGATGGAAATTATACCTCTAGCAAATCAGAACATCATTGGTCTTAGTATTGATGGCAAAATTGAAATAAGTGACATTGAAAAAATCAAAAATTTAGTTGAAGAAAGATTAAAATCTCAACCTAAATTACGAGTTTATATTGAAGTTAAAAGTTTTCAAGGAATATCTGCGGAAGCTTTATGGGAAGATTTAAAATTTGGTCTAGGACATCTGAAATATTTTGATAAAAAAGCAGTTGTATGTGACGCAGCTTGGGTAAATAAATTGACTATTGCTGGTAATAAAATTTTTAGTAATATAACCCATCTAGAGGCAAAATGTTTTTCTTGGTCAGAAAAAGACCAGGCTTTAGAATGGATAATAACTGACACTCCACGGACTCAAGTCGCGTAAATTCTGTTTTGCTCCGTGACATGAAAAACGTCAACGTTGGGAAGCAAAAATTGTTAAGACAGGGGATAAATTCACCTGTCTTAATTTTTCATCAGTTTACTGAAAAATTATGCCAAATTTCTTATATCATGTCCGGATAATTAGTGATAAAAAAAACTTTCTCCTTTTCCTCCTCTTATTTCTTGCTTCTTGTTTTTTTCTTCCCTCCTGACTCCTGACTCCTCCGTCATTTTATTTATAAGTAATCAACCGGACATAATATTATGCCAAATTTTGTCAAAGTTTAGATAGAGCGACTATATAATTTTAATTAATCTAGTTGTAAAAGTATTTACACAAAATGAAGATTTTTCCACTAGACATTTCCGGAAACTAAGTTTTTGGCTAGTAAGTTTAAATTTGAGATTAATTTTTGGAGAGGTCTACTAGATATAGTCTAATGTTAGCAATACTAACGCTATAGCATTTCTCAAGTTACTGAAGTAGAGTTGTTCTTCTTCTTTTTTATTCCCTACTCCCTACTCCCTACTCCCTACTCCCTACCTCAACAAAAAGACTTTTTCAGCAAACCCTAATTAGCATAACATCAAGATGTTGCACCAATAGCCCATAAAACTAAAGGCAAAGTTAAAAAAGACAACAATGTTGAAATTACTACAACTCTAGAAGTTCGTGGTGCATCCCCACCAAATTCATTAACTATAATAAAAGATACTAAAGCACTTGGCATGGCACTTTCTAAAACTAACACTTGTAAATCAAGCATCTCTAAACCCATAAATTTACCAACTAAATAAGCAACTATCGCTCCTCCTAATAAACGCATTAAACTAGCACCCAGTTCATAATTACTAGGTTGAAAACGATTATTGGCTATTTGTATTCCCATTAATAACAAAGAAATTGGAATTGCAGCTTCTCTCAAAAGATGTAAACCATCATCAAGTTTTAGAGGTAGTTGAATATCAAATGAGTTTAAAATTAAACCCAAAATCATTCCCCAAATTATGGGTAATTTGAGAGTAAAAATAATAGAAGACCAAATACCTCCTCCTCTGAGAATTGCAGGCATTGTACCTAGTACGATTAAATTAAAGGATATTAAATATATTACCGCCCTTTCTAACCCAGCTTCTCCTAATGCAAATAAAGTTACAGAAAGACCCATATTTCCAGCATTTGGTAAAGCTGTTGTTGCTACTAAACTCTTTTGTACAGGCACAGAAAAACCTAATTTCCATCCTATTCCCCAAGCTATTAAACAGAGTAAAATATAAGTTAGCCCAAAAGCTACAAACATTTCAATTGCTTCTTCAATACTAATAGTAGTCCGATACATTATATCTGTTAGTAATGCCGGAAATAACACATATAAAGCTAGTCGAGAAAGTGTGGGTTCATCAATGGAAAATTTTTTGGCAAATATAAAACCAATTAAAACAATACATCCCACTGGCAAAACAGCAGATACAACCGAAAATAAAATCTCAATCATAGTTGAAAAAAATATGAGTCAATCATTTTACCGAATAATTAATAATTAGGGTTTGCGCTCAAAAGTCTTTTAGTAGGGGTAGGAGACAGGTGACAGGTGAAATGGGAATGAGTGAGGAGGTAGAAGTAAGAATTGTAAGAATAATTTTTCTGCTCAACTCTTGACTAAAATCCGCTCCTAATTGAACCATTACCATCTAAAACCTCGCAATTTTTGATACTTAAAAAGGCACTTACCTTTATCTGTAAATACTTTTATATTTAATCAGCAAACTCTAATTAAATAATTCTAGTTTAAAGCCTCCCCCTTTTAAGGAAAAAAAAGCGGTCGAGGGATGGCGAGGTCTCCTCGCCATATCCAATCGACCAAGAGAAGAAATAATATTTCCTTATATTCAATTCCGTAACAGTTTTAATCAGAGGTAATTATCAATTATTCATTATCAATTATCAATTAATGAAATAAATAATTCTGGTTTAAAGCCTCCCCTTTTAAGGAAAAAAAGCGGTAGTTAGCGCAGCTTCCCGAAGGGTGGGATGGATGGGTTTCCTAACCATATCCAATCGACCAAGAGAAGAAATAATATTTCCTTATATTCAATTCCGTAACAGTTTTAACCAGAGGTAATTATCAATTATCCATTATCAATTATCAATTAATGAAAAAGTTATTTTCCAGATATTTATTGGTTCTGAATTTCTGTCGCCACTTTTTGTACTTCACTAAAAACTCTCATTAAGTTTCCACCCCAAATTTTTTGAATCTCCTCTTCAGTATATCCCCGTGCTACTAATTCTTTTGTAATATTTGGCATTTCTGAAACATCATTCATTCCTCTAACTCCACCACCGCCATCTAAATCTGAACCAATGCCAACATGATTGATACCCATAACTTTTACCATATAATCTATATGGTCTACTACATCAGCAACAGTGGGTTTATTTTTAGGATATTTCTGATTAATTTGATGATATTTTTCTTTGAGTGCCTCTATTTTTGCTCGGCTGAGTTTTCCCTTTCTCAAGGCAATTATTTCTTTTTCAATTGTTTTCATTGCTTTTTTTCTTTCTGCTGTCTGGGGTAGTTTTTTTATATAGGTATCAAAAATACAAACCTGTACAACCCCACCATTTTCTTTAACAGCTTTTAACATTTCATCACTCATATTTCGAGGATGATTTTCTAGTGACCTAGCACTAGAATGAGATGCAATTATTGGTGCTTTTGTTACTCTAATTACATCCCAGAATGTATCATCATGGACGTGAGAAATGTCAACCATAATACCCAAACGATTCATTTCTTTGACAACTTTTTCTCCGAAATCACTTAATCCATTCCATTCTTGTTTTTTATCGGTAGAAGAATCGGCTAGTTCATTATTTTTGGAATGAGTTATTGTTATATATCTAATACCTTGGTCGTAGAAAAATTTCACATTACTAATATTTTTACCAATAGGATAGCCATTTTCCATACTCATAAATATTGCTATTTTCCCCATTTTATCCAGGCGTTCAGCATCCTCTGGATTTAATGCTATTTCAACTTTATCTGAATTTTCTTCTGCCATCTTTTTGGTAATTTCAATCATTTTAATGGCTTTTGCTTTTGCCTGTTTGTGCCCTTGACTATCGCGTTCTCTTTGAGGAGTAAATATTGACATAAAGACAGCATCTAATCCACCTTCTTCCATCCTAACAATATCCCATTTACCACTATCTAATTTTCCTGGTTGATGTCTGATATTAGGTTGAAAATCAGGATATAAAAATTGACGATAAGGCCAATCAATATGACTGTCAATTGTTAAAACTTTTTCGTGTATTTCTTCAGGAGTTAATACTTTTTGTTGCTGCTCTTGAGTTGCTTCAGGGGATGGTGGTAATTTTTTGTTAGAGATAGTACATCCATGTACTGTTAAAGAAAGTAGAATTATTGACAATGATAAGACTGGATTTTTTGATAAATTCATCTAGATTACACCTCAAAATTAGGATGGCAAAAAAGTAGGCTTCAATAATTAATAATTAACTATCCTTACAATAAGATGATTGACCGAAATGTTTTTTTCTTTTTCCTCCTTACAAGGGGAGGTTTTAGACCTTGATTATTTGGTAAACAAGTAATGATAAGTATTAGCAAACAGGGAACTTATCTCTTATGAAGCTCCCAGTAATCAGGAATAGGGAATATCAGAGTCACTGAATAGTTCTGATATCCTTACTATTTTAGAACTACTAAAAAAATATACTCTCTTGATTTTATAACAATTCTCTATATAGCAATTCCCATAGTGCTTAGATACAAAATTCTAGGTTTTAGGGAACAGGTAATAGGGAGTAAAAATACAAGTTTACCTCATGCTTACGGAGAAATGCTATAAAGTCCAACTTGATATTTAAAATAAATAATGCCAAATCTAATTCATATTGGCTATATATCTAAAAAAAAGCGGTATGTGTTATACCAATACCATCTTTAAAAAGTAATGCTATATTTTATAGCTGGGAAAAATAACTACAGTTACTGAATATCAAGTATTTACTCTAGCAAATAAAATTGTATAGCAAGACTTTTGAGAATTAGTATAAGGATAGAAAGTTAAGAAAATCATCAAAATATTTACTATTTAGAGATAAGTTTCAAAGTATCGACGTTCCAACTATTCTGAATCTAACTACTCTATTCTTACTACTAGAATTTTCTCAAGTTTTGTCTTTTCAGCTTTATAATAATAGCTAGATTAAGATACTTTCTTGAACTGCCAGAGTCAAGGTAGTCCTTGAAAAAAATTATATTGATAAGTTGAGACACTTACTTGGAAGACAAAAGCAGAAAACAAACAACGGATAAAATTTAATGGTTTATTCCTTAACTTGAAATTTTTACAGTACTCGTAACTCCAACAACTCCAAAACAAAAAAAATATGAATTTTGGTCAATGGTTAGGCTTTTTTAGTTTGCTTATTTCTCTATATATTCTTTGGGAAATTAGACAACTCGTACTATTAGTATTTGCTGCAATAGTTCTGGCAACTGCTTTAAATAGATTGGTGCAAAAATTCAATAGATGGGGTATTAAAAGAAACTTAGCTGTAATTGTCACTCTGAGTTTAGCCACATTAATTATTCTGCTATTTTTGTTGCTAATTGTACCGCCTTTTACTACCCAGTTTCAAAAATTGCTTGCCTTAATACCTGATGTTTTTACAGAAGTTCGCTCTCAACTTGTACAACTATATAGACAACAACCTGATTTATTTCCTCCTCCACCTAGTGCAACTGATATGCTTGTACAAACACAATTATTAAGTACTCAGTTATTTAGCAACTTTTTAAGATTTTTCTAATACTTTTATAGTCTTCTTGCAAGTACTTTTAGTGTTCGTATTAACAATAATGTTTTTAGTTAATACTCAAGCTTATCGACAAGTAGGATTACTTTTATTTCCTTCCTTTTATCGACGACGTGCAGATGAAATTCTATCAAAGTGCGAGGTAGCTCTAGGAAATTGGTTTGGTGGAATAGTAATTAATTCTATTTTTGTTAGTACCCTTAGTGGTCTTGGTTTATGGGCGTTACAAATTGATTTAGTTTTGGCTCACGCTTTGTTGGCAGGTTTACTCAATTTTATTCCTAATATTGGTCCGACTACGAGTGTAGTTTTTCCTATTATGATTGCTCTATTAGATGCTCCTTGGAAAATAGTTGCCGTGGGAATTTTATATCTTATTATTCAGAATCTTGAAAGTTATTGGTTAAGCCCAATTGTTATGGCAAAACAAGTTTCTCTTTTACCTGCTGTTACTCTAGCATCTCAAATTTTCTTCACTACATTTTTTGGAATTTTAGGTCTAATTTTAGCTTTACCTTTAACAGTAGTAGCTAAAACTTGGATAGAGGAAACATTATTTAAAGATATCTTAGACCCTTGGAAAAATTCTTTATCCACTGAGACTATTTCCACAGTTGATAATTAGGGTTTGCTGAAAAAGTCTTATGGGTGAGGGTAGGAGACAACCCACCCCTCGCCCCTCCCCGACCGTCGAGGGGAGGGAAGACAGGGGAAATGGTTACGAGCGAGGAGGTAGGAGTAAGAATTGTAAGAATGATTTTTCTGCCCAACTATGCGCCTAAAATACGCTCCATGGATGAGGGTTTTAGACGTGATACCAGGCACTTTTTAAAGGCCCCAAAAAGGCTAAAACCTTTATCTGTAAATACTTTTAGATTTAATCAGCAAGCCCTAATTAATAGACATCTCCAGAAAAGAGGGAATAGGGAATAGGGGGAAATAACTGATAATTTCTGTACGATAATTAATTTTATTTTTATTTTTGGAGATGTCTAATAGAAATCGTAAGCATTCAGCAGTCAGTTATCAGCTCTTGATAAACATCTACTATTTTCCGCCACATAATTGCATGAATTGAACTCAAACTCGTCGTTCTTGTGGTTCATTCTCTGATGAAAAATGTAATTGTTAATTATTAATTATTAATTATTAATTATTAATTATTAATTGTTTACTCATCTTCTGGTTTTAAAGATCGTACAGTTTCTTGAATTGACCCTATAACAAATCCCATAATTGCACCTACTGTTGCATAAGTACGAGGTGCTTTTGCACTGCTATAACCTTTATCTACTTTCGTAAAATTACAACATTGATAACGACTTTTACTCATCTCAGCAGCAGCTAATCCAATTACTGAGCCGATCAAAGCCATCATCAAGCCAGAAAATATTACTAACTTTAAATTAATTGTTTTTCTTCCATTACTAATTAACCTCCATAATTGAAATTAAAATTGTTGATATATTATATAGTGTTTTTATTTGAGATATAAATATAGATGGAGTTTTTGTCTTTTTTCTTATAAAAAAGTGTTAAATTTAGTACCTTATCTCCTTGTATTTACTGATTTTAATATTGTTTTCCTTCCTTAACTACCCCTATTCCCTTTTTCATAGTGCTTGGTCTTAAAATCCTAGATAAAAACACTTATATGGCATTTTTATTTGATACTCAATCCGGCGATAGATAGAACTAATATTTATGAAGGTAAGAAAGAAGGATTAGAGATAAAGGGCGAAAAAAGTGATGCATAATAACTGGATTTGGTATGATATATTAAGCTAGATTGAGGCTTTTTCTGATAAAAAAAGCGCCTCGAAGGATTACCGAATTATTAATAATTAATAATTAATAATTAAATAATTCGCGCCTTAAAGCCTCCCCTTGATCGGGGAAAAAGCGGTCGAGGGATGGCGCCATTCGGAGCGGCTCTGTCAAGAGCGGGTCTCCTCGCCATATCCAATCGACCAAGAGAAGAAATAATATTTCCTTATATTCAATTCCGTAGCGGTTTTAACCAGAGGTAATTATCCATTATCAATTATCAATTAATGAACAGATATCCTTGTGCTTGCTAACATTTAATGCTGTTTTTCCTCCTTGTACTATTCCCTAGAACCTCCAGACCTTTTTCATAGTACTTGGTCTCCACATCCCAGATAAAAGTTTTATAGTAAGCATTCAGCGGTCAGCGGTCAGCGGTCAGCTAGCCTTCTATGGTCAGAACTGCGTTATCAGCTTTATTACCTTTAGTGGACAATTTAAGCTCGTTGTTCTTGTGCTTCAATTCTTTGTTCAAAAATGCAGTAGAAGTTAAGCAAATACTTGCTTCATTCATTTTTATTGCCCTCGAGCTGACTGCTAATAGCTGTTAGCTCCGCATTCCGCAGGAAATGCTTACATTTTATATTTTTTTCTAGCATAATTTCGACTATTTTCAAATATTAAAAGTAAAAAAATTAATCAAAATTCAATCAATGTTACAGGCATTAAGTCTGGCTAAAAAGTATACTGCTAGTTTAGCTCCATAAGGAGAGTCCCACCAAGCAACAGGAAAACAACCTTTAGGTGCTTCTAGACTAAAATTCAGTTTTTCATAAGGTATCCATTTATTATTTAACAGCAATCCCAGTCGTTCACAAGTCTTATTCAAAACTTTCATATCTATATTAGAAATATCATAAGTTCCTCCCATACTTTCATAGATTTTCTTTTGTATACTAAAGCCAAAATGACCTTTACTATAATTAGTCCAAAGCTGGTCGATTAAATTTATTACGCTACATGGAAATTTGATAACATCATCAGGAGTCAGTTTTTCTTTGTCAGTTTGACCAGATATTTCTAACATGACTTTTGCAGTTTCTTGGTCTGCTTCTTTCCATTTTCCTGCGGATAGTAAATCTCTCAATTTGCCATAGCGGTAAATATCAGAAATTAACATTAGTGCTTGGTCTAATTTTTCTTCTAATTGAGCCACTCTTTCTGATAATTCTAATTCCCTTGAATTCTGTTGTGATGAGAAATATTCATCAGAGGAAGTAGTAGATTTATCGTTCTCTTTATACTCTATTTCGTTAGCCATAATTACTCCTATAATAATTAATAATTAATAATTAACAAATACATCTCCTTGAGAAGAAGATTGATGCAGTAGGGAAAATTTTTTTCTTATCTTAGTCGATTGGAGACCCGCTCTTGAGAGAGTCGCTTTTCCTTACAGAATACTATCGCAAACGTAGTCCGCCATCCCACCCTATGGGAAGCTCCGCTTTATATGTTGCGTAGCAAAACGACCACTTTTTTCTCCTTTAAAAGAGAAGCTTTAAACCTTAATTATTCGGTAATAGTTTGTGACTTTATTATTTGATAGTCTTGAACTTTTGAAAGATTCTCCACAGATTTCTATAATTGATTCTGCTCTAGAATTGATTTACTAATTACTTCACTAATAACTAGATTACCTTTAGGACTTAAATGAATATGGTCTCGATATAAACTATCTGATTCTGAGACAGATTTAAAGATAGGCAGTAAATCTAGAAATAAAATATTCTCTGCCTGAGTAAATTCTGCTAAACGTTTACGAGTTTTAATTTCATAATCGCGGGGTCCAGGTTCACCTACTTCCCGTAGTAAAGGAGTCATTGCTAGAATGAATTTAGCATTGTTTTGATTAACCAATTCATGAATTTTTTTAATTGCCACTAAATTAAAACCAACCCGGTCGCCTTCTTCTTTAATTTCAGGAACTTTTGGAGCTTTTAAAAAATAACGATTTATCAATTCTGCAATAGCTGAAGGAGGTTTTTTATCTGGATAATTCCGGTCTAGTCCTACTACTAATGAACTAGGTGCTTTAGCAAATAAATCATCAGTATTAATGAGTAATATTACTATTTGAGAATTAAACAAACCAAACTTTTCTAGATAAGCCAATTCATTTCTCGGACCCCAAGAATTAGCTGAGGCATTAAGAACTTCAACGATTTTATCTTTACCTAATTTTTCACTTAAAGAATTCTCTATAATTGCGGAAACTGTATCATTTTGGTCAGTCCACCAATTACCATTAGCTACAGAGTCCCCTACTAGAAATATTCTCAATGTAGTATTTTCTTTTGACTCCTCTATTGGTTTTGACCGCATAGAATACTGATTGATTTTTATGCGATTTCCAAAGCGACTAACATTTTGATTTGGTGCTAAGAGATAACCAATTTGATTATCTGCAATATAAGTGAGAGGATTACCAAAACCCACTATAACTCGGAGTCCTATTTCCAATATTCCCAATAACCCAAGTATAAGTGCTGAAATTATAAGTAGAATTTTCACTAATCTAAATTAAATTAATTAATCAATTTTATTTTCAATGATTTGGCCTGTAGTCTTGAGGCTAGTAAATATTTTTTTAAAAGAGTTGATTTATCAACTGAATTTAAACCTATTTCTAGTAAGGTTTGTAGAAAATTATGCCCTTGGAGGCATATATATATAGTGCAAAACCCTTACACTGTAAAGCATTTATCCTCTTAATATTTACCAGATAAATCAGAGCTTATAAATTACCGAATAATTAATAATTAATAATTAATAATTAAATAATTCGGCTTTATTAGCCTTCCCTTTCAAGGGGAAAAAAATAATTTTTTTCCTTTTAGTCAATCCTCTCCCTTTTAGGGAGAGGTAATTATCCATGCTCCATGCTCCATTAATGAAATACATTATTATTTACTAATTAATTTTATTTCTATAAATAATGAATAAAATCAAGTAAAAATTGCTAAAATTCCTGCCGATCAAAATATCCTATAAGTTCCAAAATCCACAAAAATTACAACTAAAATTAAATTTATTATGGATATAGCAATCACCGAATCAGATGTGAGAATTGAGATATTCCTTAAAAGGATACAATATAGCAGTTATCTTATTCTTATGTATTCATTTTTTCTTCTTCTCTGTTACCATAAAAAGTTTTAAAATGATGATGACCAACAATTGACAATATAGTAGCAGAGTCTAGATAATAGATATATTCTAGGCCATAATTTCTCATGTAAATTCTGTTATGTTATTGCCAAATAACCGTGGTTTCAGGTAAACCCGTGGACTTAAAGCAAATATTTAAAACCAGACATCCAATCATTGGGGTAGTACATTTACAGCCTCTGCCAACCTCACCCCGTTGGGGAGGCGACCTCCAAGCTATTATTAGTAGAGCAGAAAGAGAAGCCACAGCCCTTGCATCAGGTGGCGTAGATGGCATTATCGTAGAAAACTTTTTTGATGCTCCTTTTGTCAAAGACCAAGTTGACCCGGCCGTAGTTAGTGCCATGACATTATTAGTACAAAAGATTATGAACTTGGTTTCCCTACCAATTGGAATCAACGTTTTGCGTAACGATGGCCAAAGTGCGATGGCGATCGCTTCCTGTGTGCAAGCCCAATTTATTCGTGTTAATGTCCTAACCGGAGTTATGTCTACGGATCAAGGGTTAATTGAAGGAAAAGCACATCAACTTTTACGCTATCGTCGAGAATTGGGTAGTGATGTCAAAATCTTTGCAGATGTTCTAGTCAAACACGCCCAACCATTGGGCGAACCCAATTTAACTACAGTTGTCCAAGAAACTATTGAACGTGGTCTAGCTGATGGGATAATTCTCTCCGGTTGGGCTACGGGAAGTCCCCCTACATTGGAAGATTTAAAATTAGCTAGTGCAGCAGCATCAGATACACCTATATTTATTGGCAGTGGTGCTAACTTGAACAATATTTCTACTTTGATGCCGGCTGTAGACGGTGTTATTGTCTCTAGCTCGTTGAAGCGACATGGCCAAATTGAGCAGCCAATAGACCCTATTCGCGTGAGTCAGTTTGTGGAAGCTACTCAGCGAAGTTTGTCAAATCAGAAACAAGATAATGAAAATTGGCAAAAAGAAACTAATAATTTGCCTTCTCCTCTAAAAAATTAGGAATCAAAAATATAAATGTAAATTATGATTCACTGAAACTCTAACTTATGGATGAAGCGGTGGTCTATTGACATCCTCCCCGGCCTGAAGGCACGGGGATTCCTACCGAGCCGTAGCTCCTCGGCGAGTTGACGTTTCATTGACTGCTGCTGCCTTCGCGGTAGTCTTACGCTTGCCTCCACGTCCGTTTAGTGTCTCGGACTGCCCGCCCGCGACTAATATATTTATTGCTGCATTCTCGTCTCTATCATGTTTTGCACCACAGTTTAGGCACTCCCATTCTCGCACCTTCAGGTCTAGCTTCCCACCTTTAAAGCCACAATTTGAGCAAACTTGGGATGTTGGCTCAAGGGCGACTAATTATTCTGAAATCGCGACCATATTTTTCTGCTTTTCCTTCTAAAAAAGTCCTGAATGTTCTCCAACCTAAATCAGAAATTGTTCTGGATAATTTGCGATTTTTCATCATTCCAGAAACATTGTCATACTTCTAAAACTATTACTTGGTTTTCGTTAATAATTTCAGTAGATAATTTATGTAGAAAATCTGTTCTGGTATCTTTTAACTTGGCATGAAATTTAGCAACTCTCAATCTGGCTTTTTCATAACGATTTGTACCTGTAGTTTTCTTAGATAATGATTTGCTTAACTTTCGATACTTCTTAATTCGTTTTTTCAGTGGCTTAGGAGCATCAACCTTTGTACCGTCACTAAATGTAGCAAAGGTTTTGATACCTAAATCTAAACAAAACTGAATTATCAGTTTTAGGTAAGGTTTCTGGTTGTATTTCTACTACAAAACTTAAGAAATATCTATTAGCTGAATCTTTGATTACTGTTACTGATGATGGAGTAGCAGGTAACTGTCACGGGCGAAACTATTTTTAGTTTCCCAATTTTAGCTAAATAAACTTTATGCTGACCAACTTTAAAACCACCTTTTCTAAACCTAGCAGTTTGCTTTGACTTTCTAGTTTTGAACTTAGGAGGCTTTATAGTTCTACCTTTGTGTTGACCTTTAGTTGATTTAAAAAAGTTTTGATAAGCTTGGTTTAAATCATTTAAAGATTGTTGTAGTGGTATATTAGAAACTTCCGATAACCACTCTCTATCTTCAGTCTTTTTGGCTTGAGTAATAAACAGTTTTTGTAGCTCGGAGTTAGTTGGCTTCTTCTGTCCTAATTTATACTTTTCTTGGCAGCAAGCTAGACTATCATTCCAAACAACACGTTCACGAAGTGTTGCGACAGCAAACACAGCCAAATAGCTTGGCTAATCGGTACTTTTGTCCTGATGTTGGATAGATACGATACTTAAATCTAGATTTCATAACCTGACTTTTGCTCCTAACAATATGGTAACATACTTATCAACAAAAATCAACTAAAAAGTCGCCCTAGAAGGGCGAGGCTTGAAACACAATTTTTCGGTCAAATTATGGTGGCGATCGCCACCATAAGTGTACTGGAGAGTCTATTTAACTATCGTCAAATTATCATTCATTTGTTATGAGCCATAAGTTCACAGTTAATATAGCAATATGATTAAGGGAAAAGGGGATTTTAATGAATATAGACTGTTGAGCGCCAGCTTTTATAGTAAGTATAAATTATGACTCAATTAGTAAAGCTTTTATCTAAAATTAAAAGCAATAGCTGAAGTCCGCAGTTCCTCCGCAGGAGGCTGACTGAAGTCCGCAGTTCCGACCTTATGAGGCTAGCTGACGGCTGAATACTACTATTGAAATTAGTGAAGTTATATATTTTAATGTGTCGCTGCTACATTATTTGGTTGTGCAGAGCGTAAAGTGTGGGATAAGTAAGTAGGGCAGGCCTATATAATCTAAAAGCACTGATATATAAAGCCTTAGCGCATTTTTGTCGCGAAGGGGGTGCAAATTTTTCAGCCTTTAAGACTAAAAAGTTAGGACGGGTGAGAGACACTTTCCAAAAAGATACAGGTACAATTATTCCTCCTACTTTCGAGCGTCTTCCCACGCTTCTCACATTCCCCTCCACGGTCGGGGGAGGGGCGAGGGGTTGGTCCCCACCCTCCCCACACTTCTTTGACGCACTACCAATTATTCCTCCTACTTTCTCAGCTCTCCCCACCCTCCCCACATTCCCCTCCTGGGAGGGTTAGGGATGGGTCCACCCTCCCCACAGGAACCACACTTTCTTGACGTACAACCCATTATTTTTAGGTAATCTATTCATCTCTTCAAACTATTTATACAGTAATAAATCTGAAGTTGCACATCTAAAATCAGCTCATTACTTAAGAGAAATATATACTAAAAAGTAAGCAAGATTTTCTCGCCTCATTGCAAAAAAATGCAATTTTTAACAAAAAAACTTTCAATATTAACGCCTATTGTAGCAGACAAATCAATAGCAACTTTTATTCATACTACAGACTTTAGAGCAGATAAAAATTTTGTCTAACGATCGGGGAATTCATTAATTGATAATGGATAATTGATAATTATCTCTGGTTAAAACCGCTACGGAATTGAATATAAGGAAATATTATTTCTTCTCTTGGTCGATTGGATATGGCGAGGGGACCCGCTCTTGACAGAGCCGCTCCGAATGGCGCCATCCCACCCTACGGGAAGCTGCGCTACGACCGCTTTTCCCCTTAAAAGGGAGGCTTTAAACCAGAATTATTTAATTACTAATTATTAATAATTAATAATTCTGTAAAGTTTTAAAAACTAGATTTTGAGCATCAACTCAAGTAAGCAGTAAAAACTATAATATTAAGATAATAGTAAATATATATTGTTACTCTGCCGAAATCAAACAGAGAAGATTTGTTGTAAATACTGATAGGCTATAATATAAGGTGAATAGATAATAATCCTTAACTGTCTGGATAGACAGCTAGTTTATTCTTGGAGCGGGCTTGTTAAATAAATTTAAAACTTTGACTAATCATGGTTTTGAGAATTATTAAAGCCTCATAAAGTTTAATAAATAAGCTTTATATAGTATCAAAATCAATATACCCATTGAAAATAAAGCAGTAAAACAATGAAATTAAAATGATGTCAAAATTTTACCTTTTTCCCTGTTCCCTAAACTAATGCTTAGGAACTTTTCAACAGATAATACATATGTTATTTTTTTATTTATATTACATACAGATGTTCAAACTTTTCGGTACACATCAAAATACCATTCTCAAGAATATTAAACACTGGCTAATAGAAAACCGTCGATTATTACTAACAGCTTCAACCTCAGCAGGTATCGTAATACTTTTACGCTCATTAGGTCTTTTGCAATCTTGGGAATGGACACTTTACGATTATTTTTTTCGCTTACGTCCAGGAGAACCATTAGATCCACGCATAGTAATTGTAGGAATTGATGAATCAGATATACAAAAGTATGGCTATCCTATAAACGATCAATCGATGGCTGAAATACTACAAAAATTACACTATCTTCAACCTCGTGCTATTGGCCTAGATATATATCGTGATTTTCCTAGAGAACCTGGCTATCAAAATTTCGTAACAGCTCTAGAAAATATTCCTAATATAGTTGGTATTGAGAGAATAGGAATAAAAGATAGTTTAGGAATCAAAGCACCTGAAATTTTGGTTCAAAAACAAGAAGTAGGATTTAATAATATACTAACAGATGCTGATGGAAAAATTCGCCGTGGCTTCCTCTATATGCACTTAGAAGATGGCAACTTTCGGAAAAGTTTTCCACTTAAGCTCGCTTTAAATTATTTAAAAAAGAAGGAATAGAGCCAAAAGCAGGCAATAAAGCTAACGATTTGCAATTAGGTCTAGCTGTATTTCACCGTTTGAAAAGAAATGATGGAGCTTATATTAGAGTTGATGCAGGTGGCTATCAAATTTTAGCAAACCCCAGAAAAATATCAGATAGTTTTCATATAGTTTCCATGAATGATTTACTATCTGGAAACATAACTCCAAACTTATTTAAAGACCGAATAATTCTCATTGGTTATACTGCAACTAGCGTTAAAGATTTTCATAGAAATTCTTACAGTAGTAGTTTATTTAATGCTCCCAAAGAAGTATCTGGGGTAGAATTACAAGCTAATTTTTTGAGTCAAATTTTGAGTTCAGCACTGGATGGTAGAGTTAATATTAAAGTTTTTCCTGAACCTATAGAATGGTTATTGATTATTACTTTTTCTTACATAGGTGCTAACCTAAGTTGGCAATTATTATTACCAAAAATCAATTATCACGATATTATTTATTAGTATTAGTTTGATGGGATTTTCTTATATTGTCTTTGTTGATAGTGGTTGGTGGTTTCCGATAATTCCCTCAATATTTGCCCTTAGTAGTTCTGCTGTTATGATTATGTTTCATCTTGCTCACTTAAAAGAAGAATGGCAAAAATCCACAGAATTTTTACAGTCAGTTATTAATGCAATTCCTGACCCTATATTTGTCAAAGATAAATATCATCGCCGCATTGTTTTGAATGAAGCTTATGGTAAATTTATTGGTTATTCTGTAGACGATCTACTTATCAAAACAGACTACGAATTATTTCCTCAAAATGAAGCTAATATATTTTGGCAACAAGATGAGTTAGTATTTCACACAAATCAACAGCAAGAAAATGAAGAATATTTTACAGATGCTCGTGGAATGACTCATATAGTTGCGACGAAAAGAACTCTTCATCAAGATGCAGCAGGAAATTTATTTTTAGTAGGAGTAATTAGAGATATTACTGAACGAAAAAAAATTGAGGAAAATCTGAAGGAAACAGCAACAAGATTAAAGATAGATAATGACAAACTCAAACTTTTAGGAGATTCTTTACATCATCAGGCTAATCACGATCCCCTCACCGGATTACCTAATCGTAAGCAATTTCATGAGCGTTTAAGTCAAGCTATTGAGTGGGCAAATATGAATGAACAAATGGTTGGTTTACTATTTCTAGACCTCAATGGATTTAAAGCTGTTAATGATACCCTGGGTCATAACATAGGAGACTTACTATTAAAATTAGTAGCACAAAGATTACAAGGGTGCTTAAGAGGAAGTGATACAGTGTCCCGGCTTGGAGGTGATGAGTTTACTGTGATTTTACCAGGTATACCAGGACAACTAGGAGCTTCTAGAGTAGCTGACAAAATTCGCAATACAATTAATAAACCTTTTCAATTAGAAGATCATATTGTGCCAGTGGGAACCAGTATTGGTATTAGTCTATATCCTCTTGATGGTAGAGACATTGACCAACTAATTCATCACGCTGATACTGCTATGTACGAAGACAAGAAACAGCAGAAGAAACAACGATAGATAGGAACAACGATAATTTTACCCAGGAATATATTACTGACTTGGAAATCACGCTCTGAGTTGGTTAACAATTCGGCTGAAGTATATCCTCGGTCTACCAAATGTTGCTCAGGCAGAAGGTCTTTTTCAGCAAGCCCTAAGTATTTGTGATTCTCTCTCCTCCTGACTCCTGTTTCCTGCCTCCTGAGTCCTGACGATAACTAATTATTCTTGTAACCAAACAGAAACTGACCCGCCATTACATCGAAATTTAGCCCAACCAGACTCGTTAGTACAAATGGGTTCCTGAATATGCTCCGTGAGGTCATAAAACTTAGCATTTGCCTGACCCACTTTCATCCACTTGTAACCTGGATAGCTATCGCTCATAATTACAGCCATTGCTTTCGGGTGTTCCTCATTACCCAAACGAGTCCAACCAACAGTATTATAATGATCGAAATAATCATATTGCTCACCATAAGCATAGTATTTGCGGGCAAAAAGTAACTTATCAATTATCCAACGGTGGGATGGTAAGAAAATCTGGTAACGGTTACCATCTTTTCCATAGTCTTCATACTCTGTACCATAATAGTCAGCATAAAAAACACAAGGGTATCCTTCACTACGTAACAAAATAATGGCATAAGCTAAAGGTTTGAACCAAGATTCAACAGGAGCTTCCAATGCTTGTAAAGGTTGTGAGTCATGGTTTTCCACAAAAGTTACAGCATTAATTGGACGTTCCTGCATCAAAGTACCATTGAGAATATAGCGCATATCATAATGTCCGCTCGACTTACTCGCATAGTAAAAGTTGTAATGTAGGGGAACATCAAACACAGACATTTTGCCACGAACTGAATTGATATACCAGTGCAGGGTATTAATATCGTTGAACCAATATTCACCCACCATAAATAAATCTTTCTGAAAATACTCCTCTAATAGATCGATCCAAAAAGGAAAAAACCAAGAAGAAATATGTTTAATAGCATCAAGTCGAAAACCATCAACCCCAGTAGTTTCCAGATACCATTTACCCCAACGTATCACTTCATCGCGAACTTCTCTACTCTGGAAATCAATATCACATCCCATCAGATAAGCGTAGTTGCCATTTTCTAACGCTACATAATCATCAAAGCTTTTCCTTTCAAATAAATAAATTGTATTTTGCTCTTTGCTGTAGTCATCATAATCAACTGCATCAAAATGCCACCAATGCCACTCGAAGTCAGAATACTTTTTTTGCCGACCGGGAAACGCGAAATGAGTATAAGCTTTAACTTCACGCATTCCTCCCTTGGGATAAATACGGTTATTTTTGGCAAAAGGAGTTGCTTTGACAATTTCAGTTCTATCAGCACCCATGCGGTGATTGAGAACTCCATCAGCATAGACTTGGATACCAACATTATGTAAAGCTTGAATGGCATCTAGATATTGTTGGCGATCGCCATATTTTGTCCTAACAGTACCTTGTTGGTCAAATTCCCCCAGGTCATACATATCGTAAACCCCATATCCCACATCATAAGTGCCGCCTATACCTTTATAAGCTGGTGGTAGCCACATCGCGGTAAATCCTGCATCTGCTAATTCTTGGGCCTTAGTTGCCACTTGATTCCACAGAATCAAATTTGGGTCAATATACCAGTGGAAATATTGCATCATTACGCCGTTAATTTCTGCCATTTTCGGAAATCCTCAGAGTTGCTAATTATTATTATGGCTGTTTAGTGTGGGTGAAGCAATAGTTGTGTTGTTGGGGGTAATTAACAGCTTGACATAATCTATGATTATCTACTATAATCTGCAATTATCTATATTTGATTTGATGCTACTAGGATTTAAAACTGAACTACATCCGAATAACCAGCAAAAAACATTGCTGGCTAAACACGCGCTTTGTAGTTTGCTGGCGCAAAGCTTTCCTATCGGAATGCTACCGCAAACGCTAACGCCATGCCTATAATTGTGGACTATGGTTAACGAGGAACATTCTTAATCACAATTCTAATAATCCTGGTAGTAAACTGAAATTTCCTACCGCAATCGACCTGCATAAGCTTTTGATAGCAATGGTTAGACCCAAAAACTCCTGGTATTATGAAGTATCTAAAACAGCGCCTCAATACGCTTTGAGGTATTTATCAAATGCTTGGAAGCGTTGCTTTAGTAAAGTGTCTGGTCAACCTAAATTTAAGAAAAAAGGTAAAGACGATAGTTTTCCTGCGGAATGCTACGCAAACACTTTAGATGGTTCAATATCAGTAGGTGTGTTTCATATAAAACTGCCCCGAATTGGATGGATTAAAACTTATGAAATACTGCCAGATAATGTAACTCCTAAATCTGTAACTATAACTAAAAAAGCTGATAGATGGTTTGTCAGTTTCGCTCTGAGAAACAGAATCTCAAATTACTGAGAAATCAGTAGATGTAGTTGGTGTAGATTTAGGTATAAAATCTCTAGCTACGTTATCCACTGGTGAGGTATTCCCTGGAGCTAAATCTTACAAAAAGTTAGAAGCTAAACTCTCTCAACTGCAATATTTAAACAGACACAAAACTAAATTCTCTAATAACTGGAAAAAGGCTCAACTGAAGATAGCTCAGTTACACAACAGGATAGCTAACATCAGAAGAGATACATTGCATAAACGCGCCTACTTACTTGGCTAAAAACCACAACCCACCCCCATCCCCTCCCGGGAGGGGAGCTAGAGGGTGGGTGAAGACCTTAATGTATCAGGAATGATGGCAAATCATAAGTAGGGGCGCCATTCGTCAGCTATGCGTCAGCAAACGGCCGAAAGCTTGCGCATAACTATCGTTAACGCCCCTACGAAGGCAGTTGCTGACATGGGTTTTTACGAGTTCAGAAGACAGTTAGAGTACAAATGTAAATTATTAGGTTGCTGAGTTAATCATCGTTGATAGATGGTTTCCCAGTTCTAAAACCTGCAGTAGGTGTGGAACTGTAAAAGAGTCTCTGTTGTTATCAGAGCGCGTAATCAAATTGCGAACACTGCAATTTTAGTTGTGATTGCTCCGCAACGCTAGCGCGAACGAGACTTGTTTGCGTAGCATTCCGTAGGAAATGCAGCATTAAATTTAGCTCAGGCGGTCAGTTTGCTCCGCAACGCTAGCGCGTTTCGCGTCAGCGTTGCAAAGCAAACGACCGTGACAGCTTGTGGACTGGACAGGCGCCGACGTTACCAGCAATAGGGAACAGAAATAGACTAAAAATCAGATAATCATAGATTTTATGAGATTTTTGTAGATTTCTGGGAACGGTTAACAACAGTATTAAAATAACTTAGTTGTGCGTCAAGAAAGTGTGGTTCGTGTGGGGAGGGTGGACCCACCCTAACCCTCCCAGGAGGGGAATGTGGGGAGGGTGGGGAGAGCTGAGAAAGTAGGAGGAATAATTCTACCTGTATCTTTTCCTAACTTTTTGGTCCAAGAAGCTTAAATATTTGCACTTTTTTCGCGATCAAAATGCGCTCAAGCTTTATATATCAGTGCTTTTAGATTAGATTCGCACTTTTGCCAACCTTACTTATCCCACACATTACGCGCTCTGCACAACCACAGGACTTACGCACGGACACTAAATCAAGTGAGGGCGTTAGCGGAGCTTGGCGCTAGCCAATGCCATTCGCCCCTACATATAAGGTTTTCAAGATGAATTTGCGTAAGTCCTGAACCAATAACTTGAAAAAGTTAGATATTATTAGATATTTATTGTGATATAATAGATTTATGTCTAATTTATTAACGGTATCTGAAGCAGCAAAACTGCTAGGAGTGTCAACAAAAACAATTAGACGATGGGATACTGAAGGACGGATCAAATCAATCCGTACCGAAGGCGGTCATCGTCGTTTTACTATCACTGACTTGATAGGTAATAAACAAGATAATTCTTTGACCGTTGCCTATGCTAGAGTCAGTAGTCATGAGCAAAAAGATGAGTTAGAGCGCCAAAAAATAGTTTTACAAGCTTACTGTGCTAAACAAGGTTGGTCATTTGAAGTTATATCAGACCTGGGTAGTGGTTTAAACTATCGCAAAAAAGGACTGATTAAGTTAATCAAATTAATTTGTTCAGAGCAAGTAGAACGATTAGTTTTAACTCATAAAGACAGATTACTGAGATTTGGTAGTGACTTAATATTTACTTTGTGTGAAATATTTGCTACAGAAGTAGTTATTATTAATCGTTCTGAGGATTCTACCTTTGAGGAAGTCTTAGCACCAGATGTTATAGAAATAATTACAGCTTTTTCTGCCAGACTTTATGGTTCAAGAAGCAGCAAAAATCAGCAAATTGTCCAACAATTAAAAGAGGTAGCTGACCAATTGAAATGAAATTAATCAAGACTAAACTTCGAGTATCATTTCCCCTCGGGTAGCGCAATAGAACCCCGTTCCACGTTGAGAACGTAAAATTCTTATAAATAAATCGAAATCTCCTTTCAAAGAGGGAGTAGTGGGTCGCGCAACCCCGTCTTTTAAGGCGAAATATTTTTGGCTCCTTGCTCAAATCCCCGTTACAACAATAACTTCTGTACGGGTGCCATTCGGCAGCTTTGCGTCAGCAAATGGCCATATAGCCTGACGGCATGGGCTTCGCAAGGACGCCCCTACTGACTTCTGACTTCTGACTTCGTTAAATGCCATGATTTGATAAATGAGTTAAAGTTGTTCAAAGTAATATTAGTTAAGGTATGCTGAGAGCCAATGAACCCACTAAATCGGTTTTCTGATCGAGCCAAAGATTACGCTCAGTATAGACCAAATTATCCAAAAGAAGCGATCGCTTTAATGATTTCTGGATTTGAAAATCCTTCTGAATTAGTAGTAGCAGATATTGGAGCTGGTACAGGAATTGGTTCTAGAATGTTAGCTGAACAAGGTATTAATGTAATAGCTATTGAACCAAATATTTCAATGAAAAATGCTGCTCAATCTCACCCTTTAATAAAGTTTAGAGAAGCAACAGCAGAAGCGACTAATCTTCCTAATGAATCAGTTGATTTAGTGACTTGTTTTCACGCTTTTCATTGGTTTAATCTCGAACCTACTCTACAGGAATTTCACAGGATTTTAAAACCATCTGGCAAATTAGCACTTTTATGGAATAACTGGAATAGAGAAGATGGATTTACCAAAGAAAATAGTAACTTAATGAAGGAGATATCTAAACATCATCCAAACACTAAAAAAAAGCGACACTTTTCAATTGCTTCTATAGAAAAAAGTTCCTATTTTGTCAATTTCCAACATTCAACATTTGCTCACAGACAAGAGTTAGATTTACCAGGATTAATAGGTCGTATTATGAGTTCTTCATCAGTGCCAAATCAAGGTTATGAACGAGAACAAATTACGGCAAGTTTGAAAGGATTATATGAGCGATGGGTAGATAAAAAAGGTTTAGTTTATTTAGTCTATCGTACAGAACTATATATTGCTGAACCCAAGTTAATAATTACTCCAAATCAGTTTTGATATTCAATCCGCCTAATTGCATATAGATCCTATTAAGATAGTAGGGGAGTAGGGTAGAAATTGAGATAAATCCTAGATTGCCACCCTGTTATAAAGTAATATCATCAGGACTTACCCAGAGACTCTACATACAGGGAGAGGGCGAATGGCATTTGCGCTCCGCAAAGCTCCGCTTTATATGGCCCTCACTGGATTTAGTATCCATGGGTAAGTCCTGTTAATATAGATTTAATATGAGATAATATATCTTATTCTTGTAGCTATCCTTTCAAGAGCTAGTAGAAAAAGCAATGGATTATCTCAGTTCATAAATATTAACTATGATATGTTTTAACTATCAATACACAGTGGCAAATAAACTACACATTTAGTTTGCTTGTAAGCATTTCCTGCGGAATGCTGCGCAAACAGATAGCTCGCTGTCAGCTCTCAGCTCTCATGAGGGGTTTTAAATGAATATAGACTGTTTCAGCCGACTTTGGTAGTAATATCATGTCCGGATAAGAGCGTGATGAAAAAATCTTCTCTTTTTCTTCCCTCTTTTTCTTCCCTCCTGTAGGGGCGTTAACGATAGTTATGCGCAAGCTTTCGGCCGTTTACTTGCGCATAGCTCCGAATGGCGCCCCTACTCCTGACTTCCTGACTTCCCTCCACCGGAGGGGTTAGGGGTGGGTTGGGAGGGGAGGGGCGAGGGGTGGGTTGACTCCTGACTCCTCTATCGTTATTTATAACTATTCAACCGGACATAATGTAAGTATAAATTCTGCCTCAATTACTAAAGCTTTTATCTAAAACTAAAAGCAATAGCTGAACGCTGTTTGCGTAGCATCCCGCAGGAAAGCGCTGACGGCTGTTTGCGCAGCATTCCGGAGGAAATGCTTACGTTTGCTTCTTATTTTTAGTCACTGTAAAAGTGCAAAATTTACTAAATCTTTCTATTTTTCTAATACGCTTTTAGCAATATATGCAAATTAAATGTTCAATTACTGATTTAATATTTTGATTTACTTTATTATAAATTGACTAAAAAATCAGTATAAAACGATGCAAAAAGTAAATTAACACTCTGACATACTGAAATTATAGTATCTCCAAAGGCACTTTCAACAATTAATAATTAATAATGAATAATTAATAATTAACAATTACCTCTCCTTGAAAACAAATAGGATTGACTCAAAGGAAAATTTTTCTTCTCTTAGTCGATTGGATATGTAGTTATATAGAATTATTCCTCCGATAAAGCAATAATTTCTTAGGAGATAGTGTATTTATTTGTCTAGCATTAACAACTTTAGGGTTAGTATGTTTTATCGAAAAGCAGTCATAGGCAACTGAAAAATCATTAATTAATTCTAGGAGTAATTAGGAGTAAAATAAGAGTGAAAAATAAAGTATTTCCAGCAAAAAAAACAAACAAGAAAAAACGCGATTTTTCTACTTTGAACCATTGGTTTAAATCTCTAACCCTAAGTATAATACCTGCCCTTTTAACTGCTTTACCAGTAAATGCAGCAAAGCAGATTTCTGTTGGTCACAAAGGTCTAAATATTTTTATTCCTGTATCAGCATTAGAAAATTATGCCAAAAGTGGAGAAATTAGCTATGAACTAGCTAGTTATATGCTACTGTTAGAAGCTGAAAAAGAAGATAAATATCGGGAACTATTACAAAACCGTTATAATTTTCCTCCTCAGATAGTCTCTCAATTTATCAACTCGCCTATGGGAGAATTATTCGTCAGAAATTTAGGGCAAGTAATCAAAACTTCATCAAGTTCTGAAAATGAGAATTTAACTGCTGTTGAAAATGGTGCTGAAGAAATTAGAACTGCTTTATTAAAGGCCGCTCATGATACTAACGGCTTAAGTATCATCAATTTTATCCGTCATTTTCCCAGTGATACAATCTGGCTAGATACAAAAGAAATTTTGGCTGTAACTGAAAAAATCACTGCTGTACAAGAAGACACAAAAACTTTTATAGAAACTGTAGCAAATCTCACACAAACAGAAGCTTACAGAGAAGAAAAAGTAGATTTTTCTCGGTTACCAGATATTAGGAAAAAAGGACAATATCGCTTTTCCAAGCAACAAATTATCCTGGAAGATGAAGGGCGCGATCGCCGTTTTTCAGTACAACTTTATTTACCCAACATCTCTTCAACAGAAATATCAATTCCTGTCGTTGTAATTTCTCACGGTTTAGGTTCCAATGGAGTTAATTTTGAAAGTTTAGCTAAACATTTAGCTTCTTATGGATTTGCTGTTGCTCTACCTCAACACCCAGGTAGTGATTATGAATATATCCAGAAGTTTTTAGCAGGTAAAACTCAGGAGATGTTCAATGGCAATGAATTTATTGACCGTCCCTTAGATATTTCTTTCTTATTAAATGAATTAGAGCAGTTAAATCAATATCAATTCCACAATCAATTAAACCTGAAAAAGGTAGGTATATTTGGTCATTCCTTTGGTGCTTATACTGCCTTTGCTTTAGCAGGTGCAGAGATTAACTTTCAGCAACTAAAACAAGACTGTGGCCCACAAATGGAAGTGTTGAATATGTCGCTGCTGTTACAGTGTCGTGCTTTGGAATTAAAGCCTCAAAAATATAACTTGAAAGATGATAGAATTGGAGGAATATTTGTACTAGATCCAGTCAATAGTAGTTTATTTGGAAAAGCTGGTTTAAGTCAGATTGAGTTACCTGTGTTGTGGGGAAGCGCAAGTGAAGATAAAATTACTCCTATTGTTTTAGAACAAGCAAACTCTTTTACTTGGTTGACAACTCCTGATAAATATTTGGTCTTAACAGAGGGAGCAGATCATATCAATATTGATTTTGAGGCAATTAGAGAAAATAGTTTTACTTCTCTAGCAGAGTTAATTCAACCAGATCCAGAAGTAGTCAATGGTTATGCTAACGCTTTTGGTTTAGCATTCTTCCAAACCCATGTCGCCGATCGCCCTGAATATAGTTCATATTTGCAAGCATCTTATGCTCAGACCATCGGTGAACAACCTTTTAATCTGAGTTTTGTACGGTCTTTATCAGAAATTCAGTTAAGTAAAACATTGAAACAGGCAAGAAAAACTAATTGAGACGATCTCCAATTGGGTATCTCAAGAGTGTGGTGTGAGCTATAGGAAATAATATGAACAAACCTAAATCATTCCGCACATTATGATCATAGTAATACACATTCAGATGGTCAGAAAATTGTGGCCTGCTCTACATGAATGCGCAATCAGTTTTTTGATTGCCTATTGCCTGAGTAATATCATGTTCATTTACAGCGCTTTTCAGATGAGTGAACCACAAAAGTGTAAAATGTAACTAAAGACAAAATAGTTATCTAGAGCGATCGCCAAACGAAAAAATGGCCAGACCATATTCACCAGATTTACGTCTTCGTGTGATTAGAGCCTATCAAAACAAAGAAGGTTCTCAACGTCAAATAGCACAAAGATTTCAAGTTAGTTTGACTTTTGTCCGTAATTTCAGAGCGGCATTATCGAAACACAGGAACTGTGAATCCAAAACAACATGGAGGAGGACCCAAGACTAAAATTGAAAATTATTTTGATTTTTAATGAGCGCAGAAAATTCAACAAAAACCAGATATTTTACTTTGTGAATTATGCCAGTATTTTCAAAGTAAGACAGGAGTAAAAGTTAGTGTATCAACAATGTATCGAACGCGTGAAAAACTCAATATAACTAGAAAAAAAAGTATTTGTGCTTCGGAACAAGAGAGAGAAGATATTAAGCAAAAACGCTACGAATATCGAAAATGGTTGGATTTAATAGATATACATAATTTAGTATTTGTTGATGAATCAGGGGTTAATTTAGGCATGACTCGTGCTTATGGCAGAGGAACAAGAGGAGAAAGAGTAGTCACAAATACTCCTAGAAATCGAGGTCGCAATACAAGTGTATTAGGGGCATTAAGTATAGATGGTTTAATTGCATCAATGACAGTAATTGGCAGTACAAATAAAAAAATATTTGAAGTATATATTGAACAAATTTTAGTACCTCAATTATGGCCTGGAGCAATTGTATTGATGGATAATTTAAGTATTCATAAAGGGCCAAGAATTGAAGAATTAATTAACTCAGCAGGAGCAAAATTAATATTTTTACCAGCTTACTCTCCAGATTTGTCACCTATAGAATTATGCTGGTCAAAATTTAAAAATTTCCTCCGTTCTTATGAGGCCCGAACTTCAGAACAATTGGATCGAGTTATTAGTTTAGCGATCGCTCAAATAACTGAAGATGATGCCGTGGGTTGGTTTGAACATTGTGGTTTATTCATATGAAAACCGCTGTAATAGCGCTATAGAACTCCGTTCCGCTGACGCGACAAAAAAACTTTCTTCTTTTCCTCCTCTTTATTCTTGCTTCTTTCTTGATCAGGACTTACGCACAGACACTAAATCTAATGAGGGCGAATGCCATTCGCCCCTACATATAGCGCTTTCAAGGTAAATTTGCGTAAGTCCTGTTCATTTCTTCCCTCCTGACTTCCCCTCCCCTCCTGGGAGGGGTTAGGGGTGGGTTGGGAGGGGAGGGGCGAGGGGTGGGTTGACTCCTGACTCCTGACTCCTGACTTCTGACTCCTTCATCGTTAATTTATAAGTATTCAACAGGAGATGATATAAAGCACCATACTACTTATTTTTTGTGAGTTTACCTTTTAATTGATATCTGACTGTGGAATAAACTGCTTTGTAGGAAGCATTGATATCATATTCTTCTTTCAACCATTTTTGAATTTCTCCATAACTCTGAAAACCATTATCGGGGTCGTTAAGTCGTTTTTGTAACCCATCTCGTGCTGCTGGTGGAATTGCTGGTTTGCGCCCCCCACTTTGTTTGACCTGCAATAACCCCGATAATCCTTCCTTGCGATATTGTCTCAACCACCTTTGTACTGTAATCCGATTTACCCCTAAAGTAACTGCCAATTCTTTGACAGTTGACACTTGACCAATTTTAAATAGATATAGTGCCTGAATCTTCTGAAAGCCACTAGCAGTTTTTTGGCCATTTAGCAATGTTTTGAGTTCTGGGACTGTTTCTGTAATTTCTATTTTACATACCCCGGCCATATTTATTTCCTCTCAAGTCCATACTGCTGTTATCTGATAAAAATCTTTTCTATAATATCTGTAGCATACAAAAAGTAAATTATTCTGATATTTTTTTAATGAAAAGCAAAGAATATAGCATTCCTCAAGTTACTGAAGTATAGTTGTTTTTCTTCTGTTCTCACAGGAGTGCGCTACCAGGTGCGTGTGTAGCACCCCAAGGGGTTGCACCCCTATTCCCAATTTGCCGAATTATATCATGTCCGGTAGCAAAGGAAGAAGGAAGAAGGAGGAAGGAAGAAGGAAGAAGGAAGAAATTAGAAAAACCTGACCCAACTCTTCTCTACTGCCTACTGCCTAAAAATAATGTTTTATCTGTTGACATCGTACTTTCTAACTAAATCAGTTGATAGTTTGTGCAGAAAATCAGTCCTAATATCTTTAATTTTTCCATGTTTGCGCAGCATGACCTAGGAAAGCTTACCTATTTTTAGTCTAGGTTTTTCACCGCGTTTACTACCTAGTTCAGTTTTGACAAATTTACGTTGAAACTTAGCTAATTTCTTAAGGTTATTTTTGAGAGGTAATGATAGCTTAAATTTCTCGCCATTACTCAATGTTGCAAAAGTTGAAATACCCAAATCAATACCTATGGAGTTTCCAGTTTTAGGTAAATTTTCAGCACAATTTTCTACAACAAAGCTAGCAAAACAACGATTAGCTGCATCTCTGATGATTGTCACAGAAGTAGGTTTACTAGCTAATGGTCTTGACAAAACTATTTTTATTCTGCCTACTTTTGGCAAGTAAATTTTATCTTGACTAACCTGATAGTTATCTCCTACAAATCTAGCTGTTTGTCTAGACTTCCTTAACTTAAATTTAGGAGGCTTTACTTTAATTCCTTTACGTTTACCTTTACAACTATCAAAGAAATTTTTGTAAGCTTGGTCTAAATCTTTTAGAGATTGTTGCAATGGAGTGGATGCTACTTCTTTTAACCAAAGTAATTCTTTTTTGGCTTGAGTTATAAATTGTTTAGTTAAATCAACATAGCTAGGTTTCTTTTCACCATTAGTATACAGTTGATTACAATGTGAATCGCGATTGATTCCAAACGTACCTACAACAACCAAATAGTTGATTTAGTTTAGTTATTTGAACATGGCTTGGATAGATTCGGTATTTGTACCTGGCTTTCAATTTTATCGACCTGCTACTAATATTAACTGCTATATTATACCATGGGTTGGTATTCATCCTGACGCTCCCCTGCGGGAGAGTGCGGGTCTTCTACCAACATCTAGATAAAAAAAGCTAACGGCTAATACATGATGTGCTAATTGCTTTACTGATGAAATTGAAAGGAGCAACTATGGGTCAGAAAAACCCAGTCAAAGTTATTATACTTATCCTGTTTTTAGGTTATGGCATTTCAATTTTTTGGCTAAATAATGTACAAAAAAAATCCATAGCTCTAGCTCAAGCAAAGATAGCTAATTTAGGAGATATTAATCAAGATTCTGATGTTAATAAACTTAGAGCTGCTCTAACTCAATTGCCAGAAGCAATAGATACTTTAGAACAAGTTATTCAACTGCCTGGTGTACCTTTACAACCTGTATCTAGAGAAATAACTAAACTAAATTATCAACTTATTGCAGTCAAGCGAAAACTCTATTTAGCAGAACATGGATTAATCTATTTAAGGTTAGCAAAACAATCTGCAATGGCAGCAGCTTTATTAGTACAAAATCCTCCTCATCCTGTTGAGACTTGGTATCAAGCGCAGCAAAAATGGCAATACGCAATTAATTTATTAGAAAAATTCCTGAAGAAAGTTTGTCATATCCAGAAGCTAGAGAAAAATTAAAGCTTTATCGAGAAAATTATCAAGTAATAACTAAAAGATTTAATTTTGCCAAACAGGCAATTAATCTAAATAATCAGGCTAAACAAAAGATGGAGGCAGGAAATTATCAAGGTGCTATTAAGGATTTAAATAAAGCTATAAGTCTTAATCCTGGTCAAAGTGAATCTTACTTAAGTAGGGGAGTTGCTTATTCTCAATTGGGAAGGAGAATAGGAGCGATCGCTAACTTTGACCGGGCGATAGAAATTAATCCTGAAAATGCTCAAGCTTATTATTATCGAGGGGATGAATATCTACAAATAGGAGAGCAGAAAAAGGCTCTTCAAGACTTAAATAAATCTATCAAAATTGATGCTAATAATCCTAGGTCATACTTTAATAGAGGCATAGTTTACTACTTAATTGGAAATCAAAGTGAGGCGATGGAAAATTTTCAGCAGGCAGCTTTTTTCTTTGGGTTAGATGGCGATTCTGATAATCAAAAAATTGCAGTAGATATGTTAGATAAATTTCAACAAAATTAGATTTAATTGGAGGAAGAGGAATCAGGAGTCAGGTAGGGGAGTAGGGAAGTGAGGGAGAAGTAAACATAATAATAATTAATGCACTCCTAGGGTGCAAATTATCAAAAAGGTGATTATGTCTGTATTATTTACTTAATAATTGAAGTGCTACCTAAGTTAAACATTAATGCATGGTAATTGGTATGATACCAGTCTAAGGAAAGGTTAGAACAGATCAAAAGCTTCAAACTCAGACAAAGTCATTTTTTTCCTTCGGCATTGCTGAACCAAGAGATGAATCTTTGCAGAAAAGGTAAATCTCATCTTTATACTTCCTCTTTACTCTAAAACTATAATTCCAATGCGCAAATATGCAACGCCCCCAAACTCTCCACACTAATTCCAATGCGCAAATATGCAAGCCATATTTTTCCTTCTTCCCTCTTCCCTCTTCCCTCTTCCTTCTTCCTTCTTTTTGTAAGTCATAGCAAGTACTCCCAAGCTTCACTAAGAATCTGACTTAGCAGTTGTCTTTGGGCCATATTTAATAAATGATCGTCTGCTAGAACCTCCTCCTTAAGCTCCTCTATGGACTTCCCTTGAGAACGAGCAACATTAACTACGCCAGCTATAGCTAGAGCAATAAGTTCATCGTTAACTGGTTGTTGTCGCAAAGCAATTACTTCTCGATCGCTTGTGGGTACAGGATAATTCATGTCAACTCCCTTACTGTCTTTGAGATTTTGTCACTACTCTACTTATTGGGGCTAAACTATTTTGTAGGCTTGAGCGATGTTTACCAATTTGAAGATAGCCATCTAGAGACAGATTTATCTTTACCTATCAAAAGAGAGTAGAAACTTAAAAAGATACTACCCAAAGAAAAATTTTTCTTGGGTATACTTAATAGTAGAAAATATTGTAAACTTTTATATTAGATAAAACTTTAATCTAATAAGCATAGCATACATTAAAATATTGTCAACTTTAAGATTAAAAATTAATTCCCAAAAAACACAGATGAAAGAAATTCTCTATTTAGAAGTACCAACGCCAGATACAAAAACTGTTTGTCAATGGTTACAGCATAAATTTCAGTCGGGATTAGGTGATAAAATTCTGACTTCAGATGGTTTTGTTGTGAAATTTTCTCAAGATCCTACTCAAGAACTTTCTGTATTTACCTGGTCATTACAACGAACTACTTATCTCAAAGTTTTTGCTCAAGGAAATGTATCTTCAATACAAAAACAATTCATTTCATCTTTGACTAGCAACTTGAGAAAAGAATTTCCTTTAAATTATCCAGAACCTCCCATAATTGACCTATCAAATCAGTCAATTTTTACAGCTTTAGCATCTGATTATCCTCTGACTGTAAAATATTTTCAAAAAATGCCTCAAGGGGAATACGATCTTAAACGTTTATACTGGTGGGAAAAACGTTGGCGCGAATCAGTTAAAAATCCTCAAACACCAAAACAAGTAGTGTGGAAAAAGGAGTTAGGAACAAATAATAATTCTGTTGAATATGACCTAATTTATGTTGGTGGTGCTCTGGGAGTTATTCATGCAGCTGTCATGGCAAAATTGGGGTACAAAGTATTATTATTAGAACGTTTGACTTTTGGTAAAATGAATCGAGAATGGAATATTTCTCGCTCCGAACTACAAAGCTTAATTGACTTGGGTTTATTTACTGCTGCAGAAATAGAAGGTTTAATTGCTAGAGAATATCAAGACGGATTTAACAAATTTTTTGATAGTAATAACCCTGACTTTGCTAAAGCTGCAATTCTTCATACTCCTACAGTTTTAAATGTGGCATTAGATTCAGAAAAAGCACTCACTTTATCTGGGATAAAACTACAAGAATCAGGAGGAAAAATTGTAGATGAAACAGAATTTATTAAAGCTGAAGTTGAACCAGAAAAAGTTGTAGTTTATACTCAAAATCTATCTAACAAAACTGAACAAGTTTTCTCTGGGCGTTTGTTAGTAGACGCTATGGGTAGTGCTTCTCCCATCGCTTGGCAATTAAATGGTAAACGTGCTTTTGACAGTATCTGTCCAACAGTTGGAGCAGTAATTAATGGTGGAATTGAACCAGAAGTTTGGGATTCAAATTATGGAGATGTTCTCAACAGTCATGGCGATATTTCTCGTGGCAGACAATTAATTTGGGAGTTGTTCCCTTGTGCTGGTAATGAGTTAGCAATTTATTTATTTCATTACCATCAAGTTCATCCTGAAAATCCTGGTTCTTTGTTAGAAATGTATGAGGATTTTTTCGCAATTTTGCCAGAATATCGACGGTGTGACATGGATAAATTAGTCTGGAAAAAGCCAACTTTTGGTTATATTCCTGGGCATTTTAGTATCAAAGGTAGCGATCGCCAGGTAGCTTTTGACCGTTTAATTTGTATCGGTGATGCTGCTTCTCTCCAGTCTCCTTTAGTATTTACTGGTTTTGGTTCTTTAGTCAGAAATTTACCTCGTTTAACCGATCTTCTAAATACTGCTTTAAAACATGATTTACTCAGTGCGAATCACTTAAATCAAATTCGTGCTTATCAAAGTAATATTGCTGTTACTTGGTTATTTTCTAAAGGCATGATGGTACCAACTGGAAAGTTTTTACCTCCTCAAAGAATTAATTCTATATTGAATACATTTTTTGGATTATTAGCAGAGGAACCTCCAGAAGTAGCAGATACTTTTATTAAAGATAGGGCTAATTGGTTTACTTTTACAAGATTAGCTCTAAAAGCAGCTAGAAAAAATCCTTATCTTTTATTGTGGATTCTAGATTTTATCAACTTTCAAGAAGTATTACTCTGGACAATCAGTTATATCAATTTCACTTTATTTAGTTTGATGAATTTCCTATTAGGATGGTTGCCTAGTTTTGCCCGTTGGATTCAACCTTGGTTAGAACCTCGTTATCCTAGTTTATGGTTTTGGATATTGGCTAATAGTTATGCCTTAACTTATAATGTTGGTCAACCAAAAGTGAAATTTACACTACAAAAATCGGTGTTGGTGAATTAGTGTATGATATTAATCTTAATTACTTAGGAGTCAACCCACCCCTAACCCCTCCCTGGAGGGGAAGTCAGGAGTCAGGAGGGAAGAAAGAAGAAGAAAGAGGAGTAGAAGGATAAAGTTATTGGTCGCGTAAACGGAATAGAAAATAAGAAAAAAACTGTATCTCAGTAACTTAAAAAACGCTATATTATTTGATTACTAATTAACAGCACAATCTCTCACAATCAAATTTATAGGTATGTTCAACAATTAATAATTACCTATTCTTATAAAGAAGAGGATTGGCTAGAGAGTTGAGAATAACCGGAAAATATAGCAGTGGAAGGAAAGAACCAGGACAGATTAAAAGCTTAAAACTCGGACAGCGTAAAATTTGGCCTTCTTTCTTCTTCCTTCTTTCTTCTGTTACCGAATAATTAATAATTAATAATTAAATAATTCTGGTTTAAAGCCTCCCCTTTTAAGGGAAAAAGGCGGTCAAGGGATGGCGTTTGCTATCGCAAAGCTGCGCTAAAAGCGGAGCGGCTCTGATAAGAGCGGGTCTCCTTGCCATATCCAATCGACCAAGAGAAAAGAAATAATATTTCTTTATATTCAATCCTCTCTGTTTTAACCAGAGGTAATTATCAATTATCCATTATCAATTATCAATTATTGAACCAGCTTCACTCCATAGTTAGAACTAAAAATCTCAAAGAATTATGCGGTTAGATTTAGAAGGATTAGAAATTACAAAGGGTGAACTTAAACATCTAAGTGGAGTAAGTTTAGGTAAAATATTGCGACCCCCCACCAAAACTAAATATTTATTAGAAGGTTTGAAAAGTTTACTAATAGCTTTGCTTTTATTAGTTAGTTACTGGATGGTAGTACAAATCTTAAATAAACACCATTTATTATTAATAATTATTTATTTAGGTATGGCAATAGGATTATTTTTAGAAGATATCTATAAAATATTTATGACTCGTAAAAATCAACGTCTGATTAGATTGTTTGAGGATGTAGATAAATATAATTCGATAGTTCAAGCGATCGCTATTAATGACAGAATTGAAGCTGCTGGGAACCCCCAAGTTAAATTAAGTAATCGTACTAAAATTATAGAGGCTATCAAACTAATTAGAGAAGATTTAATTAGAGCTTTGAAAACCGAGCGAATTATCCGGGAAAATCAGAAATTTATTAATCATAATACAGACTTATTTACCTTTAATTTTAATACTTTGACAGGTTTGCAAATTAATGACAAAGCTAGCGAACATGGAAAATTACTTAACGAAGCCTTAGAAATAGCAATCGAAGTTAGGGAAGAGATGAAAAAATTACAAGACGAACATTCGCTAAACCAAAGGAATTCTAATTAGAGTTTGCTGAAAAAGTCTTTTTGCTAAGGTAGGGAGTAGGGAGTAGGGAGTAGTGAAGAGAAGAGGAGGAATCAGGAGTTGTAGACGACGTACAAAGGAAAAATTATCCCAAGATTTTTTTGTCTCTTAACTTACCCCAATACTCACTTTTTGAGCCTTCCGTAAGGCAAATACCTGCTACTTTTTCACTACCTAAAAATGCCAAAACCTTTATATATCAATACTTTTAGATTTAATCAGCCACGCCCTAAGTAAGAATTAGAAGTCTACAAAAAAGGTAAGCTTTTACCCTGATATCGCAACGAATAAGTTGCTGAGGACTTATGCTGATATGAACCTCAGACAGGGAAATATTTTTCCTCTGTTTCCTGTTCCTTGTTCCCTGCTATCTAATATCATGTCCGGATAATTAGTTATAAAAAAAACTTTCTCCTTCTTCTTCTTCCTTCTTCCTTCTTCTTTCTTCCCTCCTGAGTTCTGAGTTCCCCTCCTGGGAGGGGTTAGGGGTGGGTTGACTCCTGACTCCTCCGTCGTTATTTATTTATAACTGTTCAACCAGACATGATATAAGCATTTCCTGCGGACTGCTGCGCAAACAGCTATTAGCGGTCAGCTCTTCCTCCCGAATGTCCTCGCATTCAGTTTTTTAATAAATGAAGTAAAATTTCGTTTAACTTATACTACATTTTCCACTTATAAATTGAAGCACAAGAAAGACTTGTTTTGAGTTTTTAACCCATACAATTCAAGCTAATGAAGCTGATAGCTGACGGCTGTTTGCGCAGCATTCCGCAGGAAATGCTTACCCTGCTATATCATGTCTCTTTGAATAACCAAAATAAAAATTTACGGAATAGGGAGCAAGGGAAAATTCGTTTGCTCCACATTCCGCACAGAAAAAATATTCTCGCTTCAACAGAAGAACATTTTTATTATGGCTAATTAATGAGACTTGATATAACTACAGTCTTAAATATATTTAGACCTGATTTTTTATAGTTTTGTCAGCAGACAAGAGATTAATCAAAAAAAATTCACAACATCCCGATGGGATTATATTTCAAGGTGTAGGGACTTATTCAGAAATATGATATAGCAACCTTCTTTAGGTCAGGACAATAAATATGGGTTGTTTGCGCAGTACTTAGGTAAGAAAAAGCAACAGGCAAAAGAGGAATGTCCTATGTAATGCTATACCTTCAAGACCAGCTTAAAAATATGCATAGGAGTGTTGAGACATTTGAGTTAGGTCAGTCATGCAAGTACCAATTAGAAAATAAACTACCATCATTGCAGCAGCAGATGTAGCAACTAAAATACCAGCTAGCATTAGGGAAAACTCTCGATGATTGAATGATTCCTGCATGAGATGCAGAGACCAAGCCACTAAGGCCACATCAAGAATAAGAATAGTGAATAACATAAGTTACATTTTGTAACAGTTCCTCTATTCTAACAACATTTCTTAAAAAAATACCCTAAAATTTTTACTAAAAAAATCTAAATATCATCTTAACCATGTCTCACAGGAACTTGATGGTTAGCCAAATAATTCTTAATTTCCGACACGCTTAGTTGACCATAATGAAGTAAAGAAGCAAGTAAAGCTGCTTCTGCTCTACCCTCAGTTAAAGCCTCAAAAATGTGCTGACAGTTACCTGCACCGCCAGAAGCAACCACTGGAATTTGAACATTCTCTGCTATAGCTCTAGTAAGGGCTAAATCATAACCAGCTTGAGTTCCATCAGCATCCATACTTGTAACAAGAAGCTCTCCTGCACCTCTTTTCTCAACTTCCAATGCCCAAGATATTGCATCTTTGCCAGTATTTTCTCGTCCACCCCGCACATAAACGTCCCATCCTAATTTATCTGGGTCCAGACGACGACGGGCATCAATAGCTACTACGATACATTGATTCCCGAAGCGGTCACTTGCCCGATCAATCAAGTCAGGATTCCGTACCGCTGCGGAATTTATACTGATTTTATCTGCACCTGCTCTTAATAAATCTTTAATATTTTCTAAGGATTGGATACCACCGCCAACTGTTAGAGGTATAAAAACCTGCTCTGCAGTCCTATAGACCACATCTATTATGGTACCTCGGTCTTCGTGAGTAGCAGTAATATCAAGAAATACCAATTCATCAGCACCAGCATCATTGTATACTTGGGCCAGTTCTACAGGGTCTCCAGCATCTTGAAGATCGACAAAGTTGACACCTTTAACTACTCGACCTGCATTAACATCAAGACAAGGTAAAATTCTTTTGGCTAGCATAGAAATAAGTTATTTATAAACGACGGAGTTAGAAGTCAAAAGTCAAAAGTCAAAAGTCAAAAGTTAGAAGGGAAGAAAAAGGTGCTGGCAAAATGCCCACTATACCTGCACTGAGAAGTTAGAGGTCAAAAAGTCAAGAGTGCAGGAGAGCTTCTTGTTACAAGTATGGATGCTGATGGAACTCAAGCTGGTTATGATTTAGCCCTTACTAGAGCTATAGCAGAGAATGTTCAAATTCCAGTGGTTGCTTCTGGCGGTTGCAGGTAACTGTCAGCACATTTTTGAGGCTTTAACTGAGGGTA
>NZ_BLZO01000178.1 GCF_014132355.1 Okeania sp. KiyG1
TTATAAACTTCCCGTTTGTTAGGATTATCATTGTCTGGCTCAATTTCTAAAATATTAAAAATATCGTTAACAGCATTCTTCACTTCTGGGGTAACTCTTGTTGCTGTAGATATTTTAAAATTAGAGAGAATTTATCTCGAAGTAATCTAAATAATTCCTTTTTCATAAATCAACTTAGTGACTTAATGTTTGCTTATCTTAAATTGCACCATAAATTTTTTCTACTGTCAGTCGGGAATAGTTGGCATAAGTAGGGAGTTTAATGATTGAAAAATCTCTCTTTCGTCATTAAATTTGATTAAAAATTTTATGGTGTAGGGTAATGTCGGACTAAAATATACAAAACTTTTCTACTGACCTCATCTATGGATATCCAAGAAATCTTAAATTTAGCTGACCATCTCATCTTTAATCAAACAGGAAAACATTTAGATGACCTCCAACAAGTAATATTAAGAGGTACTTTTCAAGGTAAAAAATATTCAGAAATTGCTCAAGAATTTCAATGCACTAATGGTCATGTTAGAGATGTCGCTTCAGAATTATGGAAAACCTTTTCAGAGACTTTCGGAGAACAAGTAAATAAATCTAATATACGCACTGTATTTGATAGATGGCAGTTCTCAATACAACATATAGAAAAAGATTTTGTAGGAATTAAGAATATAAATTTTTGCCCTGAAACTTCCTCCTCCTCAGAAACTATAAACCCTGAAAATTTGACTCAACCAACTATCAACAAATCCCAGACTATTCCTAAAGCAAAAATCGACCTCTCAGATGCACCAGACTATAAAAAATTCTATGGTCGAACTCAGAAAATAAAAACCCTGAAAAAATTGATTCTCCAAGAACAAAAAAAAATAGTGATGCTTCACGGAATGAATGGCATTGGCAAAACAGCATTAGCTCTTCAACTCATCAAAAATATTCAAAATAAATTCGACTATATAATTTGGCAAAGTCTCCGAGACTCCCCACCACTCAAAACAATTCAAACCCGACTAATTCAATTTATCTCTAACCAAAATTCCACTCTCGAAACCTCTGAAAATTCTCATCTTTTAGAAAATTTGAGAAAGCACCGCTGCCTCATAATATTAGATGACATCCAAACAATATTTAGTAGTGGCAAACTAGCAAGTCATTACGCTCAAGAACATGAAAACTACAGCCAATTTTTCCAACTTATCGCCCAACTCTCCCATCAGAGTTGTTGCCTAATAATTAGTAGAGAAAAACTCAGAGAAATTAGTACAGGTAAAAATAAATCTGTTAGTTCATTACACCTCAAAGGTTTAGACGAAGAAGCAGCTACAAAAATTCTCAAAGACCAAGATTTACAAGTAGACGAACAATGGCAAAAATTGATTGACTTTTATCAAGGCAACCCGACTTGGTTAAATATAATTGCCACAACCATTAATGACTTATTCAGTGGAAATATCTCAGAATTATTTCAATATGATCCTCTATTTTTAGATGCAGACATCAAAGAATTATTACACCAGGAGTTTGCTCGTTTATCAGAATTAGAAAAACAAGTAATCTCTCACTTAGCAACCAAAACGGAAGCAATAGCTATTGCAAATTTATTAGATTATTTACAAATACCACTTTCAGATTTATTGAATATCATTAAATCTTTGCAGCGACGTTCCTTAATAGAAAAACAAGAAAATAATTTTACTATTTTACCTTTGCTGAAGCAGTATGTCATATCGAATAAAGTCAGAATTTAGTAGGAGCGAACGGGTGTTCGCCCTTACATTATTTAATTGCATTAATTAACTCTGACACTAGATTGGCAAGTAGTTATTTCAGTTATCAGTTAACAGTTAGCCTCCTATGGTCGTAACTTCGTTAACAGTTATCAGTACCTCTAGCTAAAACAAGAGGCTTGAGACCGGGAATATTCTCTTCTCTTGGTCGATTAGATATGGCGAGGAGACCTCGCCATCTCTCGACCGCTTTTTTTATCCCCTTAAAAGGGGAGGTTTTAGACCGCAATCTTTCGGTAAAAAATAGATATAATAAATGAATTAAGAAAAAAATTTCATTGAGGTAAAATAATTATGTTAACTGCTGTTAATTCATCCAAAAAAATTACTCTCGAAGAGTTTCTTGAACTGCCAGAAACAAAACCAGAAAGCGAATATATTAACAATAAAATTTATCAAAAAACAATGCCGCAAGGAGAGCATAGTGCAATTCAAGCTTATCTATCATCAGCTATTAATCAAGTCGGTAGACCAAAACAATTAGTAATGGCATTCCCAGAATTAAGATGTACTTTTAATGGACGTTCCATAGTTCCAGATGTTTCAGTTTTTGCATGGCAACGTATTCCAAGAAAACCCAATGGTAGAATCGAAAATAGATTTGAAATAGCACCAGATTGGGTAATAGAAATTCTCTCGCCAGACCAAAGTCCTAATCAATTAATTAATAAAATTCTTTTCTGTCTAAATAATGGTACTCAGTTGGGTTGGTTAATAGATCCTGAAGATGAATCTGTACTAATTTTTCAACCTAACCAGCAACCAGAAGTTAGATATGATTCTGATAGTTTACCCATCCTCAGTTTATTAACAGATTGGCAATTATCTGTTGCAGATTTATTTGGTTGGTTGTATTAGATTTGTGATTAATGAAGGAAGAAGGAAGAAGGAATTTAGAAGTCAAAAGTCAAAAGTCAAAAGTGAAGAGGAAGCTTTTTTGAAGGAAGAAGGAAAAAGTGAAGAGGAAGTAACAAGTCAAAATTCAAAAGTCAAAAGTGAAGAAGAAGTAACAAGTCAAAAGTCAAAAGTAAGGAAGAAGGAAGCAGGAAGAAGGAAAAATATTGTTTTATCTGAGTATGCTACTGGCGAGCAAGATGCTCGCACTACGGAAATTTGAATATTAATACTTGCTTGTATCTCACAATAGTTGGAATCTACTTTAGACATTTCCAATAATAAAGAATAAAATCAATTATCGTACATAAATTATCAATTATTTCCCCTCCTGGGAGGGGTTAGGGGTGGGTTCCCTACTGCCTACTCCCTACTCCCTCTACCTCTTACTAACTAACAAAGCTGGTTAATATTCCTAAAATTTGCGGTAAGTTTTTGATAGAATATTCCTCTAAATCTAATACTAGAGTTTGAGCTTCCAATTCTAAAAATTGCCAAGCTGTTCCCGTAGTAATAACTCCATAAATTTTGCGAATTTCATTCCCTTTATTTTGATTAAAAATCTGGGCAGCAACCATTTCGGCAATACATTGACCAAAGCCAGATTTAATATTATCATTCTTAGCTTCTACAAGAGTAACTATTGGTGCTTGAATTATCGTTTGTAATGTGGAGCGACTAATAATAAAATCGCAAAAACCATTTAACCCTAGCTCTGGATTAACATTAAATTCGATGCCAGAAAATAAGCCTATTTGATTATTAGATATTTTTTACTTCTGCTAATACCGGTGCAATAATAAATTCTGTTTGCGGAGCATTCCGTCAGGAAACGAGCTTTTTCCGAAGCGTTCGCGCTAGCGTTGCGGAGCAAATCGCCACTGCTAATGGTAGATAATATTCTAAAGCTTTTTGAAGAAATTTACTGGGAATAACATCTGGTAATTTATTAAATTTACCCAAATTTTCGACCAGTTGAAGATTAAAATTAGTGAGAACTTCCTCTAAGGTGAATTTACTGTAAGGCATGAGTTTCTTTAGAGGTCATTTCAGTTATTAGTTATCAGTTATCAGTACCTCTGTTATAAAAAAGTTCTAGATTTTAGGAAACAGGAAGCATATAAAAATATATGTTGTCTTTTTAAGGTTGTAGGGTGGGCAAATATTAACTTAATTGAGATTAATTTTAGAGGATACCTGAAAAGTTTTTTGATACTGAACTTTGCCCCCTAGCCACTCAACTTTGGAGGGAACAAGAGTTAATTTGCTTCCAAAAGTCCCCCAATTTTGGGGGATTTAGGGGGCAACTAAAATTTACCCACCCTACTTTTTTCACCTACAACTTATTAGTTTTTTTGTTGATAACACCAACCGAGTAAAGTACCACCAACAACTAATTTAATTACTTCTAATAACCAGTAACCGCCGTGCATTTGATTCATAGTAACAGGAACTTCTTTCACTGACTCAAACAGATTTAGATTTATACCCAAAGCACTCATTTGAGGAGTTAAACCGTAAGTATCAATTAGAGCGATCGCCAATAATGCTATAGAAAATATAATTGCTGTTTTAGTATTTTTAATTAAATGATTTGGCGTAGCACTTAATACTAATAAACCTGTTAAACCCAAGCTTGCACAAATTAATTCAACTCGGTTAAATAAGGAAAACATTATTGAGCCTGCTGCTGTAAAATCTGATGTATTCATCATGCCAGAAGCATACATACTAGGCATAATTACCCCATCTAAAATTATGCAGGCACTTAACCAGAAACCTAAAGTTAAACAAACTATTGTTTGCCAACGTTTTTGATTAGATTCCAGATTTGGATAAATAGTTGCCATATATTTTTACCTATTTAGAGTTATATCTGAATGAGTTACCTTCAGCTTAACTAAAATTTCCCTCAATTAGTATTAAGTATTTTTACAATTTGATAAGGATAATATAAATTTGAGCCAATAATCTTCAGCCATGGCAAATTTGGATTCTAAACATATAAAAGTTAAAACATTTCTATACTGACCTAATGTAAGCATTTCCTAGGTCATACTGCGCAAACAGCTATTAGCAGTCAGTTAGCCTCCTCCGGAGGAACTACGTTAACAGTTATTAGTAATTATTCATTACTTCTAAGGTTTAGAAAGAAGACTTTAACAGTAATTTTTATTATGTCTCAATTTCTCAATTATTTTGACCTTACCCAAGCCCCCGCGCATCCCCCAATTTTGGGGGACTAGAGCAAGAAAATTTACTCTTGTTCCCCCCAAAGTTGGGGGGCTAGGGGGGCAAAATTCAGTATCAAAAAACTTTTCAGATATCCTCTTAGTTTAAGTCTATATTTTATCCAAATACCTAAACCAAGCAAAATACAATCCAATCGACAAAACAATAAATATTAATAATAAAATACCAAAATTATCCCACTGCTTCATCATCAACATAATTCCCATCAAAAATAAAACCAACTGCCAAGGAACAGCAATCAAAGCTGCCATAAAATCTCGTCGATTTTCTGTCTGAATTTTTGCCTGAATATTAGTTGGTAAATTTTTCCTCACTACTCCCCAAAAGCCAAAAGGTCTGGTCACCCGATAAAAATTATTAATCGTTTCTAAGTTAGTTGCTGGAGTCAAAAATGTCCCCAAAATACATCCCAAAAAAGAACAAATACTAGGCACCAAAAATAAAATATATTCCTGAAATTGAGAATTATTCACCACAGGTAAAATTACCCCTTTTGTCAAAATAGCTGCAACCAAACCCCCTCCAGTACCAATAGCAAACCCATAACCATTAAATCTCCACCAATACCATCTCAATACTAAAGGAATAAACAACCCAGTTCCTAAGCCTAAAGTTAACCATCCCCAGATATCATTAATATTCGTGATATTAAAACTAAAAATTAACCCTAAACCAACAATGACAATAGACGCTAAACGACCTTGGGTAAGTAACTTTTGATTAGAAGCTTCAGGTTGAAGGTAAGCTTGATAAATATCCTTCACCCAATATGCAGCACTAGAATTAATAATAGAATCAAAAGTTGACATTGCTGCTGCAATAAAACAAGCAACTAATAAACCCTTAATTCCTACAGGAATATATTCAGCAATTACAGTAGGTAAAACTAATTCAGGGTCAGAAATTACCTGATTTTTCAGACCATAATCTATTCCTAATACTGCAAAAGCAGTAACCATAGGCCATCGAAATGATAATAAAAAAATCCAGAATAAAGAAAGTAACCCAGCCTCGCGATCGCTCTTCGCAGCAAAGTAACGTTGAGCTACATAACCACCCCCACCAGCAGCACCTTCAAGAAATACTTTAAAAGTATAAAACAACATTACTCCACCAAACAAATTAAAAATACTATAATCCCCTGGCAAATCAATAGTTATTGGTGGAGTAATACTACTCCATTCTGCCAAACTCCATTGCTGTAATTGTTCTGTACCAGGAATAGAAATTGAAAAAGTCTCTGGTAGATTTACAGTTTGAAAAGCCATAAAACAGATATATAAAATTGCCACAAAAATCAATATTCCTTGAAAAATATCTGTCAAAACTACTCCATAAAAACCACTAACAGCAGTATAAACCAAAGCTAATAAAATCAGTAAAATCCCAGCAATTCCATCATCAATTCCCAAAAAATCTCCTAAAAACTTTCCACCTCCAACAGCAAAATAACTAATAGAAGCAATAGCAAAAATAATATTAGCAACTGCACTAATAATTCTGGCAATATTTCCTTCCCGACCCGTACCAAAACGTAACTGCATCCATTCAGCAACAGTCATTACTTGAGCGCGACGATTCCACTTTCCAATAAATGTCATTAAACACCCTAAATATAATACTATTCCACCCCTAATTTCAATAAAAAATCCCTTAGTTCCCAAAGCATAAACTAAAGCAGTTAATATCATAGTACCGGCAAGGTCAGTATTAGAAGCCATACCAGAAGCACCCAAAACCCACCAAGGCAAATTCCGATTTCCGAGAAAGTAAGACTCTATTCCTGTGGAAGCTTTTCTTTGTAGAAAAACCAAAAACCAGAATAAATACCAAGTAAATTATTACAATTATATAATCAATTATTTCCATGAAAATGAATCTCTAAATCAATTATCATCGATCATTTTATATCAAATAAAGCAAATATAGTAATTATTATGATAAAGCCAACACAATAAACTATAGATTGATTCTGTTTTTCAATTTTTGTACATATATTAATAGATAATCTTGTAGAAGTATGAATAGAGGCCGAGCTATCTGCTTCATAGCTATAATACCAATTTGATAAATGTTTGCTACAAATAATTTTCTAGGTGTTAGATGTTAGGTTTTAGGTTTTAGGTGTGGTTTTAGGTGGTAGGTAATAGGAACTAGGTTTTAGGTTTTAGGTGGATTATTAGTTATTTACCGAATAATTAAGGTTTAAAGCCTCTCATGAGCAAGGAGAAACAAGCGGTCGAGGGATGGCGTTTGCTATCGCAAAGCTGCGCTAAAAGCGGAGCGGCTCTGATAAGAGCGGTCTCCTCGCCATATCCAATCGACCAAGAGAGAAAAAATTTTCCTTTTATTCAATCCTCTTCCTTTTAGGGAGAAGTAATTATCAATTATCCATTATCAATTATCAATTATTGAATAGCCAGTTTATTTGTAACATTCTTTTTCAATTTGGTATAAGATAAATTGCAAAAATCAATGCAATTTGACCACTACTAATTAATTTGTTTTTCATCCTCTTCCTGCGGAATGCTGCACAAACAGACATTTTATACTAGAAAAATGTCTAAGTCCCATTAGTTGAAAGCTAGTCAAATTATCAATAATACTGAATCTAAAGCCTCGCTGTTTACTACCTACAACTTTTTTAAGAAGAAAATATTTATGAAAATAATAATCAGGATAAAATATTTAACAATTACCTTTTTTATTCCTTGATATTTAGAGGCTTTAAATCTTAATTATTCGGTAATTTATCTCATCATTTAGTCAGAGCAAATCATCAAACATTTTGTTATTTTCGTGTTAAAGGAGATATTATTAGACATTTGCGATAATCAAACACTGTATAACCGGATTCTATATAAAATATAATTATGACTAATTGAAAGATTTGTTCAAAGTCAAGGGTATTCCCTCCAATACTGCCATTAGATGAGTATTGCTCCAGGTTGATCCAGATTGACTATGCTGGTAGGTTAGCCGACTTTTTTGTTGTGAAGCCAGAAGTAGGTGAAATTATTAGTCTGGACGATAAAACCTTTGAGAATGAAATAGCCTTGGCCCTAGTGCGTCTTCTCTTGACCGATCGATGGCATAGTGCTGGAATATTTACCGAAAAATTGGGTTCAAAGCCTCCCTCTAAAAGAGGGACTTTGTGCTATGCTTAAAAAAGCGGAAAGGTATTCAACCGCTCTAAAAACCTATAGCTACGCAAATTGTAGCGTTTGCACCTTGAAAACTTTAGTCAGACCTCGTATCGCCGTCAGGCGCAAGCGGTCAGACCCCACGTCGGCGTAAGACGCAAGGGAATGCTGACCAAAAGAAGAGTTATGGGGTTTTGTACAGTAATGTTTGTACATAGAAAAGCTCTAAGCAACAAGTACCAGAGAACCAAAGTTTTTTTAAGGTTTGAACTGTACCGTAGGGCATAAGTCCACAGGCTTTTGGAATAGAGCAAACGCATAGGGGTGAGAACCATCTCACCGATTAGATGCCACAAGGTGTTTAATTGAAGTGGACTCGTTGTTGGCGTAGCGTTGCGCCAGCAAACCAAGAATCCTGGTTTCAGGAGAATCTCCGCGCGTTTACGCCGGGGAGTATTTCAAGCAACCTGTATACGAACGCGATGGTATTCCCTTCGTCGCTTCGGATCAGCGCGATAGCGCGCGGTTCTGCCGTTTTTCTGAGTTTCTGTGTAGTTCAATTAATACACCCGTCGAGAGGTAACCCACATGACCCAGCAAGCCAGCAAGCTAGTAATCGTCACGGAAAAGTTGCTGCTAAAAAAAATCGCCAAGATCATTGACGAAGCCGGGGCTACCGGTTATACAGTGGTGGACGCTGGCGGTAAAGGCAGTCGCAACATGCGCTCATCGGGAAAACCCACCGTTTCCGAGGCCTACGCGAATATCAAGATCGAGGTGCTTACCCCCAATCGGGATATGGCCGTGAAGATTTCGGATGAGGTCGCAGCGCAGTTTTTCGACGATTATTCGGGCATCGCCTATATTTGTAGCGTGATGGAGGTACTGCACGCGCACAAGTTCTGACTCAAAACCCAGCCGATCAAACAAAAAAAGCCGGGCTCATGCCCCGGCTTTTTGGTGGCCGTGTTTCGTGCCTGCGGGACATTGACACCGACGAAGAAGTCATTGGCCTATAAGTCTAGGTTGCGTGGCTGTTGAATGGAGACAATGCATACCTTGACATAGCCACCGCGCTGGTCGCCGTGCCTGGGGAACATCGGCAGACCGCGACCCGTCTGGGGTTAGCCGCCCAGCGCCTGGGCAAGGCCGATGAAGAGCGGTATTCCCAAAGCAAGCGCAACCGGCGTACCGACGGCTGTGGACGAGCCAATGTAAGCAGAGGGATTAGCTGAGGGGATACCGGCTCGTAAAGTGGGCGGCCCTGAAATGTCTGAACTAGAGCTGGCTATGACGGCCAGGATCACGACACCGCCAAGACTGAATCCCGTGGTGACGTGGGCAATCATACCGAGACCGAAGGCAATAAACCCATGCAGGAGCGGCCCCACAAAGGCATATATGGCGTACCACTGGCCCACCTTGCGCAGCTCGCCGATCCTAGCCGTGGCCTCCATACCCATTACCAGCATCAGTATCGAAAGCAGGCCGCGGAAGAGCTCATTGAAGAAGCTCTCATAGACACTTTCCGGCCTGGTTAGTATGCCTAGAGCTAGGCCGAGCAGCAGTGCCGATAGGGCAGAGCCCTGGAGGCTTTCCTGGACAATGGGCCATATCTTGACCCGCTGACCTGCGGTATCGCGCTTAGGATACCCGCGTGCGGTAATACCCTCCTGGCCGAGACTCTCCTGCTTGCTGAGATTCTCCTTTGTGGTATCGCGCTGCTTGCTCATATAAATGCTGGCCAAGACGATCGCTGTCACGAGGGCTGGAATGTCCATGAAGGGATAGAGTGCGGCGGCCCAGGGTTCGTATTCGATGCCTTCCGTTTCCAGTATCGTCAGGCCAGCGGCGAGGGTAGAACCACTCACGGCACCGAACAAGCCCGCAGTCGCAATGGCATCCACGGTTTTGACGTTTGGCAGTTTGGCCAGGGAGTAGCGCCCGATGAACACGATAAGGATGCCTATTAGCACGGCGAACGCCGCAGGCAACAGCATCTGCAATATATCGGCATTACGGATAGCAATACCGCCACTCAGGCCGACTCTGATGAGTAGCATGAAGACAATGAACTTATAGATCGAATCTGGTATTTGAAGTCGGCTATTGACGGCGGCAACGATCATACCACCAATCAGAAAGCCGAGTGTCGGGGACTGCAACTTCCCCAGGAAGAGCGTCAAGAAATCGGACAAAAAATCCACGTAGTAATTCCTCCTTGATTTAGATATTAGGGGTCAGGATGGCAGGCAAGCGTGGCCTCGAATCCTGGGTAGCTGGCTCCATGCAACGGGTGAGCAGCGAGTCAACCCGCCACATAGATTGCATCTGCATCCCGGCGCGTCATGTGCTAGAAGATAAGGTTTCGCTCCGGCTAGGGCAAATTATCGCGCTAATCAGTAGTGATTCATGGGCAATGGCTTGTTGTTCTATAGTTTACCAGCAAGTGAAGTTCTCTCCCGTTAAATCGGAGATTATAACGGGAGTTTCTTAAACAAAGAAGTTTCTTGTTTCACGGGCTGACCAATATCTAAGCCTCCACAAGCAGACAAGATGATACCCACCTCGTTTAACGCTTTATTTAATATATTAATTGCAGCGTTTTCATCTCTATCTAAAACTACTTTACATCTAGGACAAGAATGAGTTCTAACTGATAAAGTCTTAGGAACTTTGTGGCCACAATTACTACAATTTTGTGATGTATTGTGAGGGTTAACTTTAATGACATGAACACCGCGTTTTACCGCTACTGCATTCAATTTTTCTATAAAATTTCCCCAAGCTACATCATAAATTGATTTTGATAGTTTAGTGTTTTTAGCTAAACCTTTAATGTTAAGGTCTTCAACAGCAATTAACTCATATTCTTTAACTAATTTATGAGCAGTTTTATAATGAAAATCTTCTCTTTGTCTAGCTATATGTTGATGTAGTCTAGCTATTTTATTTTGTGCCACCCTCCAATTGTTAGACCCAATTTCTTTTCTAGATACTTTTTTTGCTTTCTTGCTAAATTAGATTGAGATTTTATATAAAATTTAGGTACAGAAACAGTCTCACCAGTATTGGTAGTTAAGAAGTCTTTTAAGCCTACATCAATGCCTACAGCAGTTTTGATATTATTTGTAGGAATTAGACTAGGAATCGACTTATCTTCTAAGTTAAAACTTACATAATAACCATCAGCTTTTTTGGTTATAGTTGCAGTTTTGATAACAAACCCATCTGGTATTGGTCTATGGACTATTACTGGAATAGCACCAAACCTCGTAGTAATTATTTGTTTTCCATCAAATTTAATTACTGCTTTGGAATGATTAACTCTACTAAAACACAATGACCGTAACTTTCCTGATTTTTTAAATCTTGGCCTTCCTCCACGTTTACCCTTTTTGTCAGGTATTAGCCAACGTTTCCAAGCTTTATCTAGTCTTTGTAGGTTAATTTGTTGAACTTCCGAATATATTTCTTTGTAGTCAGGAAATAACTGTTTTGTCTGTAAGAGTGCTGATTGCTGAAAATAATAATCTGGTCTACTGGAAATCTCTCCAATAGGACATGAAATTAATGAACAACGGTCAACTGGACATCTAGTTCTATTTAACCAGTCTAGTCTTTGACCTAAAGCATAATTGTAATGCCTCCGCAACAGTTCTAGCCAATAATCAATTTTGACTGACTGTTCACAAGTAGGCTTAATTTTGTAGCAATGAGTAATTATCATAATTTTATACTACTCTTTAGTGCTATATTTGAACAGCAATCGAAACCTATTTAATTTGCAGCTCGGCAATTCCCCGACCGTTAAATCGCAGATTATAACGGGAGACCCCTTGCCGAATCGAGTTGGTGCGATATGGTGGATTGTAGCTTCAGCAGTATGTTATGGCTTTGGCTTTTTTGTGTAAATATCTATAGATACTTATCGAATTAACTGCCAGAGATAGCTGTTTTGGCAAAATTCAGAGTATTCTAGTAAATACATATATTATACAAAAACCGCCTGCTTTCTTAGGGAAACGTTAGGCGGTTTCTCTTTTTTATTAGTCATATCCCTGCTCCAGCAAATAACTGGGGGCAGATAAGTTTACCCATGAATTACACAGTTATCAATAGCTTACAACTAATTAGCCAAAATCACCAGTCCGACAGCCCCTTTTCACAAGCTAAAGAGACATATTCACCAATTTAGAATAATTCCTCGAACATTTGACAAAACAAAACCTTTAGTATTCTCAATCATATCGATAAGCTACAAGTAATCGCTATATTTGTCTTACTCCTTAAAAGGAGAAACAAGAAAAAATTTTCCTTTTATTCAATCAGTTCCGTTTTAGGGAGAGATAATTATCAATTATTGAATGTAATTACCTTTTGAATTTGATATTAATCTTACTCATTTTCAGAATTAATACGATTCATTTCCCAAGTAGTATAGGTACCAATTGGACTCCAAAATGTATAAGGTAATAGTAATATTCCAGCCCAACTATTAATTTGCCAGACAGTCAAAATTAGTATCAGGCTTAATACAAAACCCGTTCCTCCAATAATTGTTCCTACCTGCAAACTTTGCATCCAAAACATGACAGGTGTATAGGCTATTGTCACAATTTCTAATAATAAATATAATGCCATTAATAACCAAGTTTTTTGAGTTCCTGGCTCCTGTTCCCAGATAATATATGCAGACCAAGCACCACAAATAAAAATTGTCGTCCAAATGATAGGAATTGCTCTTTCAAAAGTTAACCAATTAGGCCGTTGTAGATGTCTAAACCATTGGATACCTCTAGACGGCGTGAAAATGCTACTACTAAATGCGATTAAGAAAGTAACCGCACCAATTATCATCCAAGATTTAATCATTTTTTTTTATATAGTGTTTTGATGTTTTTATTTGATATATAAATATAGATTGAGGTTTTTCTAAGAAAAAAAGGGCACCTATGCAAGTACCTTATATCCTTATATTTGCTACTATTTAATTCCGTTTTCCCTTCTTTACTATTCCCTATTCCCTAAATTATCAATTATTTCTCCCTTTTGCCCATTTTATACTCCCTATTTTGAGAGATTTATATTTGTATAAACCCTAAATAATTCATCATAATTTGATTGTTCCCAACTCCCTCAAAGTCTGAAATATTTCACAAATTGAAGGATATTGTTATCTTGAATAAGATTGCTATATTTATTAGACATCTCCATAAAAGAGGGAACAGGGAACAGGGAGAAGTAATTGATAATTTATGGATAATAATTGATTTTATTTTTTGATTTTTAGAGATGTCTATTAGAATAACAATCTATTCTTACTATTCATGAGGAGTATTAAGTTGAACAAAAGATTCAATCTAAGTTCACAAAATTCTGATGTCAAACCCACCCCAATAACAGCAAACTATTGCTAAAAAAATAAATTAACCAAGTCGATGATTTTGTTCTAGTTCGATACTAGATTCATCCTTATTATCTTGAGGAACAAGAAAATTACCATTTTTACCATTTTGAGGCTGTAAAACAGCTTTAATTGTTTTCAGAAAACGATTTGATGAAACTTTACCATTAAGTCTTTGACGCTCTTTTACCTTTTTAACAAGATGTCGCATTACAGATAGATCTAATTCATCTATAAAATGGTCAGCTATTTTTTCTCCCATTAAATCAATTGCTTCAGAATACTGCTTTTTTAACGTCTCTATTGCTGCATATTCTTCATTATTAATTTCCTCTGAATTATTATTTATTGCATCATAATCATTACTAACAAAATTTTCTGTATTTTGGTCTGTTTGTGCCGAATTACTTACATTTGTATAAATATTATTTTCCATCATATTTTTATCATTTTCCTGAGTAAATTTTTGTGGTGTAATTTGACGACGATCTATAAAACTTTGATAATCGATAATACTCATGCCAAGATTATAAATATGATGATGTACATGATCTATTAAATCTACTTCATCTGGATTGTAGTAACCACGACTATTGTCAATACCATGTAATTGTGCCCAATGTTTTAGAGTTATTTCATCGTCTAAATTGTATCTCTCTAACATTTGACTGGTAGTTAGATCCCTTTGTGGTGTTACTTTAAAATCACTCATTAATTAATTCTCCTTAAAATTATTTGATTTGTGTATATTGAGATTTTATATTAACATCAAATGTATATTTAAACTAATCATAGCTGGATGACAACAAAAAAAATTGATTAGTATAAGAACACTCAATCGAGATTTTTGAAAATAATAATTAAGCTTAATTAATTTATCAGATTAACCTGAGACAAAAGTATAGAGCCTCACATAGACCGCTAATGAATAATTCATTAATTGATAATTGATAATTACCTCTGGTTAAAACCGTTACGGAATTGAATATAAGGAAATATTATTTCTTTTCTCTTGGTCGATTGGATATGGCGAGGAGACCCGCTCTTGACAGAGCCGCTCCGAATTGCGCCATCCCACCCTACGGAAGCTGCGCTACGACCGCTTTTTCCCCTTAAAAGGGGAGGCTTTAAACCAGAATTATTTAATTATTAATTATTAATTATTCAGTAACAGAGAAGAAGTCAGAAGTAATAAACAAATTACAAAAAATGAAAAACTATCGAAATAGGTTGCTTATAAGATTAAATAAGTTCTTTTAGGCATAATTGTCAGCATTTTTTTGGTAGCATTATTTTTTTTAATTGGTATACCATATAGATAGTTTTTATAGATGAGTTGTAGATATTAGCCTATAATTTTTTCCTATCAAAAACTCTCTTGATTCATCCTCACTATTCTTACAATCTCTCAAAATTTTAATTTTCTGTTCATAATCTATGGAAACGCTTTAGCATCATCTATAATTAAAAATTAAGCCTTTTATTACCAGAAAGATTACTATGCCTGTATACGATTATTTTTGTCCAACTAATCAGCAAAAACTAGAAGTTTGGCACAGTATAAATGAAAATATTACAACTTGGGGCCAGTTATGCAAATTAGCTAAATGCGATATGGGTGACACTCCAGAAGACACTCCTGTTAAACGTATGATTAGTGCCCCTAGAGTAATAGTAGAAACAGGTATCAGCGATTTAAAAAGTCAAGGATTTAGTAAATTAGTAAAAAGAGACCAAGGAATCTATGAAAATGTAACAGCAACAGGCGATGAAAGTCGGATAGTAAATATCAATGACCATAGTACCTATCCAAATTTTAAGCAAAAACTAGGAGACTAATATATAACAAAAAAGCTTTCTAATTTTTGACTCCTTTTTTGACTCCAATAATTTGCTCCAAAAATAAAAATTAGAAAATCATGGTTTATTAAATCAACAAGCTGCTGCTGTTATAAAAATTTTGATAGTTGCTGGATATTTATATATAGCAATTCTCAAGAACCGTGAGGTACAAAATTCGTAATTTTTAGAGAGTAAGGAGCATTAATTAGGGAAACAGGGAATAAAAATAAGAAAAAACTGTACCTCAGTAAATTGATAAGCGCTATATAGTGTTTTTATTTGAGATGTAAATCTAGATTGAGGTTTTGTCTAAAAAAAGCGCGCCGAGCGAGTACCTTATATCCTAGTGTTTGCTACTATTTAATCCTGTTTTCCATCCTTAACTATTCCCTCTATACCTTTTTCGTACCACTGGGTCTCCAAACCCCAGATTAAAATCCTATATATAGTCAAATAATGTATTAATAGGTGTGTTTTTCTCTTTAATTTATGACTAATTTCAATTCTAGTCTTTTATTCCTATTAAAAAAACACAATTGCCAGTCTTATATACAACGTTTTTTACAACTACCAATAGTCAATATTACTATTGGTATTATGATAATTTTTTCAGTTATATTAACCATAGTAGAATTATCTATACCTGAAAAATCACCCTATCTATTATTATGTAATATCCTTAGTACAATATTCACTATATTATTTGTTATAGAATTAAGTTTCCGGTTTATAGTTGCCCCTGATAAAAAGTTTATTTTCAAGAATACTGGTTAGATATATTAGCTATATTACCATTACTAAGAGTATTCAGAACAATTAGAGCTTTACAACTATTACGCCTACTAAGAATATTCAGATTACCTGGTTTTTTCAACCGTTATGCCAGCACCTTTCCCTATATCTTACAAAGAGGAATTAAAGAATACCTAATAGTTGTGGGACTACTGCTACTAACTATTATGTTTGGTAGTGTTGCTATCTTAGTATTTGAAGGTAGTAATAACCCAAACTTCACTTCCCTAGAAGAAGGATTTTGGTTTAGTGTTTATTCCCTATTTGCTGGCGAACCAATTCCAGCTTCACCATCCTCATTAGGAGGAAAAATAGTTGGAGTATTTGTCATGTTTATGAATGTTACTATTTTTGCTATGTTCACTGGAACAGTATCAGCATTTATGGTAGATCGAATCCGTAGAGAGGATGATTTTGTGGACTGGGAAAGCTTTAGTAATCATACAATTATTTGTGGTTGGAACCGCAAAGCTGAGATTATAGTTAGAGAATTTAAAGCTGCTGGTAAAAGCGAAGGAATACCAATTATTGTAATAGCTGAATTTGATAATGAGCCTAATTTTATTGCTCCAGATTTAAAATCTCGGATACAATTTCTCAAAGACGATTTTACCAAAGTTACTGCTTTAGAAAAAGCAGGTATAAGTCGAGCTGAAACTTGTATTATTTTGTGTGATAAAACTCATGGTCGTAGCGACCAAGATGCAGATGCTCGGACAATTTTAGCTGCCTTAACAGCCGAAAAATTAAATCCAAATGTTTATACTTGTGCTGAATTACTTAATCGTGAATATGGCTCTCATTTAGATATGGGTCATGTCAATGATTATATAGTTAGCCAGGAACAAAGTGGTTTTTTATTAGCTCAAGCTGCTTTGAATAGAGGATTAATGGGCGTATTTTCAGAATTACTAACTTATGAAAGGGGAAATCAGTTTTATCGGATAACTATTACTACTGAATGGGTAGGTAAAACTTTTTTAGACTTGTTCATACATATTAAGCAAAATCATAACGCTATTTTAATAGCAGTTTCTCAACCTCAAGGTAAATTTGAAATTAATCCCGAGCGCTATATCTTTCAGGAAAAAGACAATTTAATTGTTATAGCTACTAGGGAAATAAAATTATAAATTGTAAGCATTTAGCCGTCAGCTATCAGCCGTCAGCTATCAGCTATTGCTTTTAGTTTTAGATAAAAGCTTTACTAATTTAGACAGAATTTATACTTAGTACTAAAGTCGGCTTTAAAGTCTATATTAATTTAAACCCCATCCTTTTGCTGAGAGCTGAGAGCTAATAGCTGTTTGCGCAGCAGTCCGCAGGAAATGCTTACTATAAATTTGATAATTTTAAGCGATCGCTTGGAAATTTTTTTAGCATTAATAGCAGTCGGAGAAAAATAGCTTATAACTTATATGAAATACTAAAATTTTTGCTACAAATACTTAGGTTGTTTCCAGGAGTAAGTAGGAATAGCCTATATATCATTTAGTTAGAGTAAAACCCTATTTTTAGTCAAATCGAAATTTCTAGGTAAAGTCTTTTAAACAGAGAAATTATTCCTAGGATTCTTTTTATATTTCATCTTATAGCAAATTCAAAAAGGTCGTTACAGTATTAATCTCTAAATTCTGACCAGCAGAGAAAACCAGTGTAGCAATATTTTATGAAATTGGTATTACTTAGCACAGCAATTCTGAATAAGTTACAACCAAATCAAAAATATATCATATTTTATATTACGTGAAGTACACCAATAGCGGGCAAGATACTTGCACCAAAAAGTATTATTATTAATGTATTTTTAATATCTTTAACTTTATATACTCACAATTTACTGTAAATAGAAATAATTGCCATATCTTAAGAATTAATAACTTAAAACTTACCGAATAATTAAGGTAAAAATCCTCTCATGTAAAGGAGAAACAAGAAAATATTTTCCTTTTATTCAGTCCTATCCGTTTTAGGGAGAGGTAATTATCAATTATCCATTATCAATTATCCATTATTGAACATC
>NZ_BLZO01000179.1 GCF_014132355.1 Okeania sp. KiyG1
CCACCAGCGAGCAAATTAGACGTTACAAACAAGAATATCATCTGACTTGCCAGTTAGACTCTCCCAGTATTATTAAAGCTTATAGCTTGGAAGAATATCAAAGAAGTTATGCGATCGCTTTGGAAGACTTTGGCGGAATTTCCCTCAAACAATGGCTTGAAGAACGCCCAGATATTTCTGTTGAAGAATTTTTATTTCTGGCGATCGCTATTACTGAAAGCTTGGGACAAATTCACGCTCAACATATTATTCATAAAGATATCAACCCCTCTAATATCGTTTTTAATCCTGAAACCAAAGAACTAAAAATAATCGACTTTGGTATTTCTACTAAACTAAGTCGAGAAAATCCTACCCTAAAAAATCCTAACGTTTTAGAAGGAACTCTAGCTTATATTTCCCCAGAACAAACAGGCAGAATGAATAGAGGGTTAGACTATCGCACAGATTTTTATTCTCTGGGGGTAACATTTTATGAAATGCTGTCGGGACAACTGCCTTTTGAAAGTTCCGATGCTTTGGAATTAGTACATTGTCATCTTGCGAAAAATCCATCGGCAATTATTAGTAAAGAAAAACTTAACAAGATAGAAATACCCCAAATAATTACAGATATTGTAATGAAATTAATGGCCAAAAATGCCGAGGATCGTTACCAAAGTGCTGATGGGTTAAAAGAAGATTTAGAAGAATGTCGCCGACAACTAGAAATAACAAGAAATATTAATTCTTTCCCACTAGGCCAACAGGATATTTCCAATCGCTTCCAAATTCCCCAAAAACTTTATGGTAGGGAAAAAGAAATACCAACTTTACTGAAAACATTTAAGAGAGTTGTGGAAACAGGAAAAGTAGAACTGATGTTAGTGAGCGGTTATTCTGGTATTGGTAAATCATCCCTGGTGCAAGAACTTTTCAAACCGATCACCGAACGTCGAGGGTATTTTATCTCCGGCAAATTTGACCAATTTCAACGCAACATTCCTTATTCAGCAATTGTGGCAGCTTTTCGCGGGTTGATTGAGCATTTATTGGGAGAAAGTAAAGCTACGTTACAGGTCTGGCGAGAAAAATTATTGCAGGCATTAGGAAATAACGGACAAATAATCATTGATGTTATTCCCGAAGTCGAATTAATTATCGGTAAACAACCTCCTGTTACCGTATTAGGAGGCAATGAAGCACAAAATCGTTTCAACCTTGTTTTTGGTGATTTTATTAGTTGTTTCTGTGATAATAAGCATCCATTAACTCTATTTATTGATGACTTACAATGGGCAGATTTAGCAACTTTGACATTGATTGAACGGCTATTAATATCAGGAGCAACTAAATATCTTTTACTCTTAGGAGCTTACCGCGATAATGAAGTTTTGGCAAGTCATCCTTTGGCTATTTCTCTGAAAAAGCTCAAGCAAAACAAGGCAGCAATTAACAAAATTAAGTTGCAAAAATTACCTGTAGATCAAATTGCCTGTCTAATCGGTGATACCTTGAAGCAAAATCCAGAAAAAGTTTGCGACTTAGCCTGGTTGGTTAGGGAAAAAACAGGAGGAAATCCTTTCTTTGTTAATGAATTTTTACAGGGATTATATAGCGAAGAATTACTAAAGTTTAATCATAAATCAAGGGTTTGGGAATGGAATATAGAAGTAATAAAGGCTAGGGGGTTAACAGATAATGTTGTGGAATTTATGGTTGGCAAGCTGCAAAAATTACCCAAACCAAGCCAAGAAATTTTATCTATTGCTGCCTGTTTGGGAGCAGAATTTGACTTAAAAACTATCACTTGGGTAGGAAAAAATTCTGCCCAAGAAACTTTTCAGTTATTAAAAATTTCTCTTGACCGCAACTTAATTTTACCCCAGTCCGAATTAGATGAAAATCTGCTGATTCAATCTTTTAAATTCAGTCATGATCGCATTCAGCAAGCTGCTTATGCTCTAATTCCCGATGAGGAAAAAAACAAGACTCATTATCAGATCGGACAAGTGCTGATACAAAATATGTCCCCAGAAACCAGAGAAGAACGGATTTTTGAACTTGTCAATCAACTAAACTATGGAACAGCTTTAATTACCCAACAAACAGAGCAAGATGAATTAGCTCAACTCAACTTGTTTGCCTGCCGCAAAGCTAAAGATGCTAATGCTTACCAAACAGCTCGTGAATATGTTAGCACTGGTTTGGCTTTGTTGGGAGAAAATGCTTGGCCGCAACAATATGATATGACTTTAGAATTCTATGAATTAGGAGCAGAATTGGCTTTTATCCGTGGTGAATTTGAGGCTATGGAAGAGTTAATTGAGATAGTCATTGCCAATACCCGCTCTTTACCAGAACAAAAGAACGTTTACCAAATTAGAATACAAGCATATACCGGTCAAAATAAACTAGCAGAAGCAATTGCCATTGCCCAACAATTTTTGCAACAACTAGGTGTCACTTTTCCCGAAAAATTGACACAGGATTATATTAAAGAGGCAGTTTCCGAAATTTACCTACTGCTTGGCGATCGAGAAATAGAAAAGTTGGTCGATTTGCCTATGATGAAGGATAAAGAAAAAATTGCTATTGTGGAGATTGCTGCTAGCACTATGCCACCTAGCTACAATTCTGGTTCTTTCTTATTTCCGTTATTGGTATTTTTGTCAGTCAAACTATCTATTCAATATGGAAATACTGAAGCTTCCGCCCATGCTTATTCCTGCTATGGCATCATTGCTTGTAATATGTTGCAAGATGTGGATGTCGCAGTCAAGTTTGCTCAACTAGCACTACAAGTAATCTCCAAACTTGATTTCAAGGGGGTAAAGCCAGTGGTAATATGTATTACCATGTTCTTTCTCCTACATCGTAAATCTTACATGAAAGAAGCTCTCGCTTCCTTGCAAGAGGGTTATGGAATAGGTTTAGAGGTGGGAGACGTGGTATTTGCTGGCTACAATGCTCATGGCTTTTGTTTACAATCTTTTTGGTGTGCTCAACCCCTTGCTTCTTTAGAAAAGGCAGCTCATACTTACTTTGATGGGTTAGTACAATTGAATCAATTGACAGCAGCTAATTGGTGTCGCAGTTGCTGGCAAACAACATTAAATTTACTGGGAATTGCTAAATATCCAACTATTTTATCTGGAAATGCAGACCAAGAAGCTGAATTTATTTCTCAAATGGTATCTGATAATGATTCCCTAGGATTATCATTTTTTTACACATATAAGATGATACTGTGCTACTTGTTTGAAGAAATTGAATCTATTGAAAAATATGTAGAAAAATTAAGGGATATGTGCTTGGTTCTTCAGGACTTGTGATTCAGCCAGTATTTTATTTTTATGATTCTTTGATTGCTTTAGCAAGTTTGAGTGATGACGAAAACGAGATTTCAGAGGTGATGGAACGAGTGGCAGAAAATCAAAGGGAACTGCAACAGCAATGGGCAAAGTATGCTCCAATGAATTATCAACATAAGGTTGATTTAGTGGAAGCGGAAAAATACCGAATCTTAGGAAAAAAAGCAGAAGCAATTGAACTATATGACAAGGCGATATCAGGAGCTAAGACTAACGAATATATTCAAGAAGAAGCTCTGGCAAATGAACTAGCAGCAAAATTTTATCTTGACCGACAGCAGGAAAAACTTGCTTCCGTTTACATGATGGAAGCACATTACTGCTACAGTCAATGGGGAGCAATAGCAAAAGTCAAGCACCTGGAAAAAAACTATCCTCAATTGTTAAAAACTTCTAATAACAAAAGCTATGATACAACATGGGTTCAGGGTACAAGCAGTTTTAATGATACTGATTTTTTAGATTTAGCTACAGTGATTAAATCTACGACTGCTATTTCTAGTGAGATTGTTTTGGAAAAATTGTTGGCAACTTTAATGGATATTCTCATTGAAAATGCAGGAGCACAACGAGGAATATTAATTTTGGCTCATGGGGAAGGTTTATTTATTGAAGCAACGAAGGAAGAATACTCTGAGAAAGTTTCTCTATTGCAGTCTATTCCTCTGTCTGAATTTAAAATGGTGGCATCAAAAATTGTGTATTATGTTGCCCGTACTTGTAAAACTATTGTTTTGAACAATGCTACTCGTGAAGGGAATTTTACTGATGATACCTACATTCAACAATATCAATGTCAGTCTATTGCCTGCACTCCTTTAATCAATCAAGGTAAACTCCAAGGCATTATTTATCTAGAAAATAACCTGACTACTGGAGCTTTTAGCAGAGAACGCATGGCATTGTTACGAACTATTGCTACTCAAGCAGCAATTTCATTAGAAAATGCCCAACTGTATAACAATATAACTAAATTAAGTCAGGCTTATGAGCGTTTTGTTCCGGCTCAGTTTCTCAGCTTTTTAGACAAAGACAGTATTGTGGATGTGAAACTAGGAAATCAAGTGGAACGGGAAATGACAGTCTTATTCTCGGATATTCGGGATTTTACCACGATCTCCGAACAAATTACTCCAGCGCAAAATTTTGCTTTTATTAATGAATATCTCGGTTATATGGAACCCCAAATTCAAGCTCATGGTGGGTTTATTGATAAATATATCGGTGATGCCATCATGGCATTGTTTCCCAATTCTGCCGATGATGCGGTTAAAGGGGCGATCGCCATGTTGCAAGAGTTGAAAACATACAATTCAGAGCGACAACAAAAGAATCTCAAACCCATTAGTATTGGTATTGGTTTACATACAGGTAGGTTGATTTTAGGGACTGTAGGGGGATTTGGGCGTATGGACGGAACAGCGATCGGGGATGCGGTGAATCTCTCCTCGCGAGTGGAAGAGTTGACCAAAACTTATGGGGTTTCCCTGTTAATTACCCATCAAACTTTGGCTCGTTTGAATAATCCCTTGGAATACGATTTGCGATTTATCGAACAAGTGAAAGCTAAAGGCAAAGCTAAAGCGGTTGGTTTATTTGAAGTCTTTTCTGCCGACCCACCAGAATTACGAGATGTCAAAATTGCTACGAAACAGAAGTTTGAAAGGGCAGTATTGTTATTTCATCAAGAGTTATTTCCAGAAGCAACAGATTTATTTCAAGAATGCTTAGAATATGGTCAGGGCGATCGGGTTATTTATAGTTATCTCGAACGTTGTCAGGGTCTTCAATAATTAATAATTAATAATTAATAATTAATAATGAGATTGTTTTGGAAAAATTGCTGGCAACTTTACAGCGGTTTTCATTTCAGTAAACCACAGTAGGGGCGAATGGCATTTGCGCTCCGCAAAGCTTAGAATTGCGCCCTTACAGGATTTTTGTTTGACGATGTGGTTCATCAATTTGAAAAGCGCTGTAATGGATATTCTCATTGAAAATGCAGGAGCGCAACGAGGAATATGAATTTTGGCTCATGGGGAAGGTTTGTTTACCGAATAATTAATAATTAATAATTAAATTTCCTTATTTTTAATCCTCTCGGTTTTAACCAGAGGTAATTATCAATTATCCATTAATGAAGGTGCTAGGTTTTAGGTTTTAGGTGGATTATTAGTTATTGACTAGCCAGTTTATTTGTAACATTCTTTTTTCAATTTGGTATTATCCAGATTTGATATCAGATTTTAAGTTTTAGGGCACGCAGAAGACAGAAGACAGAAGACAGAAGGCAGAAAATGTCTATTTAGGGCTTGCTGAATAAATTTCAAAGCATTTACAGGTAAAGGTTTTAGACTTTTTAGGTCTAGAAATTTTACCTGGTTTTCAGCTCTTCATGCTCAAAGAAAGAGCGTATTTTGGGCGAGAGTTGGGCAAAAAAATTCGGTTGTGCAGAGCGTAAAGTGTGGGATAAGTAAGTAGGGCTGGCCTATATAATCTAAAAGCACTGATATATAAAGCTTGAGCGCATTTTTGTCGCGAAGGGGGTGCAAATTTTTCAGCCTTTAAGACTAAAAAGTTAGGACGGGTGAGAGACACTTCCCAAAAAGATACAGGTACAATTATTCCTCCTACTTTCGAGGGTCTTCCCACGCTTCTCACATTCCCCTCCACGGTCGGGGAGGGGCGAGGGGTGGGTCCCCACCCTCCCCACACTTCCTTGACGCACTACCCTTACTTTTGACTTTTGACTTTTGACTTATAACTTATAACTTCCTTCTTTCTTCCTTCTTCTGTTATAGTTCCTTCCAGTAACAACAAACGCGAGGGTTGAAGACAAACCTGCCAAGGAAAAGAACGATTCTTAATTTCACGCCATTTTTCCTTAAATACTTCTGCTTGTAGATGGTAGTCAAAAGCATTTTTTGCAGGTTGATATAACTTTAAGTACAAAGTTACTCGATGTTGAGTTTCACTAATAGCTGCTAACCAACAAGGAAAAGTATTAGGTTCGTTTGACTCCTCACTAAAAGTAATCTGGTGAGCACGAATGCCAACATGAGAAAAATATTCCGGAATAGGTTCAATGATATCAAGACTGCATCCCCACTCAATAGCTTCTATTTTTCGGTTGTCAATTATTACTGCTGGAGAAAAGTTCTTACAACCAGTTAACTGAGCAACTCTTACACTGGTAGAATATTCAAAAATGTCATGTTTGACACCGTGAGCAAGAGCAATTCCGTCATCGACTACTAACAAATTTTGGCAAATTCGGTAAGCTTCCTCTAGGTTGTGAGTTACTAATAAAGTCACCCCTTGATAATTTTCTAGGGTGGCAATAACCAATGTTTCAATCTGATGGCGCAGGTGGGTATCTAATGCGGAAAAAGCTTCATCTAACAACAAAGCATCGGGTTGACTTGCTAATGCTCGTGCTAAAGCTACCCGTTGTTGCTGACCTCCCGAAAGTTCTTCTGGATATCGTTTGCCATATCCTGGTAACTGCACTGCCAATAGATAAGCTTCCACTTGTTGTTTAATCTCTGTGGACGACAAACCTTTGGGCAAACCAAAAGCAATATTTTGCGCGACAGTCATGTGGGGGAAGAGAGCATAATTTTGAAATAGATAACCAATGTGGCGATCGCGACTGGGCAGATTTATTTTCTGTTGCGAATCAAATAATACTCGTCCATTTAAAACAATTCGACCTCTTGTAGGAGTTTCCAAACCAGCAACGCAACGTAAAATCATACTTTTACCAGCGCCAGACCCTCCTAATAACCCCAATGGTTTGTCATTAGCATTGAAACAAACATCCAAGAGAAACCCAGGAAATTTTTTCTGGATATCTACAAATAGATTTTGTGAGTTTGTGTGGGAGTTTAGTCTCAAGGGTTGTGTTTTTACTACAGGTACAGAACGCACATCTACAATTTGCTTTTCTGTTTTTCTTGCCCTACGTTTTTTGATTTTAGATTCTGACCAATAGTTGACACCAGTTATTACTCCTAGAGATATGGCTAAAATTACTAATACCCAGGCAAACGCTTCATTCATATTCCCACTTTCGGAGGCAAAGAAAATAGCTATCGGAATAGTTTCTGTTTTGCCAGGAATGCTACCTGCCAACATTAAAGTAGCGCCAAACTCACCGAGCGATCGGGCAAAAGCTAATAATGTCCCAGCAATAATTCCCGGTTTTGCCAAGGGTAACAAAATGCGCCAAAATACAGTCCATTCAGAAGCGCCTAAAGTTCTAGCACAAGCAAGGAGACTGGTATCAATTTGAGTAAAAGCTGCCAGTGATGTTTTGTACATCAGGGGGAATGAGACAACAGTGGCTGCTATTACGGTGGCAGGCCAAGTAAAAATTAATGTTATCCCCATTGATGAGAGTAGCTGACCGAGGGGACCGTTTCTACCAAATAATAATAGTAATAGAAAACCTGTTACGGTTGGGGGCAATACTAGGGGAGATGTGAAGATGGCGTCAATTATACCTTTGCTTTTACCGCGATATCCTAGCATCCAACGTGCTGCTGCTATGCCAAGGAAAAAGGTAATAACTGTGGTAACTATTGCAGTTTTTAGGGAAATCCAAGCAGGAGATAGGTCAAAGTTCATTATTTATGTTAATAAAATAAAGGTTCAGAATCTTTTATAGAGATGTCTAACTTACCATCCATAATTACTTTATATTTTCTATCTTTTTTCCTGGCATAAACTGTTTTGTTGACTACAAGATAGAGAAATATTTGATTTTTTTCCCTCAAAAAATAGGAACTTTTCTTTCAAGGTTCCTAGATAAAAATTTATTTATTACCAAAGCTCAAAATTATGATATAATTAGCGAAATTTGTTAGGCTGTTCTTATCAAAACTTGTTAAAGATAGGTATGAGACTATGAATGTCAGGTGATTGTTAAAAAACAGACAAGTGTTAGCTTACATCAAGGTAAAGGGAGAAAGTGATGCGGTCGGAAAAATCCCAGATATCATTGACGGAGAATAGCCTGATTATCTGCAACCTATTAGCGATCGTGATATTAAGAGTTTTGGGGAAGGTTCTTTGAATGTACCACGAAAGGTTAGTTTTTCCAGAGCATCGGGAGGTGGTCTCAGACATTATTATATTAATGGAGAAGTATACGATCCAGAATCCCAGGACTATATTCTGGAGCTGAATACTGCACCCTTTGGTTTGGCCTGAAAACCCTTAGTCATTTTGTCCAAAAAGCAACTCCCCCAATGACGGCGAGGAGTTGTCTTTTTCTTTTTATATAGAATCCGGTTATATAGTATATGTTGATAATTCTATAATTACTTAAATATTTAATCTCCCCCACTCCCCCACTCCCCTACTCCCCTCTTCCCCTCCACGGTCGGGGTTAGGGGTGGGTCCCCTACTCCCAACTATACAATAACTATTCAACCGGATTCTATATTAGGGGTGTAGCGCTTATTTCAGTTATCAGTTATCAGTTATCAGTTATCAGCCAAATTTGTAAGGTGCGTATTTTCAGTTATTAGTCATCAGTTGGACTATAAGTAAGGTGAATGTTATGCTCGCCTGAAAATATCGGGAATTAGCGATCGCTTTTCTATTTCCGATACATCGAAACCACAACACCGCCCCAACAACTCCCAAATATTTTCTCCAGTAACATCTGGGTAGCCATAGTATCCATACTACTGGATTGTTTCATCTTAAATGTTGCAATAGATGTAGGTTTGGTATCGGGAGGATATTCGCAGCTTATCCTACGGATAAACCCAACAATAATCTTTCTCCCCATCTCCCCATCTCCCTATCTCCCCATCTCCCCATCTCCCCACCCTCCCCACACTTCCCACCCTCCCCACACTCCCCATCTAATACACCATTTTAGATGAAACGGTCTAGTAGCATGGATTACATAATATCATCAGGACTTACGCAAAGGCACTATATGGCACTATATATTATTGCTGCGAACCGGGTCGGGATAGTAAAAACTAATAGAGTATATTTCAGCGCTTTTCAAATTGATGAACCACATCTTAAACCCTTTCAATTGTAGGGACGTTCCATGGAACGTCCCTACTGTGGTCTACTCAAATGAAAATTTTTCAAGCACAAGAAAAAAGTTAATTTATGTTATTCTTATAAAAAAATTAGGTTGAGCAAAAATAAATGAAAAAATATTTACAAGCGTTATAGCTTTACTCATGGTGTTGGTTGGTTTGGTTGGTTGGAGTTTTTTAGCAGCTCCAGCTAGGGCGGACTTATATAGCTTTTATGATTATATTTCTGCAAATAAACAAAATTATAAAATAATAAAGTGTAAATTGGGTAATGATTGGGTTGAATGTGAGTTTGAAGTGAGTAATTTAAAAAATTTTTTTAAAGTTGTTGATATTTGTGAGGAATATGGTGCAGTGTCGTGGGAGGAGGAAGAAGAAGGATATTATTTGGAATGCGATTGGTGAGGAGGATAAGGGGAAAGAACTGAACAACTGTGTTGGTGTAATATTAGCATCACCGACTCACCCTGTGGCTCTGTGGCTACCCCATCATCGCCGCCCCATTTGCTGTAATAAATGTATGGGCAGCCTTTGAGCCAAACCAACTTCCCAACGGGTCTACCTGGTACACCTCCTGGTACCCCTCTAGGTCTAAGTTCAGTTGTCCAGGAACTCCTTCCCTACCCCTTGGTTTGGCCTGATAACCCTTAGTCATTTGTGCATAACTACCTTCAACAATTAATAATTAATAATTAATAATTAATAATTACATCTTCTTTTTAGGGAGAGGATTGAGGATCAAAGAAAAAAGTTTCTTTTTTTCCCTTGAAAGGGGAAGCTTTCAACCTGAGTTATAGCATTTCCCAAGCTCGTGAGGTACGGTTCTTTCGATCCCCCCTAACCCCCCGATGAGTTGGGGGGAACTGGAAGTCCCCCTTTTTAAGGGGGATTTAGGGGGATCATAACTTTACTTCATAACTGTAGGAATTGCTATATTTAATTGTTAATTATTAATTATTAATTATTAATTATTCGGTAAACCCTGCAGCTTTGGGGTTGGCATGGATATAGCGCAGAGTTTTGAGAATTCGGTCGCGATCGCTGTTAGGAATGGCCTCACTGAAATACCGTTGCTCCCAAAAATGTCCAGTGCGATGCAAAAATTGATTCAACACCATAGCGCTATACCAGTTTAGCCAGTGCATCAGCTTAGGTAACTCTTCTGGGTTTTCTGGCGCTAATAAATAATGAATATTCGCATAATGCAGAGAGCATAAAGCTTAAACTCAAATTTCTTCTTCGCCTTAGCAATAACCTCTAATAAAAGTTCTCGGGTGGCACGTTTGGCCAAATTAAATTCTTTATTGTTGCAGCGCACCGTAGTGTGGAAGGTGCAATTAGAGGGTAGATTTCTAGGTAGACGAGGCATATCAGTTATCAGTTATCAGTGAGACCTTATTTTATTGGAAAAAGTGCGGGCGTTAACTTATTCTCTCATTTTGAGGTACACCCGCGCGCGAGCAAGATGCACGGTTCCCGAAAAATCGCACTGAGAAGATTTAATAATTAAATCGCGCGCGAGCAAGATGCTCGCACTGAGATTGGTGGAATCTGCTATAACTCCTTACTTCTAAACTTCAGACTTCAGCTATAAGCAGGGCGAGTATTCTGCTCGTCCGAAAATATCAGGAATCAGCGATCGCTTGTTTGTTAGGAAGATATTCTGGCGATCGCTCTTCTTTTGCAGAGAAAGGAAAGCGTATTGTGTTATAATCATAACCGTATGATGTAATTTATTTTCTATAATCACAAAAATCATAATGGTTTCATCTAAATTGCTTCAGCTAGAGAATGCTATTAATAACTTATCCTTAGATGAGAAAATATGGCTTATGGAAAAAATCATAGCTCAAATGAAAGAGCAAACAAAATCTGCTAATTATCAATCCCAACCCGATCTAGAATTTAGCCATCAAAATAGGGACTTAGAAACCGAACCTTTAATTGGTTTATTTGCTGCTTCCCCAGATTTAGCTACTAATTCTGAGGAAATTTTACAAGGAGAAATCAAAGAAAAATCAGGATGGTCTTACAAAGAAATTTCTCAATAGCAGATACTGGTTTTGTTGTAGCTTTGATGAATCAAAAAGATATTAGACATCTTGAAGTAGCAGAGATTTATAGGCAGCAACAACAAATTTTATTACCCCAAACAGTATTAGCTGAAGTTGCTTATTTAGTAGGTCGTGAAGTTAGCACAATGATGGTAGCGACCAGCTTGCGTTATTTACTGGATAGTCGATTTATGATATTAGCATTAACTTCAGAAGATTTGTTGCGAGTGGCAGAAATTTTGGAGATATATCAAGACAGTAGAATTGATTTTGTAGATGCTAGCGTCATGGCAATAGCAGAACGTTTGGAAATTACGAAAGTCTTGACTTTAGATCGAAGAGATTTTCAGCTATTTCGACCTAAGCATTGTCAATTTTTTGAGATTATGCCGTAATTTTTTAATAAGCAATAATGCAAATCCAAGACTATTTCAACTTCCTAGCGCCTGATGATATCCGCATCAAAGGTAGCCGCATTGGTATCGAAAGTGTTCTCTATGAATACATTTATCGTGCTAAAACTCCTGAAGAAATTGCTGAACAATTTGAGACTATTACCCTGGAAGATGTTTACGCTACCATCCTCTACTATATTTTCAATCCTCTCGGTTTTAACCAGAGGTAATTATCAATTATCAATTATCCATTATCAATTAATGAACATTCCCTTCCCGAGACTAGAAACTATTTCGTAACTCCACAAACTGGGGACTATTAGTTCGGCATTTTCTTGTTGCCACTGCTGCATTTTTGCCAAAGAAACTGATGTATAGGGTAGGGGGATCAGCAAAGCCAAAATTATATTGGTGGGCGATCGCTACCAAAGAGCAGAGTTAAATGAGGGACGTTTGTTGCTTCCTGATATAGAAATAAGTCTGGGTTTGTGGCAGGGTAGTTTTAATAGTGTAAATAGACTCTGGTTGCGGTGGATGACCCCAGAAGGAGATTTGATACTGACTCCAGAAGAGAAGGCCAAGCAACGAGCTACCAATGCGGAGCAACGAGCAGAACGCTTGGCAGCAAAACTGCGAGAGTTGGGTATCGATCCTGACCAGTTGAGTTAAATAGTTTTTTTGAAATAGGGGAATAAACCAAGAGGATATATATTTTTTAATTTCTTCCACACTCCCCATTTATATCATGTCCGGTTGAATACTTATTATTAAGGTATTAGGGGAGTAGGGGAGTAGGGAGTAGGGGAGTAGGGGAGTAGGGAGTAGGGGAGTAGGGGAGTAGGGAAAATAGAAAGATTTACTGTTTAAGCACTCGTGATAAGTTTTTTCATCACGCTATTATCCGGACATGATATTACTCATCTCCCAATTTCCCCACACTCCCGTTGCTTCCTTTACCATGAAAGCTGCATTACCACCGAGGATTATTTTAGCGATGAACAATAGTTCCTACATGTTCACCATTCACTGCCGCAATAATATTATCTGGGTCAAGACCATTAACAATTTGAACTTGACTTATTTGTCGGGAATAATCAAGTAAATCTAACAAAATGCGTTCAAATGGTAAGCTAGCAAAATCACCTTTTCTCACTTCCTCTGTGGAAATTTCTGAGATAAAGTTTGCATCTTTATTGATATTAGGGTCTTGATCGTAAAGTCCATTTACATCTTTAACCAAAGTTACACTTTGACACCCAAAACATTCTGCTAATAAAAATGCACCTGAGTCGCTACCATGAGGAGGAATGCGTCCAATAGCAGGAGGATGTTCCCATAATGAATATGGAGGAACTCCTGTAAAAATCACTCCAGGAACACTACGAATAAATAGGGGTAAAAGATGTCCGAAAACTTCTGGAGGAATGGCAACTACCCCGTATGGAGCTAACAATGCACCGAGAACGTGGGCATTTCCCAAAGCATCTGCTTGAGCTAGTTCTGCTAATACACCAGAAGGCATTCCCAGATCTAAACCTATGGAGAAGACATGGCGAGTTCTAGCGCCTCCTCCTGTGCCAATAATTAGTTTTTTTGACTCTAACAAAGTTCCTAATGCGTCACGGACGGGATAGGTAGCACTTCGTCCTTTATCAAGAATGGAACGCCCTCCTATTTTGACCACATAAGTATCAGGAAGCATCCGAATAACTGGTGCTTCAGTGGATTTTTGTACCTCTTTGTCGAGTAAGCTTTCTCGCATTAACAGGGAGTCAAGATGATGTCGGCGATCGCCATTGCCTTCTAATGCAGTTGTCATAATAATTACCTATGTTCAGTTATCACTCATCAGTCATCAGTCATCAGTTATCAGTTATCAGTTATCAGTTATAGCACTTGGTATTTAGATACCTGAGATTGCTAAATGCTGGAACTTAGCCAAAGATTACTTCTAACTTTTAACTTCCTATGATTACTTTTGACTTTTGACTTTTGAATTTTGAATTTTATTGACTTTTGACTTTTGACTTTTGAATTTTAACTTCTTATCAGCTATCAACATAAATTTCTGTGCCGATATCTTCTCCATTAAGAGCGCGAGTTAAGTTGCCTTTTACCAATCCATTAATGATGCGAATAGAACGGCGGTTCTTAGCAATTTCCATGAAGTCTAACACAGGACGTTCTACCACCACATCTTGTAAATCTAACTCTTTTAATTCCTTCACCGAAATTCTTTTGATAAACTTAGCACTGGGATCTTTTTTCGGATCGGCAGTATATAACCCTTCCTCATCTTTGATGAAAATCATAGATTTTGCACCAAAAACTTCACTAACTAAATAGGAACCAGTATCAGTTCTATGGGGAGGAATACGGCCAATTTTAGGATTTTCATGCCAAAATGTATAGGGAGGCATTCCAAAGAAAATCACAGCTCCTCTTTCTTTTAAATAGTGTGCCATTTGCCCAAACTGCACTGGTTCAATAAAAGGAATACCATGCTTTGCTAGCAGATAATAAAGTATCCGAGCGTTTTGCATACTCACAAAAGTTCCTAAGACACTTAATACTCCCGTGGGTAGTCCTAAATCTACTCCCACACTGTAAGCATGACGAGCGCGAGTACCTCCACCCGTACCAAGAATCATTTCATGGCTGCCTAAATTTTCGGCTATTTCTTCTATTAAAGGAAATACAGCAGCTTTACCTCTATCTATAAAGCTTTGTCCGCCAATTTTCAATACATTTGCACTGGGTAAAATCTTAATCGGTGCTTCTTTTTCTGTTTCGGATAAAACTTGTTGGTTACTGAGGGAACCTGTTACTAAAGATTTACCTAATTCCGAAAGTAATTGACTGTCTTTGACTGGAGTTTGCAGATTCATAAGTATTCAGTAATTAAGATTGAATTTTTTAGTCAGGACTTACACAAATTGACTTTTAAATCACCATCTTTAGGGACGTTAGCGGAGCTTTGCGTTAGCAAATGGCATTTGCCCTCACTAGATTTAGTTTTTCTGCGTAACTCCTGTTAATGTTTGATTGTAAGCATTTCCTAGGTCATGCTGCGCAAACAGCTATTAGCGTTTCCATTCCGGAATGCTGCGCAAAAAGCATTCAGCTTTTCCTTGGTCATTCTGCGCAAACATAAGTTTTAATTTTCTTTAGATACTAATTCCTCCTTGGGTGTGATAATGACCCCAGGACTTACGCAAATTCCCCTTGAAAACGCCATATGTAGGGGCGTCATTCGGAGCTTTGCGGAGCGCAAATGCCATTGACTAACGTCAAGCTCCGCTAACGCCCTGACTGGATTTAGTGTCCGTCCATTCCTGGAGCTAATAAATCATAGCTGATAGCTGATAGCTGACCGCTGTTTGCGCAGCATTCCGGAGGAAATGCTTACATAAAAAAGCCTTCAAGGATGTAAGCTTCTTCTGATTCAATGGGGGTTTCTAAGCTATTAAATTTGGTTTTTGCCCAAATTTCTAATTCACTGAGAACAGATTCTTTAACGGCTATTGGCGGATTAATTCCAGCTAATCCTGATTTTTGCTGCCAGCTATCAATAGATTGTTTCGGGGTATTATTTACTTGCCAACTGATAACTTTAATAGGATCAATTTTTGTTGAATTTCTGTCTATAAATAGGTCATTAAGTTGGCTATGTTTTTGTTCTTTTTGACGTTGCGATAACCCATGTTCTTGGAGAAGGTTGCGCATTTTTTTTCGCATTGTTTCTCTCACACTATCCGGCTGTCTTTGAATTCTGCCTATGAGAAAAACTGCCCCTTGTCTGTCAGCAATACGAAAGCTTTCATTGACAATATGTTCTAGTTCAAGTAAGTGAATTGTTCGGGAACTAAAAATAACTTTCGTACTACTATCAGGCACTGGCAAAACCTGATTAGCATCTGCTTGTTTTAACTGCCAATTTTGTTGTTTATCATCCAACTTTTGGCGGAATATGTCAAGCATTTGCTCGGAAATATCAAGCCCCAAATATTCACAGGATGACTGAATTAACCACTCTCCAATTATACCTGTTCCTGCACCAATTTCTACTATTAAATCATTGGGTTGTACTTGGGCGATCGCCAGTATTTTCTGAGCAATGGCATCACAAATTTCTGGGGATAATCCTGCTCGCGAATCGTAGCTTTCAGCTTGATAATCAAAAGGAGCATGGCTAATTTTCACTGCTTCATTTTAGTTAGGTTTGGCATTTGTTTACTCTATTATTTTTTTGGAACAATTGCTCGACTCTTTAATATTTTATAATATTTTATTTAGTTTATTTACAAATCTTTATTTACCGTTAGGTGATGTCAAATTATGTTATGATAATTTTTTTTCTAGTTTTCAGGTTTCTTTGCCCTGCAATAAAAGTTAGATAAATGTAACAATTATGCAAATAATGGTAATAATTTTACACATAAAGATGTATCTAAATAGTTTATAAAGGAAATGTAATCTTTTTGGAGATGTCTCAATGAATAAGGAAAGTCTATTACAAGCTCTTAATGCTGCCATAGCAAAATATAAAGATGAGCCTACAGCAAGAGTTGTTTTTGGTCTGGCAAAACAGGTTTGGCAAATTGATTGGACTGTTGCTCCCTTTGATATCCTCAGCCACTATCTTGAGTTTGATATCTCCTACTTTTATCGGTTTATGTCAATGGACAAAGGCGATGAGGCTGAAGAACAACAGTTACTTAAAGATTGGATAGAAAGTAGACATACTTTAGACAAAGAAGGTAAGAGACGACTACCTCAGTTAGCAGATGAACTAAATCAGTTACGAGTTGCAGCAAGAAACGCCTAATTATATTGATTATATTAAATAAAGGGGGATTAATGATTTTTATTTGCAATCATAATCCCCTTCTTTATCAATTATCAGTTATTAATTTTGTTGAGAGCAATTCACTGTCAAACTCTGTATTGTTAAATATTGATTATTTTCTCTCTGGAGTATCCTAGTTAAATCCTCTATCTAATTTTATATAAACTTGATGTCAGTCTTAGGAAAAGTTATTTTTTTATATATAATTTCCAATTCATTTATGATAATGGCTTGGTATTCACATTTAAAATACTTGAATCATCGTCCTTGGTACGTTGCTTCAGTATTAAGTTGGTGTATTGCTTTCTGTGAATACACATTTCTTATCCCTGCCAACCGAATTGGTTATCCTCAACTTGGCTTACCAAAATTGCAAATTATACAGATAGGAATGTCCTTAATTGCTTTTATTCCTTTTAGTTTCTTTGTGATGCAAGAACCTATAAAAAAGATTATATTTTGGCTTCTATTTGTTTATTAGGAGCGGTTTATTTTATCTTTCGCAATGTTCGTTAGTTGACATCCTCCCGACGCTGCTATCACGAGACAGCGCGGGATTCCCTAGCATCACTGTTAGAGACTTTCTGTTTCTGCCGCACCAGCATAAACGAGTTTCCAGTTATCATTTTTTCCAATTACTACAGTACCGATATTATTAGTGGTTAAATACAAGGGCCACTAAGAAACTGGTGTTATGCAGATAATTCTCCACAAAACGATTTCTATGATAACTTAATGCTTCAATATATCCGACTGGTTTTTCTGTTGCCTTTGAGGTTACTTTGGTACTTAGCTTTACGCTTGTTATATAGTTGATTGACGCTTTTTAGTGGCTTCCCGTTAATCAGCAGTGGTTTGACACCAGGCTGGCTTTGTAGATAGAGCTACCTTACTGTCAATTCCTAAGTCTATTCCGGCTACATATGTTGAGTGTATTTGTGGCTGAAGAGTTTTTTCATACACTACTTCAATTATATAGCAGCTCGTAGCAGGTACTATCCTGACTTCGATTACAGTATCCACAACTACAGGTATTTTGATATCACTCATAGATAAGTGACAAATACCATCTTTTAGAGGGGCTTTATAGACTGATTACTTTGAATATATAACTACATTTCTACCTTGAGTTTTATTCTTATACTTTGGTATTCTAGGTTTACCCAAAAACTTCCCTGGATGTGCGCGACCATTCTTTGATTGCCTGAAAATAACCACGCCAAGTTGCAACCAAGCATTTTATTATTTGTTTTGATACTTTTGTTGGTAATGATCTATAGGCATCGCTATCTTTGGTGGCGTGGTATAGCTCGGTTAAATCCAGACTTTTTGAGAAAAGTGAAAAAATGCTGACGACAATAATAATTAGCCAGGTTGTACAAGTTTTTTGATTTAAAGGCTAACTCATCACACACCCGCAAAAAGTTATGTGTTCGGTTAATAATATGTCTGTCAACAAGTCGCATTCACCCGCGATAATTCATCTTAAGTCCTGTACCTGTTTAATATTACAACACTTTTCTTATAATAGCAACTACGCTTTTACAATTTTCATTCAACAGTTAATCACCCCACTTTAAGTGCTGTTTGTCGTCAAAGAAATCAACTTCCCCATCAAACTTGTTTGCGTCTCAAAGGAATAGAAAATATTGATGGAAATCTTGAACAATATCCCTTAACTCAAGCCTCGACTTTTCAGAAAAGTTGTAGAAAAGTATCCATTAAAATACGTAAAAAAGGGCCGATTCTTGCTGCAAAATGTCGAAGAAGGGATCAATCCAGCAAACGTACTGCTCTAGTTTTGGAAGATATTGAAAACATTGACGGAAACTTACAGTATGGTAGCTAAATTGTTTGTGATTTATATCATGTCCGTTTGAATACTTATTTAAAACCTTGTCCTTAAAGACGGGGTTTTATCATTAGCTTTGAAAGGGAGTATCCGGTAGTTCTATTTTATATCAAATCCGGTTAATTGGACATAGAATCCGGTTATATAATATTTGTTGATAATTTCTTAAATTACTTCAATATTAGACATCTCTTCCACGCTTATGGAGTAGGGACGTTCCTAGGAACGTCCCTACAGGAAATAATTGATAATTTCTGTACGATATAGATATTGATTTTTATTATTGGAGATGTCTATCTAATCTCCCCCACTCCCCTCTTCCCCTCCTGGGAGGAGGGGTAGACTGGTCCCCTACTCTCAACTATATAGTAAGTATTCAACCGGATTTGATATATAGGTGTGAACACTAAAGCTTATACGAGGCAATAGGTGACAATTAATTTGACGAATTATTTAGGGTTGGTAGAGAAAAATCATAATTATAAAAAATTGTTAAATTAATTCCTAAATTCCCACAAAAAGTTTAATATGACATTATGTCAAAGTTAAATAAAACTGTCGAGCTTTTACCAATTTAATGGAGAACCAGATTCTCTAACTGTCATTGCTGTCAAATTTTTGTTAGTCAACAATACCAACCAATAAAGTTTAATATGACAATATGTAAAGTTAAATAAAACTGTCGAGCTTTTACAAATTTAATTGAGAACCAGATTCTCTAACTGTTGTTGCTGTCAAATTTTTGTTAGTCAAAATATAGCAGTTGCTTTTACTTTTAGGACGGGTGCATTCAACTAGCTCGCGGTCAGCTCTTCCGTTTGTGATGCTGCGCAAACGGCTTTTTAATGAATGAAGCAAGCACTTGCTTAACTTCTACTACATTTTTAAACAAAGAATTGAAGCACAAGAATAACCAGCTTCAATTGTCCACTAAAAGTAATAAAGCTGATAGCTGTTAACGTTTGCGTAGCATGACAAACGGAAAGTTCCGACCTTATGAGGCTAGCTGACCTCTGTTTGCGCAGCATTCC
>NZ_BLZO01000180.1 GCF_014132355.1 Okeania sp. KiyG1
TTGAGGCTTAATTTAACAAATACAACTCATTGGTACATAAGGGTAAGGAGGACAAATATATCTGAGTTGGATTCCATTGTGCTCGCTCCAAATCTCCTTACAAAATGGTAATTCATTATTATCTGAAGAGATGTCTTTCGCATACGCCCATTTTTTTATCATCTCATTGTAATTCTCCTGAACTACTTTATCCTCTGTACTAAAATTAGGGCGTGGAGGATAAGGAAGTGATGCTCTGTAGTAAGGAGGTAGAGGATTGGTTGTACCTTTCTTCTCGATCTCGTCTATCGTGCCTGAAAAGCTATCCACATTCATAAACAAAGCGTAGAAAGAACAAGCTTCATAAGTGGAAAGAATAGGAAAACATAGGGGTAAATATTTGTTTTCTTTTTGACATCCTCCTTCATACGTTACTTCATACTTTAAATAAACTTGTCCACAAAACAGTAGATTCAAAGAAATATTATGCCAATTGTCTTGATCTGGCGTTATAATATAAGGCTGTTGTTGTAGTTCTGCCCATTGTTTTCTCCATTCTTCTTCCGATAGTTTTTCTTTATCTCCCTTATAATGAAGAAGTTTGACTCCTTCCCCAAAATTAAATCCTTGATCGCCAGTCAGAAAAAGCTTCCTGATAGCCTTCAATCTTATACAATTTTCCCCTTTTGTATAATATTCCGGTTCCTCCTCATTTTGGCTTTTTTTCTCCTCCTTGATATCTTTCTCTTCGAGCCATGACTTGGCAATCAATTGAGATGCTTTTCTCGCTTGCAAAAGTCTTCGCACCATACTATATTGACTTAATATATCATCCCGATGTTTATCATTCCCAGAAAGTTTCAATTCCTCTTGAGTAGGAATAGGAAGAGGAAATACATCTTTCATGTCTGTTCCTTGATGAGGCAATTTCTTAATATCTTTCGTTAGGTTTGTAAACTCTTTAAAATGTTCGTTTAATTCCTCTTTTGTACCTATATACATTGTTCTTTTTAATCCTAGTCGAGGATTGGTAGAATTCCCTTCTTCTTCAACTATCAGGATCTGATACTGTAGAGCATTTAGAGCATTTGATTTATTTAAATCTGGTCGTTCTATTCCTGGAATTGATATATTATTAGCATTACCTACATCGGTAAACATACTTATTACTACCTCTTAGAAAAAATGTGCTTAAAATGAGTAATTGTCCCTATTTCTTACAGAAATAAGACTTCGTACATAAATAAGACGTTTTTGAGGTCAATTAACTGACTTCAAAAATTCAAAAATATAGTTAGGCAAAAATTTGGACATTGTTGCGTCTATTCTGTAGAAAATGCGTAAAGTTGGCCTCGCCCAGTTATTTTGGCTTTTAGAGAGCTGGGACACACTGGTTTTTCAAATCTTTTTACCCGTTTAATGCCGAACAAAAGAAGCTCAGGACTGGCCACTTGAACACTTTGATTAGATTTGTAGTTAGTCCTAATATTGTTATAGAACCATAAACCAATAAATCAGTTAAAAACTGGCCATTGCAGAACTACGATTCGACCGTAGTATAAGATTGACGGCAACAATATTCTGATGAGAGTAATTTTACCGAAAAATTGGGTTTAAAACCTCCCCCTCTTATTTATAAGAAAAAGCAATTATTAATTATTAATTATTAATTATTAATTATTAAGAGGTTGTTGTTAACTTCTAAAATACTGTCGATACAAATCACAAGTTAATGTGGCCTTATTTCCAACTAACTTAATTAATCCCATACTACTCAACTTATAAGTAATAATAGGCTCTAATAATATAGGTTCATTCGTATTGACAAGATTTTGCACAGCGATCGCTAATTCTGCCTCCTCTTCCAACTTCACTTGATGACGTCGCAAATGATTGGCATAAATTCCAGTTGATGTGGCAGCAGTTTCTAATAATTGTCCCATTGTTACATCCTCTCGACTCAGATAATAAATAGCCAGATGCACCAATGCTGGATGTCCTCCGGTGGTTGCCATCAAAAGATGTGCTTCTTCTCCATCACTCCAGTTGAGTCCGTAAAATTGGGCTAATTCCACAACTTGTTCTAAGCTAAAACTACCTAACTGAATTGGTAACCCCACATTAAAAGGTGACTGTTTCAGTTGCAGAGGTACATAAATTTCAGTGGAGTGAACTACCACTAAACGAAGTTTTTGCCACACAGGTTGTCTTTTTGCTTCCTCAAACCACGATCGCAATAGAGGAAAAAAATCTTTTGCTATTTCTGGATACTCAAAAATATGATTGACTTCATCTAAAGCTAGAAGTAGGGGAGAATTAATTGACTGTAATAAATAGTTGCGGAAGTATAAAGTGCAACTAATTTTACAACCAATATCTTCATCCCAATAGTCATCTAAGTTTGGCTCTTGGTTTAGTTGATAAGCAATATTAGCACAAAACCAACGTAAAAATTTGTTGATACCACCACTCAAAATGTCTTGACCTACCTGTTGTAAGTCTAAGTTCACGGTGCAATAGTCCAAACTTTCTGCATAGTTTATAACTCTCAAAAGAAGGGAAGTTTTGCCCATCTCTTGCGGTGCTTTTATTCTCACCAATGCTCCTGGTTTTTCAATTTCTGCATACACTTGCTTCTCAATATCGGATCGTTGTATGTAAAATGGCGAATTTAGAGAAATACATCCACTCGGAAAATTTGGTGACATTAGTTGTGTTATACTAGCAGAAAGTTTTTCATATTGTTGAGGTCGGACATTTTTTTTTGAGCTAGCTTGTGGGATGAGATACGTTTGAAGTTGAATCCGACAGTTTTTCTTTGTCACCCTTTGACCAATAATATCAGAAATCCGTCTAAATAACTCAGGAGCAACGACACTACTGAGATAACCTGAGCTGTAACCTGCCTCTTCAGCCACAATATTATAGGTCTTATTATCCCAGATACCTCCCAGAAGCATAATTTCTGCAGTATTTAAAGGAAGATTTTTGGTTTCTAGTAACTTGCGGTTGATCGTTTCTAAAATAAAATCTAGCTTGATAGAATCTAAAGTTCGTTTTGTATCCATCAGTAATATATATTCTTGACACTCCCTGCGCTAAAGCTACGGGGATTCTTGGTTTGCTGGCGCAACGCTGCGCGAACATCGACTTGCCATCACTTGACAGGCCGAAGCAAACCAAGCCAGAGGGCAAATCTCCCGCAAGCGTATTAGTTTCCCTGTGCCGTTCTTAGAAACCTACGATAATCTATAGAAATCTATGATTATCTGTTCTATTCCTGCTTCAATCTGGCAACGTCGGCGTTATCCAGTCCGCAAGCTGTCACGGTCGAACTCACCGCCATAGCTAAATTTAACCCTCTTATCAAGTCTCGTTCGCGCTAGCGTTGCGGAGCAATCACAACTGAAATTGCAGTGTTCACAATTAAATACACGCTCCGATAAAGACAGAGACTGTTTCACCTCACCACACCTACTGCAAGTCTTAGAGCTAGGAAACCATCTATCAACAACGATTAACTCAGAACCGTATAACTCACACTTGTACTCTAACTGTCTTCTGAATTCATAAAAACCCATGGACCCAACAGCCTTAGCAAGCTTTGGCTCGGCCATCATGCCTGATACATTTAAATCTTCTATTACTATCTGGCTGTGGTTTTTAGCCAAGTAAGTAGTTGGCTTGTGCAATGTATCTTTTCTGATGTTCGCTATCCTTTTGTGTAACTGAGCTATCTTAAGTTGAGCCTTTTTCCAGTTCTTAGAGAATTTAGTTTTATGTCGGTTTAAATATTGCAACCGAGAGAGTTTAGCTTCTAACTTTCTTAAAGATTTAGCACCAACAAAAACTTCACCAGTAGATAACGTAGCTAGAGATTTTATACCTAAATCTACACCAACTACATCTACTGATTTATCAGTAATTTGAGGTGTGGTTTCTACTTTGAAACTGACAAACCATCTATCGGCTTTTTTGCTAATAGTTACAGATTTAGGAGTGACATGATCTGGCAGTACTTCATAAGTTTTAATCCATCCAATTCGGGGCAGTTTTATATGAAACACACCTACTGATATTGACCCATCTAGAGTGTTTGCGTAGCATTCCGCAGGAAAACTATCATCTCTACCTTTCTTCTTGAATTTAGGTTGACCAGACACTTTGCTGAATCTTCGCTTCCAGGCTTGAGATAAATATCTCAAAGCATATTGAGGTGCACATTTAGATACTTCATAATACCAACAGTTGTTAGGTTTAACCATTGCTACTAATAGTTTGTGCAAATCAATAGCAGTAGGAAATTTCAGCTTACTCTCAGGATTATTGGAATTGTGATTAAGGATGTTTCTAGTTAGCCATAACCCCCAATTCCAGGCGTGACGAGTTACACCAGCGTGTTTAGCCAGTAATGTTTTTTGTTGGTTATTCGGATGTAGTTCAGTATGATATCCAAGTAGCATAAACAGATAATCCCAGATTTTTATAGATAATACCAGATTTTAGCCAACAGTTACAAGCCCCAAGGTACTGAGTGCTTTTTGTAGGATGTTTTTGGCTGCATTAATATCCCTATCTTCTACATATCCACAATGATGACAAATATGAGTTCTAGTTGATAGAGACTTCTGCACTTTTTGACCACAGTTAGAGCAGTTTTGAGAAGTATTTTGTGGCGATACAGCAATAGTTAATTTCCCGTACTTTCTGCCAAAATATTCTACCCATTGTCGAAAAGTTGACCATCCCACATCACTAATAGATTTGCTTAAATGCCGATTTTTTACCATGCCTTTAACGTTTAAATCTGCCTTCGGCACGCAGCTCCGCGTCTACGTATGCTACCACATCGTTAGAGTGAATGACGGAATATGCTACTCCCTTGCAATATTCTTTTCGTTGCCTACTTACTTTTAAATGCTTTTTGGCATATCGACATCTGGCTTTATAGTAGTTTTTCGACTGCGGTGTTGCGCCTTTTTTATACTTCTTAGATTTCTGACGATTAGCACGGTTTAACTTCTTTTCCGATTGCCGATAAAACATTGGATTTTCTAAAGTATTGCCGTTACTATCTGCTAAGAAATATTTGATGCCAACGTCTAAACCGACTGCTTTTCTTGTTGGTTCAGTATCTATTTGAATATCAACTTTAATAGCAAACTGGCAATAATAACCATCGGCTCGTCTTACTAGCCTTACCCGTTTTATCTGGTTTATTTGGTAGTAGTTAAGATCATAAGTCCCCTTAAGCTTTAGTTTGCCTATTCCTTTTTTGTCACTAAACGTAATAGCTTTTCTGTTTAGTGACAAATTCCAGCCAGACGTTTTGTATTCTACAGAACGGCAATACTTTTTGAATTTAGGATAACCTCTTTTACCTTTGACTTTTTTCTTGCAATTATCATAAAATCTAGATATGGCAGACCAAGCTCTTTCCGCAGCCGATTGTCGAGCCATTGAGTTTAGTTCCGAGGCAAATTTCAACTCTTGAGCCAATACTTTACAATATTTATTTAGGTCATATTTACTTACACCTTTATTGTCTATCCAATATCTTAAGCACTTATTTTGGATGAACTGAGATGTCCTAATTGCCTCGTCTATTGCATGATATTGGACTTCTTTTGCTTTCACTTTAAACTCATAAATTATCATTTTGGCTCGACCTACCTTTTTATCCTTATGTTTGGTATTATGGCATAATTGACTGAGAAAATGTCAAGGAAAAATTAGATATTTTTACAGGCGACTAAAGTCGCACGTGAGCTACAGGTCCATGGGCTAAAGCGACATGGTTTTCAAGCTCTCGGCCTTACCTGATAATATCACGACTTATGCAAAGATACTATATATATAGGACTTACGCAGATACGCTATATATAGCGTTCAAAACTATTGTCCAATAGTACTTTGACTCTATAAATAGTGCCTTTGCGTAAGTCCTGATATAGTAGAGTTGTTGGGAAATAAGGTAAAATGATTCAATAATAAATTGGCCAGGGAAATGCTAAATATTGAACGAGCTTTAAAACAGGACAGGTTACTCAGAGCATTAACAGGATTAAACCGTAAAGCATTTGAATCGTTGTTAAAGTCTTTTAGCCAAATCTATGAGGAAACATTGCTCTTGAAACCTCGTCAACGCTCTCGATGAGGAGGCCGAAAGGCTCGTTTACTCACCACTCAACACAAATTATTTTACATTCTCTTCTATTTTAAATGTTACCCAACCTTTGATGAGCGCTAGTATCTTGTTTGACATAGATCGTAGCCAGACACATCATTGGGCTCATCGTTTACAAGCAATTTTAGAAGCTGCCCTAGGAGAAAAAAAGGCGCTACCAGAGCGTCAAATTAACAGTGTCCAAGCATTTATAGAGCGTTTCCCTGGAGTAAAACGAGTAATAATGGATGGAACAGAACGGCCAGTGCAACGACCTACTTACCAAGAAAAACAAAAACAGAATTATTCGGAAAAAAAAAGCGTCATACTCGCAAACATCTAGTCGCAGTAGACCAAAACAAGCAAGTATTGGTATTGAGTCAGGCAAGAGAAGGAAAGTTACATGACAAGAAATTCCATGATCAACAGAAGCTAATAGGAAATATACCGGTCGTGATTCCAATTGAAGTAGATAGTGGTTTTCAAGGTCTCCAAAATCAATATGAAAATATCCGTATCCCCCATAAAAAACCAAAGAGAGGAGAATTAACTGAACACCAGAAGTCAGAAAACCGAAATTTAAGTAGTTCAAGAGTGAGATGTGAAAATGAAGAGCGCCGGTGTTAAACGTTATGGTGCAGTCAGTCAGATTTATCGTAATCATAAGAGTGATTTTGATGACAAATTAATGCTAACTGCCAGTGGATTATGGAATTTCTACCTAATGGTAGCATAAAGAATGCAATCAGTAACAAATGTTATGAGTTTTTGTTTTCCTTTTTTCCCTACTTAAGTTATTTCCCAACAACTCTATTATATAACCGGATTCTATGTGCAACCCCACCGGATTTGATATCAAATATGATATCACTAAATTGTATAAAATATTACTTTTATAGCGGTGTTTATACTAAAACTAACACAAGCAAAATAAAAGATAAAACTGTTGTAAATACTTAACCTCAATTGATTCACCCGATTAGGCTAATTAAAAATCACCCGATCGAGTGATATAGAATTTACATTTTTCTTCATATACTGAGAACAGTAAACAAAAGAAATTATTCGGAAATCTTAAACCATGAAACAAGTTTATACAACTACTACCAGTTTAGCGATCGCTGCCTTACTATTAAATGGAGCAGGACAAAGCGCACAGGGTATAGGTCTTACAAGTGGAATGTTTAGCCTATTTCTAGAATGTAATAATGATGGAACTGCTTTATTCTTAGACTCTCATAATGGATGGCAATATAGTCAAGATGCCATTGGAGACATGACCGACGGCAGCACCTATGATATTACTGGAATGGGAGTATTCCAAAACGGTAATGAAGTCTTTGTTGCCATTGGCAGTAACTTACCCCAAACAGGTGCAGGTTACGACCGCAACGTCGATCAAATTTTCCACGGTGACGTATTCTTTACCCCAGGTGGTGACAATTTCCAAGACTCCATGGAATCAGGAAATCTCTACGGTATTCACTTCTCTGGTAGTTCAGATTCTGGAGCTAGTGCAGGGCTAGGTGTATATCAGAACGTAGCAGCAAAAGGTGTAGGTATGAACAACTTCGGACATCGTACCTACAATAACTATGCTGCCATGGTTGATTCTAGCAGCAGTAACTTCTACGGCGACCTCGGTGTTAATAACTCTTACTTTGACGGCGATGCTACTGGCTACAACGTAATTTCTGGAGGCCAAAAAGTCGAGGACGACGGCTTCCAAATGTTGACCCTCGACGAACTCGCGGCAGCAGGACTCGACAGAAACACAGTCGGTGGCAGCGAAATTTTAGGCTTTAAATTTAACCTTGATGCTATAGTTCCTCCAGAACCCGCACCACTACCAAAAGATATCGGCACTCTGAAAGGAATTGGTGAAGGATATGGCTTCGACTGGGATTCCCAAGGTTGGGATGGAGAATTGGCAGCTTACGATACTCAAATCGCCGAGAAACAAGAACAAGCCAACACTTACCAAGGTGAAGCTGATGACTCCCAAACAAAAGCTAATGCTCACCAAGCACAAGCAGATATCTATGATACCCGCAGTCAAACTGCAAAAGAAGAAGCCAATAACCTGAAACAAGAGCGCAATGACCGCAACAGTGAACTCTGGCGAGCTGCTAGATACAGTCCTGGCGGAGAAGCCAACAATGTCGTTAAAAGAGAGCGCAACGACCGCAACAAATTCCTCAAACCACTTAATGCAGTCAATAAAATAATCAACAAAAACCCTGGAAAAATCACTAATGCTATAAATGAACGTGATGCACTAAAAACTAAACTGAATGAGGTTCCTAGCGAAGCAGAAGCGATCGCTATAGCTAGGGAAAACGCAGGTGGAAATATTAAGCGAGCTGACGAAGCTGTTGCAGAACTGGCACCTAAAAAAGAAGCATGGGAAAAACACAAGCAAGAAAATAACTGGGACAATCTGGAATTACCTCAAAAGCTTGCTGTGCAAGAAGCCTACGGTGGTGATTGGATAGAACTGCGTGGTGACGGCACTCCAGCCAAGCAAGAGCAGGAGTTGACTTTGTTTAGCCAGGTTTTAGCCGACTTTGAATCTGAAGTTAAACAAGACCGCCAAACAAAAATTCAGCAATACCAGAGACAAATTAACCGGAAGCAAAAGAATATCAATGACTTGGTAACAGAACTTAATGATGCCAAAGAACTCAAGCCTACAGTAGAGAAGAATGTAGAGAACTTCTACGCAAATAACGACCTACGCGATCGACTTGAAGCAGTTAAAGCTAATGCAGAACAGAAACAGGCAGCTATTGACACTGACAACAGCCTCAACGATTCCCAGAAAGACGAGCGCCGTGCCTTCTACAAAAGCGATATTGCTCGTACCCAAGCACTCATCGATGAAATTGATAACTCCCGGGAGTCCCTAGATGGTCTTTTTGATGGAGCTGACCAATATTTCAAGAATGTCTTGAGAGCAGATGCTAAAAATAGCGACCGCAAAATATTTGATGATAGTGGCAATCAAGAGGTTTACGGTCCCGATGAGGTAACTGTGCAGGTTCCAGTTTACGATGAAGACGGCAACATTAGCGGTTACACTACCCATGATGTGGCTCAAGAGGGGGCATCGAAAACCGTTGCTAGCGAATATGCTCGCCTCAGTGCTGAATCAAGCCTGTTTAACAATGCTCGCAAAGATCGAGATCAAGAGCAAAAGAATAATGAAATTGCTCGCGATAACGAACTTACTGCCAAGCAAGAAGATATCAAAAGTCGCAATCAGGCATTGAAAAATCGGAATAACAGTTTAGCACAGAAACAAGAGCAAATCAACCAGAAAGGTGAACTTCTCTTAGAAATTGAAACACAAATAGCTCAAGTTCGTGACGAAGCAATTGCACAGGAAAGACGGGAGCAAATGAGCGAATCTCTAGCTGCTGCTGAGGTAGAAAATCAGAAGGAACAAGAGCTTGAGGAACGTTACGGTGTGCGAACTCTCGATAATCCTGGTGGCATTCCTACCTCTCCTGAAGAAGTGATAGCTGCTCAAGGAGTGATACCTGGTGAAGAGGTGGTAGCTACAAGGGTGCCTGAACCATCTTCAGTCTTGGGTTTAATTGCTGCTATCGGAAGTGGTTTTGCTGCTCTGCGTCGCCACCGCCAAGATTAAATTATGGCAGTCGAAGGGAAGGGAGCGGACATATCATATCAACTCCGGTAGCATCGGTGTAATTAGATAAAGAGGGTGGGGGGTGTGGGGAGTGTGGGGGTGTGGGGGGTGTGGGGAGATCGAGAAATATTTGGTAATGGTTGAAGGTGGAACATTTTTTTATACAGAATTAAACGGATTTGATATTAAAAGTTTAAAACTTAGACAATGCAGTATTTTTCGCTCCTTCGGTCTTTCATTCTTCGTTTTGCTATAAGCAGATTTTCTACTCAGGCAAGTCATTCGGTAGAAATGGAATAAAAATGTACTTTAAGACAGAAATTAATATTTGACTAATTATGCTCTAATTATTATTTTTTATCGACTTTGATTTAAGACATTTATTTAGGTTTGTGTGTAATTTTATTTAATCGGAAGGAGAGAGTGATATTGTATCTACTGAATTCTCCTTCTTTTTTTATGTTGTATATTCAGGACTTACGCAAATTATTGGAAAATACGCTATCTGTAGGGGGCAAATGCCATTCGCCCCTACTATATATGGCGCTTGGTGCGTAAGTCCTGATATTATCGAATTATTAATTTTTAATTGTTGAACAAATTTTTTTCTAGCGTTTAGCAACTATTCTCGAACCATATTTATTAGCCCAAATTTGAGTAAATTCTGCCCCAAAAAATAGAATTTGCCACGAGTAATTAATCCATAATAATAGTACTACCAAAGAACCCGCAACACCGTAGGCTGAACCTGCTCCACTATTACCTAAATATAATCCGATTAAACTTTTACCAATTGTGAATAATACAGCAGTAATTGCTGAACCGATCCAAACATCACTCCAGGCTATTTTTACATCTGGCAAAAATTTATAAATTCCAGCAAATAATAATATTACTATGCCAAACGAAATAGAAATATCAATTAGACTCCAAATACCATCTGGAGTATTGAGTATTTTATTAAGCCATTGGTTAATTGCGGTTAATACAGCACTAGCTACCAATAATAAAATTAATACTAAACCTGCTCCTAAGACCATCCCCACTGACAACAACCGGTCTTGAATAAATCCGACAATACCACGGTCTGGTGGGGGTGAAACATTCCAAATCATATTTAAAGCTAACTTTAATTGGGCAAATAAATTTGATGCTCCCCAAAACAGGGTCGCGACACCGATGAGAGTGGCAATAATTCCTGACTCAGGACGAGAAATATTGATTACCAGTTGTTCAATGGTTTCTGCAATTTGCTGACCCATAAAATTTTCTAGTTGTGTTACTAACTCCCCTTCAGCAGCAGATTTTCCAAAGACAAAACCAGCGATCGCCACTGCAATAATAAATAATGGCGCTATAGAAAATAATGTATGATAAGTTAAAGCTGCGGCTAAAATTGGTGCTTTATCTTTTTGCCATTCTTGAACGGTTTTTTTGAGTAGTCGAAAGATTATTTTATAGTTCACAACTTTAGTTTCCTTGATATAGTTTGAAGAAGGAGTCAGGAGTCAACCCACCCCTAACCCCTCCGGTGGAGGGGAAGTCAGGAGTCAGGAGGGAAAATTCCATGGTGTATTAAAACCCAAATAATTTTAAGCACCCCCGTTAACGGTGCAGGGCTAATTCATTGTCGCGCCTAGAATATTTATATGGATATGAAATACATTTAATTGTGCAAATAGCGAATAAATATAAGAATCTCCCCATCTCCCCATCTCCCCATCTCCCCATCTCCCCATCCCCCCATCAATTTTTCTAAGCGTGACAATAAATAGACCCTGCGTTAACGGTGGGGTATTAAACCCATAAAGGAAAAGACAAATAAATATTACTAATTTCTATCTTAATGAGGTTAGCAGACTAAACTGCTATTTATATCTATCATAAGTCATACACAAAATACAATGAAAAAATTCAAACTTGGTTGTCAACTTAATTATACTATTTCTCAACCTACCACTTTCTTATTTAATGTTCAAGTAGTTAATAATAACTGTCAAAATATTGTGCAGGAACAACTACAGTTTAATCCATTTTTGGCAATAGATGAATATATTAGTAGCTCGGAAAAAAATCGATTTGTTCGAGTAAATTTCTCTACTGGTAAACTTGAAGTTTCTTATCAAGCGACTGTAGAATTATCACATTATTATGGCAATTATCATAATATTTATGAAGTTAAACCTGCTAATTTGCCTGTGGAAACACTTCCTTATCTTTATCCTAGTCGTTATTGTCAATCAGATTTATTATTTGGTTTAGCACAATCAGAATTTGGTAGTTTAAGTCCTGGTTATTCTCGGGTAATGATGATTTGTGATTGGATTTATGACAAGGTAAAATATTTATTTGGTAGTACAAATTCTCAAACTTCAGCTTTTGATACTGCTACGGAAAGGGCGGGTGTTTGTCGTGATTTTGCTCATTTAGGAATTGCTTTTTGTCGGACATTAAATATTCCAGCTCGTTTTGTTTCTGCTTATGCTTATAATCTTAATCCTCCAGATTTTCATGCTTGTTTTGAAGCTTATTTAGGCGATCGCTGGTATTTGTTTGACCCAACTAAATTAGTACCACTAGAAAATATTATTAGAATTAGTACAGGTAGAGATGCGGCTGATGTTTCTTTTGCCACTTTATTTGGCACAGTTGAAATTAATAATCAATATTTATTTGTAGAAGATATTTCTGATGTTCAAGAAAATAAAAAAGTAGATGAGTCGGAGGCGATAGCTATTTCTTGAAGAAGGTGGTAGTTCAAGAATTTAGAATTTAGAATTTAGAATTACTTCTTCTTATCAATAAGTAAAGCTATGTTATCCGCCAAGAAATAAATTTCGGCGTTGCTGAATTAGAAGTATGAATGTGCGATTTTTTTGTTCTGGTAATGCCCCCTAAATCCCCCAATTTTGGGGGACTTTTAGAGTTTTATTCCCCCCCAATTTTGGGGGACTTTTAGAGTTTTATTCCCCTCAATTTTGGGGGACTTTTAGAGTTTTATTCCCCCCCAATTTTGGGGGGCTAGGGGGGCTTGCATCATACCCAGAATCAGCAACGCCTAAATTTCTTGGCTAGAAAGCAGAAGTCATCTAAAGATGACTAAAGATAGCTAAGTAGGTAGGTAGTTACGAAAAAAAACTAAGTTTTAACCACTCATTATACACCTTGAGAAGCTGATGGCTGACTGCTGACCGCTGACTGCTATTTCAAAGTCTAATTCCTGCTCCAGGTCCGATGGGAATTCCAAAAATAAACCAGATTATAAATAAAGCTGACCAAGATATTAGGAAAGCTAAAGAATAAGGAAGCATTGTAGCAATTAAAGTTCCCATTCCTGTCTTTTTATCGTATCTCTGAGCAAAGGCAACAATAATTGGAAAATAAGGCATCAAAGGCGTAATGATATTAGTTGTAGAATCTCCAATTCGATAAACCATTTGTGTCAACTCTGGTGTATAACCAACTAACATTAACATTGGCACAAATACCGGAGCCATAATATTCCATTTAGCTGATGCAGAACCAATAAATAAATTAATAAAACCACTAACAATGATAAAACTTATGAGCAAAGGCAATCCGGTAAAACCAGTGGCTTTGAGAATATTTGCACCATTAATAGCTAAGATAATGCCTAAATTACTCCAACGAAAATAAGCAACAAATTGAGCAGCAAAAAATGATAAAGCAATATAATAACCCATTAAACTCATAGCCTGAGTCATACCTTGAGCAATATCTTTATCGCTCTGAATTGTACCTGCTACTTTTCCATAGACAATACCAGGCAGAATAAATCCTACCATTATTATTGGTACAATTCCCTGGAAAAAAGGAGAAGGAATAATAGTTAAAGTTTCCGGGTCGCGTAAAATTCCTTCAGGAGGTAAAACTAATATTAATAAAAGTGCTACGAAAGCCAATAAAGAATATCCAGCCCAACGCAAACCTTTTCGTTCAGCAGCAGTCAATTCTGGAATTTCTTCTTGATTAATTTCCCCATCATATTTACCAAAGCGAGGCTCTACAATTTTATCCGTAATATACCAACCAACTAAAGTAATAACAAATGTAGAAACTACCATGAAATAATAGTTTACTGCTGGATTTACTGTATATTCAGAATTAATTAATTTCGCCGAATTCTCAGTAATTCCTGCTAATAAAGGGTCGATAGTTCCAATTAATAAATTAGCACTATAACCTCCAGCAACTCCGGCAAAAGCAGCAGCTAAACCTGCTATGGGATGACGTTTATATGCTAAAAATACTAAAGCAGCAAGAGGAGTTAAAACTACATATCCGGCGTCAGATGCAAGATTAGACATTACACCACAAAAAATAATTGCTGGAGTAATAAATTTTGCCGGAGCAACTAGAACTACCTGACGCAATAGAGCAGAAATTAATCCTGTAGATTCTGCGACTCCTACTCCTAACATTGCTACAAGTACAGTACCCAGGGGAGGGAAATTAACAAAGTTATTTACAGCTTCAGTAATTATTCTGCGGATACCTTCAGGAGTAAATAGAGAGACTGCTTGAATAGTTTCTTTAGTTGCAGGATGTATGACGGAGAGATTGGTTAAATTAGCGATCGCGCTAATCAAAATTACTGCTATAGAAAGATAGAAAAATAATGTAATGGGGTCTGGCAGTTTATTGCCAATTTTTTCAATAAAAATAAGTGTTTGATTAACTATTCCCAAGTTTTTAGACTTTACTGGGGGCGGTGTTTCTGCCATCTTGACTCTTTCCTTTTGAGATGAAAAATACAATTTTCTATCATACTATAAGAAGGAAGAAGGAAGAAGGAAGAGGGAAGAAGGAAGGAGGAAGAGGGAAGAAGTAAGAAGGAAGAAAATCAGCATAAAACTCTATTATATCAAGTCCGCTCGGGTTCAGTACAAAAAAATGTTCCATCTGAGCGCCATTGCCAAATCTTTCTTTATCAGGACTTACGCATGAACGCTATTGGTAGTGGACTGACACAGCTAAAATGGTGCATTAGACGTAGGTTGGGTTGAGGAACCGAAACCCAACAAAACCCTGCTAATGTTGGGTTTCACTGCCGTTCAACCCAACCTACATTTTTAGGCGTGTCAGTCTAGTAGGGTGTGTTAGCGCTAGCGTAACTGAGCGAGGCTCTATACATAGTGCCTTTGCGTAAGTCCTGTTTATATTCCCACCGTTCCCACACTCCCAACTCCCCACTCCCTATTTAGGCAAAATGTAGCGATCGCATGATTCAATACAATTGACCGCTGTTGTCAAATTGTTCCTCGGCAAAGACAAGGGACAAAAATCTCACTCACTCTACTTCAAAAAAATTACTCTTGTTGTTAACTTGCTGCTTCCGACTGAGCAACCGCTGTGGCAAATTCTGGATTTTGTTGTAGGTCTTCTGGAACTCCTATTGCTTCGTGTAAACCAATAGTATTTGACCACTTGGTTTGATTATTCCATTTGATATTATTGAGGTAGGCACCACTGAGGTCGGCAGTAATGAGGTTTGCACCACTGAGGTCGGCACCACTGAGGTCGGCACCACTGAGGTCGGCATCACTGAGTTTGGCACCACTGAGGTAGGCATCACTGAGGTTGGCACTACTGAGGTTGGCACTACTGAGGTTGGCAAAACTGAGGTAGGCATCACTGAGGTTGGCACTACTGAGGTAGGCACTACTGAGGTAGGCAAAACTGAGGTTGGCACCACTGAGTTTGGCACCACTGAGGTAGGCAAAACTGAGGTTGGCACCACTGAGTTTGGCACCACTGAGTTTGGCACCACTGAGGTCGGCATCACTGAGGTAGGCAAAACTGAGGTAGGCAAAACTGAGGTTGACACCACTAAGGTTTGCACCACTGAGGTTTGCACCACTGAGCTTGGCATCACTGAGGTCGGCAAAACTGAGGTCGGCACTACTGAGGTCGGCAAAACTGAGGTCGGCAAAACTGAGGTCGGCACCATTGAGAAAACTACCTACTATTTCCACAAAAGTACCACTCCCAAGACATTGACTATAACCAATCATCCTCAATAGTCTTGTTTTATCAAAATTTTCACTATTAAGTTGACCGCAAGGATAAAAATGCAACTGCTCTCGCAATTCCTCCTGAGACTGCCCATAACGATGCAGCTCAAACAACAAAATCATCACATTCAACCCCGTATAAATATCCACCTGACGTTGCCCAGACTCAATTCCCCACTTCCACAACTGCCTCACCTTCTGAGATAAAGCCTCCTCCATCTCATCAATAAACTTCCCTTTACACCAGTCTAGATAAAACCCATGCAACCGCTGAAACAACACCTCCAACTTAACCTCACTTTTCACCAACAACCCCATCAAATATCCCACAACCTCCACAGTCAAACTGCCATAACCAAAGAGGTCGTAAACCTGCCGTTCCAACTCCTTATCAGACACAAAATAATTAACCTGACCTCGTCTTTCAGTTTTCTCGGTCAAATCTTCCAGACTTTCTACCATGCGTTTTGCACAGAGAAACTCACCAAAACTCTTGTGAAAAAACTCCACTGAATTATTGGTTGCTGTTTCCGACTTCTTCAAATAAAAAGCAGCCAAAGCATTTTTCAATCCATCCTCTTGCTTATTTTGCCGAGCATTCTCAATTAAATCCTTCAGCTCCTGACATCCCTGCTCCAGAAGTCGGTCTTCAATCATTTTTATTGCAGCATATTCGCCACCAGACTGCACCACACACAACCCTGCTTCTGCCAACAAAATTTCTAAATCTCTTGGCTCTAACCTTGTAATTTCCGGATTAAGATTTCTGCCTTCTTCCATTCGCTGCTTCTCCAGCACCCACTCCAACGCTTGCTCATAAATCAGAATTTTGGCTCCACCAACATTAGCATCAGCAAACATCTCTGTCTGTAACTTCCCATCCCGGTGCATTGCAGCTAGCAAATACAACAAAAGTGGCTCCCGTGCCAACTCCTTAACCTGCTTTGGACATTGCTCGCTGTGCAAAAACTCCCGAAACTTTTCTGCTTCCACTTCCCCAACAATAGTCTGCCACTTCTCAAACCACCGTTGCTGAATATCGTCATCCATTGGCAAAATACTGACCCGCTCTAAATTTTGTGGCATCAACCTTTCAATACCATAAAGTGCCAAAGGTCTACCCGTAATTAAAACTCGATGACCGCGCTCAGAATTGTCTCCTGCGTCTTTCTGAAACTGCGCCACCTGCTCTAGAAAAGGTTTCAACTCATTAGTAGCGCCACGCTCCAACAACAATTCATCAAACCCATCCAGCAAAAATAAAAATCGAGTATTGCGGTCTGTCAACCAACCACCATCGCTCGTAACAAAATTTCTACCCACTGCATTAGCTAAAGTCTCATCAATATTTGCTGCAAAATTTCTGACATCCCGCAACCGAATTAAAATCGGCGTATATATAGGATGTAATTCCCGACGCACCCAGTCGGCAAACATCCGGCAAAATACACTTTTTCCTCTTCCGGGCCCAGCTTGAATAAATAACACCTGTTTATTTTTGTTTTTATCCAGCAAAATTGTTTTTGCCCACTCCTCAATATTCTGGGGTGTTGCTGTTTTTTCAACTTCCCCATTAGAGTCAACAGGTTTAACTTTTAGTGGTACATAAATATCCTGAAAAGAGAAATTTTCATCAAATACTTTTTCTTTTGGTTTTTCAGCGATCGCCTCCTCCAAATACTTATCAATACTGCTATAAACTTCCAAATCTTGTTGCCAACTTCCCCCATAGACTCTGGCTAACTTTTTAGCATCATCTTTCACTTCCAACACTGCTTCTTTCAAATAACGGTGAGTACTGCGAGAGATTCTTTCAGTGACATTTTCTGCCATATTGTCATCCAAACCAGACTCTTTTAGACGAGCAAATAAAATCTCATCAAACTTTTCTCTCAACGGTGAATCATAGAAACAAATCAAAGTATCCTTAGCTTTTCGGTCATTAAAATCAATTTCTTCATCCCATTTTTTTATCTGTTTTTGTACAGCTTCTGAAGCTTCAGTTTCCAGCTTTTCTGATATTTCAGGATGGTCTATTAAAAATTGTCGTAAACTTTCTAAATAAGCCGCCTGAGCCACCAATTGTACTTCATCTTCTAAAGTTGGTTCATGCCCAGTTTTTTTGATAATATAACTAATAATTCCAGTTGCAATAGGCAAAAAAGGTAAACCCTCCTTGACAACTTGTCCCAAGGGAGAATTTAGTGCATCCAAAAGTGAATCAATATTATTAATAAAGGGTTTTAACAAGCTTAAATCTGTAGCATTTTTTTGTATAACTTCTGCTATTTCAAAAACCGCTTTACCACCCTCAACCCCTCCTTTAACAGTTTCCGATTCCAGTAAATTCAATTCTATTTCTGTGTTGAGAACTCGCCAAATATTCTGCAATAATTTATTTGCCATAGTTAATATTTATTCCTTTAATTTTTGCCAAATATAATGAATAATTAATAATGAATAATTAGGGCTTGCTGATTAAATATAAAAGTCTTTATACATAAATATTTTAGCCTTTTTCAGTATCAAAAAGTGCAAGGTTTTAAGTGGTAATAGTTCAATTTAGGAGCGGATTTGGCTCAAGATTTGGGCAGAAAAATCATTCTTACAATTCTTACTCCTACCTCCTTGTTCATTCCCATTTCTCCTGTCCCCCTCCTGGGAGGGGTTAGGGGTGGGTTGTCTCCTGTCTCCTACCCCTGCTAAAAGACTTTATTCAGCAAGCCCTAATTAATAATTACCTGTTCTTTTCAAGGAGAGGATTGACTCAAAGGAAAAATTTTATTTACAGGTGATATTTCAACAATTAATAATGAATAATGAATAATGAATAATTACCTCTCCTTGAAAGAAGAGGATTGACAATTTTTCTTTATTATCCCCTTAAAAGGGGAGGCTTTAAACCACAATTTTTCGGTAAGGATTTCCTGCGGAATGCTGCGCAAACAGCTATTAGCTGTCAGCTCTCAGCTCTTATGAGGGGGTTTTAATTAATATAGACTGTTTCAGCCAGCTTTTATAGTTAAGCATAAATTCTAACTCAATTAGTAAAGCTTTTACCTAAAATTAAAAGCAATAGCTGTTAACGCAGTTCCTCCGTAGGAGGCTAGCTGAATGCTGATGGCTGAATGCTTAGTAGCGGCACTATCTAGTTTTGATAAAAATTTGATTAAAGAAATATGTTCCTTCAGAATTTTGAGTAATACCAATACCCGTTAAATTATAGTCACCTATCATATTTTTATGATGACCAGGACTACCTATCCAACCTTCAACAGCTTGTTCTCCAGGATTATTATAACCAAAATTATTAGCTAGATTTTCCGCAGCACTTTTGTAAGTAATTTTTTGACTAATTACTTCTACTCTTTCCTTAAAACCATCATGGCTAAAAGTTGCTTTTCCACTAGCCATTTGTTGAGCATGAATTCTTGCTTGTTCAGCAATAGTATTATCCCACTGGAGAGGTGGTAAGTTTTGAGATTTTCGATATTGATTTATTTGGGCAAATACAGATTTTTCTAAGCCATTAACATCAGGTGAAATTGCTACTCTTGGTCTAGAAATAGGAGTTTGTCTGGAATTTTGAACTTCTGGCATTTCTGGCAAATTTTTAATGACTTGTTGATAATTACAACTACTCAACAATATTGCCAGACTCAGAAAATTTGTTTTAAATATTTATTCATTAGCTTATAGTCAAATGTATTCTCTAATTTTATAGCTGACACTCCTACATCTATATACACTAGATATTTTCAGAATTACAGAAGCTTTATTCTAAAATTTTTGTAGAGACATTCGGATATCTGAAAAGTTTTTTGATACTGAATTTTGCCCCCCTAGCCCCCCAACTTTGGGGGGAACAAGAGTCAATTTTCTTCTAAAAAGTCCCCCAAAATTGGGGGATTTAGGGGGCTTGGACTTTGCATGCAACATCCCTACTAAAAACTGATAACTGATAACTGAATTTTGCCCCCCGAGCAAGCCAACTTTGGGGGGAACAAGAGTCAATTTGCTTCTAAAAAGTCCCCCAAAATTGGGGGATTTAGGGGGCTTTACCAGAACCAAACATGGGTATGATGCAAGCCCCCCGAGCAAGCCAAAATTGGGGGGAATAAAACTCTAAAAGTCCCCCAAAATTGGGGGATTTAGGGGGCTTTACCAGAACCAAACATGGGTATGATGCAAGCCCCCCGAGCAAGCCAAAATTGGGGGGAATAAAACTCTAAAAGTCCCCCAAAATTGGGGGATTTAGGGGGCTTTACCAGGACCAAACAATCGCACATTCATACTTCAATTCAGCAACCCTCCAAAAACTTAGCCACTGTCTGCACATCTTTATCCCCACGTCCAGAACAGTTAAACACAATACGCGGACTACCGCTTAACTGTGGACAAAGAGTTTCCAAATAAGCGATCGCATGAGCAGTTTCCAGTGCTGGAATAATACCTTCCAACTGAGATAAACGTTGAAAAGCAGCTACTGCCTCATTATCAGTCACACTATAATATTCAGCTCTACCGCTATCCTTCAAAAAACTATGTTCGGGTCCAACTCCAGGATAATCTAAACCTGCACTAATAGAATGAGGTTCAATTATCTGACCTTCCTGATCCTGTAACAAATAACTCATAGCTCCATGCAACACACCAACACGACCAAGAGTCAGAGTCGCAGCGTGTTTATTCGTCTCAACTCCCTCACCACCAGCTTCTACACCGATCATTCGGACTGATGACTCATTCACAAACTCATGGAATAAACCCATTGCATTAGAACCACCACCAACACAAGCAATCAAAATGTCAGGCAAACCGCCCCACTTTTCCAAACATTGAGCGCGGGTTTCTTGACCGATAACAGCATGAAAGTCTCGTACCATCATCGGGTATGGGTGAGGTCCTGCAACGGAACCAAGGATATAATGGGTAGTCTCCACATTTGTTACCCAATCTCGAATAGCTTCTGATGTTGCATCTTTCAGGGTGCCGGTGCCAGCTTCCACTGGTCGTACCTCTGCTCCCATTAGTCGCATTCTGAACACATTTAGAGATTGACGTTCCATATCGTGAACGCCCATATAGATGATACATTCCAGTCCGAACCGAGCGCAAACTGTGGCAGTGGCAACACCATGTTGACCAGCACCTGTTTCGGCAATGACACGTTTTTTACCCATTTTCAGGGCTAATAGAGCTTGAGCTAAAGCATTGTTGATTTTGTGGGCCCCAGTATGGTTGAGGTCTTCCCGTTTGAGGTAAATTTGTGGACCAGTGCCATCAGGTTTGGCATAATGAGTTGTGAGACGTTCGGCAAAATAAAGAGGACTAGGGCGACCTACATAGTCTCGCAGAAGTTGTTGGAGTTCTTTCTGGAAAGCGGGTTCTTGACTATATTTTTTGTAGGCCGCTTCTAGTTCAAATAAGGCAGGCATTAATGTTTCGGGGACATATTTACCGCCAAACTGGCCATATCTGCCCAGGGAATCTGGTTGTTGAGTTGAAGTAGGATTTAGAGGTGTAGTAGTCACTAATTTTTTCTCAAAATAGAATATTTTTTATTATAAATACGCTTTTTGTTCAAGAATTTAGAATTTAGAATTTAGAATTTAGAATTTAGAATTACCTCTCCTTTTATTCTGTCTCCTGACTCCTGACTCCTGTCTCCTGACTCCTAAGCAGTAACCTAAATATTTGTAGCAAAGATTTATAAAACTGGTATTAAAAGAGGAGGCTTTAAACCACAATTTTTTGGTAAATTTTTAAGCAAAAGAGGGAGTAGGGAGTAGGGAGTAGGGGAAATAATTGATGAATAAGAGGGCAATAATTGATTTTATTTTGGATTAAAGAGGGAGTAGGGGGAAAGAATTATGGTTTCAGATTTTCGATCTATTTTTTGATGTTTTATTAATGATATAGGATTGCGATATACAGGTTGATTTAAAATCATAAAAAGTGCAACTTAGATGTACATAAATTCTTGTATTTGTATCAGTCAACTTTTTTGATAAAATTTTAACTTTTATTGGCATAAATCAAGTAAATATAACTTTTGTAAAATATTGTTATAAAAATCACCTAACACTTTTAAAACAGTTCAAGATAATTAAATATAAGTTTCTTGTCTTTTGTCTTTAAGATTTACGAAAGAAGAGAAACGCATCTGAAAGTTAAAGTTTTAGATGAAAACATCAAGAAAATTTTAAGAGAAAATTATGAAAATTGAAGAATTTTTAGCACGTTATGCCTCTGGAGAAAGAAATTTTCGGGATATTGATTTATTTCGATCTGAGCTTAGTAATGTGAATTTAGCTGGTGTGAGTTTGTTTCGTGCTAACTTATTCCGGGCTAATTTATTTAGAGCAAATTTAATTGGCGCTAATCTGTACAATGCTACTTTGATTGGTGCTAATTTGTATTGTGCGAATCTGAGTGGGGCGAATCTGAGTGGAGCTAACCTGACTCGTGCAGATTTGAGTGGAGCAGATTTGAGTGGAGCAGATTTGAGTGCTGCTGACTTGAGTGGGGCAATTTTGAGTTATGCTAATCTCAGTTACGCTGATATGAGTCGCGCTAATTTACAGAAAGCAATTTTAATTGATACAAATTTGAGTCATGCTAATTTAAGTGGTGCCGACCTCAAGAATACCCAGATGAATGGGGTTGAGGTGAAGGATACTCGATTTTCTCTTGGTATTGGACTATCTGCAGAGATGAAGAGAGAGTTGAAACAGCAAGGTGCAATTGTTGAAGATTTGCCTGGGGAACCTCACGCGAGTAGATTGTTCGCAACTAGGTAGTAGGGGTAGGAGACAGGAGTTAAGAGTCAGGAGGGAAGAAAGAAGAAGAAACAGAAGGAAAAGGAGAAAGTTTTTGATCACGCTCTTATGCGGACATGATATAATATTAATTAAACGCAATGTAGGGACGTTGCATGCAACGTCCCTACCAGATTGGGGAAAGATAGTTTATTACTGTTATAGCAGTCGAAGCAAAAATTAGGAGATACAGGACAATTAGTAATATTAAACAATGCAAGTTTTCATAAATCCCCCAAAATTAGAGAATTAATAGAATCAGTGAATTGTGAAATTGAATATTTACCACCATATTATCCTGAGTTAAATGAAATAGAACATTATTGGTTTCCAATTAAAAACCGAGGTACGAAAGTCAGAAGGAACAATAGAAAATTTTCGTATTGAGAGTTGATTATGCTGTTAAGTTAACGTCCTAACCTTTGCTTCGATTCCTATATCCCACAAATATCAACCTAGATAAATTCAAAAATATGTTGACTACAAGTGAAACACAAACAATATTCAAAACATTCTACCAGGCTCTTGATCGACAAGATACGACTCATTTAATGGGGATAATTGCAGATGATGTTCAATGGATGGTGGATTGGAAAGGAGAAGGAATTTATGGGGGTGGGTCTTTATTTGGTCTCCATCCCTGTTCAGGAGCTGAAGAAGTTCAACAGTTTTTTACCAAGTTATTTGGACTTTATCAGGTCAAAAAGTTTCAAGCTCAAGATTATGTGATTCAGCATGAAGAAGTGGTGATCTTAGGTGATTCGACTTGGTCTACAATTCCTGGGGGAGAGTCTTTCAATAGTGACTGGACTATTCGTTGGGTGATTGAGCAGGGTAAAGTGGTTAAATGCCGTTTCATGGTTTTGCCAGAAAACGATATCAAAACGTTTATTGAGGATGAAGAAAACCATCAAAGATACACCTCTGCAGAAGCCATTCAGGATATTGTCCAAAAATACAAGAAACTGTACTTTGACTCTTATCTCTTTGGCAAAACTTGGAGTGAAACCTTCTGGATGGGATATCCCTTGTCTAAATGTCCTTTAGATCTATGGATCTACCAGGAAATAATGTTTACGCTCAAGCCAGATATTGTGATTGAAACTGGAACAAATTATGGTGGTAGCACTCTATATCTAGCACATATGTGCGATTTAATCAGCAATGGCAAAGTAATTTCTATTGATATAACAGATCATTATGGGGGAGGCAACAGACCTAAACATGAGCGAATTACCTATCTACTGGGTTCTTCAACATCTAATGAAATTATCAATCAAATTCGTCAACTGATACCGATTGATAGCACAGTTTTAGTGATTCTTGATTCCGATCACCATAAGCATCATGTTCTGGATGAGTTAAGGCTTTATCACGAATTTGTTACCCCAGGAAGCTACCTGATTGTTGAAGATTCTGGTTTCAACGGGAACCCTGTTAAACAAAATTTTGGTCCCGGTCCATGGGAGGCAATTGAAGACTTTCTCAAGGAAAATTCAGACTTCAAAATTGACCGAGAGCAGGAAAAATTTTATATGACATTTAATCCAGGAGGTTATCTCTTAAAAGTTAAAAATTAAAAGCCTCACGGGGTGACAAGCTAGTTGAAAGCTATATATAGAAATGAATTTGCGTTTTGAAACTGAAGAATACTTCAACTAAAATAAAACCCTTATTGAGAATGAAAGGGGTGTAGTGCGTTCGCCCTGCTTCTCGCCTACACCCCCCATTTTAGTTGAATAATAGTTCAACTGCCATAGCCAACAACATTAGAAAAAAAGTCACTCTTATTAATTTTAATTAATCATAAAAATCAATAATTATACAACGTATTAATCTTTGACATAGCTTTAATTCCTTTTTGATAATAGGGTAACTTATGAGAATTTAGCCTCATTAAATTTTCTACCCATTCTTGAATGAAATTATAATAAAATGTCCAAGAAACACCATATAATCCAATCCAAAAGCTACTGTGTCTTCTTTCTATCCTGCCTCTTTCATTCCTTCTTGATATATATTTTTGAATACCTTGATTTTTGATTTTTTGTCCTTTAAATGAACTAATTGTTTGACATCCTCCCCGGCCTGAAGGCACGGGAATTCCTACCGAGCCTAAGCTCCTCGGTGAGTTGACACTTCATTGACTGCTGCTACCGTAGGCGGTAGTCTTACGCTTGCCTCCACGTCCGTTTTTTGTCTCGGACTGCCCGCCCGCGACTAATATATTTATCGCTGCATTCTCGTCTCTATCATGTTTTGCACCACAGTTGAGACACTCCCATTCTCGCACCTGAAGGTCTAATTTTCCACCTTTAAAGCCACAATTTGAGCAAATTTGAGAGGTCGGTTCCCAACGACTAATTACTCTAAAATCACGACCATATTTTTCTGCTTTTCCTTCTAAGAATTTCCGGAATTGTCTCCAACCTAAATCTGAAATTGCTCTGGATAATTTACGGTTCTTAATCATACCAGAAACGTTTAAATCTTCTAAAACAATTGTTTGGTTTTCACGAATTATTTCAGTAGATAATTTATGTAGAAAATCTGTCCTTGTATCTTTCAGTTTGCCATGGAACTTAGCAACTCTAATTCTGGCTTTTTCATACCTTTTAGATCCTTTAGTTTTATGAGATAATGACTTATTTAACTTTCTTAGCTTCTTAATTCGTTTTTTGAGTGGCTTAGGAGCATCAACCTTTGTACCGTCACTAAATGTAGCAAAAGTTTTAATACCTAAATCTATGCCTACTGAATTATCAGTTTTAGGCAAGACTTCTGGTTGTATTTCTACTACAAAGCTCAAGAAATATCTATGAGCGGAATCTTTGATTACTGTTACTGATGATGGAGCAGCAGGTAATTCTCTTGACCAGACTATTTTTAGCTTTCCTATCTTAGCTAAATAAACTTTGTGTTGACCAACTTTAAAACCTCCCTTTGTAAACCTAGCAGTTTGCTTTGACTTTCTACTTTTAAATTTAGGAGGTTTAATTGGTCTACCTTTCTGTTGACCTTTAGTCGATTTAAAGAAGTTTTGATAAGCCTGGTTTAAATCATTCAATGATTGCTGCAATGGTATAGCAGAAACTTCTGATAACCATTCTCTGTCTTCAGTCTTTTTCGATTGAGTGATAAACTGTTTTTGTAGTTCTGAATTAGTGGGTTTCTTTTCTCCTGAAGAATACTTTTTTTGACAACAAGCTAGGCTATCATTCCAAACCACACGAACACAACCAAATAGCTTTGCTAATCGGTATTTTTGTCCCGGTGTTGGATAAATACGATACTTAAATCTAGCTTTCATAATTCCTATTTGAACTAACAGTATAATAACATATTTATAGAAATAAAATCAACTAAAAAGTCGCCCTAGAAGGGCGAGGCTTTAGACCCAAATTTTCGGTAAGAAATAGCTATCAGTAAAATCAAATTATTTAATCTAGTTTCATTTGATTTTGCCCCTTCAAGATTGTAACCTCCACTTTTACAATCTTTGAACATGGCCTCAATTCCCATTCTGTGACTATATACTTTATTAATTTTCTGTATCGGAAGATAAATTACTAATATAGAGCGATCGCTTCCAATTTCAACTATAGGTAAAGAACGAGTTGTTTAGAACTTATGCGGACGATAAACCGTAAGACAGGGAAATGTTTTTCTGACTGTTCCCTGTTACCTGCTATATTACTGTTTCACTTCTTTCACCCCATCCTTAACATAACTTGCCTTACCATTACCATTGCCATTTCCGTTTCCGTTAGTATAACCATTACCATTGCCATTTCCGTTTCCATTAGAAAAACCATTCATCTCATAACCCCCTGCCAACTCTTCAGCAGATTTATGAAATAAACGTGACTGTAAACCCTTCGCCATCACATAAAATATCGGCACCACATACAAACTCAAAATTGTAGAAACCAACATACCACCCATAACCGACATCCCAATTGAAACCCGACTAGCAGCACCTGCACCAGAAGCAAAAGCTAATGGCATTACCCCGAAAATGGTAGAAAACGCCGTCATTAAAATTGGACGAAACCGCAAACGGGATGCCTCAACTACCGCCTTAGTAATAGACATACCATCTGCCAACAACTGGTTAGCAAACTCCACAATCAAAATAGAATTTTTCGTTGCCAAACCAATCAACATAATTAACCCAATTCGACTATAAACATTCACTTCCAACTGCGCCAACCACAACGCTCCAAAAGCACCCAACAAAGATAACGGTACTGCCAACAAAATCACCACCGGGTCAATATAACTCTCAAATTGAGCTGCCAAAGTCAAGAAAATAAAGATCATTGCCAAGCCAAAAATAAACGCCGTCGCTTCACCAGCATCTCGAAACTGCGCTGAATCACCTTTTAAATCAGTTCGCATACTAGCAGGTAAAACCCGGTCTGCCAAATCGTCTAACGCTTGTAACGCCTCACCCAAGCTCACCCCTGGAGCAGGACTTCCTTGAATAGTTGCCGAACGAAATCTATTAAAATGATTAATCTGAGGAGGAGTGGTTGTCGTACTTACCTTCACCACATTACTCAAAGGTATCATTACTCCTGACTCAGTCCGTACATACAAATCATCAATATTTTGTAAACTATTACGAAACTGTTCTTCAGCTCGCACAATTACATCATAACGTTGATTTCCTTGGTTAAAGTTAGTAATATCCTCCCCTCCCATCATTATTTGCAATGTTCTGGCAATATCCTGCACCGACACACCTAAATTAGATGCCTGAGCACGGTCAATTTCTACCGATATCTCCGGTTTATTAATCTTCAAATCTGTATCAATATTATTCAACTGGGGTAACTGTTGCGCTTCACTGGTAAATTCTTCAGATACTCGCGCTAATTCTTCTAAATCATTTCCTTGCAAGACAAATTCTACTGGTTGACTACGACCTCTACCAGGTAATGAACCGGGGTTAATGGGAAATACTCGTCCATCAGTAATGGGAGCAAAAGCTCCAAACAACCGTTTAACAATTTCTTGTTGTGCTTCCTCTGGTTTCTTGCGTTCTGACCATGGTTTGAGGTTGGTGAAAGCAAAAGCTCGGTTAGCTTGGGCAGAACGACCAAATCCAACAATACTGAAATAACCTCTCATTTCGGGTACTTGAGAGAGTTTATCTTCCACTTGACGCATCACGTTATCGGTATATTGAACACTTACACCTTCTGGTGCAGAAACAGATACAAATACCCGCCCCCGGTCTTCTGTTGGTAAAAATCCTTGGGGTAGTTGTTGAAATAACCAAAAGATTAACCAGAAAGATAGGACAAATCCTAAAATTATTAATGGCTTCATTCTCATCAACAGACGCAATGACCAATCATATATTGCTGAGATGCGACCTAGAGCATAATCAAATAAATCTAGGGGAAGAGCAACCACGCGGGAAAGGAAATTTTTATGTTCTTTGGACTCATGTCTTTTTAATATTCGCCCGGATAATGGTGGTGCTAAAGTCAAAGCAACGAAGGTGGATAATACTACTGAGACGGCAATAGTTAGAGCAAATTCATTAAATATTTGCCCTGTAGAACCTCCAGAAAATCCGACTGGTAAGAATACGGCAATTAATACAACGGTGGTGGCAATGACGGCAAATACTACTTCTCCTACTCCTAACATGGCTGCTTGCATGGGAGTTTTGCCTTCTTCTTGAATATATCGAACTATATTTTCTAAGACAACAATGGTGTCATCTACTACTAAACCTGTTGATAATGTGAGAGCAAATAGGGTGAGGGTGTTGATGGAAAATCCCATGAAATACATTACCCCAAAGGCACCAATGAGAGAAACGGGAATGGTGATGGTGGGAATGAGAGTTGCTCTCCAGTCTCGCAGAAATGCATAGATAACTAGGACAACTAAACAAATTGCTAAAAATAAGCTTTTCCAAACTTCTTTGATAGCAGCTTCCACAAATGTTGAGTAGTCAACGCTGATGTAATATTCCATTCCTTCGGGGAAGTCTTTGGATAATTCTTCCATCCTGGTTTTAACGCCGTTGGCAACTTCTATGATATTTGCCCCGGATAGTTTACTGATACCAAGACCTACTGCTGGTTTACCATTATAACGAGCAAGGGTGCGATCGCTCTCTGCTCCAATTTCTGCTCTACCAATGTCTGTTAGTCTGGTGAGGGAATTATCATCATTTCGTCTGATGATCAGATTTTGATATTCTTCTGTAGTTTGCAGACGACCAAAAGTCCGAATTGGGTATTCGGTTGATTTCCCTTCTATTCTCCCACTGGGAATTTCTACGTTTTGTCGTCTGAGTGCTTGCTCTACATCTAATGCCGTAATATTTCGGGCAGCCATTTTTTGGGGGTCTAACCATAGACGCATAGCGTAGCGACGTTCGCCACCGATAAAAATACTACCTACTCCGTTGACAGTTTCTAAGACATTTTTGATGAATTTATCGGCGTAGTTGCTTAACTCTAAGGAGGAGTATTTTTCTCCAGTTAAAGCAAGCCATATAATACGTTCATCATCGCTACTTCGTTTAGAAACTACTGGCGCATCAACTTCATCGGGCAGTCTTCTCATAGCCCGGGAAACTCGACTACGAACGTCTTGAGCTGCTGCTTCTAGGTCGCGTTCGAGTTCAAATTCAACATTTATGGAACTTGAACCTTCCCTGGTGCTGGAGGTTAGAGTTTTGACTCCTTCAACACCGTTAATTTCTGCTTCGAGAATTTCTGTTACTTCTGTTTCTACTACTTCTGGGTTAGCTCCTGGGTAGCTAGTTTGTACGCTAACTACTGGAGGCTCAATAGTCGGAAATTCTTGCACTGGTAGACGAGTGTAACCTACTAATCCGATTAGGATAATTAGCAGGGAACAGACTGAGGCAAATACTGGTTTTTTGATGAAAAAATTGGTAAACATTAATTCTCAAGTCAAAAGTCAAAAGTTAAAAGTCAAAAGTAAGAAATTTACTATAATTAAGTGGGAAAATCTGATTACATCTTACAGCCTTTTTTGAAGTCAAAAGTCAAAAGTAAGAAATTTACTATAATTAAGTGGGAAAATCTGATTACATCTTACAGCCTTTTTTGAAGTCAAAAGTCAAAAGTAAGAAATTTACTATAATCTAAGTGGGAAAATCTGATGCTATCTTAACTGCTAATATTAAATCCGCTTGCTTTAAAGTGTACAATAACCTGGGTTTGTGGGAGGTAGATTTTAGTATTATCAGGTATTTCAAACAGGGAGGTCATACCTTAAGGTTTGACAGAAGCTCAACTTGCTAATAAAATGGCAAATGAAAAATTAAGGACTACTTCATATTTCACTACTCGTGTAACAGTTGAAGAAGCGATCGCTGAGACCATAATTGCCAATTGCAGCTTCAAAGTTGTCAAAAAGGCTGCTGAATAATCTTGTTTTGCTCTTATCTAAATGGAGATTTATTAAATGACGACAGACCAATATAATATTAATGATTTAATACAAAATTACTTCCATCTCGTTGAAAGAGCACTAGAAAATGAAAGTATAAAAAAATTAATAGAAGAAACTCGCGAAGCAATTGACTATTTGCGTGAAAAGTTAAAAATAGCAGGAGAAAAAGGATGTGATTTTATTGCAATAAACTTCGTAGAAACTCTTTTTAATCCTTCTCTTAATGACGAATAAATGGATGCACTCCTGAAGTTTATTAATATCTTTAATGTCACTATTTGGAAGGGATTCTGCCTAACATTAGTCATTATTTCTGGTTTACTAATAGGTTTTGGAGGAGGAGTTAGTGGTTTACTACTTATAGCGGTCGAATTAATGTGGTGTGGTAAAGTAGCTGGAATAGGTTGCATGGGAATTGGTCATCTATTAGAAAAAGATGCTGTTCCTGACGACATTAAACTAATATTAATGATATGGTCAGGAGCAGCTACAGCAACTGATTCAGTTTCAGATGGTCAAGTAGCAATAGCTAGAGATACTGATGTTTCCTGTAAGAAGATTGATCTTGAAAGCACAGCAAGTTTTGTTCAAGTAAAAGTTGAAACAAAAATTGGTACTAAAGCTGCAGTAAAAGTATTGAGTAAATTAGGAGGAAAACTAATTCTAAAAAAGGAATACTTAAAGTAGGAACGAAAATGGGTGCAAAAATTGCACATCTTGCATCAAGTGTAGCAATATCTAAAATACTTACTAAATTAACGGCAAAGCTAGGACCGATGATGATTCCTATTGTTGGAGGTATTGCTTGTGCAAGTGTTAATTTATGGTTAATAAGAGGTGTTCTTCAGTCTGCGGATAAGTTTTATCGCCACAATTACGTTGTCTTGAACGATGAAGTTGCTAAAGAGTTAGATTTATTTGATATGTCTGTCGGTCTATTAACTGGTCTATTAACTGACTATCTAATTGAAGGTTGGAACAGTGAAGACTTTGATAATTTTGATAATATAGATGAAGACTTTGATAATACTAAGTGATAGTATACTGCGACTGAGTTAGGGTTTCTGGGTATGGGGTGTACGGGACGATAGCTTGCTACATTACCTCTGGTGGGAGTAGAGTTATTGGCGAATCACAAGTTTTACCCCCATTACCTTTGAGCTTACTTGAAGAGGCGTTGCACCGTTGTCGGACAACAGGTCGTAGTCAGATATATGCTTGGTTAATTAGCCAAATTCAGAATCTTAATAATTAGACCTCTCTGCTATATTAGTCTATAGCTAGCAATTTATAATTATTTATGAAAGAAATAATCAACAATATTTTAACTCACCTGGGTGAAGTAAAACTACCTAGTCCGTCATATTTTGAGACCTTAAAAACTTACACTGTCAAAAAAGTATCAGATGCCGACACTTTTGATGTTATTTCTGATGAAGATAACCAGGAAATGACTGTGCGTTTTGTTTATATTGATACTCCAGAAACTCCTAAAGGTTGGGGAGATTCACAGGTGGAGAAAATGAATCGTAAAAATGAAAATCAAATATATCGTAGTCAATTTGAATGGGGAGAAAAAGGCAAAGAGCGACTCCAAGAATTAGTTGAAAAAAGTGGTAATAAAGTCAAAGTTAAAGTTACTGGAGAAGAAAAACGACCAGGGCGATCGCCACGTTGTTTTGGTGAAGTTTATTTATTAGATGGTACTTTTGTACAATACATTTTAGTGCAGGAAGGCTTGAGTCGAATTTATTATGATTATATTAGCGAATGTCCAAGAGATACTGCAATAATGTTGTTATTAGCAGAAGCGGATGCTCAGATAAATCAACGTGGAATATGGCAAGAATCTCAGTCAGAATTTATTCCACCTTGGGTGTTTCGTTCCCTGAAGAAAAAACAAAGGTCTTTTCTGAAAGATATGAGTCAAGACTTGAAAGAAGGTGCAATTACTGAAGCTGATTTTGAAGCTAAATTTAAACTCAAATTACAGGAGCAAAATCAGATTTTATTAACTCTTTTTGAAGACTTGAAAAATGGTGTTATTACTCAGCCTGAATTTGAAGATAAAGTTCAAGAACAAGCTAACAATTTATTTGCAAAATAATTAATTTGTAAGAATTCAGCTATTAGCAGTCAGCTATCAGCTTTTTAAAGAATCAAGCAAAGACTGAGGTTAGCTGACAGAAATATTTCATTTCCTGTGGAATGCTGCGCAAACATAACTTTTAATTGACCTTGACTACTAATTCCTTCTTCCAAGATAATGAGTTAATAACTCATAGCTGATAGCTGATAGCTGATGGCTGAATGCTTACATTACTGACCGATAATACTGCCATAAAACTGGAGCGTAATTTTGCTCACACCTGTGATATCGGCGTCGGGATTTCGACTCGACTCAAATACTAGCGTCCAATAGGTAAAAACTGGCGGTTCAAAATAGGCGTATTGGAACTCGTTAACCGTGTTATTCCTAACAATTGCAGTTCCTACACTCCCATCATCAAAGTACCAATCTATATCTTTAGGGGGCGGTGTCGGATCTGATTCCTCAGCCACTTGATATTCAAAGGGTAAATCTAACGGTTCTCCTGTAAAGTGATAATCGTTCTCCTCAAAGCGATCGTCATAGTTTTCTCCCTGGGTTTGTATCTTCAGATAAACCGCTTTATTCGATCCATGAAATGTTACTCCCTCCAGCCAAACCCGGATTTCTTTAATCCGCACGCGATCGTAATTAGAAAAAGCAGGATCGGCTAGCAAAATCGGCACTGTAACTCTTGTCGTCTCCTGAAAAGATTTTAAATCTTCCGAGGAGATAATCTCATAAGTCTTGCCATCGAGTTCTGTCGGTACTTTGGGTTTAAACCGTTCCAAAGCATTCTCGTAATCGAGTTCTATTTTAGCCAGATCGTCCTTTAAATAGGCTACGCTTTTCGTCATTGATGGCTGTATCAAAGAATCATGCAACGACCAAAAATGATAGGCCCAGGTGTAGTTTCCGACAGTGATAAACAGCCAGCGCTTGATATTCAAATAGCGATCATAAAACACCTGCATCATTTCTGCGTTCGCTCGTTCGTAATCTTCAAGTTCCTGGACGTAATCCCAAATCCGTTCGTCTTGAAGCTCGACTGCTAGCTTTTGCAATCTCAGTTGCGCTATTTCTTGACTAATCGGAATCATATCTCGTTTTTTCTCTGCTAGGGACTGCCCGTAGAGAACCAAAATGTCCAAAGCTAGCAAATACTCTCGCGCTCCACTAATTCCCAGATCGATCGGATCTTGCAATTGGCTTGTAGCTTCTAGCTGGAACTGCGGCCAATAGACTGAAGCCACCAAGTCCCAATTTTCATCATCGGGATAGGAAAACTCAATCTGATTCAATTCTCGAATCAAGGATTTTGACTCCTCTAAATCCTTCGATGCTTCCTCAACAGTGAGTGAAAAATCATAGACTGTGTACAATGCCTCTGTGATATCTTTGATATTGCTCATAATCCCTCCCAGTCGGGAGCCAGCTTCGGCAGCACTTTTAGCGGCATTGCCAGCCCTGAGACCTGCTGTAGGATCGCCGATAAACAAACCACCTATCGCTAGTCCAAAATCAAAAATGGCAGTGATAATCTTAAATGCTTGCTGTTTCTTTTGGTCGTATTCCCATTCTAGCAAGCCGTGCTTAAAGTCAATTTGAGCTAGGTCAACCCTGAGAGTCTGTCGATCTAATTTTTTCTGGAGAACTTCTACGGCTACTTGAGCTTGTAATAGGTTTTGTCGATTCTGTATAATCAGGCGATCAAGAAATACTGCTTTGTCCTGTGCGTACAGGCGTTGCAGTTCTTGTTCTGCTTGGCGAAGATTAATATCCTGATTGATGTCACTCAAACGGATATATTGCTCCTCGTAAGCAGCTGCTGCTCGCACAAATACCTCTGCTTGTCGCGCATAAATATCTCTACTCAAGAAGGGAACAAACGTGACATCCTCACTAGCTGTTTGTAGCATTGCTAGCAAGGACGAGCTTTGGAGAAACATATCAATCGCTCTGTCCCATTCCCCCGTGCTGCCCTTGGTCCATTCCAACATTGAGGTGGCTAGGGCGGGGTTGCGATCGAAAAACAAGGTGGCAAACTGGAAAATCGCACCTAGAGACAAATAAAAATCGGGGTTGTCACCGATTGTCAGATCGTCGAGCCAATAAATTGGGATCTGTCGCGATTCCCCTCCAGAGGTACAAAAAATGGTAACGCCTTTCTGTCGATTGTCTTCAAAATCTCGCAGGATGTAGGTTTTAGATTTATCGGCTTCCTCGAACTCCGCCACAACCTTGAGATAACCCAAAATTTCATTAGTAAAAATTCTGAAAGTTGCCTGCTGTGTTGTCCGATAGTCCAACCAAATATTAGAGCCTATACCAACTTCAATCCGCCGAGCGGCAATCTGAATATAAATGTCTAAGCGATCGGACATGTAATTATCTGGAAATCGCACCACATCGGCATAGATAAATAAAGCATTAATACCTTCTGCTATCCAGTCTGCTAGCTGTTCCATCAGGTCGCGGAAATCGACTCTCAAGTCTGTAGACTGTAAGTTAGCATGTTGCAAGTTCGCTCCTACCATATTTGCATTGAAAAGATTAGCTTTATAGAGATTGGCATTTGGCATGAACGCCGAAGGCAAGACAGCATCTCGGAGATTGGCATTCTGGAAGTTGGCATTTTGGAGCCTACTGGTAGATATAGACGCTCCTTCTAGTTGAGCCTCTTGGAGATTAGCTTCATATAGATTGGCCTGGTACAGGCGGGCGTTTTGTAGATCTGCCTTCACCAGGGTAGTATAGGCCAATTGAGTACCTCTCAATTGTACCTCTGAAAGGGTGGCTAGGGATAAATCTGCTCTCTCAAGGTCAGCTTCATCAAGATTTGCTCCTTGAAAATTCGCTTGTTGGGCGATCGCTTGTCTGAGGTTTGCCCGTAGCAGGTTAGATCCTTGCAAATTTGCTCGGTATAGATTGGCTTTTTCTAGGTTAGCATCAGACAGACGAGTGTTTCGCAGATTCGCCTCTGTCAGGTTGGTGTCTTTGAGGATAGAAAGTTCCAGCTGTGCATCTTCTAGATCGGCTTTTGGTAACAAGGCATCTTGAAGATTGGCTCGAAAAAACTGGGATCTTGGCAGCAAGGCATTTTCTAGGACAGATCTTGACAGATCGGCACGTCTTAGGTCGGCATCTGCTAGATAGGCTCCTTTGACATCCTCCCCGGCCTGAAGGCACGGGGATTCCTACCGAGCCTAAGCTCCTCGGTGGGTTGACGTTTCACAGGCTGCTGCTGCCTTGGCGGTAGTCTTACGCTTGCCTCCACGTCCGTTTAATGTCTCGGACTGCCCGCCCGCGACTAATATATTTATTGCTGCATTCTCGTCTCTATCGTGTTTGCTGCCACAGTTTAGACACTCCCATTCTCGCACCTTCAGGTCTAGCTTCCCACCTTTAAAGCCACAATTTGAGCAAATTTGGGATGTTGGCTCCCAACGACTAATTACTCTAAAATCACGACCATATTTTTCTGCTTTTCCTTCTAAGAATGTCCGGAATTGTCTCCAACCTAAATCGGATATAGCCCTGGATAATTTACGGTTTTTAAGCATTCCAGAAACGTTTAAATCTTCTAAAACAATTGTTTGGTTTTCACGAATTATTTCAGTAGATAATTTATGTAGAAAATCTGTCCTTGTATCTTTCAGTTTGGCATGGAATTTAGCTACTCTAACCCTGGCTTTTTCATACCTTTTAGAGCCTTTAGTTTTATGAGATAATGACTTACTTAACTTTCTTAATTTCTTAATTCGTTTCTTTAGTGGCTTAGGAGCATCAACCTTTGTACCGTCACTAAATGTAGCAAAGGTTTTAATACCTAAATTTATGCCTACTGAATTATCAGTTTTAGGTAAGATTTCTGTTTGTATTTCTACTACAAAACTCAAGAAATATCTATGAGCTGAATCTTTGATTACTGTTACTGATGATGGAGCAGTAGGTAATTCTCTTGACCATACAATTTTCAGCTTTCCAATTTTAGCTAAATAGACTTTGTGTTGACCAACTTTAAACCCTCCCTTTGTAAACCTAGCAGTTTGCTTTGACTTTCTACTTTTAAATTTAGGAGGTTTAATAGGTCTACCTTTCTGTTGACCTTTTGTCGATTTGAAAAAATTTTGGTAAGCCTGGTTTAAGTCATTCAATGATTGCTGCAATGGTATGTTAGAAACCTCTGACAACCATTCTCTTTCTTCAGTCTTTTTCGCTTGAGTAATAAAAAGCTTTTGTAGTTCTGAATTAGTAGATTTCTTTTCTCCTGATTTATACCTCTGTTGGCAGAAAGCTAGACTATCATTCACTCGCCACACGGACACAGCCAAATAGCTTGGCTAATCGGTATTTTTGTCCCGGTTTTGGATATATACGGTACTTAAATCTAGCTTTCATAACTTGACTTTCAAACTAACAACACGATAACATATTTATTGAAAAAATCAACTAAAAAGTCGCCCTAGAAGGGCGAGGCTTGAGACCCATTTTTTCGGTCAGCGCGTTCGAGTTTAGCTTCTTGCAGGTAGACCTTATGGAGATTAGCATATTCTAACAAAGCTGCTGTGAGGTTAGCCTCTTGGATTCTAGCTCCTTGTAAGTTAGCCTCGGAACCTACAGATCCCTGTAAGTTGGCTCCTTGCAAGTTGGCTCCTTGCCAAGTAGCTCTATTGAATAATGCCTCTTGGAGATTAGCTTCTTGCATTTGCGCGCCTGAAAGTTCGGTGTCTGACAGATCAGCTCCACTCAGGTCACAACCGGGACAAATCCTGGTAGATAGTAATTGCTCCAGATCGGCGGGGTCGTAAGCATAGGCTGGGGGAACAGCTAGAAACAGCACTAGCACCAAAGCAATGCTAGCCGCAAAAATAGATTTATGCCACTTTTTGTACATCGGAGGTTCCTTTGACTCGACAAAGTAAAAAGTACCATACAATTGGGGAAATTTCTGAATCGTGTAAAATACTTTATTAGTCTTAAGGTTTAGTCAGGCCCACCGACTGTACTACTGTGTACCCTATGTCCAAGTCACACATCGCTTTCAACCATACTTGGATCTCTTTATAACTGGAAAATCCTTGTGCATCTTTCAATTCTTCTTGTAGTTTAGGTTCAAAGGAAATCCAGTACCAATAACATTTGCTTTTCTCTCATTAGCACTGGTAATTAAAACAATAGATTTTTCTAGCTGTCTACTCATATAATCAATATTTACCCACCTTACTAGCACGTTTAGACTAAAGTTATGGGTGAAAACCCCCTTTCCCGCCTTACTAAGCAGAAAGGCAAGGGTAGGTTGTTTAACCTACATTTTTAATCTAGACGAGCTACTACTATTTTTTCAACTGTTGACTTCTGCAAAGCTAAATAGTTAGGTCAGTAATTTTTGAGAATTAGATGTACCTAATTTTCGGATTTTTCTGGTCAGTTGTAAAGTTACTAATGTCAAGACACTCCACTGACCAATAATTGCCATTAAAATTGATGCGATCGCTGGATAATTTAAGTCAATGGAGAGCCAAGGAAAAGTTGAAAATAGCCATAAATTTGAGTGACTATGACTATAAGGTGAAATTGACAGTAAGAATAAAGCAATAGGTGGCAAAGAAATTAAGCCACCTAATATTCCTACTGCCCAAATGACTGGCTTTTTGACTTTCATCAACAATACAAATTGAGCGATCGCTGCATAAATTAAAATTATATTTAGGCTCAGAATTAAAGTTAAAATAGCTCGTAATTTAATTTCATTGTCATGCCAAAGTAAAATCCATGAACTCCAAATTAAACCAGTAATAACTAAGTTAATTCCAATCGCCACTAAAGCCGGACTTTTTCACCCAAAATTAAATCTTGCTTTAAACTAATAGCTGAACCTTTGACAATTGCAGTTTCATCATTATTAATTTGTTGATATCTATATCTTGCCCAATCTTGCACACTTTGTCGTTGAGGTGATAATGAAGCAATGACTAACAAAAACCAGAATAAGTTAATAGTGCAGAAGAAAATCAGCAATTCCCGGAAAATGTAGGTGGATTTTTCGTCAATGCCAATATTTATTAATAAGAACAACGGCAGTAGATAAAGATGGAAACATCCCATTAACCAATAGCTTTGTTCTTTACTAATAATTGTGGAATTAGGATTTCTATAACGACGATTTACAGCTTTCCAAATCCAGTAGCTTCCCAAAATTAAACCTAAAATAATTATGGCACCTACTATTAGTAAATCTCTTATTCCATCAGTACCAATAAGAGCGTGAGCCTCATCAGTATATGCTTGAATAATACCTATAATAGGAAACAAAAATATTCCGGTTATCGCTGCAATTAACCAAGCTTGAGTAACTCCTAAAAAGGCAAAAAATAGTGAGGCATTGTAGAGAAAATAACAAACTGTAATTAAAACTCCATAAAATCCAAATAACCAAGATAAAGACAAACCAGATGAAATATTAGCCCACAACTGTAAAGGCAAAGAAATAGCGACTGCTAGGTAAATTAAAATTGGTACTCCTAATAGTTTGCCGAGCAAAATTTTCTGACTAGATTGAGGACTGAGGCGAATAAAATTGAGAGTACCAAGACGTTTTTCTTTGGCTAGATCTGCTACTAACATATAGACACCCCCAACTAACATCACAGCCAAAAATATCCAACTCAAAGTTTTGAATATATCTAGCCACCAATATGACCAGTCAATATCAGTACAATATTTTCCTACTCTTATACAATATCGGTTATAGAGAACAACATCTGCACCATATTTTTTGGGAAGCATTTCTAGAAAAGTTATCATTATCAGAAATTGGCATAGGAGAGATGCAAATATAGCGATCGCTACATTTCTGACTTTGAGGCGACCCTTAATTTCTCTGAATAACTGCGGGTTCCAATTCAATAAATTGATTAATGGTTTAGATGGCATAATTAATTTCTCCAATTATTAAGATAGTAGGGGAGCAGGGGAGCGGGGGAGTAGGGGAGCGGGGAGTAGGGAAAATAGAAAGATTTACTGTTGAAGCAAGAGGATCAGGACTTACGCACTCGCCCCCCTAACCCCCCAAATCTGGGGGGAACCAGATTTACTCCCCCCAAGGTTGGGGGGTTGGGGGGGCAAAATGATGGTATGTGCCTAAGTTCTAATTACTAATATTCATAAATCAATATTTGCTCACCCTGGTACTTTTTGAGTTTTGAATTCCACAAAGATGAATAGTTATGTCAGTAATTTTTGTGAATTAGATTCACCCAATTTTCTGATTTTTCGAGTCAGTTGTAAAGTTACTAATGTGAAGACACTCCACTGACCAATAATTGTAATTAACATGGGTGTTATTAATTGGTAATTATATGGAAAAGAAAGCCAAGGAAAAGTTGAAAGTAACCACAGATTAGGATGGTTTTCAGGTGTAATTGAAAATAATAATAAAGCAATAGGTGGTAAAGTAATCAAACCACCTAATATTCCTATTGCCCAAATGGTAGGCTTTTGAACTTTCATCAATAATACAAATTGAGCGATCGCTGCATAAATCAAGATTAAATTTAGACTCAGAATTAAGGTCAAAATAGCTGGTAGTTTAATTTGATTTTCACTCTTTAACAAAATCCATGACATCCAAATTACAGCAGTCATAACTAGGTTGATTCCTATCGCTACTAAAGCCGGACTTTTTTCACCCAAAATTAAATCTTGCTTTAAACTAATAGATAATCCTTTGACAATTGCAGTTTCATCATTATTAACTTGTTGATGTCTATATCTTGCCCAATCTTGAATATTTTGTCGCTGAGGTGATAATGAAGCAATGACTAATAAAAACCATATTAAGTTAATAGTAAACAAGAAAAACATTGATTTCTCTAAATCAACAAAATCACTTGATTCTTTACCGAATAATTAAGAATTAAATAATTAAATAATTAAATAATTTAGGTTTAAAGCCTCCCCTTTCAAGGGGAAACAAGAAAAATTTTCCTTTTATTCAATCCTCTTCCTTTTAGGGAGAGGTAATTATCAATTATCCATTATCAATTATCAATTATTGAACTGGATATTCTAGAAAAAACAGTAGCAAATAAATCTGGAAACATCCCATTAACCAATAACTTTGTTTTTTACTAATAACTGTAGCACTAGGATTTTTGTAAAGACGATTTACAGCTTTCCAAGTCCAGTAACTCCCCAAAATAAAGCCGAAAACTATTAGACTGATAATTATTTGATACTTAATGTTAGTTATCAAAAAAGTCATCTATATAGTCATCACTAATAGCTATAACAATAAACCCAAATATCCCGACAATCGTAGTAGCTAGCCAAGCTTGAGTACCTCCTAAAAAAACAAAAATGAGTGAGGCATTGTAGAAAAAACAACAAGCTGTAATTACAACTCCATAAAATCCAAAAAACCAAGATAAAGATAAGCCTGATGAAATAATAGCCCACAAATGTAAAGGTAGAGAAATAGCTATTGCTAGGTAAATTAAAATTGGTACTCCTAATAGTTTACCGAGCAAAATATTATGACTAGGTTTGGGGGTGAGACAAATAAAATTGAGGGTACCAAGACGTTTTTCTTTCCCTAAATCAGCTACTAACATATAGATACCGCCAAGTAACATTAAAGCCAACAAAATCCAACTAAAAGTTTTAGATACATCTAGCCACCAAGTTGACCAGTCAATAGCAATACAATTATAATAATCTTCTGGTATTCTTATACAATATTTGTTATGGCTAAGAACATTTTCGCCATGTTTTTCAGGAAGGTTTGCTAGAAAAACCATCATTACTATGAATTGGCACAGGAGAGATGCAGAAATGGCGATCGCTACATTTCTGGTTTTGAGCCGACCTTTAATTTCTCGGAATAATTGAGGATTCCAATTGAATAAATTGACGAATGGTTTTGATAACATAATTTATAACTCCAATGATAAATTTTCCATGGTGAATTCTTCAATTTTTTGACCTATTAGTAATTTCTGAGAATCAGATGCACCTAATTTTTGAATTTTTCGAGTTAGTAGAAAAGTTACTAATGTCAAGATACTCCACTGACTAATAATTGCTATTAACATTGGTTTAATAGCTAAAGAAGCTTGGCCAATAGAAAACCAAGGAAAAGTAGAGAATAACCACAAATTAGGAGACTGAACGGGGTGAGCTATAAATATTATTAGTACCAAAGGTTGGAGAACAATCAAACTACCTAGTATTCCTATTGCCCAAATAGCAGGCTTTTTGACTTTTATTAGCAAGATAAATTGAGCGATCGCTGCATAAATTAAGATTAAATTGAAGCTCAAAATTAAAGTCAAAATAGCTCGTATTTTAATCGTGTTATCTTGCCAAAGTAAAATCCAGGAAATCCCCATTACTGCTGTAATAACTAGATTAATTCCTATTGCTACTAAAGCGGGACTTTTTTCACTCCAAATTAAATCTTGTTTTAAACTAATAGCTGCTCCTTTGACAATTGTAGTTTCATCATTATTAACTTGTTGATGTCTATATCTTGCCCAATCTTGTATGCTTTGTCGTTGAGGTGACAACATGGCAATCACTAACAAAAACCAAAACAAATTCAGAGTACAGAAAATAATTAGGTATTCTTCTGCAACGTAAGTTAAGTTGTGAATATTTGCCACTAAGAAAAACAGCAGTAGATAGACTTGGAAACATCCTATTAACCAATAGCTTTGTTTTTTGCTAATAACTGTAGCATTAGGATTTCTGTAACGACGATTTACAGCTTGCCAAATCCAGTAGTTTGCCAAAATTACACCTGAAATAATTATCGCACCACCTATTAGTAGAACATTCATTTGATAAGTAGCAATAATATTGGGAATATCATCAGTGTACCATTGCATAATAAGGATAAAAGGGAACAATAATATGCCTGTTATGGCAGCAGCTAACCAAGCTTGAGTAACTCCTAGAAACACAAAAAATACTGAGGCATTGTAGAAAAAAAAACAAGCTGCTACTAAAGCTCCATAGAATCCAAACAACCAATATAAAGGCAAATCAGATGATACATTTGCCCACAAATGTAGGGGCAAAGAAATAGCTCCTGCTAGGTAAATTAAAATTGGTACTCCTAATAGTTTACCGAGCAAAATTTTCTGACTAGATTGAGGACTAAGACGAATAAAATTGAGAGTACCAAGACGTTGTTCTTTTGCTAGGTCTGCTACTAACATATAGACACCTCCAATTAACATTAAAGTAAGCAAAATCGAACTCAAAGTTATGAAGATACCTGCCCACCAATCAGACCAATTAATATCGGTACAATATCGTTTTACTTGGAGACAATATCGCAGGGATCTTGGTGGAAGCATTTCTCGAAAAACCATCATTACTATGAATTGGCACAGGAGAGATGCTGAGATTGCGATCGCTACATTTCTAACTTTGAGGCGACCTTTAATTTCTCTGAATAACTGCGAGTTCCAATTTAATAAATTGACAAATGGTTTAGATAACATGAGTAATTACTCCGAAAATTATGAAACAACTGGCAGAATTTTTCTTTACTACTTTTTTTGTTCCCGACTCCTGCTAGAAATCTACATTAAATAGCTTGTTTATGTCCAAGCTTGAGAAAAATTGCTTCCAGGTCTTCTTGAGTACAATGGAAATCTGTGACTGGGATATTAGCAAGAATGAGCGATCGCAACAAAGTAGCAGAATCTTCAGGAGTTCCTGAAAACTGAACTTGTAATTGCTGAGTTTCGGGCAAAACTTCCCACCCTTCAACAAAGGGAAAATTTTTAATTTCAGTAATCAACTCTGATAACCCACTCATCACAGAAATCAAAATTTGCTGAGTACTAAGACGTTGATAAAGTTCTTTGAGAGAAGCACTTTCTACCAAATAACCTAATTCCATTATTCCTATAGAAGAGCAAAGGTCTGCCAAGTCACTCAAAACATGAGAAGAAATGACTATTGTCATCCCTGCTTCCTGCAAAGCTTTGATAATTTGGCGAAACTGCATCCTGGCAATGGGGTCTAAACCAGAAACAGGTTCATCCAATAACAAAAGTAGGGGTTCGTGGATAATAGTTCTACCCAAACTCAAACGTTGTTTCATACCCCGCGACAGAGTAGAAATTATACTATTCCGTTTATTTAACAGTTGTACTAATTCCAATACCTCAAAAAGTCGGCGCGAACGGTGGGGTTCCCGCAAATTGTAAAGTCTGGCAAAATAGTCGAGATAATCCCACACAGTCAAGTCATCATATACAGGAAAATCATCTGGTAGAAAACCGAGGCGTTGTTTGAGAGTGGGGTTGGTATGGTCGCGCCTGAGACGTTCTCCATTTATATATATTTCCCCTATTGTGGGTTCTTCAGCAGTAGCTAACATTCTTAATAGGGTGGTTTTGCCTGCCCCATTAGGTCCAATTAGTCCATAAACTTCCCCGGTAGCTACCTGTAAATGGAGGTCGTTGACTGCTATATGGCGATCGAATTGTTTGGTAAGGCCACGAGTTTCAATTGCTAGTTCTTGTAGCATGACTGTTAAACAGAAGAAGGTAGGTTAAGTGGGTGGGTTGAAACTACCCTAGCCTATGTCTACAGGATTTGGCATTAGGATTTCGCAATGTTTAGGCACATTTTCATAGTATCGGATGCTTTGCATTGAAAACATAAGTGGGATAAGCTTTTGAGCTAACATCCCTCAAGAAAAAATTAGAGTGGGAATGGGTCATTAATATCATGTCCGGTTGAATACTTATAATTAAGATAGTAGGGGAGCGGGGAAGTAGGGGAGTAGGGGAGTAGGGGAGTAGGGGAGTAGGGAAAGATTTACTGTTGAAGCACTCATAATAAGTTTTTTTATCACGCTCTTATCCGAAGCATGATATAACTGATTGATTTGCGTTGGCGAAGTCTAGCGGTAGCTATATCGCCTCCTACCGCATACTATAAGTCTAAATACTTACTCAAATTTTCCCCTTTTTATGTGCTACATTTTGTCGTGCGGAATGTAGGTTTTATGGCTCCTTCAGAAATCTCTCAACTCTTGCACAATAGATAAAATAGCTCAAAAACTACAACGTTGGAGTTTTTTTGATGAGTCTATTCTATTGCTAGAGTGAGGTCAAAGCCAGAAGCTACCTTTGGTGGCTATAGCTTAAGACAAGCTGTCAGTAGGGAAAAAAGCTTAAAGACTTTTAACTCTTCTAATCTCTGTTTCTCCCACCAAGCTTCATCGTGAGAAAGTTCGTATTCCAGATTTCTCTTAAATTCCTCTTTATCAAAGTTATCACCGAGTAAAGATAGGCTAAATCCCATAAAATCTGCCAGAAGTTGCTTTTGCCAATCCTCTCGTATCGTTGTTTTGCTGATGGTTCGTAAACCTCCAACAAAGGCATCCAAAGCTACATTATCCATTACCAGAACTGGCATAATTCCCCAAGGAAGATGACCATCTGGTGTATTGGCAGGAGTATAAACAACCTGGCTTGCAGAAATCCAAAGCTTCTGGACGCGCCAACCGACGCGATCGCCAAATGCTTGTGGCTCTTTTTGACATTCATTGAAGATTCTTTTCTGGACACTAAACCCAAAATGTCCATCGCTGTAGTTTACCCACAAGCGATCGATAATTTCCAGAACTTGGCAAGGAAAGTTTTGAATTTGCTTGTCGGTAAGGTAGCCTTCTTTTTCTCCGTTGGCTGCTTTCAGAACGATTTTTCTAGTTATCTCATTTGCCTGTCGCCATCTTCCTGATGCGAGCAAGTTGTTCAAGTAAATGTAGTCTTCTTGGGAAAGTTCTTTGGGGAGCTGAGGAATAGAATTTGGAGTTGATTCAACAGCCTTATCTTGACCTTGAACAGGAGTATCATTTTCCTTTGAATCTGTAGATATATAAGCTTCTGTTTGAAGTTGTTTTGAAATAGCAAGAGGCATTTCCGGCCAAATATGTTTTAAAGCTTCTATGGAAATAGCAAGTCCTTCCGCTCCATCTTTCTCCATATTGGTAGCTATACCCAATACATGACCAGTTTCCAAATCAACTACAGGTGCCCCACTATAACCTTGACGGAGGCGATAACCTTCATTTATTAACAACTTCCAAGCTATAACCTTTTGATTATTTTGGGTTAGGAAACTTGTTTTGCCCAAAACTCCATCAACAATTTGGAGGCTTCTTTTTTTCTCTTCACCATAGAAATAATTACCTGCTATCTGAAATTTTCTATTTTTTCCCTGGGATAAATTTATAAGCTGAAATGGTGGGATATTATTGAGATATTTAACTTGCAAAACTGCCAAATCAAAACCCGTAATATCTCCTATTCCTATAACTTTTGCGGGAATACTATTCACCAATACACTTTCTTTACCGAATAACTAAGGTTTAAAGCCTCTCCTTTAAAGGAGAAACAAGCGGTCGAGGGATGGCGAGGTTTCCTCGCCATATCCAATCGACCAAGAGAGAAAAAATTTTCCTTTTATTCAATCCTCTTCCTTTTAGGGAGAGGTAATTATCAATTATCCATTATCAATTATCAATTATTGAACACCCACATCTTCAACAACATGAGCGCAGGTCAACAAATAAGTTGAATTTTGTTCAGTATAAAAAGGAAATCCAGTACCAATAACATTTGCTTTTCTCTCATTAGCACTGGTAATTAAAACAATAGATTTTTCTAGCTCTAGCTGTCTACTCATTTTCTGATTGTTTAGGTTTCAAGACTAATTTTACCATGAAATAAGCACCAGCTTTTGCTTTAGTAATATATAGATTACCTTCTCCCTCGAAATTAAAACTTACTTCCACTTCAGCTTGTTGAATTTCCATATCTTTATCAATATCAGGACTTACGCAGAGGCTCTACATATAGGGAGGGCGAATGCCATTCGCCCCTACAAATGGTGTTCTAAAAGTCAATTTGCGTAAGTCCTGAATATGTGAAAATTATTATTATTGAAGTCGTGCTTTTTCCATGACAGACTTAATATAATCCGTTTTTCCTGTTGTGTATGCTTCTCGATCGCTCGAAAAGCGTTGAGCAAGATTACGTTTTAATTGTGCATAGCGTGCTGCTTCATCTGGATGCTGACAAAGATAGTCTCGAAATATTAAACACTCCCAAAATATACTGTCTGCTTCGACGATATTGACATGATGAGTGCGTGGACCGTTAGGTGGTAGACCTTTGACAAAAAACATCCGTTGAGGGTCGGGGTTATCAAACCAATATTCATACCGCAAGAGTTTTAACTGAGGAATAGCTATTTGTTTTGCTTCCTCAAGTGAAGATACTTCTATCAATAAATCAATAATAGGTTTTGCAGCTAAACCTGGTACTGATGTGCTGCCAAAATGTTCGATACGATTAATCAGAGATTCTCCTAAAAGTTCACGGATGTGTGTAGCTTCTTGCTGAAACATCAATTTCCAGTCTGGATTATGTTCGACGATAATAATTTCATCCATTTATCTATAAAATATTAAATAAGGAGTCAGGAGTCAGGAGTCAGGAGTCAGCAGAAAATCATGGTGGTCAATAGGAGTAAATAATTAAGTATTTCTGTTTTTATCTACAAGTCAACTCTGATTAGAATTTTATTCTATGCAACTTCTGATGAATTTGGCATCTACCAATATAATACCAATATAGCGGTTTCTCAACCTAATCAGGTACACCTACACCTATCTTTATTTGTCTTCTATTCCCTGTTCCCTGTTCTCTAGCTATGAATATAAATAATCCCCTGTAGGGGCGAATGGCATTTGCTAACGCAAAGCTTCGCTAACGCCCTCACTGAATTTAGTGTCTGTGCGTAAGTCCTGTAAGTATTTCTGTTTTTATCTACAAGTCAACTCTGATTAGAATTTTATTCTATGCAACTTCTGATGAATTTGGCATCTACCAATATAATACCAATATAGCGTTTCTCAACCTAATGAGGTACACCTAAACCTATCTTTATTTGTCTTCTGTTCCCTGTTCTCTGTTCTCTGTTCCCTGTTCTCTAGCTATGAATATAAATAATTCCCAAGAAAAAGTATTGAAATATTTAGCAAAAGGTGACTATAGTCAGGCAATAAATTTATATGAAACTTCCATTCAGATTAATCCAAATATTAAGTCAAATTATTGGTATTTGGGATTAGCTTTACTTTTGCAAGGAGAAGAAGTTGCTGCTCAAACTGTTTGGTTATCGGCAATGACGGAGGCAACTCCAGATGAATTTGATGTCTGGATGACGGAGTTAATTGAAATATTAGAAACTACAGCAATTCAATATCTTAATTCGGGAAAGTTACAATTGGCAGAAAAAATTTATTGGCAAATTATTGAAGTTAATAATACTGAAGCAGAAACTTATTATAATTTGGGTAATGCTATTGCTTATCAAGGCAGAGAAGAGGAGGCAATAGAATGTTGGGAAAAAGCAGTCGAACTCCAGCCAGAATTTTTCGCAGCTTATCAAAATTTGGCAAGTTTATTTCAGAGACTCAGAGAATTTCAGAAAGCTATCTCTTATTATTTAAAGATGCTGGAAATTCAACCCAACAGTCTCGAAGTTTATGAAAATTTGGGGTTATGTTTTTCTGCAATGAATTATTTGGAGGAAGCAAAAGTTTGTTGTCAGTCATCTATAAAAATTCAACAAAATTATACACCTGCTTGGGGGAATTGGGGAATTATTCTGTTAAAACAGGGGAAGTTGGAAGAAGCGATCGCTCGATTAAAAACGGCTATTGAAACACAACCAAATTTTATTCAAGCTTATCTAAACTTCGAGGGAAAAATTACTTCTCATGCCAGCTTATTCATGGCTTTACAAAATCACCAAGATGCTGAAATTTATTTGGAGTTAGGTAAAATTTTAGTTGCCAATAAAAGTTTTCAATTAGTAGTGAAAGACCAAATATTAGATATAGGTTATTTATGTCTGCAAAAAGCTAGGGAAGTCAAACCAGAATTAAGGGATAAAATTGATAATATCCTCAAGCAAAAACAGCAACCTACAGCTAATCCTCAGCAAAATATTTCTCAAGTCAAAGCACCTACAGGATTTTATGAATCAACTTGGGAATGGGCAGTTACTCAAGGTTTAGAAACAAGTAACTATATCAATATTTATCCTGAAAATTTTCTACAAGTTAAACCACCCATTACACCAGATAACTCAGTACATTTTAGTTTTAGATTTGGCAATCAAATTAAATTACCTGCAACATTTGTAGCAATTATTCCAGAGGGCAAGTTTTGGATAGATGAAAAGAATTTTCAAACCGCTATTATTACATCAGAAAATCCAGAAAACAAAGAAAGTAAAATATTAGGAGACATCTCGCCAAAATTTCCGATTTTCAGCCCAGACTCCCCAGAAAATCATCCCAGTAAACATTCTATTTTTTCCTTGCAAACTTTACCTCCGATTCAGAATATTGAAGGAACAGTAGCAGTTTTATCCGGAATATTTAATAATAACTACTTTCACTGGATGTTTGATATTTTGCCCAGAATTGAATTATTGCGTCAGAGTGGAATAAATTTTAACGACATAGATAGATTTTTAATTAACTATCAATTTCCATTCCAAAAAGAAACCTTAAAAATTCTAGATATTCCTGAAGCAAAAATCATCAATACCGAAAAACATCAACATATTCAAGCCACAAAATTAATCGTTCCTTCCTTTCCTGGTTCTGTTGCTTGGATGCCAAAATGGACTTGTGATTTTCTCAGAAAAGAATTTTTGCCACCTTCAGAAAATGCTGAAAAAATCGACCGGATATATATAAGTCGAAAACAAGCAAATAACCGCCAGATTATTAACGAAGATGAAATTATTAATGTTTTGAAAAAATCGGGTTTCAAAGCATAACTTTAGAATCAATGTCTGTCACAGAACAAGCATCATTATTAGCAAATGCAAAAGTAGTAATTTCTCCTCATGGTGGAGGTTTAACTAACTTAGTATTTTGCAATCCCGGAACCAAAGTAATCGAAATATTTTCCCCTAACTATATATATTCTTGTTATTGGTTAATCTCTAACTTAGTCGGTTTAGAATATTACTATCTATTAGGAGAAAATCCCCTAGGTTTTTCCTTCCATGAACTTCTTTCACCAAACCATCGTTTAGAGGATATTTTTGTCAATATAAATCATTTGTTAGAATTGATGAAATTTGTGGGAATAACTTAGGAAAATCATGTTAAAATTGAAGTAAAATTTTGCAAATTCAGCAATTTTCCCTATAATCAGCTATCAAAAACCTTTTCCCTTTTCAGCAATTAACAATTAACAATTAACAATTACCTCTTCTTAAAAGAAGAGAATTGACCCTTAAGGATTTTTTTGATTCTCTTGGTCGATTGGATATGGCCCAGGTTTCGGAGCCATCCCACCCTACGGGAAGCTGCGCTACGACCGCTTTATCCCCTTAAAAGAGAAGGCTTCAAGGCGTGAATTGTTGAATGAATAATTATTAACTATCAACGGCTTTGTTGCATGAAAGTATATAGCTGCGACTAGACTCCCGAGATGTACTTCATAATGCGCGGAAACTGCTGTAACTATTGGACAATAGATAAATCAAACATCAATCTCCCGAAAGTGAGCGATCGCTCTCGCGGAACGGATGTTCTATCGCTTGAGTAATATCATATGCTCCTTCCAGGGGAGCTACGCTATCGGTAGAACAGTTATCATTAGGCTCGTAGTTTTGCTCTAGCAATAATAGTAAGTATTTTAGAGGCTAAAGCCCAACTACAAACAAAAGTTTTATTATAAGTAATTATCCGCAATTCGTAGCTCCCCCTCCGGGGGAACATGATATAAGGGACTAGCAAAAAAATAGCTTACCAGATCGTCTTTTGTGCAACAAAGCCACTATCAACTCTTAATTATTAATTATTAATTATTAATTATTAATTATTCATTATCCGGACATGATATAAGTACAATAACCAATTGAGAAAAGTGCCATGAAAAAATTGATTAATAACCCCAACGATCTAGTTCGGGAAAGCCTTCAAGGTATGGCGATCGCCCACCCCGATCTAATTAAAGTCAACTTCGATCCCCACTTTATCTACCGCGCTGATGCACCGATAAAAAATAAAGTTGCCATCATCTCCGGTGGTGGGAGCGGTCACGAACCCATGCACGGGGGTTTTGTGGGGATGGGAATGTTAGACGCTGCTTGTCCTGGTGAAATTTTTACCTCTCCCACTCCCGACCAAATGTTAGAAGCTGCTAAAGTCGTCAACTCAGGTGCAGGTGTTCTCAATATTGTCAAAAATTATAGTGGCGATGTGATGAATTTCGAGATGGCAGCTGAACTTGCTTCCTCAGAAAATATCCGAGTCTTGAATATATTAATAGATGATGATGTCGCCGTTAAAGATAGTCTCTTTACTCAAGGACGACGCGGTGTCGGGACTACAGTGTTAGCAGAAAAAATATGTGGTGCTGCTGCTGAAGCAGGTTATAGCCTGAAGCAAATAGCTGACCTTTGCCGGAAAGTCAATCTTAACGGACGCAGTATGGGAATGGCATTGACATCATGCACAACACCTGCTAAAGGTAGCCCCACTTTTGAGTTAGGTAATAACGAAATTGAATTTGGTATTGGCATTCATGGGGAGCCAGGGCGAGAACGAATGTCTATGAAATCTGCCGATGAAATTGCGGAAATGTTGGCTGTATCTATTATTGAAGATATAGGTTATAGTCGGATACTACGGGAGTGGGATGAGGATAAAGGAGAATGGCAGGAAGTGGAGTCGAGGGACCAACCATTTGAGTCTGGCGATCGCATCCTGGCTTTTGTTAATAGTATGGGTGGTACTCCTATTTCTGAGTTATATATTATTTATCGTAAATTAGTAGAAATTTGCGAACAAAAAGGACTACACATTGTCCGTAATTTTATCGGACCTTATATTACTTCCCTAGAAATGCAAGGTTGTTCTATTACTTTGTTGAAATTGGATGATGAGTTTATTAAATTCTGGGATGCGCCCGTGAAAACTCCGGCATTACGATGGGGTCTTTAGGGTTTGCGTATGGAAAGTCTTTTTGCTCTTTGTAGGAGACAGGAGACAACCCACCCCTAACCCCTCCCAACCCACCCTAACCCCTCCCCTCCTGGGAGGGGAAGACAGGAGACAGAAGAAATGGGAATGAGCGAGGAGGTAGGAATAAGAATTATCCCAAGATTGTTCTGCCCAACTATTTACAGCGGTTTTCATTTCAGTAGACCACAGTAGGGGTGAATGCCATTTGCCCTTATATCATGTCTGGTTGAATACTTAACTAATTATCCGGACATAAATTACAGGGTTTTGCTTGTGAAGATAGATGTGGTTTATCAATCAGCAAAAGCGCTGTAAAGAATTATCAATTGTCAATGACTTTGTTGCATGAAAGTATATAGCTGCCGTACTTGTTCCACATATGTACTTCATAATGCGCGGAAACTGCTGTAACTATAATGTTTGAGGTAAAAAAGGCTGAAACTTTTACCTGTAAAAGCTTTGAGGTTTAATCAGCAGAGTCATAACTATTGGACAATAGTTAAATTAAACATTAATCATCCCCAAATACAGCGATCGCTTTTGAGGCAAAGTCATAACTATTGGACAATAGATAAATTAAACATTAATCATCCCCAAATATAGCGATCGCTTTTGAGGCAAAGTCATAACTATTGGACAATAGATAAATTAAACATTAATCATCCCCAAATATAGCGATCGCTTTTGAGGCAAAGTCATAACTATTGGACAATAGTTAAATTGATTATCAATCATCCCTAAACACAGCGATCGCTTTTGAGGCAAAGTAATAACTATTGGACAATAGTTAAATTAAACATTAATCATCCCCAAATACAGCGATCGCTTTCTCTGGAGAGTCATAACTATTGGACAATAGTTAAATTAAACATTAATCATCCCTAAACACAGCGATCGCTTTCTGTGGAAAGTCATAACTATTGAACAATAGTTAAATTGATTATCAATCATCCCGAAACACAGCGTTCGCTTTCTCTGTAGAGTCATAACTATTGGACAATAGTTAAATTAAACATTAATCATCCCCAAATACAGCGATCGCTTTCTCTGTAGAGTCATAACTATTGGACAATAGTTAAATTAAACATTAATCATCCCCAAATACAGCGATCGCTTTCTCTGTAGAGTCATAACTATTGGACAATAGTTAAATAGAACATTAATCATCCCCAAATACAGCGATCGCTTTCTCTGTAGAGTCATAACTATTGGACAATAGTTAAATAGATTATCAATCATGCCCAAATACAGCGATCGCTTTCTCTGTAGAGTCATAACTATTGGACAATAGTTAAATAGATTATCAATCATCCCCAAATACAGCGATCGCTTTCTCTGTAGAGTCATAACTATTGGACAATAGATAAATAGATTATCAATCATCCCCAAACACAGCGATCGCTTTGTCTGCAAAGTAATAACTATTGGACAATAGTTAAATTGATTATCAATCATGCCCAAATACAGCGATCGCTTTCTCTACAGAGTCATAACTATTGGACAATAGTTAAATTAAACATTAATAATCGCCAAACACAGCGATCGCTTTCTCTGCAAAGTAATAACTATTAGACATCTCCAAAAATACTCAAACGCTTATACTAACTATCTTTAGTGGAGCGATAGCGTACGCTTAACCGGAGGTTATCGCTACTTATGAAGATAGTTAATTTGTACAGTTTTATGGGTATCAGAGACACTTAGTGTTACTAATTCAAATATTTATTAGACTTTGATTTATTATTTTTATCTCAGTTTTTGATGATTTATACTAATATAAATGAGCCAATTCTTAGTCGCACTAAACCACATATTGTTCAAATTACTTTTTGATAATTATTATCTTTTAATCTGAATCTTTCTCTAGCAAGTCCAAATATTTTAATTAATCTTATTACATGTTCTACAAATATTCTTTTTTGGCTTTTTCTTGATTTTTTTCTTTGATTTCTGGTGGCATTTCTTTTTCTTGGTTTCTTTTTGGTGTAGTAGTTCTTTCTACTCCTTCATAAGCTTTATCTCCTTGAATTTTTGTTTTTTATCAAATTTATCCTGTTGTTTTCTTAATATTTTTACATCACTTACTGGACATTTTTCTCCTACTATTACATCCACTATTTCTGTTCCTTTTGGTGTCGTTATTATTTGATTTTTACTCATTATGATTTTTCTTGTTTCCTGAGTAATATTTTTCTTAGTTTTTATATTCACTTGGTCTTTCTCTACCTTGTTCTGTACTATCTACAATTAATTCTAATTCTGTTAATATCTCCTTTACCCATTCCAATACCTAAAACTTTTTTTTTACTTGTTCTAATAAACTTGCTGGCAGTAATTCTCTGAGAATATCTATCCAGAGCGCGAAAAATATTATTAGCACTTGATTCACTTATACCAAAGTTAATTCCTAATGTTTGAAAAGTTGGTATTTGATGTAAATAAAATCACGTTAAAATTATTTCTTCTTCCTTTGTTAAATTCTTTTTTCTTCCTCCACCTGCTTTAATTAATCTTTTTCTGTTTTGGCGTTGGCGGAGCAAGTGCGGCAGCTACATCGCCTCCTTTTTTTCTGATTCTATTCTTTGGGCATTTTCTATTAATTTTATTAGCTGTTCATAAGTAATACCAATAATTCTTTTTGTTTATGAGTGGATGATTAGAAATATATTCTAAAGTTGGATTCATTTGGGAGACTGTATACATAAATGGTTTTGATAATTTTACCTTATTTTCTATTTTGGAGATGTCTATTGGACAATAGTTAAATTGATTATCAATCATCCCCAAATACAGCGATCGCTTTTGAGGCAAAGTAATAACTATTGGACAATAGTTAAATTGATTATCAATCATCCCCAAATACAGCGATCGCTTTTGAGGCAAAGTAATAACTATTGGACAATAGTTAAATTGATTATCAATCATCCCCAAATACAGCGATCGCTTTTGAGGCAAAGTAATAACTATTGGACAATAGTTAAATTGATTATCAATCATCCCCAAATACAGCGATCGCTTTCTCTACAGAGTCATAACTATTGGACAATAGTTAAATAGAACATTAATAATCGCCAAACACAGCGATCGCTTTCTCTGTAGAGTCATAACTATTGGACAATAGTTAAATAGAACATTAATCATCCCCAAATACAGCGATCGCTTTCTCTGTAGAGTCATAACTATTGGACAATAGTTAAATAGAACATTAATCATCCCCAAATACAGCGATCGCTTTCTCTGTAGAGTAATAACTATTGGACAATAGTTAAATTGATTATCAATCATCCCCAAATACAGCGATCGCTTTCTCTGTAGAGTCATAACTATTGGACAATAGTTAAATAGAACATTAATCATCCCCAAATACAGCGATCGCTTTTGAGGCAAAGTAATAACTATTGGACAATAGTTAAATTGATTATCAATCATCCCCAAATACAGCGATCGCTTTCTCTGTAGAGTAATAACTATTGGACAATAGTTAAATAGAACATTAATCATCCCCAAATACAGCGATCGCTTTCTCTGTAGAGTCATAACTATTGGACAATAGTTAAATAGAACATTAATCATCCCCAAATACAGCGATCGCTTTTGAGGCAAAGTAATAACTATTGGACAATAGTTAAATTGATTATCAATCATCCCCAAATACAGCGATCGCTTTCTGTGGAAAGTCATAACTATTGGACAATAGTTAAATTGATTATCAATCATCCCCAAATACAGCGATCGCTTTCTCTGTAGAGTCATAACTATTGGACAATAGTTAAATTGATTATCAATCATCCCCAAATACAGCGATCGCTTTCTCTGTAGAGTCATAACTATTGGACAATAGTTAAATAGAACATTAATCATCCCCAAACACAGCGATCGCTTTCTGTGGAAAGTCATAACTATTGGACAATAGTTAAATAGAACATTAATCATCCCCAAATACAGCGATCGCTTTCTGTGGAGAGTCATAACTATTGGACAATAGTTAAATTAAACATTAATAATTCCCAAACACAGCGATCGCTTTCTGTGGAAAGTCATAACTATTGAACAATAGTTAAATTGATTATCAATCATCCCCAAATATAGCGATCGCTTTCTCTGTAGAGTCATAACTATTGGACAATAGTTAAATTAAACATTAATCATCCCCAAATACAGCGATCGCTTTTGAGGCAAAGTCATAACTATTGGACAATAGATAAATTAAACATTAATCATCCCCAAATATAGCGATCGCTTTTGAGGCAAAGTCATAACTATTGGACAATAGATAAATTAAACATTAATCATCCCCAAATATAGCGATCGCTTTTGAGGCAAAGTCATAACTATTGGACAATAGATAAATTAAACATTAATCATCCCCAAATATAGCGATCGCTTTTGAGGCAAAGTCATAACTATTGGACAATAGATAAATTAAACATCAATCATGCCCAAATACAGCGATCGCTTTCTGTGGAGAGTCATAACTATTGGACAATAGTTAAATTGATTATCAATCATCCCCAAATACAGCGTTCGCTTTCTCTGTAGAGTCATAACTATTGGACAATAGTTAACGAAGTCAGAAGTCAGAAGTCAGAAGTTAACCCACTCCTAACCCTCCCAGGAGGAAGTAGGGGGTTTGAGCAACTCTCCAAAAACCCGATCGCCAGTCAAGGCGGGGTTACGCGACCCATGTTATTTTGATAAATAGAACATCAATAATCGTCAAACACAGCGATATAGCTGCGGAATGAATTTTAAGAACGCTACTTTCATGCAACAAAGCCATTGCCAATTGTCAACTATTAATTGGTAATATTAGTATCTCAAGTAGTAATATCAGAAATTGATAAACAAAATGACAGTTTCTTCAGAAAGTAAGGTAGGAATTGTACTTGTATCCCACAGTGCAAAATTAGCCGAAGCTGTGGCAGAACTAGCAAAACAAATGACCCAAGAACGAGTACCAATAGCGATCGCTGCTGGAATAGATGACCCAGAAAACCCTTTTGGCACTGATGTTCTGAAAGTACAAGAGGCTATAGAATCTGTTTATACTGATGCAGGAGTTGTAATATTCATGGACTTAGGCAGTGCTATAATGAGTGCTGAAATGGCCGTAGAATTGCTCCCCCCAGCCCAAAAAAATCATATTAAAATCTGTCCTGCACCTTTGATAGAGGGAGCGATCGCTGCAATAATTCAAGCTTCTTTGGGAGCTAATCTTCAACAGGTAATAGCTGAAGCAAATGGAGCTTTAATGGCTAAAAGTTCTCAGCTTAATGTTGATGAAGCTATCCCAATAAATATTGAAAATACTCAACATAAAGATGACGAAACACCGTCAGAAAAAATCAAAATTACGGTAAAAAATTCCCAAGGTATTCATGCTCGACCTGCTGCTAAGTTAGTAGCCATAGCTAATAATTTTTCTGCTAAAATTAGTCTGCAAAACTTGACGAAAAATAGTCATATAGTCAATGCAAAAAGTATTAATCAAGTTATGAAATTAGCAGTAAAAAAAGGGGATAAGATCGAAATAAAAGCTACGGGCAATAAAGCTGTTGATGCTTTAAAAGCAATACAAGAATTAATAGCAAATAATTTCTATGAAGAGGAAGTAATAGTTAATAAAACACCAAGAATATTAACTACACCAAATACAAATAATAAATTAGTAGGAACTCCAGCATCTCCAGGAATTGCTATTGGAAATGTAGTGCATGATCGAGCAGAAATTCTAGAAGAAGTTGAAGACTATCCTGTAGAAAATTCCGAGGCAGAGTGGCAATACCTACAGTTAATGTTGCAAACCGCTAAACAGGAAATTCAGAGAATAATTGACAGTCTATCTGACCAAAATAAAAGTGATAATAATCAAGCCGATATTTTTCAAGCACACCAATTATATATAGAAGACCCCACCCTGTTAGAACAAGTACATCAGCTCATTTTTGCACAAAATTGCTGTGCAGCAGTAGCATGGAAAACAGCTATTGAGGAAATGATAGCCACTTACCAACAATTAGAAGACCCCTACTTGCAAGGGCGTGCCATAGATATCAAAGATGTGGGAGGACGAGTGCTACAACTACTTACAGGTACGAGTAGAAGAACTCTAAATTTGTCACAACCTGGTATTTTGGTAGCTCCAGACTTAACCCCCTCCCAAGCAACCCAACTGCAACCAAATTTAGTCTTGGGTATCTGTACTAGCGCTGGCAGTGTGACTGCCCATAGTACGCTGATTGCAAATATGTTGGGTATTCCGATGGTAGTGGGAGTAGGCGGTCAGTTATTGTCATTAACCCCAGGGTCTCAAATTGCCTTAGATGGGGAAACAGGTGAAATTTGGGTCGAACCGAATCAGGGACAGTTGCAGGAGTTACAAGCAAAACAAGCGCACACTTCCAGCACATTTCAACAGCCCCAAGAGGCAATTACTCAAGATGGCAAAAAAATTCCCTTGATGGCAAATATTCTGGGGGTAGCAGATACAAAATTGGCTCTGGAGTGCGGTGCCGAAGGAGTGGGTTTATTGCGGACTGAATTTCTTTATCTCGAACGCAACACAGCGCCAACAGAAGCAGAAGAATATGAAACTTATCGGGCGATCGCTGAAATTCTGGGAACTCGCCCTCTAACTATCCGTACCTTAGATATTGGTGGCGACAAAGTACTTCCTTATATTAAGCAGGAGTCAGAAGCAAATCCTGTTTTGGGATGTCGTGGTATTCGAGAAAGTTTAGATACTCCAGAAATTTTGAGGAGTCAGTTACGGGCAATTCTGCGAGTAAGTCACGGACATAATATTAAGGTGATGTTCCCAATGGTGACATCTGTGCAAGAAATACGCGCAGCTAAGAATATTTTGACAGAAGTTGAGCACTCACTTCTAGAACTTCCCTCTTTTCCTGGTGTGGGGAATATAAAAGTAGGAATTATGATAGAAGTACCAGCAGCAGCGATGATGGCTGACCAGTTGGCACAGGAAGTAGATTTTTTCAGTATTGGTACAAATGATTTAAGTCAATATGTAATGGCGGCTGACCGCACTAACTCAAAAGTTGCTCATCTTGCCGATGGTTTGGAACCTGCAGTATTGCGGATAATTCAGCAAACTGTCATTGCTGCTCATCAGGCTAGCATTTCGGTGACTGTTTGTGGTCAGTTGGCATCGAGTCCGCTAGCAGTACCGATTTTGTTAGGGTTGGGAGTGGATGAGTTGAGTGTAGCTCCACCAGCAATATCTATGGTCAAGAAAGTGATTTCTCAGTTAAATGGGTCTCAGATAGAGGCGATCGCTCGTTATGTGTTGCAGTTAGATGGGGCGAAGTCGGTTAAAGAGTATATTGTTGGTCAACTAGGGCTAGTTATTGTATAGTTGGGAGTAGGGGAGTGGGGGAGTAGGGGAGTAGGGGAGTGGGGGAGTAGGGGAGTGGGGGAGTGAGGAGTAGGGGAGATGGAGAAATATTTGGTAATAGTTGAAGATGGAAGATTTTTTTATAGTAACCGCCAAGGCGGTTAGGACAATTAGTGCGAGCATCTTGCTCGCGTCATAAATCATCATAATTACCCGATTTCCTAACTATAGTGGCGACTGCTATATACCGAATTAAACGGATTTGGTATAATCAGTATTCAACCGGATTTGATATTATTTCTCCCCACATCTTCCCTCTTCCCTGCTGTCTCCTGTCTCCTACTAAAAGACTTTTGAGCGCAAACCCTAATTATTAATTGTTGAAAATTTTCTTGATATGTCTGGACTCATAGATTTAAGATAAACTTATACCTTGTCAAAACTTTTTCTTAACTATGGTAAACAAAGAGCAAATTATCCAATGGCTACAAGCAGTAGCAACAGTGTTACAAGAAAAGAAAGATTATCTCACAGAATTAGATGCCATCATTGGTGATGCTGACCATGGCATTAATATGAATCGTGGCTTTCAGAAAGTTGTAACTCAACTACCCACTGTTACTGACAAAGATATCGGCAGTATTTTCAAAACTGTGAGTATGACTTTAATCTCTTCTATAGGTGGTGCTAGCGGACCTCTATATGGCACTTTATTTTTGCGAATAAGTGCTGTAGTAGCGGGGAAGTCGGAAATAACTACAGAAGATATGGCTAAAATATTAGTAGCAGCAGTTGAGGGAGTGGTGCAGCGAGGTAAAGCTAACTTGGGAGACAAAACCATGTTAGATGCTTTGTCACCTGCAGCAGATACTTTTACAGAAGCAGCGGGAAATGGTTGTAGTTTAGTGGAGAGCTTGAAACAAGCTGTAGATGCTGCTGAACAGGGGATGAAAAATACGATTCCGATGTTAGCCAAGAAAGGAAGAGCAAGTTATTTAGGCGATCGCAGCATCGGTCATCAAGACCCAGGAGCAACTTCAACCTATCTCATACTCAAGACCTTGTTAGATACTTTAGAAAGCGATCGCCAGATTAATTAGGGTTTGCTCAAAAAAGTCTTATGGGTGAGGGTAGGAATCAGGAGTCAGGAGTCAGGAGTCAGGAGTCAGGAGAAATGGGAATTATAGAGGAGGTAGGAGTAAGAATTGTCCCAAGATTTTTCTGCCATAATCGTCCCAAAATACTAGCTTTTTGAGTTTTTTCCACCGGAAAGCTAACAGTTTTTTTAGACCTAAAAATGCTACAACCTTTATCTATCAATCCTTTTAGATTTATTCAGCAAGCGCTAATTAACAACTATGAACAAATTTTGGAGTATTGCAGCTATTATTTTCAGCTCTATTAGCTGCCAAGTTTTTTCCCATAATTTAGTTATATCAAAACCTATTATTTTTTCCCAAAATTTAGCTCTAGCCAATCAGAAATCCAGTAGGATATATGGCAACACACCTAAACAAAATATAGGAGACAATAGACAACTTTGTGTAAGTCCTGAAATTGCAGAAAATACTATTCATAAATACATAAAAATTGGAGCTATTGTAGAATTAGAAGGTTTAAATTTACCCCGCCCAAAAGTCACAGGTAAAGCAACTATCCCTTTTCAATTTTTAGCAGGAGGAACAGCTTTTACTGTAACAGCTACTCTGGGAAAAAAATCAGGTAATTTCTTATTAGATACGGGTGCTTCTACTTCCATTATTGCCACAGAAACTGTAAAAGAATTAGGTTTAACGGGAAAACCAGTACCGCAAGAACTTTTAACCTATGCAGTAGCGGGAGATGAATGTCCAGAAATGAAAGCTAATTTGCATAGTTTACCCCTGTTAAAAATTGATAATGTCAAAGTAGAAGGGTTAACAGCTTTAGAATTTACTACTACTATCATGCCAGAGGGATTATCCGGAGTTTTAGGCATGGATATTTTGAGTAATTTTGATGTAGAAATTCATCCTCAAACTCAAGAATTAAAATTATTGCCTCCTACTCCAATACCTAGTGCAAATATTGATGATGTTATTCCACTTAAAACTAAATTAGGTGTGATGTTAGCTGAGGTAGAAATTAATGGCAAAGGTCCGTTTATTTTTATGTTAGATACGGGGGCAGAAAGTATTTTTATTTCTCAAAAATTAGCCAGTCAGTTAAATATTTCTGTTGCTGAGAGACAGGAAATTCGAGTGCAAGGTTTTTGTGGCATAGAAATGGCAGAATATGCCTCTTTAACTAAAGTTAAAATGGGAAATTATCAACTCACAAATTTAGAAACGGTGATTTTATCCTCCCCTGTATTGAAATTATTAGAAGTGGATGGAATTTTAGGGCAAAACTTTTTGAATAATTATCAGCAATATTGGCGGTTTAGTAACAAAAATCCCCAAAAGTTTCCCATAAAGGGAAGTTTATTATTGATTCCTTTTGACAAACTTTGATTCACCGTCAGAAGGAAGAGGGAAGAGGAAAGAAGGAAAAAGGAAAAATATTGCGTTCTCTGATTTCAAACTTTTGAACTTTCTGTACCCTTTACTTACACTGCTATAAAACTCTACAAATTTATTATTGAGAGGATGTTTGAAAAGTTGTTTAATACTAAATTTTGCCCCCCTAGCCCCCCAATTTTGGGGGGAACAAGAATCGATTAGCTAGTAAAAGTCCCCCAAAATTGGGGGATTTAGGGGGCGCGTGATGACGTTCCATGGAACGTCCCTACAAGGTTTTGTTTGTGAAGATGTGGTTCATCAACTTGCAAAGCTCTGTAAACCGCTATGCTTTTGAGCAATTGTTTGAGCGATCGCGAAACCTAATACCAATTTGAAAAAAGAATGTTATATCATTTCCGGATAATCAGTCATAAAAAAACTGGCATTGGTGAATCAACATAAGAATTAAGATATTTGGGCGAACTGTAATCAAGATATGTAGGGACGTTGCATGCAACATCCCTACCTCCATACCTGTTCCTACAGCCACGAAAATCATAGCTAAATTCACCAACGCCAAAACTTTATCCCTTCTGCCTTCTGCCTTCTGCCTTCTGCCTTTCTTCTACATTACAACTGCATCTGGATCGTCAGTGAGACCTGTTCCTCGCACCTCAGTATCGCCTAACCATTCAGCACCATCAAAAACATTGTACCAAAGCCAACCACTATCTCCCCGGCCTTGGTGAAACACATAGATTTGGTCATTGTATACCACTGCTGATGGACTCGAAGTAATTCCTGTTTTCTTGACCTCAGTGTCACCTACCCATTCAGAACCATCAAAAACATTGTACCAAAGCCAACCACTATCTCCCCGACCTTGGTGAAACACATAGATTTGGTCATTGTATACTACTGCTGATGGACCTGCAGTAATTCCTGTTCTCTTGACCTCAGTGTCACCAGCCCATTCAGAACCATCAAAAACATTGTACCAAAGCCAGCCACTATCTCCCCGGCCTTGGTGAAACACATAGATTTGGTCATTGTATACCACTGCTGATGGATCGGCAGTAATTCCTGTTTTCTTGACCTCAGTGTCACCAGCCCATTCAGAACCATCAAAAACATTGTACCAAAGCCAGCCACTATCTCCCCGGCCTTGGTGAAACACATAGATTTGGTCATTGTATACTACTGCTGATGGACCCTCGCTGATGCCTGTATTAGGTACTTTTTGATCGCCAACCCATTCAGAACCATCAAAAACATTGTACCAAAGCCAGCCACTATCTTCCCGGCCTTGGTGAAACACATAGATTTGGTCATTGTATACTACTGCTGATGGACCCGCAGTAATACCTGTATTGGGTACTTTTTGGTCGCCAACCCATTCAGAACCATCAAAGGTATTAGACCAAAGCCACCCATTGTCTCCTCTGCCTTCGTGGAACACATAAATATTACTCATGAGATTATTGTCACTAATTCAATAATTATCCAAACATTATCATAGCTGGTGATAACTACTTAAAATTTATTGTCAAAAAACTTAGGGGCGTTGGTGAATTTAACTATGATTTTTGTGGCTGTAGGAATAGGTATGGAGGGAACAGATAGGGACGTTGCATGCAACGTCCCTACAGATTATTTCGTTTACCGAAAAATTGTGGTATAAAGCCTCCCCTTTTAAGGGGATAATATCAAATCCGTTTAATTCGGCACGTAAAAAATGTTCCATCTTCAACGATTACCAAATATTTCTCCCCTCCAGGGAGGGGTTAGGGTGGGTCCCCATCCCCCATCCCCCATATTCCCCTCCAGGGAGGGGTTAGGGTGGGTCCCCCATCCCCCACATTCCCCTCCAGGGAGGGGTTAGGGTGGGTCCCCCATCTAATTACACCGATGCTACCGGATTTGATATAAAAAGCGGTCATAGCGGAGCTTCCCGTAGGGTGGGATGGCGATCTTCGGAGTGGCTCTGATAAGAGCGGGTCTCCTCGCCATATCCAATCGACCAAGAGAAGAAAAAATTTCATGATTAGTCAATCAATTCCGTTTTAAAGGAGAGTTCATTAATTGATAATTGATAATGGATAATTGATAATTACTTCGGGTTTTAACCGTTACGGAATTGAATATAAGGAGATATTATTTCTTTTTTTCCCCTTAAAAGGGGAGGCTTCAAGGCGCGAATTATTTAATTATTAATTATTAATAATTCGGTAATTCTAAATTCGCGCCTTCTAAATTCTAAATTCTTGAAGGGTTGTTCGGGAGCAAGTAATGAAAGGGGTATTCATAATTCTGATGTTGATTAACCAACGCCATTGGCCTTAAACCTGGAATTATGCTTTACTAACTAAACTCGATTTAATATTTTTGAATGACCCAGAGTCTTTAACATTGAAACCATCAGCTGACTACTCCCCGCAGCTTTTGCCGAGGGGATTCTAAGTTGATACTACGCAACACTGATAAATCCTTGTTGCTTCGTTTCTCATGATTCTGACCAAAGATTATATATTCTTTGGGGACGATGTCATTGTGCCCCTACACAGTCAGCTTAAGTCTAAACCTAGCTTTCTGCTTACTTTTGTCTAAACATTTGTATATCCAGATAATATCACAGGACAACTAAAGTTGTCTAGTCTAAACGACTAGCTTGTTTTCATCCCCTGGTTAAAACACGCTTGCTCTCAACGTCGCTTTTCGGTAAAATCGCATCAGCTAAATTCGCATGACTTAAATTAACCTGGCTCAAGTTTGTATCCAGTAAATTTGCCCAACTTAAATCAGCACCATTAAAATTAGCTTTAGTCAAATTAGCACCGGATAAATTAGAACTGTTGAGGTCTACTTTACTGAAATTAGCCTTAGTCAGATTAGCACTACTCAAGTCTGCAACAATTAAATATGAACCAGTTAAATCAGCTTTACTCAAATCTGCACCCAATAAATTAGCACCAATCAAACTGATATATCTCATCTTCGCATGAATCAGACAAGCATAACTGAGACTAGCACTAAAGAGAAAAGCATTATCTAGATTAGCTTGAGAAAGATTAGCGCAAAACAAAAAAGCACGATTTGCATCAATTTTTGAGAGATTAGCACAACTTAAGTTAGCATGACTCAAATTAGCTTCACATAGTTTAGCACTTGTTAAGTTTGCTTCACTTAAATTTGCCCCTACTAAATTTGTACCACTCAAATTAGCATTACTAAGATTGACTTCACTGAGGTTAGCATTCGTCAAGTCAGCATCGCTCAAATCAGAATTACTAAAATCAGCACCACTCAGATTAATACCACTAAGGTCAACTTCCGGCAGCTCTATAGCAATAAAGTTTCTATTACCATTAGTATAATCTTCTAATATTTGCTTGGCATCTTTTATCGACATCTACAGCTAAATAATTTAGGTTTGTTCTAAATACTATTATCCCAAAATATTAATCAATTATAATGAAGCTTAATTTTTTATTAAGTAAACAAAAGCGATCGCTATATACTCAAGAGGAAAAATGATCGATAGTCAATTAAAAATAGTTTCTCTAATTCCTAGTGCCACAGAAATAGTTGCAACATTGGGATTAACGGATGCTATAGTGGGTAGAAGTCACGAATGTGACTATCCTCCAGAAGTTAGAAACTTGCCTGTTTGTACTCAGCCTAAATTTAATCCTGAAGGAAGTAGTCGTGAAATTCATAATCGAGCTACGGAGTTATTACAATCTGCTTTGAGTGTCTACCGTGTAGAAACAGAAACTCTAGAGAAATTAGAACCTACTCATATTATTACTCAAGCTCAATGTGATGTTTGTGCCGTTAGTTTAGCAGAAGTAGAAGCTGCAGTGGGAAGTTTAATTAAAAGTCATCCTCAAATTATTTCATTACAGCCTAATTTATTGGCAGAAGTTTGGGCAGATATGGAACAAGTAGCAATGAGTTTAGGAGTGGATGGAAATGAAGTAATTTCTCAGTTAAAATATAGGGTTAAAGCTTGTGCGGAAAAAACTCAAAATTTACCAGTTAGCGATATTCCGAAAGTAGCTTGTATTGAGTGGAGCGATCCGCTAATGGCAGCAGGAAATTGGATACCAGAATTAGTTCAGTTGGCTGGGGGAAATTCATTATTTGGAGTAGTGGGAAAACATTCTCCATGGTTAAAATGGGAAGAGTTATTAATTGCTAATCCAGATATTATAATTTTTATGCCTTGTGGTTTTGATTTAGAACGTACTCGCCAAGATACTATGGAGTTAATTAATCGTCCAGAATGGCAAGATTTATCTGTAGTTAAATCGGGCAAAGTTTACATTACGGACGGTAATTCTTATTTTAATCGTCCAGGGCCGAGATTAGTCGATTCTTTAGAAATTTTAGCGGAAATTTTACATCCCGAATTGTTTAATTTTGGTTATCAAGGAATAGGTTGGGTGAAGTTATCTTAAGCATAAGAGGAAAGGAAGAAGTATTCAACAATTATTAATTATTAATTATTAATTATTAATTGTTAATTACCTCTTCTTGAAAAAAAGAGGATTGACTTACGGGAAAGATTTTTCTTGTTTCTCTTTTAAAGGAGATGCTTTAAACCTTAATTATTCGGTAAAGTAAATTTTTCAACAAGCAATAGGGAGGAAAAATACAACTATAGTTTATGCTTCCTGAGAAACCCTATATCTCTGTATTTAGCCTAATTAGTTTGATGGCTTAATTCTAAAAGATTCAGATGGTGCACCATGTACAAACAACAAGTACAAAAAAGAAATCAACCTCAAACAATTTCAGACATTCAATTAATCAATATCTGGTTACAACAAATTCCTCCTATAAATCAATCATCTCATTTATATATAGCTCAAATGTTCCTGAAATTTGTCAAAAAGCCACTAAAAAAAGTAACTCAAGCAGATGTTTTAGCCTTTGCAAATATTCAGGGTATTCGCTCTAATAATCGAGAATATTCTCAAAATAAAAAATTAGAAACTATTAATTCTCTGCTAAAATTTGGTCGGCAAACTGGCATACTTCCTAATACTCAAAAAAAGATCTTGTCTCCTAATATTGAAAACTTCAACAAATCAGCTCCCTCTACATACAAAACAGAAAATCATCCTACTACTCGAAAAATACAGGAAAAGCCCTTAAATTGGTCCAAACTATTGAACATCCAGCTAGCTTCTAGCCTATTAATTATTTTTGTGTTACTTATGGCCATATTAAAACTATTTCAAGAAGTGAGTGGAGGCGCCAATGCTGCCGATGAAAAATGGCCAGAAACAATAGCTACTATGCCTGAGATTGAGCCAACTCAGAATTGGGCCTATCCAATCAATGTACCCAGAATACGAGCTTTTCTGGATACAATTGCTGTAACAGAAGGCACCACAGGTCCTCAAGGTTATTATCGCCAATACACAAACGACCATTTCTCTAGCTTTGAGGACCACCCTAGAGAGATGAAATGTGGCATCGATCGGAATAACGAAAAACTTTGTTCTGATGCAGCAGGTAGATATCAATTTCTGAGTACATCTTGGGACCTCTATGCTCCGATGGTAGGTGCTAAACATTTTGGCCCCACTTATCAAGACCGTGTAGCAATAGAATTGATTCGAGAAAAAGATGCTCTGGAAGACATTGAACAAGGGAGAATTGAAGAAGCTTTTAGAAAGTTATATATGGTTTGGCCCTCATTTGGAGAAACACCTACAGAAGTTGAGCGACTCATGCCTAAACTTGTAGGAACTTACAATAATAACTTGGCTCGATATCAACCCCCTGAGATATCTTCAGAACAAGAATCTCAAATGTAGTTTGAAAGAGGTGGGGAGATGGGGAGATGGGGGGATGGGGAGATGGGGGGATGGGGAGATGGGGAGATGGGGAGATGGGGGGATGGATTTGATATCAAATATCACTTCCAACTTCTAACTTCTAACTTTTGACTTTTGACTTTTAACTTTTGACTTTAGTATGGTAATATGTCCTGTCTGTGGCACAGAATACATTGACACATCCCCAGAATTTTGCTCTGTCTGTAATTGGAATTTAACATCAGACACCACTTTCCCTTCCATAGCAGAAATATACCAGCAAAAAGAAGAAGCAAAATTGAACTGGGCTAGACAAATGTGGCAAATTGTACAAAAGCATAAAAATCAAAATGGTGATAATAACACCATAAATTTACCTTTTGCACAAGTAGATAAAATAAATCACGACCAAAACAATGGAGACCTCAAAAGACAACTAGATCGACTGCAAGCTCAGTTAGACCGGGGAGCAATGGAACGCTTTCAGCTTCATTCTCAGCTAGAGTGGGTACTTTATCGCCTCGAACAGCTTAACCCAGAAATATTGACAGATACCCTATATCGTATTGAAGAAAATCTAAATGCCATGGCAACTCCAGAAGCACCAATGTCAGAAGTAGGGATAGACTATAACCCACTGATAAATCTTTTGGCTGCCGGAAAATGGCGAAAAGCAGACGAACTTACCTGGGAGTTGCTACTGCAAGTCACCCTCCGGGAAGATGAAGGTTGGCTACAGTTAGTAGATATTGAAAATTTTCCCTGCACAGACCTTCTTACTATTGATTGGCTTTGGGAATATTACAGTAATGGGTTATTTGGCTTAAATGTACAACAACGTATATGGGAAAGTGTAGGTGGACAATATGGAGATTTTTGCGATCGCGTTGGATGGCGAGATGGAGAAAGTTGGAAATATTATGATGAACTTAGCTTTAACCTACAAGCTGTAGAAGGTCACTTACCTGTAATTATATGGCGACGACGTGCTTGTTATGGAGTTGGTAAAATGATGGCTCCTGAAACATTTTTTGCCTTAATATCGCGACTAGCTATTTGTAGTAGGTAGGGTTTGCGCTCAAAAGTCTTTTTGCTGGAGTAGGCAGTAGGCAGTAGGCAGTAGGGGCGAATGGCATTCGCCCTTACAGGGTTTTGGTTATGACGATGTGGTTTAGAGAACGGCAAAAACGCTGTAAGCATAAATATTTATCAAAATAATTGGGTCGCGAACCTCGCCTTGACTGGCGAAATATTTTTGGAGCGAAGCTCAAATCTCCGTTACAAAAATAACTTCTGTTTATTTCTTATATCATGTCCGGTTGAACAGTGATAAATAAATAACTACGGAGTCCTCAGGAGTCAACCCACCCTAACCCCTCCCCTCCCAACCCACCCCTAACCCCGACCGTGGAGGGGAGGGGAACTCAGGAGTCAGGAGTCAACCCACCCTCGCCCCTCCTCCTGGGAGGGGAAGGAAGAGGAAGAACTGGAGTTGAAGGAGAAAGTTTTTTTATAACTAATTATCCGGACATGATATTACTTCTTAACTTTTGACTTTTGAATTTTGAATTTTGACTTATGTTTTTTATGCTACATTTTGTGGTGCGGAATGTGGGTTGTACGGGCGAATGCCATTCGCCCCTACTGACTTCATTATCCTTTGACAGCTCCTGCAGTAATACCTTGAACAATTCGACGTTGAGCTATTAATACCAAAATTAATAAAGGAAATGTGCCTATTACTGTTGCAGCAGCAATTGGTCCGTAGGGAATTTCAAATACAGAAGTACCTCCTATCTGAGCAACTGCAACGGGAATAGTATACATTTCGGAACGAGTAATAAAAGTCAGGGCAAAAATAAACTCATTCCAGGCAAAAATAAAGGTTAAAATTCCTGTGGTTACTAATGCTGGAATTGTTAGAGGTAAGATGATATTCCACAACATAGAAATTGTGTTGTAACCATCTATTTTGGCGGAGTCTTCTAAATCTTTTGGTAACTGTTGGAAAAAACTTCTTAAGACGAGAATTGTCAGAGGTAAATTTATTCCTGTGTAAGGAATAATTAGGGCTATGTAGTTGTTACCTAAACCAAGAGATTTAATAATTTCTAACAGACCCAAAAATAATAATACATAGGGAAATAGACTGACTATTAAAATGCAGGCAAGAATGATATTTTCTCCAGGGAGTTTTAACCGTGCCAAAGTATAAGCAGCAGGCGCTCCTATTCCTAAACAAATAACTGTGGAAATAATAGACACAAAAGCACTATTAAAAACATAGCGGAGAAAACTCAAACCCAAACTAAGATAGTGGTCAAAAGTTAATTGGGTGGGAGCTGGGAAATAGATATTAGGAACTGCTGATATTGCTTCATTTGTTTTGAAAGAAGTGAGTAATTGCCATAAAACAGGAGCTAGGAAAAATATTACAGTTAAAACTACACTTACCCACAGAATTATTCTGCTAACTTTTACTGACGATCGATTTTTTGATGATGATTTTTCAGCTATAGACATTTTTTATTCCTTATTTTACCGAATTATTAATTATTAATAATTAGTAATTAAATAATTATGGTTTAAAGCCTCCCCTTTTAAGGGGAAAAAAGCGGTTGTTTGCGGAGCATTCCGTAGGATGGGATGGCGTTTGCTAACGCACAACTACGTTAACGCGTAGCGTCCCGGAGGGAACGGTCCCCTCGCCATATCCAATCAACCAAGAGAAGAAATAATATTTCCTTATATTCAATCCTCTCGGTTTTAACCAGAGGTAATTATCAATTATCCATTATCAATTAATGAAAGATGAATTGACCTCACCAGCAAACTATAAAAGCCCCCTAAATCCCCCAATTTTGGGGGACTTTGATGAAAATAGTTCCCCTGAATTGACCTCACCAGCAAACTCTAAAAGCCCCCTAAATCCCCCAATTTTGGGGGACTTTGATGAAAATAGTTCCCCTGAATTGACCTCACCAGCAAACTCTAAAAGCCCCTAAATCCCCCAATTTTGGGGGACTTTGATGAAAATAGTTCCCCTGAATTGACCTCACCAGCAAACTCTAAAAGCCCCCTAAATCCCCCAATTTTGGGGGACTTTGAGTTCAGGAAAGCCCAAAGTTGGGCACGGCTATTTTAAAGTATTGTAGATTAAGTTCAAAAGCAAACAGATAAGTTTAAGAAAGAAAATTTCAGGAAGTGAAAAATAACCATAGAAATAGAATTCGCGGTACAACTCCAGAAATAGAACAAGCTGCACGGAATTTAAGAAAAAATTTGACTCCAGCAGAAGCTCTTTTGTGGGAAGCACTACGAAATAAGCAACTGGAAGGATTACGTTTTCGCTCTCAGCATCCCGTAGGAAATTTTATTTTGGATTTCTATTGTCCTTCTTGTAAGTTAGTTGTAGAACTTGATGGAGAAATTCACACTCACCAGACTGATTATGACGATGATAGAACTGCTAAATTAGCGGAATATGGCTATAAAGTGCTGAGATTCAGAAATGAACAGGTGATCGATGATTTGCCGAAAGTTTTAGCAGAAATTAGGCGTGTTGCTCTTTAGTCTCCCTAGTCTCTCAATTCTGAGGCTACATTGTATAGATAAGGTGATTTCTCTAAAAGACTATACCAATATAGCGCCCCCTAAATCCCCCAATTCTGGGGGACTTTGAGTTTAGGAAAGCCCAAAGTTGGGGAAGTAGGAGGTAATCTGGCGGACTTTCCCAGTCTTAGTTCCCCCCAAACTTGGGGGGTTAGGGGGGCAAAATCCAGCATTTTTGGGGAAGTAGGAGGTAATCTGGCAGACTTTCCGAGTCTTAGTTCCCCCTAAACTTGGGGGGTTAGGGGGCAAAATCCAGCATTTTTGGGGAAGTAGGAGGTAATCTGGCAGACTTTCCGAGTCTTAGTTCCCCCTAAAGTTGGGGGGTTAGGGGGGCAAAATCCAGCATTTTTGGGGGAGTAGGAGGTAATCTGGCAGACTTTCCGAGTCTTAGTTCCCCCTAAAGTTGGGGGTTAGGGGGCAAAATCCAGCATTTTTGGGGGAGTTGCAGGTAATCTGGCAGACTTTCCGAGTCTTAGTTCCCCCTAAAGTTGGGGGGTTAGGGGGGCAAAATCCAGCATTTTTGGGGAAGTAGGAGGTAATCTGGCAGACTTTCCGAGTCTTAGTTCCCCCCAAACTTGGGGGGTTAGGGGGGCAAAATCCAGCATTTGAGAAAACCTCAGAATTACACACTCGCTTTTAACTTTTAACTTTTAACTTCCCCATGGCGACACTAGCGATCGCCACTGCAAGAATTAATAATAGAAATGTTACTACTACCAAATGAGTTCAGGAAAGCCCCCTAAATCCCCCAATTCTGGGGGACTTTGAGTTGAGGAAAGCCCAAAGTTGGGGGAGTTGCAGGTAATCTGGCAGACTTTCCGAGTCTTAGTTCCCCCTAAAGTTGGGGGGTTAGGGGGGCAAAATCCAGCATTTTTGGGGGAGTTGCAGGTAATCTGGCAGACTTTCCGAGTCTTAGTTCCCCCTAAAGTTGGGGGTTAGGGGGCAAAATCCAGCATTTTTGGGGAGTTGCAGGTAATCTGGCAGACTTTCCGAGTCTTAGTTCCCCCTAAAGTTGGGGGTTAGGGGGCAAATTCCAGCATTTTTGGGGGAGTTGCAGGTAATCTGGCAGACTTTCCGAGTCTTAGTTCCCCTAAAGTTGGGGGTTAGGGGGCAAATTCCAGCATTTGAGAAAACCTCAGAATTACACACTCGCTTTTAACTTTTAACTTTTAACTTCCCCATGGCGACACTAGCGATCGCCACTGCAAGAATTAATAATAGAAATGTTACTACTACCAAATGAGTTCAGGAAAGCCCCCTAAATCCCCCAATTCTGGGGGACTTTGAGTTGAGGAAAGCCCAAAGTTGGGGAGTTGCAGGTAATCTGGCAGACTTTCCGAGTCTTAGTTCCCCCTAAAGTTGGGGGGTTAGGGGGGCAAATTCCAGCATTTTTGGGGGAGTTGCAGGTAATCTGGCAGACTTTCCGAGTCTTAGTTCCCCCTAAAGTTGGGGGGTTAGGGGGGCAAAATCCAGCATTTTTGGGGGAGTTGCAGGTAATCTGGCAGACTTTCCGAGTCTTAGTTCCCCCTAAAGTTGGGGGGTTAGGGGGGCAAATTCCAGCATTTGAGAAAACCTCAGAATTACACACTCGCTTTTAACTTTTAACTTTTAACTTCCCCATGGCGACACTAGCGATCGCCACAGCAAGAATTAATAATAAAAATGTTACTACTACTAAAGAAGCTCCATAACCAAAGTCTAAATAACGTCTAATAGTGGCATATATATAGATAGAAACTGTTTCTGTTTTTCCAGCAGGTCCACCTCCAGTCATTACTTGTACTAAGTCAAAAGTACCAAATGCTTGAGCAAATCTGAATAATAAAGCAATTACTATTTGTGGGATTAATAATGGGATTGTAATTTGTCGAAAACTTTGAATAGAGTTAGCACCATCAATAGCATGAGCTTCGTATAAATCAGAAGAAATAGATTGTAATCCTGCTAATAAAATAATGGCTATAAATGGGGTTGTTTTCCAAACATCAGCAATAATTAATGCTAACATTGCTCTGAATGGATCGCCTAACCAAGTAATATTAGTTTGAATTAATCCTAAACGGAAAAGTAGGTCATTAACTATGCCAAATTGGTCATTAAAAATCCATGCCCAAGCTAATCCCATAACTGCGGTTGGTAATGACCAAGGAATGAGACTAACAGTACGAACAAAACCTCGTCCTCGGAATGATTTATCTAAGATAAGAGCGATACTCATTCCTAATATTAATTCTAGAAAAATGGAGATGGTTGTAAATATTGTAGTGTTCCATAAACTTTGCCAAAAACGACCATCATTTAACATTCGATTGTAGTTGGTTAAGCCGGAAAAAATAGGCTTTAATTCGGTACCTAAATTTTCTGTGAATAGACTTAACCAAAAAGCTCGGCTAATGGGATAAACAAATACGAATAGTAATATTAGAATAGCTGGTAAAATCAAGAGCCATCCTGTTAATTTTTCTCTTTTTCAATTGTATTTATTTTCATTAGTCTCTAATGTTTTTTAGGAATAAGTTGGGAATAACTGATAGCTTTTTGTTGCTGAATTACAGAGCTAATACTATTTCTGAATAATAATGTTATATTTGATTACCATCTCACAAGTCCCTACCTCGCCACTGCAAAAATATATAGCAAACTTTTTGAGATTTGGTATAAGTTGGTGAATTCTACTTCTAGAAAGATATATAACCTATATTCCGCAGGTCAATTTTTAATAGAAAAAGTAGCACAAACATCAATGATTTTTTTCTACAAATTAGCTTATATAAGTTCAAAATAAGAGCATCTTTAATTCTAAAAATAGCTCTAAAATTATAATTATCTTTGCCATTATGGGTTTAACATCAAATCCGCTTATTGTATAAAAAAATGTTCCATCTGAGTACCATTACCAAATCTCTCTCTATATTCCCCTCCAGGGAGGGGTTAGGGGTGGGTCCCCACACTCCCCACACTACCTGATTCAAATTCCTAACAAAGCACGAGTTTCTGCTGCAGCAGTTTTCATTGCTAATTCTGGAGTACGGGAACCAGTCAGAGCAGAACTAAGATAACGTTGTAAAATATCTGAAGCTTGAGCATATTGAGCAATGGGAGGACGTAATACAGAATTTTCAACTACTGGAAATAAGTTTGGTAAGTAAGGAAATTCTGCTACTAAAATCTTGTCGTTAAAAAGTGATTTTCTGGCAGGAACAAGACCTGTTTCTAAAATAAACTTACGTTGAACTTCTGGTTTGTTGAAGTATTGAATAACTTCCCATGCTTCCTCTCGATGTTTTGTACTTTTAACTATTCCTAACCCCCATCCACCCGAACAAGCTCCACTTTCTTTTCCTGAAGCATGAACCATTGGTTTAATAGCAAAATTTCCAGCTATTTCTGATTTTGATGCTAATGGATATACATAAGGCCAATTGCGCAGAAAAACTGTCTTACCACTTTGGAATAAACGACGAGTTTCTTCTTCTGCATAAGTAGTTACTCCAGGAGGAGAAATTCCTGCGGTAATAGTTGTGCGTAAAAAGTCTACTGCTTCTATCGCTTCTGGTTTATCTAAACCTACTTCATTTGTTTCTGGGTTAACCCAAAAACCTCCATAACCTTTGAGAATTTCCATAAACATTGCGGATAAACCTTCATATTGTTTACCTTGCCAAAGATATCCCCATTCAACTAATCCTTGTTGTTGTAATTCTTGTGATATTTTGATTAGCTCTTCAAAGGTATTAGGAGGTTCAAATCCCCCTTTTTTTAATAAGTCCGTGCGATAATAAAGCATACCTCCATTAGAGATTAATGGCATCCAATAAAGTTTATTTTTGTAAGTTCCTCCTTCTATATCTCCTGACAAATATGTTTCTTGTAATTGTTGTTTATCGATTTTTTCTGAAAGGTCTTGTAACCAATTAGCAGCAGCAAATTTTGGCACCCAAACTGTATCCATATAAGCTAGGTCGTATGGTGAATCTCCTAGTAAAAAAGAGGATGTATAAAGGTCTTCTACTAAATTAGTATCGTTAGGAGCTTTGACAATTTCTAAATTAATATTTGGGTGAGTTTTGTTAAAGTTTGTTTGAATTGGTTCTAATTGAGTAGCTGTGATAGCTGACATTAATACTTGGATAGTTACAGGTTTTTCCTGGGTCAGTGCAGGTGAAATTGAGCTATATAAAATACTTAGGAAAGTTGCTACAATTAAAATGGTTATTTGGAATTGTTTTTTAGTTTAATTATCAGGAATTTTAACCAGGCATGAATTTTTGGTATTAGTTTTTCTAGAGTAAAGTTGAAAAATTTAGTATATTTCATTATTTTCGTAGATTCAAGAATAAACAATGACTTCATCTAATTGAATAACTTTCATCATCCAAGCCCCCTAAATCCCCCAATTTTGGGGGACTTTTAAAAGCAAATTGACTCTTGTTCCCCCCAGAATTGGCTTGCTCGGGGGGCGAAATTCAGTATCAAAAAACTTTTCAGATATCCTCTAAGAAAGAAATCAATAAATCCTCCTATCTAATTCGGATTATTTCAGCTCGTAAAGCTACTTTAACTGAAACTCAAGTTTATCAACAGAGGCAATTATGAAATCAGAATACGATTTTTACCAAGCACAACAAGGCAAGTTCTACCATCCCGATGCTAAGTTTAATTACTCCATTTATCTTGAACCAGATGTCGAACAATTTATCACTAAAATTGCTGAACAGAGAAAAATTGACGTACAAATTTTAGTCAATGAATGGTTGAGAAATCATATTAAAAATATGACTACTGAGTAAAATTATTTTTCCAAAGCATCCCAAAGTTCAGACATCGGTTCGTCAAAATCAGCAGCAATTTTGATTGGCATTCCTCGTAATGGATAATTTTTTGTAGATGGGTTAGAAATAGTATAAGGAACAATACGAGCAACTGGCAAACCTTGGCGGGTAATGACAACTTCAGACTGGTTAGCAGCAATTTCGTTAATAATTACTGTTAGATCGATATTGGTTTTGTCTATGTCCAGATGTTTCATGCTTTCACGGCGATAATGATTTTATATTCTAATTTTAACATTAGAAAAGAGGGAATAGGGATATGAATAATCTGAAATCTGAAGCTCAATTTGCAGTTTGTATTAAAAATAAAGATTATCCTGCTTCTTTGGAATTACATAAAATTTATGTAGCTTTAACTGATGAAGAGGCAACAAAAGATGGTGATTTAAGAATAGTTGATGAAAGTGGAGAAGATTATCTGGCGTTGCTGATGCTGGGTATGATGCAAGCCCCCCTAGCCCCCCAATTTTGGGGGGAATAAAACTCTAAAAGTCCCCCAATTTTGGGAGATTTAGGGGGCGTGGACCAGAACCAAACAATCACGCATTCATACTTCAATTCAGCAACGCCGATTATCTTTATCCTGCAGATTATTTTGTAATAATTGAATTGCCAAAAGTTGTTCAAGATGCTGTTTTAGCTATTGTTTGATTAAGTTATTATTAGAAAGTGAATAATTATGGATGAACAAAATTTGTGACTGAAACTGTATATATCGAAACCAGTATAATTGGCTATCTAACTCTCAGATCGAGTAATAACTTAATCCTGATGGCTAATCGACAAATTACTATGGATTGGTGGGAAAAATGCCGGAGTCAGTTCACACTTTACATCTCTCAGGTAGTTTTAGATGAAGTAGCTGAAGGAGATGCCGAAATAGCTACTAAACGACTGGATATTTTGCAAGATTTTCCCTTACTTGGATTAAATTTAACAGTAGAAAACTTAGCCAAACAATTTTTGACTCTAAGCAACTTACCCCCTAAAGCTGCTAATGATGCGTTACATATTGCCCTGGCTACATTCTATGGTTTAGATTACCTGTTAACATGGAATTGTAAGCATATTGCTAACGCCCAGATTCAGAAAAAATTAGGACAAATTAGTCTAGAATTTGGATATCCTTTACCAACTATTTGTACACCTTTGGAACTAATAGGAGATTAAATAAATATGTGGGATGATGAAGTATTAGCAGAAATTTATAAATACCGAGAAGAATATGCTAAATCCTTTAATTATAATTTACACGCTATGGTTGAAGATTTAGAAAAAAAACAAGCTGCTAGTGGCAGACAAATCATTTCGACACCAATCAAACCTACTCGCCAAGAAAACAAGTCTTTAGTTGAAACTTAAGTGGTTTTAACTGATGAAGAGGCAACAAAAGATGGTGATTTAAGAATAGTAGATGAAAGTGGAGAAGATTATCTTTATCCTGCTGATTATTTTGTAATAATTGAATTGCCAAAAGTTGTTCAATATTCTGTTTTAGCTATTGTTTGATTAAGTTTTATGGATGAACAAAATCAACAAGAATATCTTAATCTAATTGAATAACTTTTATCTAAACGGGACTGACCTATTGTTAAATTAGCAAAATCATTGGAGGAAAAGAGGAAACTGAACTACCTTTAGATTTCATGCAACAAAGCCGTTTAAAATTATTAAATGTTGGATAAATTTTAGCCTTTTTACGAACCTTGTTATTTAAGCGATCGTTTGTACTATTAATTAGCAACTATGGATAAACAGCATCAAGAAGCCCATCTCAATTTAATCAATAAATTGCTCAATTGTACCAGTGATGAAGAAATAAATCCCATCTTGGCTGCTAATCAGAATTTAATAGATTCTGAGTTAATACAAATGATGGAATATGTGGCAGAGGTTTTTAAGGAAAAAGGCGATAGCAATAGGGCTAATTTTTTTATCAATCTTGCCCGTCAGTTATAATTTCACCAGAACCCGGAAAACCTCTATTACTACCCTTTTCTTCTAACAATTTCCATCCATTGACTCAAGCACTATTTTTAAGTTTAGGTTTTGGTGTTGTAGGAGCAGCATTCACTGTTATTATTCAGATTCTGAAAAGGAGAATTGGCCGAATGGAGAAGTATTAACTGTACTTTGTAGTATCTCAATGATCGGCAGGACTTAAGCACTGACAATAGATATAGGGTTTTGGTGTGTTACGCTAGCGCTTTTTCCTACGGAATGCTCTGCAAACATGTCGGCTCTTAGCCGTTTAGCGGAGCTTTGCGCTAGCAAAACACACCCTAAAAATAGCTAAATATTAAGTTGTTTATTTATGGCTTTAACTTCTTTTATATAACACCATTTATCAAAAATAAATAGCCTACCAATTAACTTATGAAAAATGATTAAATATAGGTAAAAAACATCAAAGTAATACCAATTTCAAAAATATTGTTACAATGAAATAAGTACAAAATTATTAAGCGATCGCGCTAAAAGTTGTTGTACTCATTAAACCTTCTCCAAAACCATGATTGCTAACCAAAACACAAATTATATTCCTCCTGAAGAATATCTAACAGAGGAAGAACTCAGTCCCATTAAGCACGAATATATTGATGGACAAGTATACGCAATGGCAGGTGCTAGTGATGCCCATGTCACTATTGCTGGAAACTTATTTGCACTGTTAAGAAATTATCTGCGAGGCAGTGGTTGTCGTGTCTATATGTCGGATATGAAAGCTCATATAGAAACTACCAATACATTCTACTATCCCGACGTTATGGTAACTTGCGACACCAGAGATAAAGCTTTGCCAAATCATAAAAAATATCCTTGTTTAATAGTGGAAGTTTTATCGGAAAGCACTGAAGCATTCGATCGCGGTGACAAATTTGCCAACTATCAGCAATTACCAACTTTGCAAGAATACGTTTTAATTAACCAAAAACGCCAACGTGTAGAATGCTTTCGTCGTAATGCTGAAGGTCTTTGGGTATTGCACACTTACACTCAAAGCAGTGAAATTCACCAGGCAAGTATTGACTTTCGGACTAGCATTGATAATTTGTATGAAGATGTCACTTGAAGGTAGGATTCATTAGCTGAAGCTAATACAGAATATGTAGGGTGTGTTTAAGCGAAGCGTAACGCACCAAAAGAATTTATTGTGATTTCTGACAACGGGAGCAGGATGCTCCCACTGAGCAATTTATTGAGAACTCAATTAAGATGAAATTAAAAGATTTAGAATCCCAACTTTTGGCATTAACTCCGGCAGAAAAATTTCAAGCTATCCAACTTTTAACTCAAAGTTTAGCTAATAATTGGTCTGGTATTGAAAAAACACCCGGTATTTGTGGTGGTGATGCTTGTATTGCTGGTACTCGCATTCCTGTATGGGTATTAGTTAATGCTCGTCGTTTGGGTGTGAGTGAGTCGGAATTGCGGAAAGATTATCCAAATCTCCGGGTTACTGATATTGCTAATGCTTGGGTTTATGCCGAAGCTAATGCAGAAGAAATCGAATGCGCTATCAAAGAAAATGAGGAAGCTAGAGCTAGACAATGATTTTGGCAAGGATGTAAGGATTTATTGTTACCCCGATCTGTGTATCTATCTGAAAAATTCTTGTTTGCTCTGAACACAAAAACTGGGGGTAGTGGATTCACACATCTAAAATCGTGCGTTACGATGGATTGTTAAATGCCTTTCATAGTCTAAATTTTAGCTATCTAGGTGATCATTGTAATAGTCGTGCATTGTCATTATGTTTGTTATGAAGCATGGCAGTGGGAGCATCTTGCTCCCGTGCCTGATATTCCTTATGTTTGTTATGAGGTATGGCAGTGGAAGCATCTTGCTCCCGTGCCTGATATTCCTTTTTCTGATATACCATTACTACTATATAGAAATATAACTATTTGTAACACTCTTTTTTCAAATTGGTACGATCTCAAAAGCGCTGATAATAAAACTTGTTATGATAAAAATCACCAAAGACATATCAAAAAGTATTAAACAAAAATGGCAGCAAACCAAACCAAGGTCTAAATTTATTCTCAGCTTTGTACTATTGTGCTTAACTGTGCGATCGCTCCCTCTGTTTGCCCCCATTCGCCCTCAAGACATAGCTCAAAACCAACAAACCCTAGAATTTATCGACCGCAACGGTTTACCGCTCGGAACCATCCTCACCCGCGACCAAGAAAATACAGTAGTCGTTCCCCTAGAACAAATCTCACCCCTATTTATCAACGCCATCATCGCTGCGGAAGATAAAAGATATTATCAACACGACGCTCTAGACATCAAAGCAATAGGGCGATCGCTCCTCGAAGCTATCCAAGCAAAACAAATAGTCAGTGGAGCTTCCACTATCACCATGCAACTTGCCCGAATGTTGGAACCCACACCGCGCACCTTCGGCAATAAAATTCGTGAAATTTGGCTATCTTGGCGCATTACAGCAGGGATGAACAAAAATCAAATCCTGCAAGCATATATCAACCGTTTACCGATGGGAGGAAACATCTATGGCGTAGAAGCAGCATCCCGCGCTTATTTTGGCATCTCAGCTACGGACCTCAACCTTGCCCAAGCTACTATTCTCGCTGCCTTACCAAACGACCCCACTGACCTCAACCCTTACTATAATTGGAGTCTCCTCAAACAACGCCAAATTTACATTCTTAACCGCATGGTTGAAGACAATTATATTACCAGTGCTGAAGCTGAAAAAGCGCTTGCGGAAAAAATAACTCTACAGCCAAAAAATCAAGGTATTATTGCTGCGCCACACTTTCTATTTTGGCTATCTCAAAATCAATCTACTGCCATAAATCAAAACTTATCTACAACAACAACTCCTACAGTTATTCGTACTACTATTGACCGACCTTTACAAAAATTTGTCACTACCCAAGTCCAACAAGTAATTCAAAATCTTACCCCTTATAATGTGCATCATGCTGCTGCTATTGTAATTAATAATCAGACTGGAGAAGTATTAGCTTATGTCGGTTCTCCAGATTATTTTAATACGCAAAAAATGGGTCGTAATGATGGAGTACAAGCACTACGTCAACCAGGTTCAACTTTAAAGCCTTTTTTGTATCAATTAGCATTAGAAAATCAAGTAATTAATCCCAATACTATTTTGCCAGACGTACCAACATATTATGCAATTCCTGGAGCCAAACTTTATAGCCCTACTAACTATAATCAAGATAGATTTTTAGGACCTGTTATTGTGAGAGTTGCTTTAGCAAATTCTCTGAATATTCCGGCAGTAAGAGTATTAGAAAAAGTAGGAGTAGAGCAATTTTTAAACCGTCTACATAAATTAGGTTTTACACATTTACAAGCCTCACCAGAACATTATGGTTTAGGCTTAAGTTTAGGCAGTGGAGAAGTCAGTTTATGGGAGTTGGCAAAAGCTTATTTAATTATGGCAAGACAAGGAGAAATTATTCCTGTCGTTACAACTATTCCTAGTAAAACTTCCCCACTTTTTCAACAGAAAAAAAGTCAAGATATCTCCCTACTACCTCAAGCAGAATCAAAATGGATGTTAATCGCAAATATGTTAAGCGATACTCATGCAAGAGCAGCAGAATTTGGAGTTAATTCAGCTTTAAATTTGCCGTTTCCCGCAGCAGTAAAAACTGGTACTTCCTCAGATTTTCGTGATACTTGGGCAGTAGGTTTTACTAATAATTACACTGTGGCGGTTTGGGTGGGTAATTTTAGTGGAGAATCTATGGTGCAAATATCGGGAGTGATGGGTGCTGCGCCTTTATGGAATAGGATTATGTTACATTTGCACGAGAAGATGGAACCGACTGCTTTTCCACCGCCAAAAAATATGGTTCAACGCCCAGTTTGTACAATTTCTGGGTTGCGTCCGAAATCAGATTGTCCGTCGGTAATAACAGAGTATTTTTATCCAGAAAAATTGGGAGAATATGAGCATTTATCTGATAATTATTCGGTGGGAAATTTGCCTGATGAGTATAATGAATGGTTGGCAAAACAGAATAAATCTAGTTTAGTTTCTGGAGAGTTAAAAATTTTGTTTCCTCAAGAAGATGATTATTTTTTAATGGATGATGTTGGAGGAGAGAAAAAATTAGAATTTAAGTTGGTAAATTCACGGGAAAATTCTGTGGAATGGTGGTTGAATGGAGAGAAATTAGCTGTTAATTCTGATAATTCTTTATTTTGGAAATTATCTCCAGGTAAATGGACTTTAGAAGTACGTTCAGCAGATATTATAGACCGAGTGAATTTTGAAGTAAAATTGCCGAATAAGTCTCCTTATAATGGGTTTTCTATTCGTGTGAGGAGTCAGGAGTCGTAGGGGCGAATGGCCATTCGCCCCTACAGGGTTTTGGTTATGACGATGTGGTTCATCAATTTGAAAAGCGCTGTAAGCCTTCCTCCTTTTTCCTTCTTCCCTCTTCCTTCTTCCTTCTTCCTTCTGCTATATAACATCAGCAACTCTCAGAAAAAATCACCATAAACTTAACTGAGTAGGCGCCTGATTAAGTAAATTCCAAGGCAGAGATGGAATAGGAATTTTGGCTGTTTCTAATAACTGTTGAAAATGACGTGCTGTACCAGGCGATCGCTCTTCTTCAGGACAATGAATAAAAAAGTAAATTGTTATATCTTGACGCAACCATTGCTCAATTTGACTTACCCATTCTGTGAAGAAAATTTGATTTACTGATAACTGAGGATGAGAAATAAACCTCACAATAGTAAATGGAGCAGTCACCGTTAACTGTAAAGGTAAATTGGGTTTACGGTTTTGAGACCGCAACTGGGGGTTATCCTTACCAGTGTAGACAGGACGCGAGTCTAGCAAAACTTTCCCTACACCCAGTTGTTTAAGAAGACTATTTAACTGTTGAGCTTGAGAGTCTTCAAACCAGTCAGGATGCCTAACTTCCAAAGCTAAAGGCATCCCGTCTCGTGGCCAAGCTTGCAAAAATTCTGTGAGGTCATCAAAAGAAGAGGGGTCATAACTCGGCGGTAACTGAGCAAAAAATACACCAAGGCGATCGCCCAAAGGTTGCATCTGTTTGAGAAAGTCTAAAGCATCTGGAATAAAAGGTTTTAATAATCCATTATGAGTTATATTGCGCGGTAGTTTTAGGCAAAATTGAAATCCAGGAGGCGTTTGCATGGCCCACTTCGTCACCGTCTCTGGTTTAGGAATAGCATAAAATGTAGTATTACCTTCAACAGTAGTGAAACGGCGACTGTAGAGAGAGAGAAATTCAGAAGGAGGACTTTTGGCAGGATAAAACTCTCCCACCCAAGGTTTATATGCCCAAATGGCACAGCCAAGAAAGAATTTTTTTTGAGTCATTGAAGAAGGTTTTAGGTAAGCTATCAGCTATCAGCTATCAGCCATCAACTATTACTTTTAGTTTGAGATAAAAGCTTTACTAATTTAGAGGATATCTGAAAAGTTTTTTGATATTGAATTTTGCCCCCTAGCCCCCAACTTTGGGGGAACAAGAGTCAATTTGCCTCTAAAAGTCCCCCAAAATTGGGGGATTTAGGGGGCGAGTGATGTAGCAAATAGGAAGAATTAGACACTGCTGATAAAGTAGGTTTATAGGGAAAAGGAGAGCTAATTATCAATTATCAATTATCAATTATCAATTATCAATTATTAATTATTAATTATATCCCCGAGCTGCCATATCACATTCATAAATATAGTCAATCCTTTCAATTTTGGTAGTATAATTTCCATCAGGATATAAAGTAAGTAATCGTAATCCAGGTGGTTGTTTATCTAGAAAAAATTTAGGATTTCTTGGTTCAAATTGAATACAAGTAGAAGGAGTTGATAAATAATGAATACCATTTATTTCTTTGGCAAATTCTTGATGAATATGACCAGACAAAACAATTTTTACTTGTGGATAACGATTAATTATATTTAATAAATTTTCTGGGTTATGCAGAAGAATTTTATCCATCCATTCAGAATTAATTTTTACAGGAGGATGGTGCAAAGCAATTATAACTGGCTTATTTCCAGTCATTTTAATGTTATATTCTAACCACTCTAAATTTTCTGGAGAAATTTCGCCATGAACACGTCCAGGCACATTAGTATTTAGTAAAAAAAAATTCCATCCACCCATTTCAAAAGATTTTTTCGCGGAAATAGGAGCAGAATTTAACACCCGTTCCATTGCTGGTAAATTATCGTGGTTTCCTGCTATCCAGTAAGTAGGAATGTTCAGAGGACTCAGTAAAGATGCTAAACGTTGATATGATTCAGAAGTTTCATCTTGGGAAAGGTCTCCAGTAAGTAGCAGTACATCTGGTTGGGGTTGCAACTGTTTTAGTTTCTCCAAGACTTTCACAAAGGAGCTTTCCGTGGGAAGTCCATACATTGTTCCCTGAATAGGGTCTGCAAATAGATGAGTATCGGTGATTTGAGCAACAAGCACAGGAGGTTGAGAAATCATGGTTACTGAGGCAATTTTGTGACAAGTGATATGGCAGTAAGTGAAGAAGCAAAAGGAAAAATCTTACTTTGTCTTTGTCTAAGTTTTGCAGCACTTTTTAGGAAGCGTGAGGTATGGTTTTAAGGCTAATCTTTTTTTCCCTACTCCCTAAAGTCCTAAAATTTTTTACCTCATCAACTCCAAAACTGCTGTAAGCTTTTTATATGTCCTAACCTTTCCTTCAACTACTATAAGAGTGTTAAACCTTTAAAATAACTTAAGATATTAGTCCACAGTGCAATTCAAAACATCAGTTTAAGTGATCTACATCACATTTATGCTAGAACTTGCCATATATTTGTGGATGGTGTATGATAATAAAAGTATGTTAATGGCGGCATGGCCAAGCGGTAAGGCAAGGGTCTGCAAAATCCTTATTCCCCAGTTCGAATCTGGGTGCCGCCTTTTTATAGAGTTCTTAATTTCTTGCCTCTGGCCTCAGCCGGAGGTATCGATAACTTATAACTGATATAGGACTACAAGAATTGGTTAGGACATTTTTCAATCCTAAAATCCTTTTACAGTTCCCTATTCCCTGTTACCTATTCCCTATTCCCTAGCGCGTAGCGCTATAACTGATAACTGAAATGACTACGCCTTCCTCTGTTACCGTTACTGTTCCCGCAACTACCGCAAATATCGGCCCTGGTTTTGACTGCATCGGTGCTGCTCTTTCCTTATATAACCGCTTAAAATTTTCTATTGCGGATAGCGCAACAGAACTAAAAATTTCTGTTACTGGCAAAGAAGCTGCACGAGTCACCACAGATAAAACCAATCTCGCCTATCAAGCATTCGTCAAATTATATGAACATCTCAACCAAATACCCCCATCTGTAGACATAGAAATTGACTTAGGCGTACCCTTAGCTAGAGGTTTAGGAAGTTCAGCTACTGCAATAGTCGGAGGTTTACTTGGAGCAAATCAACTGGCGGGACATCCTTTGAGTCAAACAGAAGTAATGAATTTAGCGATCGCCATTGAAGGACATCCAGATAATGTTGTACCTGCCTTACTCGGTGGCTGTTGTTTAACTGCTTCCACTCCTACTGGTTGGGAAATATGTGATATTCCTTGGCATTCTGATATTGTCCCAGTAGTAGCAATTCCAGATTTTGAACTTTCAACAGCAGAAGCGCGACGAGTTTTACCAACAGAGTACAGTCGCGCCGATGCCATATTCAATGCTGCTCATTTAGGCATTTTGTTAAGAGGTTTAGAAACTGGTAATAGAGATTGGTTAAAAGCTGGAATGCAAGATAAAATTCACCAACCCTACCGTAAGTCTCTAATCAAAGGATATGACAAAGTCAGATTAGCTGCTTTAGATGCTGGTGCCAATGAAGTGGTAATTAGTGGCGCGGGCCCGACTTTATTAGCACTGACAAATTTATCCACAAGTTCAACAGTAGTAACAGCAATGACTGAAGCTTGGAAAAATCAGGGAGTAGTTACAGAAGTACGAGGTTTGGCAATTGATACTAAAGGAGCAGTTTGTACTTAGTAGTCGTGTAAAAATAACTTGAACAGTTTTTTTGATGGAAGCTATATTTCACAATTTATCCCAGATAAAATTTGTACAACTTATTCTTACATGGCTCCTTAGCTGGTAATTTGATATATAATCCGGCTATATAATGTATGTATATGACTAGGAATGAGATGGAATCTGGATAACTAGTTGATGAAAAACTTTATACCTTCTCACTTTATTCTTTTCCTCCTGCCTTCTGCCTTTTGCCTTCTGCCTTACCTTCATAATAACAGTTCCTTATAAACCGGATTTATATTACGCCTAGTTGAGTGGCATCAGGCATTATTGCCTCTATCTGAAGTAAGAATGATCGCTCAACTACTACTCCTCCGACCAAATTTCAGCCAGTTTCTCCAACAACTCTCCGGCTAAATCTCCCAATTTTCCTAACTCCTCGTTACTAAGTTCATTAACATTTCCTTCACTTCTACTAGCAGCAGCTAAAGATTGCTCTTGATAATAACTAGCAAACTCGGTAGTTCCATCAGCTATTTGCTGATAGTCAGGAACGTTACGTAAAATCCTCTCAAATTTAAGGATTAACTCTTGGCGAGATTGGATTTTGAGACGCGCTTCGACTTCTGCTAACACTGAGTCTAAATCAACCTGACCAGCTTTCTCCACCCGCTCTAATACAGTGAACAAGTTCTCAAAAGGCTCCAATTTTTCCTCTAACTCTATATCCTCCAAATCATCATAGGGAGCGAAAACTGACATAAAGCCTAATAATTCTGCTTCTCGTAAGTCGTTATCGAACTTGACGAAAACATAACCGAGCCGATCTTCCTTCACTTCTGGGGGCAAAGTCACCTCTTCTTGCTCTGGCAATACGGGGCGACATTCCACAGAAGTATCTAGATGGGGAATAAATAGATCGGCGATGTCGAAACAAGCGCGTTCGATGGGGTTCCAAGTGCCACTTAATTCCACATCAGTTTCTATTTGCACGATATTCAGAAAATTACGCACCGCACATACAGCCAAAGTATTTAAGTAAACCTTGGCTTTTTTAGCTTGACTGCGTTGTTCGGCGGCGAACTCTTTAGCGTGTTGGTGGTCATTTTTAGTGATAGGTATTTTTAAAGTTTCTGTTTCCATGATTATTTGTCCTCAATAGATTCTTTTAATGTTTGTTTTAATTCTGGGGGTAGTTCCTTAAAAATTTTCTTGCAAGCACGATGCCAAAAACTGCGTAAACTACTTTGATTAACTCCGAACTCAGATGCAATTTGCTTTAGAGTTTTACGAGGATTAGCAAAAATATAACCTTCGTAAACCGCTTTAAAAGTACATTCAGGACAGCTATGCAAATGATTTTCAGGATCGTCCACTATTTGGAATAACATCGCAATATTTTGTTTTTGTTCTTCCTGAATAGCTTCCTCCATCGGTTCTGGTTCCTCACTAAATTGTAAAGCTTCCAGTGTTATGCTATTAACGCTATCGTCCTTATCAACAGGATAATCAAGGGATAGCGTCGGCTCCCCTTTCTGTTCCTTGCGCATCCATTCCGTATCCGCGTATTCCATACCTAATTTTTTGTTAATCCACGTCACCAGGCTACTTCGTAGAGACTTAGATCTCTCCTGTGGCTCAAAATTAGAACCAATTTGCTCATAAACCTTTATCCAAATTTCGGTATCGGCACCTGGATATTGAACTCGTTTCAACCCCTTTAAATGTTGAAGCTTTCTGAAAAGACAAGTAAAAGTCTCCCGACGTCTGTTATTTGGTTGTCGGCAAAAGTTGGCGATCGCCTCATATAATTGGTCATCCTCAGCGCTCCCATCACAAACAGCTCTGATTTTAGCTAGATAGTCGTCTGGTAAGTTGGAATTTTTTTTCATAGCTTGCTCTCCTGATTGGATTTTACTGGAAAGCTAGTCAAGTATTTTCCTTTGGTTATTTGATGCCTCAGAAACCTGTTTTTTTGGAAAAATCTGGTTTCTTGAACTACGACTTTGGTCATATTGACTGTTTATCCCTCCCTACTTGTTAGCTGGACTCCAGGAGTCCCTATTTGCCTCTCACAGCTTTTTAAGTGTCTAATGTTTTATATCATGTCCGTTTATATCGTTAGTGTAAACCCAAGGGTGAATATCTACAGGAAATAATGGTTTTTTTCTTGCGAGGGTAGCCTTCGGACCTCTTCCCTCTTCCCTCTTCCCTCTTCCCTGTTCCCTCTTCCTTCTTCCTTACCTTTGTTATACAAGACCGATGCTACCGGACATGATATTATTGGTAATTAAAAATTATAAAATATGTTTTGGGACATTGTTATGTAGGGGCGAATGGCCATTCGCCCTTACAGGTTAATTCAATGTGTCACCTATTTCTAATCCCTCAAACCCGCACAAATAAAACTACTCCAATAAACCGGATGGGCAAAAGGATACTTTAGCTTATACGCATTTTGTAACCTACTTTCCAAGTTGATCTTGTCTTTGGTAACACCATTGTAATCGTTTATGGCTTTTTCGAGTTTTTTCTGCCAGCTTTTGTATTCTGGAGAACCTTCCACATAACTAGACTTTTGTGTTTCTAATGCTCTTACCAGTTTGCTAGCAGCTCGCAATTTTGGTTCTAGCATCTCTTCCAAGGATTTCTTGTATTCTTGTTTAAGTTGCTTTTTGGTCATATTTCTGATAGTTTGTTGAGCTTTTTGGACTGCTACCACTCGGTCTATACCTTCTGCCCGCAATTCGTGATAGATAATTGAAAAAACGCACGCTGCTAAATCGTCAACTTCCCAAAGGGTACTGATGACGCCCTGGGCACCGGCTGACAAAAAACCAGTATTTAAGGTGAGAATATCATCGGTGGGTTTGGCAACGCCGACGTTGGTTTCGCAGCACGAGAGGAATACTTCATCTAATTCTGGAAAACGATAAGCGGGGGTGAGCAGTTCTCCGAGGGTGATTTTTTGCTCGTCTGCGAGGATGAGGGCAGATTCTAGGTTATCGTCTATTCGGGAAACGGCATGGTGGCTGGATAAAACCCGCTTCACTTGTTGTAGGAGTTCTCTGTATTTGACGGGAGTTGCTTCCTTGCCTTTGAGTCGTTTGTCGGGCTTGACTTGGTAGAGTTGGGCTACTTTTTCGGCTTCCAAACTGCTAAAAGGTAAGTCTAATTTGGTGTTTTCTACAATGCCGTAGGTGGGGGCGGTTGAGAGCCGATCGCGATTTTGGCCAAAACTGAGGACTTGGCAACTGGCTAGGGTGCGAATTGGGTATTTGTCACCCAGATGCTGGTTATTGCCGATGGGGAGAGCGCTGAGAGGGATTAGGTGTAGGTGTTGGTGGGGGATAAGGATTAATTCGTCCGTGTCTTCGAGGTAGGTGTGGATGAGTTGTTGGATGTTTAAGCGGTTTGCTAGTTCTGCTAGAAAGTCGGGAATTTGCTGCTGCCATTTTTCGTAGTCGGACTTATTTTCGGATAGGTAGAGGTTAAACCATTTTTCCTGAATCCAGGTTTGGAGGTTGTCGTTGCCTTCTCCTGGACAGGAGTGGAGGTGGATGCTGTTTCGGCGGAGGATGAATATGTAGGTATCGGTTTTGGTGCTGTAGAAACTGAGGATGGCGCTGCGTTCGCTGTCAATAAGTTGTTGCAGTTGGTTAAATTCTAAGTGGTTAACTTGAATACCCTGGGCAATAACCGGGTCTTCTTTTCTGATTTGTTCCCAGATTTCTCTTTTTTTGGGTTTCTAATTTGGCGACGTTTTCGTTACGGGCTTGGGTAATGGCTCGCCAATTTCTGGAGGTGTTGAGAATATCACCGCTATCATCCATACTTATATCTGGTTGTAGTTTTGGTTCTTCCAAGGGGTCAATATTGCGGATGTTGTCTATTTGCCGTTGGAGCCGTTCGTGTTCTTGGAGTAAGACTTTGACGGTTTCGGGGATGTTGCCGTCTTGGGAAGAGGTCTTTACTGGCGATGAAATCTACCAGTTGCTTGCAGCGGGAACGTTCGGCGTATTCTAGGGCACGATCGTATTGTTGGAGGTTGACGTAGCATTGAACTGTATTAGCGTAGATTTCCATCGCGTTGGTCATTACTTGTTGGCGACGGTTATCGCTGGGGGAACCGATTCTGAGAAATTCTATTGACTCAATTGCTTGTTGGTAGGCATTTATTGCGTCTTGCCAGTTGCCCCGGATAAATTCTATAGCGCCTATTTTTGGGGCAACAATAGCAATATCTGGGATAGTGATAACGGTAAATTTAGTATTAGAAGAATTTAGAGCATCAGATTTGGCATCAGACGTAATCTCTAAAGCTAAACACTTTTGGTAGCAGTCTAGTGCCCGTTGACCTTGACCCAAGGAACAATAAACATCTCCCAAACCATTCATAGAGGAAACTGCCCCTTCAGGATAGCTAATTTCTTCGTAGATAGCTAAAGACATTTGATAAAAGTCTAGGGCTTGTTGATATTGCCCCTGGGAGTAGTAAAGACGGCCTAATGCTTTGAGACAAGATGCTTCGTGTTTTCTGTGCCTTTCTACTTTAGAGTCTTTATTAACTTTTCGAGAAACACTTAAAGACTGTTGATAAAAATTGATCGCCTGTCTACTTTGTCCTAGTATACTGTACAGGCTTCCCAAAGACGACAAATTTGAATAATCTAATTTGCTTGCAGATTTAGTCAAACTTTTTTGTTCTTGCTCAACAATATCTAAAGACTGTTGACAAAAGTCTGTTCCCTTTTTGTCTTGCCCTAAAGAAAAATAAGTACGACCTAAAAAGGATAGATAAATTTGTTCTCCTATACGAGATTTCCTTTCTCGTGCAATAGTTAAGGCTCTTTGATAAAACTCTACCGCCGTTTCGTATTTGCCTAGATAAAAACGATAAATGTCACCCAGGTGACTCAAAGAGGTTTGTTCATGGAAACGGTCTTTCATTTTTTGACTAACATCTAAGGACAGTTGATAAAAATGTATCGCTTTTTCGTATTGCCCTAAAAGGTTGTAAATTTGGCCCAAATTCAACAAACGCAAGAATTCCAACGGTTTCATTCTAGGGTATTTAATTTCCCGACTAATATCTAAAGATTGCTGATAATAGTCTATTGCTTGCTCATATTGCCCCAGGGACTTGTAAAGTTCTCCCAAGCTTCCCAGACAGCTAATTTCTTCTTGACGCTCTTTAGTTTCTCGGCAGATAGCTAAAGATTGTTGATAAAATTCGATCGCTTTTTCCTTCGCTTTTCGCTTTGGTGTGAAAATTGTATAAACACTACCTAATGTTTTCAAAACTATTGCCTCCCATTTGCGATCTCTAGTTTCTCGGTAGATAGATAAAGATTCTTGATAAAAGTCGATCGCTTTTTCGTTTTGTAAAAGGCGATAAGTTCCACCTAATAAACATAAGTAAAAAGCTTCCTTTCGACGATCTTTTGTTTCCCTAGCTATAGCTAAACACTTCTCTAGACAAATAACTTCTCCTTGACTATCTTTGATTTGTCTATAAATTATATAAACAGATTGCAAGGCGTTAAGAGCAAGGGGGAATTGGTTACCCCTATACCACCGAAGTGCAAGATGGGATAATGAATCTGCTTTGCCCTTTAGGCAATCAGTTTCTCCCTCACTGTTTTTGATGTCTCGGAAAATAGCTAAAGACTTTTCATAGAAATGTATTGCTTGTTCGTATTCTTCCAAAGAGTAGTATATAAGACCCAAACGTTGCAAAGAATTAGCTTCACCCTCACTGTATTTAATCTCTCGGCAAATACCTAAAGATTGGTAATAGGAGTCCATGGCCTGTTTGTATTGTTCTAAGGAAAAAAAAGCATTACCTAAACAAAATAGGGAATAAGTTTCCATTGGACGATTTTTAATTTCTTGATGAACAATGTGAGAATGTTTGAGAAAGTTAACAGCCCTTTCGTGCTTCCCTAGACCATTGTAAGCTAAACCCAAATTATTCAGGGATATTGCTTCCCATTGACGAATTTTGAGTTTTTGATAAATAGCTAGAGACTGTTGATAGAAGTTGATTGCTTGCTGATATTCTCCCAAATCTTCATAAATGCAACCCAAACCATTAAAAGCAGCAGCTTTCCCTTTAGTATACTCGATAGCCTCTGCAATACCTAAAGCCTCTTGACGATAAGCCTTTGCTTCATCATATTTTCCCAAACAATTATCCACCGCTCCCAAACCATTAAGAGCATTAACCTCTCCCTGATTATATTCAATTTCTCTAGCGATAGTCAAAGACTGATGGTACAGAGGGGTTGCCATTTCATTTTCGTCCAAACACATATAACTACGACCTAAATTATTGAGGGCATCAACCTCCCCTTGACGGTCTTGAAGCTCTCGATATATCTTTAAACTCAGTTTATCAAATTGTATCGCCTGAGAATACTGACTAATTTCATCTTCGCGTTCCCCCATTTTCTTCAAAACATTCGCAGTTTCCTTCCTGAAAACAGCCTCTCTATCAGAACTTCCCAACACCTCCGCCACTTGCAGCGCCAGACTTAACAGGGAATTTGCATGATCCCATTTTTTCTTATCCCTCAAACTTTCCGCCTCCTGGGCTATTACCTGCAATAACTCTGGGGTAGCCAGCTCTTGGTGGCGGTTTAAAACCTCCTTAAATTCTGCTCCACTGGTAGAACTCCTCCAACAATTGATCAATTCTACAATCAACCTTACATAAGCTTTTTGCCGTTTAGATGCTTTTTGAGCCTTTGACTCCCCTAATTCTTTAGTCATAATATTTAATGAATTTATAGTTGAATAAAATAGTAAATTTTTAGCATTTTAACGCAGAATATGATATTAACTATCCTTTGTTGGGAAGGAGCGTTGATAGAGACTAGCAACAGTTATATTGCCCCTCCAACAACCTTCCCCACACAAACTCAATCAAGTCCGAGTTGTCGTCGCATCTCCTCAATAGGAATCCCCCCTTCTGCTTCTTGTCGGGCACGCGATCGCTCAATAATACCAATAAACTTCTCATTAAAACTGAGACTGAGGGTTTCCAATCTGAGACTGATGATGAGGTTCAGCTTGACTATCAATAGCACCAATTAAATCTCCTGTCAACTCCGACAAAAGTGGTTCTGAAGTTGGCGTGGTTGTTTCCATCTCTCGTTCTTGAAGCAATTGCAATGCCGTACTAACGACTTCCTCAGCAGAAGAATACCGACCTCGCTTCACCGCCGAATTAATAAAGCGTTCTAATTCTGGTGTTAAAGATAAGTTAATCATCAAAATTTCTCCTTTATTTGGGATTTACTACAATAACTCTTTAAATTACTATTTATCTATCGAAACTTTTTAGCTCGCTGTTGCAGAAAGTTTAATGATTTTAACTTATCATAATCTAATTATTTTTCAATTTAGCTTATGTCTCTACATTTGCAACAAATCTAATTTTCTGAACGATAGAAAAATAACACCGGAGGAAAATAACGGTGAAAGTCAAATCCAACTTAAACCAATCATAAAATCCATGAAGCTACCACAACAACCAAAGATTCCCGACTCCAAAGATACGATCTTCTGGCTGAAATTCCAAAGCCAAATAGTTAATCAGAAAAAGTCCCGTGAAAACATTACCCCAGAAGGATACGAAAAGGTAACCCTTTTATTGTGGTTATGGCTAATAAATTTGATGTGTGTAAACCCAAAGGAATTGTATGGTACTAGCTACGTCTCCAAAGAATTAGCTAAAGCAACTTTAGTCACAACCTCCGTAACCACCATTGCTAACTGGTGGAACGCATTTACAACTTTACCCTTCTTACTTTTTATGTTTGAAAGCATGGGAATAGTTGCCTTTCCTGCTGCGGTGTTAGCTAATGTAGGCTTAATTAAACTCGGCAACGCTCTAGCCACGGGGGCAGCATCTCATCAACCCATCAGTTTAGGTTTTGCTCGAATTGGCACTAGCGGTTTCATCACCCTTAACTTAGTGCTAACTTTCGTATCAGGAGTTGGTTCGGAGCTACTATTAAATCAACCTGGTTTGAGTCGCAAACTCGGAGAAGACTTAGTTGCAGAATCAATTTTTCAACCTTTGGAGAACGAAATTTTAGTCATTAAGGAAGATGCAACCAAAATTCGCCAAGAGTGTACAACTTTGCAACGGAAACTAGAGCGACTCTCGCCGAACGATCCTAACAGGGATGAACTGCACCTGGCTGCCTATGGTTTATACGCAGATAGGATAAATCAAGGTGGCTACAAGTCTTATGAAAACGATCCCATAGAACAATGGCCTGCCTGCCCAAAAGCTAACGATCTAGCAGCAGCAAGCGATCGCCAGCTCAAAGTAGCTCAAGACAAATACCAGCAAAAATTGACTGAAGTGAAAAATTATGGTAGCTATTTAGCCTATCTCAAAAAAAATAAACCTGAAATTTATGAAAGTCGCTTCAACGAAGCAGGAAATATTAGTTCCGGAACGCAAGCAACACGAGTAGCAGCAATTTCATTCGCCCACAAGCTTTTGAGCAGACAGTGGGTAGATATTGGACAGAGTTTGTTCGTGATGAGTATATCTGCTATTACGTCAACTATAGCTATTTTTATGGCTATTTCTTACTCTAAACGAGAAGATGTGCAAATGTCTAAAAGTGAGGCAGTAATTAAAGCCAGAGAAGTCTTTATTAAAGAAACTATTTTTGACTTGAATAAAAATAAAATTAGTCCTGAAGACCACGACTTATTTAAAGTATTTGTTGAGGATCTAAAACAGACCGGACGTTGTGAATATCCACCATTTGTCGAGTATGTGAAATACGCAAGAGAAATGGAAAAAACTCGATATTTACAAGAAGATTTGGAAACAATTGAAAAAGCTTTAGAACAGGTAAAAAATGGTTATCATCAGTTCAAAAATAGTAGCAGTGATTTAGAAATTGTGGCAGGCAGAAATTTAATCCATCAAGGTTGTGATTCTATTAAAGCTTTCGCCTCCCGTTACTTTCACAAAGATTACCGGGTTAAGCAACTAATTAAAACTGTTGAATATGTTCAAGCTTACCTACAATATGCGCCTCTAAATTTACCATTAGCCACCCGACCAATTGGCTATCTTGAGGAGGTATTAACTGCCAGCATCAGTTTAGCAGAACGACTGGATCAAACTATCCACAAAAACTATAATTCTATCATCGTAAATCTCTAATTATGATCTATAAATTACCAATAAATATCGAATATAAATCCAATAAAGAGGTAACAAAAATGGTTCCAATACAACGACAAAAGCAAAATTTTCTTGAGAATTTAGTCACAAGTTTCTATAATCTATTTGGCATAGAAACTCTCTACAACGAACAGTTTCATTTAGAGATAAAACAAGGTCGAAAAGATTTTCGGAGAACTCGATTAATTAACCCGAATTTAGTAGGATTAAATTTAGATGGGATTAATCTAAGTGAAGTTAATTTAAACAGAGTAAATCTTAGCGAAGCCTCATTAAAAAAAGCACAATTACATAAGACCAAAATGGTAGGAGTTAACTTAGACTCAACTAATTTAAAAGGAGCTAATCTCAGCCGAGCTAACTTAAGAGATGCCCAAGCATCCTGGGCTGATTTAAGAAATACAAACCTGAGCAATACTGTACTTTCTAATGCTAATTTAACTGGTGCAGATTTAGATCAATCTCAATCAATTTTGGAGGCAGAAACTTGGTTTACGAAATTTGACCATACCCGACTACCTGATGGTGTAATTTTAGTACGATATTTTCTTTTCTTTCCGTTCCCTGTGAAAAAACGTCTGTAAATTTATCCTCGCTCCTCCCCAGCTTGAAGTTTAGACTAAATGGTGTAAAACTTAGAGAAGATACTGTTGGCGAGTGCAAAATGAAACTATCATCTCTACCTTTTTTCTTGAATTTAGGCTGACCAGATATTTTAGCAAAACAACGTTTCCAAGCTTCTGATAAGTACCTTAAAGCATATTGGGGGGCACACTTAGAAACTTCATAATACCAATAGTTATTAGGTTTAACCATTGCTACCAATAGTTTATGCAAATCAATAGCAGTAGGAAATTTAAGTTTACTCTCAGGATTATGGGAATTGTGCCATACGGATATTTATAGTTAGCCATAATCTCCAATTCCAGGCGTGCCTTGCAACACCAGCGTGTTTAACTAGGGTTTGCTGAAAAAGTCTTTTAGTAGGGGTAGGAGACAGGAGAAATGGGAATTATATCATGTCCGGTAGCATTGTTTGTGTATAAAATTAAGGTGACAATAGCAGAAAACCTTCTGCCTCCTGCCTTCCTTCCACCAAAGTCTAATTGTTTAACCGGACATGATATTATAGACGAGGTAGGAGGAAAAATTGTCCCTTGATTTTTCTGCCCTTGTTTGCCCAAAATGCGCTCCTTTCGACCAAGAAAAAATCAACTTCGGTATTTCAATCCCAATGCTTCAGCTAAAGGTACTGATAACTGATAACTGAAATGACTCTCTGCCCCTACCAAAAGACTTCCATAAGCAAACCCTAATTATTTGACTTTCAAAGTCCGTAGACGATTGATCGCTGCTGCCAACTCAAAACGTCGGAACATAGCTAAATCTCCTTGGGGAAAAGGAACCAAAACATCCAAACCCTTAGATTCAATATCTGCCATAATAGCATCAACAACTTCTGACAATGTTCGATCGCCATCCATGTATTGTTTTTTAGCATAAACCATAGCTGCACCGATCGCCGTTAATTGGTCTTTACTCACTAACTGTTCGACACTAGAGAGGTCAACATCCTCGCTACCAAACACAACCTCATCAACATCTCGTACTTTTAAACGCACATCTCGTCGTCCCCGACTGGGGTCTAAACTTTCTGATAGTGGTATCCGCCCTCGAATTTCACCAAAATTTTCACCACCTTCAGAAGTACGACCAGTAACGTATTTTTCGGCAATCTCTTTAGCTTTTTCTGTAACTTCTTTAGCTTGGTAGTTTTCCATAGCAATAATTTTATCTGCCACTTCAAAATAATCACCACTACCACCCATCACCAAAATTGTTGACACTTGATAGTCAGTATATAACTGCCTTACCTTATCAATAAAAGGAGTGATCGGTTCCCCTTCTTTAGAAATAAGTTCTTGCATCCGGCGATCGCGAATCATAAAATTAGTTGCTGCCGTATCCTCATCTACTAACAATATGGGAGCAGTTGTAGCAACTTCTTCAGGTTTATCGTTTTTAATACCTATCTCCAAAGCTTCCATAATATTTGCAGCTTGAGAGGTACTACCACTAGCATTTTCAGTAGTAAATTGAGTAGTGGAACGCTCTTGAGGTAATTGATTAATAAACGGCGAAATATCTACACCTGCCACACTACGACCATCCTCTGCCCTAATTTTCACCGCTGTTGGATCTGTCACGACAAATTCACGTCCATCACCAGGAATGTGGTTATAAACCCCTAATTCAATAGCTTTGAGAAGGGTAGACTTACCGTGATAACCACCACCTACAATTAATGTAACCCCTTTAGAAATTCCCATGCCAGAAATTTTACCTTGATTCGGGCATTCAAACTCTACTTCCAAAGATGGAGGAGACTGAAATGGCACTACATTCTCAGAAGACAAAGGACGAGCGTCAACCCCGCTACGACGTGGTAACATTGCACCATTAGCAACAAAAGCAACCAGATTTTTTTCTACCAACTGCTTCCGCAAAAAATCTGCATCTTCTACAGTTTCTACATGACGACGACAAGCAGCAGCATCTAATTGTTCATATTTGAGACTCCGATGAACAATATACGGCATATCATCACACAACATTTCTGCTGCCTGTCTGCCTAGAATACGACGACCATTTGCAGGTAATCCAGCTATTAATCGTACTTCAACACCTTTTTGAGGATTGTTCTTTAATTTTATCGGTTTTCCTCTTTGTAAAGCGGGGTTTGACCCTGGAGAAACAACTTTAGGAGCTGGAGGGTCTATATTAGCCAAGTATACTGATGTTCGTTCCAGCACTTCCTGTCCCATTTTCGTAATTGCCACCATCCCACTTTTACCAGTGCCACGGCGTCCACTAACCTCATAAGCCATTCTGTCAAATTTACGAGTTAGGAAATCCCGTAGGGCAATTTCTCGAATTGGACTTTGATAAAGTTCTGGAGGAAAGGCAGCAACTGTATAAGGCACCTGCACCCGAAGTTTACTAGGAGCGCCAAAGGGGTCTCCCTGAATATAATCAATAATTAAGGTAAAGTCCGGAAATTCGTAACTACCTTGAATATCTCTGTAAGCTTTGTAGTTACAGTTGTCTAAGTCTAAAAGTTTCTGCCTCAGAGTTTGTTGATTAGTCATTTTTCAGGTATCAGGTGTCATTTCAGTTATCAGTTATCAGTTATCAGTTCCTCTGGCTGTTTGCTCCGCATTCCGCAGGAAAGTCAAAGGCTTGAAATACTGAAGTTTATTTTCTCTTAGTCCATTGCATATGGCAAGGTTTCCTCGCCATCCCTGGACCGCTTTTTCATCCCTCTTCAAGGGACAGGAGACCTTATTTTTTGGTCACTATCAAGATTTCTTGATACTCCCCGACCTAAAGGTGCGGGGATTCTTAAGCAATCCATCCATTGGATTCTTAAAGGCATTATCAAACTGCCTCTACTGACTCCTTTGAGAGAAAATTTCAAAGTTGTCGCTACTTTTTTGAGGATATTAGCTGCACCATTAATATCTGCATTAACTAATAAACCGCATTGAGTTTGATATAAACCTCGTTTAATTCGTTTACCAGATGCTTTCCAGCTTTTGGGTTTTTCACGCCCTAGTTGGCAGGAAGTCACCATCTAAAAAGCTAGCTTGCGAGGTGTACGATTCTTCGGTTTCAATAAACTTTACGCCGTACAATTTACATAACTGAGTAATCCGTTCTTTCAGTTTTGCTGTAGGAATTTGTACAAACTTTTGGTTGTTTTTGCTTCCGATGTCAATGCTATCTTTTTGTCGTTTGTTCCAACCAAAAACTATTCGACCAATGCCATGTTTTAAACAATGATTAATCACTAATCTTGCTGCTTTGTTAACAGCATCGCGCATTTGCCTGTTGCGTTTTTCCGTTATAAACGCTAATTTATTTGACCAAAACCCTTGAGGTTTTCCTTCTTTAATTGTCGCAATTTGTTTGTTGTACCATTGATTTTTTGACTTCAGATATTTACCATCAATAATGAAGCTTGCCCCGACATTGGAGACACAACTTAACCAATTATCAATCCCATGGTCAATGCCTAATACTTTGGCTTGATCTAACTGAGGTTGAGCAGCTTTTAACTCATAAACCCATTGGACATAAAAGCAACCGTTACGGGGTAGAATCCTCATTTCTCTGATTTCTTTAAACTCAAGATTACTGGGAAATTCTAAGAAAAAACTATCAACTTTAAATGCTGCTTTCACCTTTCTTACCAAAGGTATTTTTACTTTCCCCTTTTCAAGTTTTAAAGCTTGTTTGGGATAAGTTATAACTCCCATCCCTCCTTTTTTACGGTATTTAGGCAATTGAGGCTTATTGGTTAATTCTCCTTTTTTGTATTTATTAGAAAGTTCTTTATAGGACTTAAATGCTTCTGCTACTTTCCTAAGAGTTTGTTGTGCTGCTTGAGAATACAAAAACTGATAATTACTATGGGACTTTAGCTTTTTTTCTAAGTCGTATTTTCCTGTGATATACCCCAATTTAAAATACCATTGTCTAGCTAAATAAATCCCGCAATTAATAAGTTTATTTGCTGTGATACATAAATATTCTAAAAATGGGACATTGTCTGGACTTTTAATTAACTCTTGTTGACATCCATACATCTTGATCACCTCCATATTATTATGATCACATTAAAGAATAAATGCCGGACAACTTTTTAAGGTGTTAAAATTCCTCGCTCGTTTTTCATCTATGCTTTAAAAAGACATGGCTTTCAAACTCTCGTCCTTTTTGATAATTTAGATTTTGTATTTGATGATCGATCTTTATAGATTAGAACATATATTTAATCAGTAACCAAAAACTTTACACTAAAATTTGTAATTATGGTCTAATGATAACTATTATTTTCCAAAATTTATAATTTTATCCAAACCTTTAAGGATACTCTTGCTCAACTATAATGTCAACCCTGAAAATCAGAAAAATAAAGATAAGAAATATTTTACTACTGAGTATAATCGGACAAAGTCGTTAAATTTAGTTATACTGAAAGTAAGATAAAAACTTGGGTATCAGACAAACAACGAGTCCAACTATCTAAATGAACAGCAAAAATGATGGAGCAATTCATTGGTCAAGTTTTAGGCGATCGCTATCGTATACAATCTGTACTTGGCGGTCAAATTAGTCCTAGAACTTTTCTTGCTAAAGATTTACAAACAGATTCATTAGTTGTGGTTAAGTTGTTGCTATTTAGCCTCGACTTAACTTGGGAAAATCTGAAATTGTTTGAGCGGGAAGCTGAGGTGCTGAAATTTCTTGAACATCCCTCTATTCCTCAATACCTGGATTACTTTGATGTGGAGATGGAGTTAGGAAAAGGTTTTGCCTTAGTTCAAACTTATATTGAGGCTAAATCATTGTCTGATTGGATACAATTTGGTCGTACCTTTAGCAAAGTCGATATCAAAGCGATCGCCAAAGAGCTATTAAAAATTTTGGTAGTCCTGCATAGTAATGGTAAAATCTAAATCAAAATTGAATTTTCTAGCTATGCACTGTCCTAAATGCCAATCTACTAAAATCATTAAATATGGACATACTCACTACGGTAAGCTTCGGTTTCGTTGCCTAGATTGTGGACGACAATTTGTCGAGAATCCTAGCACAGATCCTATTGATCAGGCAACAAGAGCAATGATTGATAAAATGTTGTTAGAGCGATTAGCATTGGCTGCGATCGCCTGCGGGACGCTACGCGATCGCAATAATTACAGGTGTTTCAGAAAGATGGTTACAGATGTATGTTAATAGTAAAGTAAAGCAAGTTTTCTTTCTTGTTCTTCAGAAATTGTAATTTTACCTGCATTATTCAAACTTTGATAGCGTTCCATTGCAACACTCAATATTAAATGCCCAAATTGTTTGGGTTCACTTAATATTTTTTCCAAAAAAGAAGACCAGATTGATTGCTCATCATCATTAATAGCAATTTTTTTAATAAATTCACTCCATTCTTGTTCTTCTGCTTCACTATTAGCATTAATAAGCCAGTTTAAAAGCTGTTGTTGTTCTTCAATATTTTCAATGGAATAATCAGAATACCTTAACAAAGTAATTCCTATAGGATAATAACTACTATCGTATTCTTGAAATACTCTTTTTCCTATGCTGGGAGACAAAGAAATATCAGATAATAGTTCTGTTAAGTTTCTTGATATATGCGAATAACTTTCCTTTGTATCTAATATTGCTTTCCAAATAACTGCCCCTTTCAAAAACAAGTCTCTATCCTCACTTTCGAGTAATGCTTTTAAAATCTTAATATTTTCTTCATTTAATAAATGTTCAATTTCAAATATAAAAGCAATTGGACTAATTGAATAATTGTTAATAGATATACTATTAATTGCTTTGAGCAAACTTGTATCAGACTCAGTATACTCAATTAGCTTTAAACCTAGACCAAAAATCAACTTGCTATCATCTTCTTCGTTTATAAACTTTGGAACGCTCATAACTCGATCAAAGAAATCAACTATTCTTTCGACATCATCTTTTTCTAAAGACCATTTAAAGTCAGACGAAGTTAAAATATGTAATATCTTTTAAATTCATCAAAGTCCAAATTTTTATCTTTGTCGTCTGGCATTATTTTAGATAAAAGCTTTTTATCTAAAACTATATATTTATCCTTGTTTTTGTAAATTACAGCAAATATAAAATTATCAATTAATTTTTCTAACTCTATTCCCATTTGATTAGCAAGAGGAATAAGATTTGAAAAAAATCATATACACCAATTTCATAAGAAATAGATTTAAGAAAATTAGCTATTTTCTCTTTTTCTAAGAATTTAAGACTATTATCAATAGTACTTTCTATTTGTTCGGCAATCTCTACTTGCTTTTCATATCTTAAAAAAGGGAGTAGTTTATCGAATGCCTCTTTTTCTTGATTAATTTGTAATCTACTTGCGAATAAAAATAGAGGTGGATTAGACAAAAAACTATCTAATAAATTTCTTTGATCGACTAAATTCTCAATTTGAACATGAGACAAGCAATTTAATAGATCGTAAATATATTTTTCTTTGTTGGGGTTGAGTAATAATAGTAACTGTTGTGATAGAAGTTTTACTGTAGGGAATAACTCTTGATATTGCAATAAATACTCAATTTGATTCTGCAATTTTTCTTTCCTTGAACCTAATTTATCAAGGAAATCAAGTCGCGTATCGTAAATAAAAATTTTATCGTATTGTTGATCATCTATCGTTAGATCAATTTTCTTAGTTCTTGATATTAAAGGATAGCTCTGAGAACTTCTATTATTTGCTAGCTGGTAAATTACATATTTCAATAATATGCAAATAATTAGTTGTTCCCCAATTGAATAAGCTTTTTTCTCACCAATTTCTGCAATCAACAAAGATAAAGAATCCTTATTTACACCCCGATAATATAGAGGATGTATACTTCTAGGTGAAATTCTTTTGAGTAAATTAACTAATCGACTATCATTTGATAATTCTTCTTGATTTAATACTTTTTAAAATATTCAAAATCTTCAAAACAGATATTTTCAAATTTTGCTTCAAAATAATCAAAGTGTTTTTTAGTTTCTTTGCTATCCAGGTAGGATATGACTTATATTTAATAGCTAAATTTAGTGCTGAATTTATTAATGCTTCTTTTTTTGGCTCTTCAAGTATAGTATCTAGTTTATTAATAAAGAAATCATTTGCACCAAAGTATTTTCTATAAATAGATAAACCAGAAATCAAGCAAGATTCCGGTAAAAGGCGTAGTTTTTCTTCTAATACTGGACAAAGAATTTTTCGTTTTTCTTCTTTCGTTAATCTACCAGTTAATGTTGTTAGTTGAGCATTTTGTTCCCAAGTTAAACCCGCTTCTAAAACCTTTAATCCGTCATCTACAGCAGAATACTGTAAATTAGCCTCATCACTTAATGCTCCATCAGCAGCAATTTGTAAAGCCAACCACGCACCAGGTTTTAAATAGCGATTTACTCCTTTTCTATCTATAGAACGCCATACCTCAGTTAGTTGAATAACTTCTCCAGAAAAATTACGAGCAATTCTACCAGCAGCAAACAAAGCAACATTACGCCAGTGTTCGTAAGGAGCGATCGCAGTTAGTCTATCAAAACGTTGCTTCGTGTCTTTAGCTTCTTGAACTAAATATATAGCTGCAAAAAATTCTTGAAAAGAACGAAGATCAAAACCGTAAAAACCAGCCTCTTTTTGAACTATTAAAACTAATCTTTCTCCCACCTCCCTAACCAGACTATTCATTTCTTGAGTAATTTCTACTGCGGAGGTGCAATTACCTTTTTTCCATTGATAAAATTAGTAACTAAGTCTTTAAATTCACTTTCTGACAATAAAGATTTAATATTTTTCTTAATAGCGCGACGATGTATAGAGTACCCTAAAACACTATGTAAACTGAGCAAGAAACTTTCATTACTTTTAATAATAGCTTTACCACCATCCTTACTTTCTTCCCTTCTAAAAATTGTTAACCAATATTCATTAAATAAATCTTCTCTTTGTGAAGGAGGTCTTCTGCCACTTTTTATAATTATTAGAATAATAGTTACTTGTAAAGGAGTTGTTAATAACCCTTGAATATGATTATCGTCTTGACAATCTTGGAGTATGTTTAAGGTTTTAGAACTTTCTTCATCAGTTAATCTTTTAGCTTCTACCCACTTTTGAGCATATTCTGTAACTTTTTCTTGGCTGAGAAATTCTAATTCTAGATGTATAAATTGTTCTGGATCGAAGTAGTTATCATATCCGTTAGGACGAGAAGTTGCTACTACTGCTACATTGCTTTTTGTTGAAAATTCTCGCTCTGCTAGGAAGTCTTCAATCTTCTTAAGCATTTGCTTTTTTAACTTTGGTTCAACTACTTCATCAAGTCCATCTAGCAGCAATAAACAATCTCGTTTACTAAATATCTCTTGTATATCTTGAGGACGAATATCACCTGGATGTTTAGCTAACTTACCTACTTTTTCTGCAAGATAAGAATCTAGGGCATCAATTTCAGGTTCATCTGCTAGCCATTGAGCAAAGTCTTTAAGAACTATCTGGAAAGGAATACGAACTATTTTAGGCTGAAATCGATCATCGTAGTCTTCCTTTATCAGTTTTGCACGGTGTATTTGAGCAAGCTGTTGAGCACAAGTTGATTTTCCTTGTCCTGGGCCTCCGATGATAACAATATTAGGATGCAACTCTTGTAACAGACATTCCATTACTGATAATGTTCTTGAATCATCGTAGAAAAAATCTGCTTCACTTATTCCCTCAGAAATTTCTTCATTAACTTGTTGTATTTTGTTGATTCTGTTACGAAAATTTCTATAAATTTCTTTTGTTTTTCGACTCCTTGTCGTAAACTAACATCCAAATCTATAAATACATTATTCAGATAAGTTTCTTGCTCTGAATCTCTTTCTCCTGCTTGATCTAATTTAGCTACCCGTTCATCGCGATAACACTGTCCTAGATACAAATTTAGAATTCTATGTAATTCAGAATTAAGCGCAACGCTTTCTGTTGAATCAGACTGACTTTGATAATTTGAAACATTTTTAAGTAATTCAAGAATTGTGCGAACTCCGTCACGAAGCTCATCTAGGGTTTTGAGTTGTTCCAAACTTTTTATAATTTCTTGTATTCTTCTATCCTGATAAATTTGAGATGGTTTGAGAGTTAAAGGTAATACTTTCTGGTAAAAGACTTTTCTAAAATCTTCTATTTCTCCTCGTATATATTCTGTTGTATCTTGTTGATTATTAGCAGCCAGCTTTTGAATTTGTTCTCCTAATGTATTCCAATCCAGCAATTCCCAATTAACTGATTCTTCAATAGCTTCTTCTAAACGTGCTGGATTATTTTCTCTAAACTCACATCGAAAAGCATCTTGAATCTCTGTCTGTTCAAATAACTTGAGTAGTGCTTCTTCTTTGCCGACACCATACTCCACCAGCGTATAAGCATATACAACTGGAAAGTTATCAGGAAGATTTTCATGCTTGAGATTAAATTTCTCTCTTAATTGAATGACTACATCATTGCGTTCAAATAATTTACTAGCAATGGGATTTGCTGCACTTGCGATCATTCTAATCAAGTCAGGAGGAAGTGTCATAATACAGTTTTATATTGTGGATATATTGTTATTTGTATTAAATCAACCCATAATTTTGACAACTATTTAATTGATTTAGGGGTAGTCTTGCATAGTAGTAATCAAGTACAAATTGTGAAATTATAGTGATGTACGAAGTTCCAGATTGCTCCAATGTGATTACTTAATTTTTTGGAAAACGATAATGATTTTAGTAGATTGGAATTTAGGACAGTGCATAGCCAGAAAATTCAATTTTGATTTAGATTTTACCATTACTATGCAGGACTACCAAAATTTTAGATTACCTGCATAGTCGCCAACCACCTGTTATTCATCGGGATATTAAACCCAGTAATATTTTATTAACTGACCGCAGTGGTCATAGTACTAGGCAAATTTATCTGATCGATTTGGGTTCAGTTCAAGCAGCAGTACACGGTGGAACTCGGATAACTGTAGGCACTTATGGCTATAGATCTCCCGAACAATTTGAGGGAAAAGATGAAGAATGCTTAGAGGTCGTACTCCCATCACAAGGGAACAAGTATGTTGACATCCTCCCGACGCTGACCTGCACCTGCAGCGCGGGATTCCCATCCATCATTCAAACAGACGCTCGCTGACCAAATGACTCAGGGCGGGTTGACACCTCACTGGAAAATGCTGGCAAAACCAGTAAGCACGCTTCCTCCGTGTCCGTTTATCGTCTCCGAGTGCCCCTCGGCGACTTGATTGAACAGTTACAGTAGTCTTAACCTTGGTTTTTAGTTAAGCAATATTTGTAAGTTAACAGATTATCTGTAAAACCGCAAGATTGATTGGCATTCATCCCGACGCTCCCCTGCGGGAGAGCGCGGGTATAAATGCCAACATTTTGATAAAGCATCCACCTTCTTGGTGAACTATACCCATCGCGAGCAAGATGCTCGCACTGGGAAGATTTAATTTTTAATATCTGTACTTCATATACTTGGAATTTGCTGTAATTGCTAACCAACAACTTCCAACTTTTTCAATTCCTAGTAATTTCCAGAATACCTTTGTCACCATCAAGATTAGCTTCTACTCCCACAGGTAAAGCAGCATTAGGACCATCGTGGCCAAAAGGAAGCTCGGAAACAATGGGAATGTTTAAATCGGACAGGCGATCGCGCAATACATCCTCAACAGTGAATTCTGTATTATTCATAAGGCCAGGGGAACACTGACTAAACCGCCCCAGAGCAATACCATTCACCTGCTGTAAAATCCCAGCCATTCGCCAGTGGGTCAAAATTCGGTCGATACGGTAAGGAGCTTCGTTCACATCTTCTAAAGCTAAAATTGTCCCAGTCAAATCTGGCTGATACTTAGTGCCTAATAAATGACCAGCTACAGTCAAATTTGCAGGCATTAAATAGCCCTTGGCTTGACCTCCACCCCAACCATTGCCTTCTAAAGGTTCTAGGGAACGACCCTCTACCAAGTCAAATAGTCGTTGAATTGACCACTCTGGTTCGGCAGCTAAAGTAGTTAATAATGGACCATGAACGCAGGAAAAATTGCTAATTTTACAAAAAGTCCACAGCAGGGCAGTAATATCAGAAAAACCAATCAACCATTTAGGGATAGGCAATGAAAAATCATTTAGGTTTGGCCAGTTTTCGAGTAAGCGAGTCGTACCATAACCACCCCTAGAACAGAGAAGACCAGGATAATTTTCATTACTCATTGCTGCTACTAATTGAGTGAAGCGACTTTCGTCTGTACCTGCTAAATAACCCCATTCCTCATCATAGCCTGGTGTTAATTCTACTTGGTAGTCGCGCGATCGCCAAATTTCTACTCCCTTTTCAAAAGCATCTAATTCTCGCAAACAACCACTTGGTGAAATAACTTGTAGTAAGTCACCTGGTTTTAACCAATTTTGATTTAGCATATTATTATTAGAATTCAGTCAGGGAATAGGGAATAGGGAACAAGGATAAATAATATCATATCCGTTCGGACGCGTTTGTGTACACCCAAGGGTGAATATATGAATATATCAGGACTTACGCAAATCAACCTTAAAAACGCCATATGTAGGGGCGCCATTCGGAGCTTTGCGTTAGCAAATGGCATTCGCCCTCACTGAATTTAGTGTTCGTGCGTAAGTCCTGTATATATAGGAAATTTGGCGTTGCTGATTCTGGGTATGATGCAAGCCCCCCTAGCCCCCCAATGCGTGGCAGGGCTAATTCATTGTCGCCAGAGAAAAATATTGAGGAGTACAATGATTGTTGTCAAGTATTGAGTTAAGCTAACTATTCTCAATATTAGGGCTTAGATAGAAATGAACTTATTACAAATATTGGCCCAATTACCAGATTTTCGAGCTGCTAGAGGGAGACGTTATCCATTATGGTTAGTATTACTGTTAGTAATTATGGGTACAATGAGCGGTTGTTTCTCCTATTGTGCCCTAGAAGATTTTGCTCGTCGTCATCATCTGGCATTACAGCAACAACTAGAGCTATCGCCTTTGAGTTTTCCAACTGAAGTCTACATTTCGGCGAATTATGACCAGAATTGATTTTGCTCAATTAGCTCAAGTATTCAATCAATGGGCTCAACACCAAATAACAATTCAAGAGGCCGAATGGTTAGCAGTGGACGGTAAGAGTATTAGGTCTACTGTCAGTGACTGTTATGGTTCTTACCAAGACTTTGTCAATGTTGTTTCTGTGTTCAGTAATTGTCAAGGAGTACCTGTAGCCATAGAACAATTTCACGTGGGAAGAAAGTAGTGAAATTGCTGTTGTCCAAGCCATATTGGCTAGTTTAAACCTTGAAGGAGTAGTTTTTAGTTGCGATGCTTTACATTGTCAAAAAAAACCGTCAAGTTAATCATTGACAGAGGTAACCATTACACAATAGCAGTCAAGGGTAATCAAAAAAAACTGTACCAGCAAGTACAACTAACAACTGAACAAACACAACCAAGTAGTGTTGATATATCAGAAGATAGATCTAGAAATCGTGTGGTTTGTAGAACAGTGTCTGTGTTTAATAATCTGTTGGGAATTAGCTCTGAGTGGGAAGGAATTAAGTCTGTGATTAGAGTTGAGCGTCAGGGTACACGAGCAAGTGTTGACTATTATCAAACAGCTTACTACATTAGCAGTCTGAAATTAAGTGCAGCAGAATTTGCAGTAGGAATTCAGGGACATTGGGGAATTGAGAATCGACTACATTGGGTTAAAGATGTAGTGTTTCGAGAGGACACAAGTCTAATTCGGCACTCTCAAGCTGCTGCTAATTTTTCTGTGATTCGTCAGTTGGCGATCGCTATCTGTCGCCTTCATGGTTATTCTTCCCTCACTACTGCGATTCGTACCATTGCTCACGATTTGGAGCAGATTTTTCTGATGATTATAAATCTAGAACTGTAGTCATTGAGAATTGAAATTGGCCCATACACAGAACCTCACTCCCCCCTAGTTTTCGATTTCAATAGTTCTGGTATTGGCGATCGCGACTGATATTAGCGATCGCGACTGAGTCTGTGACATAAATTTTTCCTGTATAAGTATGATAATTTAGGGAAAAGACTATGAAATACTTGACAATATGGCCAAACTTGTACTCCTCAATATTTTTCTCTGGCGACAATGAATTAGCCCTGCCCAATGCGTGGGGGGAATAAAACTCTAAAAGTCCCCCTTAATCCCCCTCCTGTCCCCCTTGGAATCCCCCTCCCGTCCCCCTTGAAAAGGGGGAAGCCAGATGTTGCTTCGCTTTTTGTTGAATGGGAAGCCAGAGGATGCTTCGCTTTTTGTTGAAAGGGGGATGCGCGGGGGCGAAGGCGAGAACCAAACAATCGCGCATTCATACTTCAATTCAGCAACGCCGGAAATTTAAGTTTTTTTCTTGCTGTTAATTTAAGCCTTCTTCCGTCTTCCGTCTTCCGTCTTCCTTCTTCCTTCTTCCTTCTTCCTTCTCCTATACAACTCTATTCACAACTAAAATATTACGATTTCTGTCACCCACTCGTTTATACATAAACTTATCGACACTGTCTTTTGCTAAATATACTCCTAATCCACCCATAGGCCGTTTTTCTAAGGCTTGTTGTAAAGTTTCTTCTGTTACCATTTCTGCTTGAGTAGGGTCGTAAGGTATGGCTGTATCCTCAATATAAACAGTTAAATTTTGCTCATTTATTTCTGCTTGTATAGAAATATCTCCTGCTAAACCAGCTTCATCATAGCCATGAGTAATAATATTTGTTGCTATTTCATCTACTGCTAAACGTAATTTATATGATGCTTTTTTTTCTAAACCAGCTTCTTTTCCTGCCGACATAATATACTGACCAATTTTCCCTAAAGAGTCTAGGCTACCTGACACAATTAAAGGTTCCATAATGCTCCTTTTTTAGTTAGTTTTTAGTAATAGTTTTCATTAATTTCTACGCACCGCTAACATTGTAATATCATCAAATTGTGGCGCATCATCCATATAATTAAATAAATTATCTTTAATGCGTTCCATCAATTCTGAAGCAGAATTAGCAGGATTTCCTACTATTTCTTTTAGCTTATTATCTGTAAATAACTTTCCATCGGGAGATTTTGCCTCAGTTACTCCATCAGTATAACCTATTAATATATCTCCCCTTTCTAGCTTAACCTGCTGAATTCCAAACTGCATATTTGGCATCATTCCTACCGCAGGACCGGTAGAATTTAATAGTTGTTTTATTATACCATCTTGATTAACAATAAATAGCGGTTCATGTCCTCCATTAATATAACTGAGTATACCTGTCTTCGGATCTAGCATCCCAAAAAATAATGTGGCAAACATACTCATTTGCCAATGTTTTTCTGCAACGTAGTTGTTTGTGAGACGAACAGCTTGAAGAGCATTCAGGTGAGCTAAGTTAGTTGCATTTGACTCGCCTATCCAATCACCATTAACAGGTTTATGTGCTTGAAGTATGGGAGCTGCAGTTCCTTGGAATTGAATTTCCCCAGAAAAAATACGAATTAGGCTGCGGAATAGAGCCATAAATAATGCAGCCCCTACTCCCTTATCACAAACATCTGCAATTACTAATCCTATTTGATTGTTATCAAATGTGAAAGCATCGTAAAAATCTCCTGCCACTTGCTTTGCTGGATGAAAACAAGCAACTATTTCCCAATCATCCAACTTAGGGAGATCGTAGGGAAGAAAGTCTATTTGAATCTGTCTACCCTTTTCTAATTCATTGTCTAGAGCTTTGGAATAAGTATCTAGTTGCCCATAAAGTCTAGCATTTTCTAATACCAACCCTATTTGTTCCGCTATAGTTTGCATTAACTCTGCCATTCTCGAAGTAAAATGATTTGTTTGAGAATGCAGCAAGGTAATGATTCCAAGCAACTCTTTTTTGCCATTGATAATTGGAACACCCAATGCTGAACGAACTATATAAGGTTGATCTGGTAAAGTCAGCCAGCGTTCGTCTTGTTCGGTATCTGTAATTAATCCTAGCTCAAGATTGCGACTTACCCAACCTGCTAACCCTTTATCTAAAACATTACCAATTAATTTAGCACGTTGTTTGGGAGTTACTTCAGAGCGAGTCAGAATAGCATCTATAATTTTTCCGGATGCAGGGTCTAGTAAAAATAAACTTCCTTTTTCCGCATTATTACAGGATACGTCAGCACAAACGTCTAAAGTTTTTTGTAAAGCTCCTCTAATAATTCCTCCTGGTGAGGAATGACACCCTGTTGTGACTTCTATCAGTACTTTTTGAGCGAGTCGGAAAGCCACCATTTCATCCTGGAGTTTAGTTATCTCCTGACGTAGTGAGTCTATTTCTGCTCTCAAGTTTTCTTCTGTAGATACCATTGTTTATAATATTCTTAGCCTTATTTTTAGGTAGTCCTGCATAGTAATTGTATACAGGAAAAAGGAATATATGGTACGGGAGCAAGATGCTCCCACTGCCGTGCTTCGTAAAAAATAATGACAATGCACCACCACCTATTTTTATATAGCTAGTTACTAATAGACATCTCCAATAATAAAAAATCGGCGTTGGTAAAGCGCGTGTATGATATAAATCTTAATTACTTAGGAGTCAGGTAGTAGGGGCGAACGGCCGTTCGCCCGTACAGAAGTCAGGAGGGAAGAAAGAAGAAGAAAGAGGAATAGAAGGAGACAGTTTTTCGGGGAGCGTAAAGGTCACGGAGTTCTATAGCGCTCTTATCCAGACTATCATACCTCAAATTACCAACGCCAAAAAATCAAATCAATGATCGTGCAGAAATTATCAATTCTTTCCCCGTACTGCTTACTGCTTCTTTTCTGGAGATGTCTAATGAGTGAGAACTGACACCCTTTCTTAGAAACCTACAACTATCTGTAAAAAATCTATGATTTTCTATATAGTCTTTTGCTGGTTTAATACCCCACGGTCAACGGGAGTGCTTAAAATTGTTTGGTTTAATTCATAAGCAATTTTCCCTTGTGCTTCCCCCCTTTCAAAGGGCGAACAACCGTTCGCCCCTACTACTGACTATTTCTTCAATGGATAAATTTTTCTCAAATATTCTCTATTTTAGCTGCATCATATTCATCCAGTAAATAAATACTTTGATCGAAACCTGTTTTCTTGATGGTATCCAGCACCATTTCTTGAACACCTACCATATAAATATCAACACCTGTTCCCATTTTTTGTTTAGAAAAAATCAATACCCGTAGACCCGCACTTGCCATATATTCTAGGTCATTCATTATTAAAACAAGTCTTTTCGGGTTTTCGGCTGCTGCTTCCTCTACTTTTTTCTTAAAAGCTGGAGCGGTAGACCCATCTAGCTCTCCAGATAAAGTTATTTTAGCGATGCCGTTTGTTGTTTCTAGAGTTGCTTCAAAAGCCATAATTTTCCCTTATTTATTAATTTCGTCGTAATTTATACTACTGAGCAATATTTTTGGTTTTTCTATCATATCATTCCTGAGTTATATCATGTTCGGATAATTAGTAGACATCTCCCCCAAAAGAGGGAACAGGGAACAGGGAACAGGGAACAGGGAACCCACCCTAACCCCTCCCAGGAGGGGAATAATTGATAATTTATGGATAATAATTGATTTGATTTTGGATTTTTACCGAATAATTAATAATTAATAATTAAATAATTCTGGTTTAAAACCTCCCTTTTAAGGGGAAAAAAGCGGTCGATATTCGGAGCTTCCCGTAGGGTGGGATGGCGAGGTTTTCTCGCTGGGCAACCATCGACCAAGAGAAGAAATAATGTTTTCTTATATTCAATTCCGTAACGGTTAAAACCCGAGGTAATTATCAATTATCCATTATCAATTATCAATTAATGAAGGGCGAATGGCATTCGCCCCTACGACTCCTTCGTCTCAACCAGACATGATATTATTTTCCTACCAGAATAACTACTGAGCGATCGCCAACTAATAACCCCTGTTGATTTCCCAGTACAGGTTCAGTTCCTGGTTCCCAAGCATCTTCTGGCGATGGACAGGCAGTATTAGCAAAAACGTGCCACTGCATTCCTTGGGGCAAACCAGGGATATTAAACCATTGAGTTTCCCAGTGCATATTCATTGCTACATAAATATAGTTATCTGGCTGTTTTCCTTCTTTAGCATGTTTGCCACAGACCATAAAAGCAATAGTACGGCAGCTTTCAGACCAATCTGCATTCCACGCCTGGGTTCCATGCCAAGTAATATCTGCATAACCACTACCAATATAATCTTGATTTCTGAAATGGTTACGATTTCTTAATACTGGGTGTGCTTTCCTAAATGCAATGCAATTTTTCACAAATCTAAATAACTCAGCATTAGTTTTGAGAAATTCCCAGTTAAGCCAATTTAGCTCCGAGTCATGGCAATAGGTATTATTATTACCATGTTTACTGCGTCCTATTTCATCTCCCATCAACAACATAGGTACACCTTGACTAACCATCATAATTGCGATCGCATTTCGCATCTGACGGCTACGCAAAGCATTAATTCCCTGGTTATCTGTCCAACCTTCTGCCCCACAATTCCAACTTTCGTTATCATTAGCACCATCGTTATTATTTTCGCCATTAGCTTCGTTATGTTTCTCATTGTAAGAAACCATATCGGCTAAAGTGAAACCATCATGGGCGGTAATAAAATTAATAGATGTTGCGGGAGCGCGACCTTGCCAAGCATATAGGTCTGGGGAACCTTGTAATCTTTGTGCCATCTCCCCTACGGTACAATCACCTTTAATAAATTTGCGAATTGCATCGCGGTACTTACCATTCCATTCTGCCCAACGTCCAAAAGCTGGAAAAGAACCTACTTGGTATAAACCTCCTGCATCCCAAGCTTCTGCAATCAATTTACAGTTAGCTAAAATTGGGTCAAAAGCCAGAGTTTCTAAAAGTGGAGGATTTGCTAATGGTGCTCCCCAGGGGTCACGACCGAGAATTGAAGCCAAATCAAACCGGAAACCATCAATATGATATTCACTTGCCCAATAACGCAAACAATCTAACACTACACCACGAACGATGGGATTATTACAGTTAATAGTATTACCACAGCCACTAAAGTTATAGTAATAACCTTCTGGCGTTAGCATATAATATACCTTATTGTCAATACCCCGGAAGGAAATAGTCGGACCGTTTTCGTTCCCTTCTGCTGTGTGATTGAACACAACATCTAGAATTACCTCTATCCCATTTTTATGCAGGTCTTTAACGAGAGCTTTTAACTCATCCATCTGCATTCCTAACTTACCTGTGGCTGCATAACCTGCTTTTGGGGCAAAAAACCCGACTGTACTATAACCCCAATAATTGTAAAGCATTTCTCCTGTAATTGGGCTGGGGCGGGAATTTTCAAATTCATCAAATTCATAAATAGGCATCAATTCTACTGAATTAACACCCAATTCTTTGAGGTAGGGAATTTTTTCGCGGATGGCAGCAAATGTTCCGGGATGTTTGACTCCAGAAGAGGGATGAGCGGTAAAACTCCGAACGTGCATTTCATAGATAATTTGGTCTTCTGGTGGAATTTCTAGAGGGCGGTCATTTTCCCAGTCAAAATCATCATAAGCAATTCTCGCTCGATGTTGATAATTGTCATCCCAGTTAGGAAAAACTCCCCAAACATCCCGACCTCCAATAATCTTGGCGTAGGGGTCCATGAGAATTTTATTTTTGTCGAACCATTGACCTTCCTGGAAGTTATTCGGTCCGTCCATCCGGTAGCCATATTCGATATTTTCTATATCCAGGTCGAAGATGACCATACAATAAACGTTCCCAATTCTAAATTCTTCAGGAAAGGGAATTTCTGCCATTGGTTGGAGAGCGCCTTTTTTAAACAAGACCAATGTACAGGATGTAGCATTAGAGGAGAATATGGAAAAATTCACTCCTCCAGGCACCAGAGTTGCACCAAATGGAAAGGGTTTCCCACTACGCAGTTTCAAGTCACCGTGACTGTGGGTAGGATGAATATCAATACGATCTAATTGCATGACTTTTGATTAAAGAGAGAATACGTTGTAGGTTGTAGGTTTTAGGAGGAAGAGGTTGTAGGTTTTAGGTTGTAGGTTTTAGGTTGTAGGTTTTAGGTAAGCTAAGAAGGATTTAGATCAGGACTTACGCAAAGGCACTATGTATAGGACCCAGTAACTATTGGACAATAGTTTTGAGCACTATATATAGCGTATCTGCGTAAGTCCTATAGATTTTATATTTCCTAGTCCCTTTCACAAAAATTGGATATTTACTTTAAATGCTAAACAGCTTAACAAGATTTTACCGAATAATTAGGATTTAAAGCCTCTTCTTTAAAAGGGAAAAAGCGGTCGTTTGCTTTTGCTTTTGCTTTTGCTTTTGCTTCGCAAAGCTGGCGCAACGCAAAGCTGGCGCAACGCAAAGCTGGCGCAACGCAAAGCTGGCGCAACGCAACGCTGACGCGAAACGCGCATCTCGGAACGGAGTTCTATCTTCGGAGCTTCCCGTAGGGTGGGATGACGAGGTCTCCTCACCATATCCAATCGACCAAGAGAAAAGACAAAATTTTCCTTTAAGTCGATCCTCTTATTTTGAAGGAGAGGTAATTATTACTAGACAGTACAAACTTCTTGGAAAAACTATTGCTAGCTAAAGCTTTCGGCAATCTTAAGGTTATAAACTAGCACTTTAGCAACTGTATGTGCTGCAAGCCTTTTCTAGTAATATTTTCAGCCTTGAGATTAAGTCATTTTTTTTGAATAACTTTGTACTGGACAGTAATTATTAATTATTAATTATTAATTATTAATTATTAATGGCTTTGTTGCATGAAAGTATATAGCTGCGACTAGACTCCCGATATGTAAAACAATAATGCGCGGTAACTGCTGTAACTATTGGACAATAGATAAATCACCCCATCCATCTCCCGAAAGTGAGCGATCGCTCTAGCGGAATGGATGTTCTATCCCTTGAGTCTGACTCTATCTAAACTCAACATAACTATTGGACAATAGATAAATCACCCCATCCATCTCCCGAAAGTGAGCGATCGCTCTAGCGGAATGGATGTTCTATCCCTTGAGTCTGACTCTATCTAAACTCAACATAACTATTGGACAATAGATAAATCACCCCATCCATCTCCCGAAAGTGAGCGATCGCTCTCGCGGAACGGATGTTCTATCCCTTGAGTCTGACTCTATCTAAACTCAACATAACTATTGGACAATAGATAAATCACCCCATCCATCTCCCGAAAGTGAGTGTTCGCTCTAGCGGAACGGATGTTCTATCCCTTGAGTCTAACTCTATCTAAACTCAACATAACTATTGGACAATAGATAAATCACCCCATCCATCTCCCGAAAGTGAGCGATCGCTCTAGCGGAATGGATGTTCTATCCCTTGAGTCTGACTCTATCTAAACTCAACATAACTATTGGACAATAAATAAATCACCCCATCCATCTCCCGAAAGTGAGTGTTCGTGAAACGGAACGGATGTTCTATCCCTTGAGTCTAACTCTATCTAAACTCAACATAACTATTGGACAATAAATAAATCACCCCATCCATCTCCCGAAAGTGAGCGATCGCTCTAGCGGAATGGATGTTCTATCCCTTGAGTCTGACTCTATCTAAACTCAACATAACTATTGGACAATAGATAAATCACCCCATCCATCTCCCGAAAGTGAGCGATCGCTCTAGCGGAATGGATGTTCTATCCCTTGAGTCTAACTCTATCTAAACTCAACATAACTATTGGACAATAAATAAATCACCCCATCCATCTCCCGAAAGTGAGCGATATAGCTGCCGCTAGGCTCCGCCAACGCTTGAGTAAGGGACTAGCAAAAAAATAGCTTATATCATGTCCGGTTGAACAGTTATAAATAAATGACGGAGGAGTCAGGAGTCAACCCACCCCTCGCCCCTCCCCTCCCAACCCACCCCTCGCCCCTCCCCTCCCAGGAGGGGAAGGACCGAGTCAGGAGGAAATAAAGAAGAAGAGAAGGAGAAAGTTTTTTTATCACTAATTATCCGGACATGATATTACCGATAAATTGTGGTTTAAAGCCTCCCCTTTTAAGGGGAAAAAGCGGTCGTTTGCGGAGCAGTCCGTAGGATGGGATGGCGAGGTCTCCTCGCCATATCCAATCGACCAAGAGAAGAAAAAAAATTTCCTTTGAGTCAATCCTCTCCTTGAAAAGAAGAGGTAATTATTAATTATTAATTATTAATTATTAATTGTTGAACAGATCGTCTTTTGTGCAACAAAGCCATTATTAATTATTAATTGTTGAACTACTACTTTCTTCTAATTTAGTGTTGCCATTCCTGACTCAACATTTTCAGCAGTTGCAAAAAAGTCTAGAAACCCAGTCACAGACATAGTATCTTGAAGCTCTTCAGAAAGCCCCACTAATACAACTTTCCCTTCCTTTGCTGTGGTTTGTCGGTACAATGATAGTAATGTACGCAACCCTGCACTAGACATATATGGCACATTGCTCATATTTATCAGAATTTTGCACCCAGGAGTCGCTAGGGGGAGAATTTCTTCTGAAACTTTAGGTGCTGTACTAGCGTCAATGTCCCCTGTTAGTTCTACTACTGTAATATTTTCTTCTATTGTTCTAATATTAATTTCGATTGCCATTGGATTTAGTCTAATAATACTCAGGTGTTTAGATAGATTGGGTTGAGAAACGTTTGTCTAGGACAGACTAATGCCAATGTGAAACGTCTCTTTTAGGGCAACTTATCCACAGGATAAGGAGAAAACCCAACACACAAGTATTATATATAATCCGGGTAGGGAGTAGGGGAGTAGGGAGTAGGGAGTAGGGGAGTAGGACAGGGCAAATTCTTTGCCTGGAGAGAATATTTACCGAAGAATTAATAATTCAATAATTCAATAATTCAATAATTCAGGTAAAAATCCTCCCCTTTCAAGGGAAAAAATAAATTTTTTCCTTTTATTCAATCAATTCCGTTTTAGGGAGAGGTAATTATCAATTATCCATTATCAATTATCAATTATTGAAAACCCTATATTTTTGAGTTCCCACACTCCCCACACTCCCCACACTTCCCACACTTCCCACACTCCCCACACTCCCCACACTCCCCACACTCCCCACACTCCCACACTCCCCACACTCCCCACACTTCCCACCCCCTCTTCCTTCTTCCTTCAGGTAGGTACAATATTTACCTTAACTTTCACCCTTTCTTTAGTATCAGGCAACTTAACACTCAGTTTCTCAGCATCAAAATCACTGTATGGTTTACCATCAATTTCTACAGAGCCAATTTTAATACTACCTGGGGGCAAAATATCTGGCGAAACCCGCAGAATATTATCAGGGAAACCACCGGGAATAGGTTTAAAATAAAAATCCATTGGCTGCTTATTAACCAGGAGATTAGTATAAACAGCAGAAAGAAAACATAGCTCCGTAGAATGATAACCACTCATGGAGTGAGACCCCTTACCCCGTTCGTTACCACTTGCCAAGAAAGGAATACCATTAGCAAGAACATTGAAATAAACCCCACCATCTTCTGTATCTAGGAACCAAGCATTGTAAAAAGCAGCAGCTTCCCGCGCTAACCGATGATATTCTGGCTCTCCCAAAACTCCTGCGAGAATATAATATGCAAGAATAGACTGTTCCTGTTGCCACCAAGCTTTACGGTCGTGCCAAACAAAACGGTGGATTTTTTCGTCTTCACCTAATACCCTCTCCACTACATCATACCAACCACCCCGTTGTTGGTCGCTGCCTACTGCTGGCATAAGGTCGGCTATTTTCTTGGCCAAATCGACATAAGAATCTTTGGCTTTGAGACTATTCATCCGCATCAAATTCCAGGCAATTTTCATATTGTGACCAACTACTGCCCGGTTTTGCTGCCATCCCCAAGTTTGGTCGGGACTCCAGTCTTCAAAGAATTTTTCATTGACAAAGGGAGAATTTTCGTAGTCTGGGAACCGCTTTTCAATAGTGTCAAAGGTATATTCGAGCATATCTGCATATTCTGGTTTTTCTGTTGCTAACCAGAGATTAATTAAATATGCTGGTGCGTGGTCTCCCACTGAGTTCCAGTTTTTGGTACCCTTATTCCGTCCTAATGATTCGCTGAGGGGGTCTAGGGTTATGGGGTCTAGATGAGAGTAGTAACCGCCGCGATCGCTCTTATCTAGGTAGAAGTCGTTGAATAGTTTGATGGTTTTCTCGGTATCGTCCATGATCCGAGGGTCGCCATTGAGTCGATATGTTTGTAACGGACCTGCAAGGGCGTAAATTTGTTCGTAAGCAGGAATAGCATCGTAGTCATCGCCAAATTCTGAAGCGAAGATTTTTTGTTCCCGCTCTCCTTGTACATCAATACCGTGATACCAATAGACAATTCCTTCGTCTAAGTCAACAAACCTCATGTGGTCTCGCAGATATTCGGTGCCTTTTTCTGCTGCTTCTAGAAAAGTTTCTTCCCCAGTCATCATATAAGCAGTTGCCATTCCGTAAACCATCCGGGAAATAGTATCAGTTTCTTGAGAGAAGTTTATCTGAGATTTTGCACCGGATAGACTTAAGGTTGTGCGATAGTTACGGTAGTCAATTTCTTCATCGCCAAACTGAGCTTTGACATAAAAATTAGCAAGGGAACGCACCTGGTCTACCCACCAGTTTGGTTTCTCAAAAACGTAGTCATCTGCTTGGCGACCGACAAATATAATTTGTTTGGCTTCAAATATGGGACTATCTGGGAAGAAGACTCCGTAAGTGAATAAATATCTACCAGGTACTAACATTGACCGCATGGAACCTGTAGCATCTGGGTATGCTTCGTCTAAGTTTTGTACGAGTTTGGCGTAAGATATTGAACCTAGTCTGGCTTGAAATTCTCTGCCGTCTGTTGTTTTGATACCAAAAATATCTGTTTCTGAGTCGTATTTGGTAACATATCCTGCTATTAGGTCAGAAAAGCTAAATTCTATTTGGGTACTCATTTTGGATTATCTTTAACTTTTTTACGAGTTTTTTTTATAGACTTCTTGTAGAAGTCGGGGAATAGGGAATAGGGAATAGGGAATAGGGAGATTAAATTGTTTACATATATTATATTGTCTTGAATTGATTTAATTAACACTTTTGCAAGAAGCTTTATGTATAGAACCCATTTGCTATGTTTGGACGCGGTATGTGCTTTTGGTAGCAGTCCTCCTGGATGACTGAGTCAGAAGTCAGGAAATTTATACCGTTTCACGGAAGTCAAAAGTCAAATTTTAACTGAATTGGTATTAGTTAGAGAATAGGAGAAAAAGGTAGAAAAATGGGCGTTGCTGAATGGTAATGATTTTTAGATTAAGTATCAACGCAAAACATAAGTTCTTCAATTTTACCTTCAGCTACTTACCATTACATTTCAGCAACGCCGAAAAATGAGTAGTCCTGGTCGCGTAATTGTATACAAGAAAAACGGATACCTGGCACGGGAGCAAGATGCTCCCACTGTTTTGCCACAAACATTGCCGGACAATGCACGACCAATGAAAATGCACCACTACCAAAAAATTCTCCCATCTCCTCCACTCCCTATCTTTATACAGCAAATTCCAAGTATATGAAGTACATATATGAAAAATTAAATGTTCCCAGTGCGAGCATCTTGCTCGCTTCGGGGTGTATCTCACCAAGGTGGAACCCGCTGTAAATAAATAGGTATATCAAATGGGTTCTATATTGAGTGTGACAGGTTTTAATTTTTATCCTCTAATTTAATCCTAAATCTTGAGGTAACACCTACCACCACAAAAAGCAATATTAATTGTTAGCTTCGATCGCTTCTACAAATTTTTCCATAAATTCATCTGTTACACCTGGATGTTTGGCCGTGATTAAGTTTCCATCTATCACTAAATCTGCTGTTTGATCTCCATCAAATATTACATCTGCTCCAGCATTTTCTACATCACAAATAATGTTATGAGCGCAGGTGACTTTTTTATTTTTTATCATTTCATTGTCGGCACAAAATAGCCATAAACTATGACAAATTGCTCCTAATTTTACATTTTCAGTATTGACAGCTTTGCGGAGAAATGCTACTGCTGGTGCTTGGTTTGGTTCACCTTTTTTAGGATTTACCTGATACCTCAATCTGTCCATAGCATAAGCGCCAATACAAATTATCCCTTTATAGTCTGAGGGATTAATATCATTAACTTCTGTAGAAACAGTAACTTGTTCTTCAACAATATTATTTTCTGGGTTAGAGCCAAAATGTAATTCTTTGTTACCCCACAAATGAGTAATATATTCTACTTCATAGCCTTTTTGAGGAAAAAATTCATTAAATTTCAGATATTCTGTAGGGTCAAAATGGTCTTCTATTAAGACTCCAATTTTACCTTTTGTTGCAGTAGCCATTCTTTTTTACTCCTTAGTTGCTCTTTTGAGATTTAAACTTATGATGTAATAACTCAGTATCTAGATATTCTAATTAGATTTAGATACTAACTATATTCAAGTATCTAAATTTTTGCTTGTACTTTTAGCTTCAACTATTATATGATGCTCTACCATTGTAATATTTTTCAAATCAATAATGGCATCAAGCAATAGATTCGAGTTCGATACTTTGTTATGGCAAAAATTATAGTTAACAGGGAGCTGGAAACTATTATCAAACAGGATTGGGTCGCGCAAACCCACCTTTTAAGGCGAAATATTTTTGGAGAGTTGCTCAAATCCCCTACTTCCCTCCCCTCCTGGGAGGGGTTAGGGGTGGGTTGGGAGGGGTTAGGGGTGGGTTGGGAGGGGTTAGGGGTGGGTTAACTTCTGACTTCTGACTTCGTTAACCACTCCCTTAAGTTCAACTATCTATAGCATTTCTCAGTAAGTGTGAGGTACACTCCTGGAGATCCCCCCTAACCCCCCTTGAGAAGCGGGGAAACCGGAAGTCCCCCTTTTTAAGGGGGATGCGCGGGGGATCGTTGATGTATCTCACGCCTTGTGAAAACAGCTATAAATTTTTCTCTTATGTAGTAATTAACTTCAGAAGTTCTGCTGCTGCAAATACATCACGATAGAATGTTAATTGCTCAGTCTTTAAGTAGCAACCACCTCTGTGACCGCGACGTACCCAAGTCACATTTCCCTTGGCAATAGTTTCGTTGGTTTCGAGATCCACACTTTTCCACTCGAAGAATGTATGTTCTCCAGAAAACATCACAATTGGCCAACACATAATAACTCCTGGTTGAGAAATCAACGCCCACCAATGCTGTTCCCTTTCTTTTTGTTCCTCTAGACCAAAATATTGTCCGTCTTGGCACAAATAGACCAAATCTTTATAATATTCTGCCGTGAGAATATCACCGCGTCCTTGTCTCAAAGCTTCACAATGAGTAGGCCACCACTCTTTATTTTCTTTCTCTATTTGTTCTAATGTGTAGTCAGGACCGATTTCTGGTAATGTTGCTTCTTTCATAGCAATCATTTTTTCTGCTAGAGCAATCATCTCTGTAGCAACATCAGCAGCTGCTGGAACAGCTCGGGAGTAATCTACTGCTAGGTCTTTGTAGTAATTTGTGCGCTTTTTCATAATATCTAGATTTGTAGTTGTTTTTTCATTGATTGAAACAAAATTGCTGGGGGAGACGAGCGATCGCTAAAGAAACCTCACCGTTTCACGGAAGTCGTAGGGGCGAATGGTATTCGCCCTTAAAAAGTAAGATTTTACAGGCTCAAAACTTTGACAATACAGTAATTTCAGAAAATTATTTCACATCTTAGATTTGAAACTATTTGTGACATCTCTAAAGTGAATTGGTATAGAATTGTGCTTTCTTCGAGCTTGAAGATATTAGTAAATTTTTGTGTCTACCCCGATCGCGATTAACGATATTTATCTTTTCTGTGGCAGGTTTAATACCCCACCGTCTACAGGGTGCTGAAAATTGTTTGGGGTTTTTTTTGGAGCTTTTCTCAAACCCCCGTTACAAAAATAACTTCTAACTTCCCCTCCCAGGAGGGGTTAGGGGTGGGTTGACTTCTGACTTCTGACTTCGTTAAGCGGGCGGACCTAAAATTTCATTCAGAGCGCCGAAGCAACCTGCTGCTTTATTAAATCCTGCATAAACACAGGTGAATAATAATAACTCCTCTATTTCTTCACGGGTAGCTCCTTGTTGCATTGCCATATTAACATGAGCGCCAAAAGGGTTTCCCGGACCTACATGATCTTGATTAACTACATCAATTGCTATTGTAATCAGAGCTTTGGTTTTTTGGTCTATGAGTGGTAGACCCCATGCTTCACCTGCTACACGAGTACAAAAGTCCCCGAATTTGGGGTTGATCCCATTTAAGCCTTCTTGCAGCGCTTTGTCATCTAGGACTGCGTTTTTGTATTCCATATTTTATCCGCTTAATTTTTCCAATTTGCTATGGTCTTTGAATATTTGTTTCAAGACTGTTTTAGCGTCAGCGTTCTAGAGCAATATCGCGTTAGCATTACCTAGCATAATCGCTTTCTTACACAGTTTAACATCTAATTTTTTAGTAAGCTATCGGCCTTTGCACGAGCAGATGACGGCCACTCGTTCAAGATATTAAATATCATTGTCCACACTCCTGACTTATCTGATTTGCTGTTCAGATGTGAGGAAAATCTATTAGACATATCCGAAATATTTTTTCTATCAACTAGATTATCACCTTAACTTACATTAATTCATTAATTAAATTGATTTTATGATTTTTTATTGGAATAAGCTGAGATTTTCCGATAAATATTCTAAAATGTTACTAAGCGATCTAAATTAACAATGATCTAAATCATTTTTGTAGTTTTTCTGAATTACTTAACTACAAGTATTTAAGTATTGTTAAGCTTTTCTAAGTTGATGAGAATAAATTAACTGTAATCATATTTTATATAAAGGCAGTTATTATAACCTATATGATAATTTTTGTATATACTTAATTTGTTAAAATTACAGCACTTTTAAGGAAGCTTGAGGTACGGTTGTAACACTATTCTTATCCTATATTTCCTTTTTCCTGTTCCCAGCTACGGTTTTCCCTAGAGCATTAAAACTTTGTACCTCTAAGACTCGAAAACTGCTGTAATAGGACTTACGGACCTGCAACCTATTTTCGTCGGCAGCGATCCACAGGGTTTACGGAGCAGTCTGGAACGGAAAGCAATTCTTTAGGAGTCAGGAGTCAGGAGGGAAAAAATAATATCATGTCCGCTGGGGGCGGGTTTGTGTAAAATCAAGGGTGAATATCTACAGGAAATTTACGTTTTTTCCAGTTTTTAAGCCTTCTTCCCTCTTCCTTCTTCCAACTTCGGTCTTCCTTCTTCCTTACTTCACTATACAATACCGATGCTACCGGACATGATATAAGAAGCAAAGAGCAGTAGAAGAGAAAGTTTTTTTGTTCGCGCTCTTATCCGGACATGATATCATAACTCAAATCACCAACGCCCAAAATTCAAGGATTTCAAAATGAATCAAGCAAATGAAGACAAAAAATTTACACTTGTTTTAGCTGGGAAATACAAAATTAAACCGGAAAAACGAGAACGATTTTTAGAACTCGCAAAACCTGGACTTGAAGAAACTCACAAAGAAGCTGGAAATATTAGTTATACTTTATATGAAGAGTTTGATAATCCTAATACCTTTTTGTATTTTGAAGAATGGGTAGACCGAGAAGCTCTTAATTCCCATCTTAAGCAACCTTACATTGCACCTTTAATTGAAGAAGCACCGGAACTTTTAGTTGAAGATGCAGAAGTGAGAGTTTATGATATTGATAAATTGAGCTTCGGACTTTAGTTTATTTTTAGGACTTACGCAGCTACAACGTATTTTTGTCTGAAGTGACTGACAGGGTTTGCGGAGCAGTTTGAAA
>NZ_BLZO01000181.1 GCF_014132355.1 Okeania sp. KiyG1
GGTATATTTTCTTCTTCCGGTGGCGGTGGAGGACAGTTCGGTGGAGCTACTATCACTGGAGGCGCAGGAGGAACAAAATCAATAATATTGTTTAGTTCCGCTTGTTCAACAATAGCTTTAACTATTGGCAAGTTTTGATAGCAGCAATATTTTTTGTAGGCAGCTTCCCAAGTTGCCCGGCATCGCAAGTCGCCAAACTCAGTTCTAACCTGCTCTGGCCAAACGCCTACACTGACTAGCTCTCGCTTCATCTCAATTAACTTCACTTCCTTGATTCCCTCCTTGTTTTTCCTGGATAAGTGTTCCCGTAGTCGTCATACCGATGTCTAGCCCTCACCTCCTTTCTGCTGGCGCTTGTAAACTCTCTCCTTTTCATGCTTGAATTTATAAGGAAGATTCTTCTTAGTAAGGGATGGGGTCGTCCAATAGTTCGTCGAACTGATTAGGCGGCAATATCTCTCTGCTGCTTGGGCACCCGCGCTCCCCATTATCAGTTTGTACTGTCGATATTGTTCCGGTGTCATCTTCTGTGTTATGTTGGTCTTGTCCTTGATTCTCAGCGGGGGCCTCATCCTCTGGAGTTGGTTCTTCTTCTTGAGGCTCCGATTCTTCTTCTCTGGATAGTTGCTCCAAGTACTCTTGAACCGATAATCCTAATCTATCCGCTTTTTTCTTAAGTGCTTGCCAAACCTCAAATGGTAACTTTACTTGCTTGGTTTTCTTGATGGAGTCTGGGTCTAGTACCGCCTCAATGTAATGTGCGGTCATTTGCTCCCCCTCTGTAGCAGCCATATCTATACATTTTTGCCAATCCGCCGTGATATCCCCATCAATTCCTTCCTTCTCGGACTTGGCACGCAAGGCTGAAGCTTGAGCTACACAGTTGGGTAACTTCTGAAATCCTTCACAGAGTAAGTGCCAACCTGTCATGGCTGCTTCCATTAGCTGTTTGCATCGCCAAACCTTTTTGCCTATTTCTTTGAGGCAGTAGTCTTGAAAAGTTCTGTACCCCAAGCAACGATAGAGTTTATAGATTTGGAATGCTCTCAAAATCATTCCCTCTTTAATATATGCATGGCCTGCTAGTTTGGCTTCAAAATGCAGTGTTTCAATAGCCTGCTTACCTTCTCTCCAGACTTCGTGTTCAAACAACTGGCAGAAGGTGTTAAGACAATCACCCGCCCAATCTGGTAAAGGCATCTCGTCTTGGTTTGGTGGGTATGTAAAATTAGAATCAACCATGATGTTAGCGTTAAATAGTTTGCCTTTTAGGTAGGGGGTTCGCTTTTAACTACCCCCAAAAGTTCTATTAGCGATCGCCTTTTAGAGTCAAGTGAGGCTATCTTTTACTTTGTAACTCACCAGCAGATTTGGACTTCGCCCGTAATACCTGCCTGTAATTGCTGATACATTGCCCCTGGCTACAGGATTGTGGAAATCTACAATAGGTTGTTGTCGCTCTTCTGCTGTGATGTCGGCAGATGGTAGGACTTTTGATGCCTCTACAGTAGTTGTCGCCTTTGGCTGAATATATACCGTCATGAATCCAGGGTTTACTTCAGTTCCGTATATTAGAGTTGTGATGAGATGTGTTCTATCCCTTTTCATTCAAGACCTCTACAGAATCTTTACTGCTGTTTGAGCCAAGTCGCGCTGATAGTAACTCTTGTGGGGTCAGACAAGTCGGGCGTTATAATAATAGAGGAATCTCTAACAAAGCCAATACTTTTCAGCCACAAAGTTAAAAATAAGTCACGTTCTTGTACATCTGTTAAACTACCCGTCATGCGTACCTGGAATATTTCCCGATCGCCATCAACTGTCATAGTCCTCTACTGCTTGTTCAAAACAATCTACTGCTGATAAAGCAAAGGTGGCAATCACTTCCAAGCTGCCTTGCTCTTCTGGCCTGCCACTATAATGATGGTGCATTCCAGAACTTGAAATAATCTCTTTATAAATATCCCAAGCTCTGTGATTGCGACTACCCTCAACAAGACTTAATTGTTTAGCCAGATAACTAGCTGAAATAGCTATAGAATCTTTATCAATGGTCACAAAATTTTCCACTGAGTCATTTTCAGTCATTAGTTACCTCCAAATATTTTTAAGGAAGCGAGGGGGGACAGCATAATAGAAACCCCCACGCACTCTAGATGGATACTCTATGTCAGATTCTTGTCAGTTAACGCTAAATTTAACTGCCAAGGAGATTTTAGCCATGTTTGCTTTTGGAATTAATTAGAGGCTTGGTAGTTAAACCTCACAATTTGACGCTTCAAACAATCCTGCTCCGTTAGGCAATGCCCTCTCTTTATTCGTACAATAATACCCTAGCAAGGTATTTGAATTTTTGCAATACCTTGCTATGATATTTTCCAAGAAAAGACTTAATATCTTAATAAGGAATAAAAATGGACGAACAAAAAAATGCCAAGAAAGACAGTGTACGGAGAACTCAAGCTATCGACCTCCGTGAGCTTGACCCAAACCTGCTTAGATGCTCTGGACCAAGAGAGGAGGGGGACAAAGATGAGTCGGAGCGATGTATTGGAGCAACTGGTCAGAAAGAACTTGATAGAGCCTCGGAAGTTATACCTGACGAAGGAGCAGTACAGCTTATTGGGGGAATTTGTCGCCGGTTAGATAAGCAAGATGAGAGACTTCTCCAATATGCTTGTCAACACAACAATCGGCTACAAGAGCGTAAGCAGCAGAGCGATAATTTCATCGCAGAATTCAAAGAAGAACAAGGGAAGATCAGAGAAGAAACCCAAGAATTACTCAATTATCTAAAAGCTTACGTCAAAGAATAAATCAACCAGAAATGCCGATCGCTATTTCAGCGGTCGGTATTTTGTTGTCTTATAAATACAAGAGGATTAATCAAAATGAAAGAATCTAAATCCACAGCAGCAAGCCTCCGTATAGGCCGTCAAAATCCCTGGCTCCCTGGCCTAGAAAAAATCTTTAACAACATGGAAGGTTTGCACCCAGAAGCGACCCTGCTCGACTTATTGGAAATGAAGCCTCAGATGTGGGCCTGCCATTCCATAGGATTTGAATGGGGGCAACTACCCATGATTTCCTTCTCCCGCATAGAACCGGAGACTGGCCAATTTCTCACAGAGGTTACTGCCCTGCCCCATAAGAAGAGTGAGATGCCTTCATACGAAGTCTTAGAAATAATTGGAGAGGAGATAAGAGAGAAGGTATTTCAGGACATTAACGACACGATAGCAGAAATGCAAAAAATTGAAGGTGGTGAAATAGGCACAAAAACATTCACTTCTACTTTTATAGCTCTTGATTGGGCTCGGTGGGACTGCTGTCGCGACACCGAGGAGGAAGAGTAGATGGCCACACCAGTCAGGGCCGGGGAATGGATCGAAGTAACTACAAATAAGTACGACTCCCACAAATTCAGACTCAAAGGCCAAAAATTCGAGGTAGAGCGTACCAACGTTACCACCGGAGAGCTGACCATCCAGACTGAGGAGATGGGTAGAATTACCCTATTTAACTATGAAGTTGAATTAACCCTAAAACCAAAAGTTCCAGCACTTCCAACACCACCTACCACCTCCAACAATACAGTGGCCAAAATCAAATCTTTAATAGATAAACATCAAGCCGCTGGATATAAAATTGATAAAAATTTTCTGGAGCAAATATTAGGCAAAGAGTTTCTGGAGCAAATATTTAAAACACTCATGGTTAACAGTAAAGACAATATTTGCTCCATGAAACGAACGGGAGATATTTGCTCCATGAAAGATATCGGAGATGGGGATAAAATTAGCGATCGCCTCCCCGCTAAAATCGGGGGGCGACCCATGGGCAAAAAAAATAATAAGCCAGCATCTGGCTGGCTAGATACCCAGGTTAACAACAAGACTGGCAAGATTAACTACTATTACTGCCGACGCAACTACAGACCGTTAGTCAAAAAAACTCGAATCCCTGCTGGAATAGTCCCAACGGTAAAGAGGATGACGGAAACTGGATATTCAGCAGCTCAAATAGAGGGCCTAATTTCTGAAGCCGTGGACTTTTAAAAGTCATTATAATAGTAAGATGGAGCCAGGAAATTTTCGTAGTAAACTTCTCTTTGGTTAGGTGATTATTCACCTAATCTTTTTTTGCCTAATTATAGAAACATCCTACAAAATCCCCTCGCGCCCCCCCATCATCCCCCATACTTGCCGATCCAATCCAAACGTTGCTCTTTTACTTAAATTAGCAAATAAGGGAGTAGGGGGTTCAAGCTATATGTGCTGCAATATTTGGGGTTTTTCATTTCCAGCACTTTTTGGTCAAAAGTGCTATTTTAAAAAAAATGCGCAAATGTCAGCACCCGTCCAAAAGGCCCCCATAGCTGGGAGAAAAATCACCAATGAAGCGATCGCGCAAAGGCAAGGCCTCAATTATTGAGTCTTGGGAAGCTCAAGCCATCTATGAAAATTTTACCACACCCGCCAACAAGCTAATCTGGCAAATTTGCCGTTATACGGGGGAGCGGATTGGAGCCGTCCTGCAGCTCAAGATTGAAAATGTTTATTTCAACCCCGCCCGCCCTACTCCCTTGCCAGAAATTACCTTCCCAGCACAAAGCAGAAAAAAATCACCAGACGGAGTAGCCTCCACCAGGCAAGTTCCAATAGCAAAACCTCTGCACATCGAGCTTCAAAAGTTTAAACCAGCAGCTCAATCAGGATGGTTGTTTCCAGCTAAAACCGATCCCTCAAAGCACTTGAGCAGACAGATATTTGACAAAAACTTCCGAGTGGCAGTAGAGAAAGCAGGACTAGCTCATCGAGGAATCAGCCTACATTCACTCCGCAGGACATTAATCACCAGACTACACGAGTCTGGCTATTCTGTGGCTATGATTCAGGAGATTACCGGACACAAAAGCATTGATGTCCTGAGAGGTTATATAGAAATTAAACCGGAGGCGGTTAGCAAGGCAATGAACAGTATAAATTTGTAAAAACTCGGCCTATCCGATTCTGTGAGCCCACATATTTTCAATACTTTCCATATCAGGGTCGGTCAACTCGTTATACATATCACGAGTTTGTCCGTGACTCCAGCCACCACAAGCAGCAGCAATTAGTCTATTACTGTAATGAAGATTTTTCCCAAAGATTGATCCTCCCCCATTGACTTGATAATACCAGGAATAAGAACCCAAACCAGCCATTATTTCACCATAGGGGTCTTGCACCAGGAAACCATTTTCACCAAACCCCTTGATAACTACTAAATGACCAGGTTCAGTGAAAAAGCCATGAACAATGACTGGCTTCCCATCCTCGATCGCATCTCGAATGTCGGTCAGAGTACCACTGATTGTGAGGTCGTCTTTTATCCCATAGCTCTCGCAAATATCTTTTAATCCTTGGGGGGAAAATCTATTCCAACCATATTGTTGGGCGCGGGCGAATATCTCATCTTCTAGTTGAGGATAACTACTATCTCCCTCTACTCCCCAATATTTTAAGCACATAGCCAAGCAAGTAACATTGCAAGCAGAGAAGGGAGACAAGGCGTTGTCTGTCTGTGATTTGTAAGGAACTTCTAATTGTTGAATTTCTGACATTTTTATTTGTGATTGGTTTTGAACGAAACAGGCGTTATTTACAATAGGTGAGGAATATACTTATTATTCACCTATAACAATTGTAGTGAAAATTTTCTAGTATGAGTATGCGCGATCGAGATTTAATGGCAATCGTGGAGATGAAGACCAGAGGAATTATCAAAGTGGGGCGGTTGGAAGATGGTTGCTTATATCAAGAAGTTTACTTCGGACCCGCTTTTTGCAGATATCGTCCGGATGACTTATATATGTTTCATGGTGAAGATTGGTTAGAAAAATATGTCGATTTAGTTAAAAGAGAATTTACAAATTGTTTTAACAAATTAGGATATTTTCAAGCAGAAAAGATTCCCAGACAAGAACCAGAAAACGAAGAAGAGGATAGGGGAGGCGACTCCGATTCAATCCCCTTCTAGGTCGGATATTTTCTCTAATTAATTTCAGCTAAAACTTGACATGGCATTGATTATTGACAAGTACTTAGCCGTTAATCCTCCATGTATAGGTATTTTTTCACCCTTCTATATCCAGGTAATCTATAGCCCAGAAGGATAGTCTTATATCCCATGTAAGACCACTACTAAAAGGCACTGAAAAAGTCCCCTTGTGAAACTTCAGCTCTATCTCATTAGTCCCCTTATGCCAAACAGCGTGTAATGGTTCAACGTGGTCTATTACATCCCCACTGTTAATATTTCTCCAGTCATTTTCACAGACAAAAGCAAGAGGAATGTCTCGCCCAGATGTATTTTGAATAGGAGTAATAATTTTATCGATAGGTCTGGTTCCGAATGATGTACCATTACCACTATTATAAGAATTAAGCGCTGACTCCCCTACTTGGGGTATGCCAGAAGCGGCAAATTCTCCTGAGATTTTGAACAATCTCTCAGGGTAATTCAGTTGGTGGTATTGGAAAATATTTTTTGTAGGAGTGATTTGCGGTTGCAGCTCTGGGGGATATTTGACTCCAGTAGCATGATCGAATATGACGTATTGCAGCTGCCCTTCCCCCACTACCAACGGTGGCTTGGTCTGCGGACTTTGAGCAATAGTAACTTCTAGATTGCCTAAGCGTGCGTATATTTTTTCCAATGCAGCAGCGGTGGCTAGATCGTGACTTGTAGGATTAAGGATATTTGGCATTTTTTTTAACCTGTAAATTGTGGAGCAGCTGTATCAGGTGCTTTCCTATAACTACTTAATTATACCATTCTCTATTCAAGGGTCCGGTTTAGGACTCCTTTTAATACTCAAACGTTCCTAAAATCAACTTGCCAATATTGCCCTCACTCCATGCAAAAACTGGTAGCATACAAGTTGAAAGGTTGCTGCTACACAGGAACCCAGGAGTCAACAGAAACGGTGTCATGGGGTAGATTTGCCACTTTGCAGCATCACTTCCAAAAAATAATCTCACGGTCGATTCCCCCGTATTTAAGAGATAATACTCTCTAAAAGTTGTGGATAAACTTAACACTTCTATTACGCTATTTTCTTCCGGGGAGCCTTCCAATCCTCCTGCGGGTAGATTTATAGGAGATGCTACGTCAAAACCTTCAAACACCGGGGGCGAATGAGATTGAGCAGGCGCAGTCAAGATAGGCGTGAAATTCAACATTCAATATCCTCCTAAAGTAAAAGTATTCGTTGAGCGATCGTAATCTGTGATAACACAGGTTTCGGAACCGTTGCCTGTCAGGAGGCAGAAAACTAGGTATGATTGACTGTTCCCGGGCGTAATGCTAAAAGCACCCCCTGCCGGAGGAAGATTGGCGATCCATCCACCGCTTTTGGCATATCCCACCATGTTTTGAGTAATTTTTTCTAAGGCGCTATAGCTATTACCTCGCATTCCAGCAACGGCAGCAATCATGGCGCTAAGTGCTATATTAAAGTCTATCAAAAAGACCTGAATAGGCTTGGTCACTCCAGTTCTGAAATCAGTGAAAGTAGGATTTGCTACCAGGGTAAACTCATAAGTCTGAGCAGGCTGAAAACTGCGGAGATTAGCAGCTTTGTTTCCTGTGATTCCTTGGTCACTATCCACGACACTGCGGAGAATACCTTCCCAGTCCGAACCAAATTCGGCAAACAGAAATAGAGGGATATCCTTGCCTAGCAAATTTCCTGTTCCAATTTTTAAATCTACATTTAGAGCAATGACCACTTCCGACTTTGAATTAGGTTTTGTTGAATGAATAGTTAATATTATATCAGAAAATGTTTGAGCGACCGCCCATAGAGTACAACCTGACTGTTCAATTGTCATCCCATAACCAGGTTTTACTTCCCAAGCACTATTATCAACTTTTAAATTCTCGTCACCGTCGGGTCCTAAATAGAGATAAACACTATTTTTTGATTTATTATTAACAATAACTTGGTAGTCATCCCCATCAGGAAGGTCTATGATTTTGGTAGGCTCAATTGGATTAAGAGTTCGTCTAAAATTAGCCCAGGTATATTCATAGCGGATTTCTTTTTTACTGTCAGCCTCATCATTCTTCAACAAGCGAATTGCCTGTAAGAGGTCTTCCCATCCTAAGATAGGCACTCCGTCCTTTTTCTGTTGAGTCATAGGGTTAATAGCAAAAACATTTTAATACAGAGAGAAAAATCAGTCTACTGGTTTATTGTTGAAAAACTCCTTGCAAATAATCAGTGCCACGAACGCTGATGGAAACACCTTGGATTTCTTTAGTGGTCGGCAAATTAGTGAACGTGAAAGTTACTGTAGCATTGTTACCTCCAGTCTCTAGGGAACTCCTAGGGATGTAAGTTTGAGCCAGCTGGATGTATTTAGTTTGTGTAGGATTGTTTATCAAAGATTGCTCACCAAGCCATTGAGCGAAAGCTGACTCATAGAAAGCGGCAGGAATATTCTCGGTAGTGTCATAGGGGTTGTTGATGGTCAGTTGAGGAAGACCTGACTGCAGCCTAACTTGGCAAGGAATGACTACGGTTGCCGTAACGCCTCCAGTCTGCTCATCACGTTCGCTACTCACATTGTCAATAGTGTTGTTGTTTCTATTTTCATCTGCTTCTATGCTGTTAAGCTCTTGCAAAAGTATATATGTACGAACTTCTACAATATTGGTACTAACGCTGGAAATAGTGTTGTTTGGGGTGAATTCCATATAGATAAAAACTGATGATAGCTAATAAGAACAAGACAAAAAAATCCTTTTTTAAATTATAATCTAAATATCCATCGCATTAATGGTATTATCAGCCATATAAACAGCAGAATCTAACCTTGACTATCAAAAGTTAGATTTAAACTTCCAAGATGGAGACTTGTTTCTCCTGCCTCAAATGTATAAGAGATATAACCGTCATAAGAACCAAATATCTCAATCCTGTCGTTTTCTGACAAAGGAGTATGCATATCCAAGGAGCAAAAAACAACTAAATCATCGTCTGTGGTTAATGGAGTTAGAGTTGACAAATAAGGAACTATCAATGGCAAATAAGCAGTATTGCCGACATAAAACAATAACGCACTGCTGTACTTGTGCGGGCTTATATCTTTTGTTCCAATGTAAAAACTCAGCTCCGCAGCGTATTTATTTTTTACATTATATTGAGATTGCGCATTGATTTCTGCTGCAATTCTTTGTGATTGTGAAGTTCCTAGAGGATTTTTCGGGACTGGTCGAATTTTAAGCGATGAAATTTGATGGCAAAGAGTCAAACTGTTTAGACTGAAGAATATTGTATGGTTTGTTCCTTCAGGTATTTTTCTTTTGTGCAAGCTAAATAATTTGTTAAAATCAACTAACTCAATCAACTTGTTGTTGATTGAGTCAATATTTTTGTAGATACTGCCAGCTATCCGTTCTTCTATTCTTTGTCTCGCCATGCCCAATTTAGCCAAAAGTTCATCCTTACTGAAAAATAGTAGCATATCTGAGCTCAGAGAGAAGGCCAGGAAGGTAGTGAATATTCCTGACTTAGATGCGGGGATTGCCTTTGAATCTCAGTTGGGGACAGATGACGAGGTCGAAACAGAATATGGCTTGACATTGGGGTGGGAAAATTATGGGTTAACTATTACTAATCAAAAAGTTGAATTTGAGTTTAACCTTCTTGGCATAGGGTTGCTGTTATCTACGGAGGATGGTGGTACTGCTGGATTTGATCTGGGGTTGTTTGGAGTAGAATTGAATAAATATGGCGAAGGTAGCATGAGCTATCTCTTTGACCTGTATAAGATTGAAGTTACAAGAGAGGGATGCTATTATGTAAAGCAATATTTTATTAGTGGTGTGTATGTTTACACGGAGATACAAGAGATACCAGGATGCAAAGCAGAAGAAGAAAAAGGCGACAAAGATTATGAACCGCTTATAATACCAGAAGATTTGCCAGAAGAAGTACCGGAGGTTCCTGATAATAACCCTCCAAGACTTGAAGGTCCTCCCGGCGATTACGTTTATTTAGTTGCAGCCGGAGTAGGTTTTCATGCTTCCAAAGACAAGAGTGTATCTAACCCCTATCTCGTCAGAGAAGCTTATTCTCAAAATTCTGTTTCTGTCTCTGGTTCCATGGAAAATATGACTATTGTTGGAAGGCATAAATCAAAAACTATTATGGGCGATGGGTCTTATCTTCCAGACGGTACTTTTGACAGGACAAGCTCTTACCGTAGTCCTTACAACTTCACTCCAGAAGCGTCGCCCCCTGAGTTGAATGAAGATATTATTGGACTTGTTTTTACCGCAAGCATTAGTATGCCTCAGCTTCATTTTGTAAAAGGCTATCGATGGGCCATAAACGAGGCGATAGCTCGGTCTTATGAATTATTCAATAATTATATAATTAGGGCTACAGAAACAACTGTTACTGTTGGAAAAATTATTTTCTTGAAAGAACATGTAGCAGATTTAGGTAATTCTTCTGGTGGCGGGTCACAATCTGTTATCCCCCACCTACGAATAATATTAAGGAAAATATGAACAATAGTAAGTGTTGTGTGACGGAAGATGACCGTGCATTGTGGGCTTTAATAGCCTACTCTACGGGAGCATTCAACTTCCCAGGAAAGATAGGGGTAAATGATAACATTTTATCTGTAAAATTTCCGTTAGGAGAAAATGACGCAGTACAAGACGGAGAGTCTTTCATATCTTCCCTCCGAGACCTCCAATTGTGGAAAATTCTAAACACAGGTAGCGTTGCTATTGACAGCGAGCTCACAAAGAAAATCGCCCTTAATTTAGGTGTACCAGTTGAAGGATTTAATGCAAACGAAAAATACCCAGATGGAGTCAAAAAGCAATCATCGGCTGATGATTACGGGTTTCCGTTCAAAGTCCCCAGGGACTGGCTAGAACCTGGCAAGACAGGAGAAACAATTGTTTATAACCTTAAACAATTACAGTTTGTTATAGGAAATCTGATAGCTCAGAATAATCGGGTATTGCGACCTAACGAACTACTGAATGAAGGCTTTGAATATCCTAATGCATGGGTGGCTTCTAGGGGCAAGAAGACTTCAAAGGCTTTTAATTATTTAGAGTTGTTTGAGCTTGCAACGAAAATGCTTGACCACCTAGGTATCCATCCTCTTCAGGCAACGTTGGCAGACCTTAACCCAGCTAAACCAGGTGAACAAGCTTGGGGAATCAAAACCTACAATGCCACTCATGCCATCAAATTAATTCTAGAGTACATAAAAGAAACCGACGGCGACCAAGCAGCAGGGTTAAATTTAAATATTAGAATGGCTGTACTTATAGGAGAAATGTATGTAATGATGAATTCAATGGTAGAGTCTCAACAGTCTTTATATCAAGCTTTGGGATTCGATATCAAGGAAGATACTGACTATATCGAAAACTTCCCGCTCGATTTCACACTAGGAGCGGGTGGAAAGCAAACTACTGGAGTCAGTTTTGGATCGAATTCTCAGGAAGCTTCCGCCAAACAGTTAGAAAAAGAAATTAAAAAAATATTGAATGATTTAAAAAATAACGATGAACAAGGTGCAGAGACTGTGCTAGAAAAATTCATGCAGCCCAGGAGACAACCGTTTATATTTTTAAGACTAGAAGCTGCTCAAACTTTATTGGAGGTTCTCAGAAATGTCAAAAGCCAGTAAGATCCGCTCAGTCAAAATCAGAAAAGTTTCCGAACCTCCTGAAATTGCTAACAGGAATAAGACCAGTAATCCTAAAGGAGCAGTTGCCGAAAAAAACGCAATCGCTGACAATATTAAATCTTTGGTTGCTAGCTATGGTTTTATAGAAGAAATGAGTGAATATAGACAAAAAGTAGTAGTGGCTTCTGTTGTGGGAAATTTTGGCAAAGATTCTCACATATTGTCAAAAGAGTTTAACTCTGGATATGAGTCTGTGACAGGAGTTGAGCAACAACTAGAGTATGACGACCCTGAACTTCAGAGAGTTAGCGAAGGAGTGATAGTCGAACAAAACTTAGAAACAGGAAAGGTCAAGGTAAGTAAAAATAAAAATACTACAAAGATTGAAACGAATAAAGTGAGGAGAAAAAAGCTTGATACCTTTAAGTCAATTCCCAGGAGAAATGACGCTAAAAATAAAGCGATCGCTTGCTATGCTCTCCTGATAATCCCGACTAAAAGAAAAAAATGTCTTGATGCATCTAGATGCTCTTCCCCTGGCTATCTAAAAGCTGTTGCGACTTGGGGGACTGTCGCCAGAAGCCCTGGCGGCAGTTTCTCGAACAGAGACAGGATTGGTGGTTAATATCGATTATTTCACATTTTGATGGTTTTAGCATGATCATAAACACTGCTACTTTATCTAGTGCCTTAGTCTACGGACAAGAGCTAGATAAGGATTATTTCAAAAAAATTGGTTCGGATGTCTTGGAAATCTTCAACCTACCGATTGTTGGTGCTAAGAATCTTCTAGGGAAAGTCGTCAATGGCGGCAAGCAACTCGTTAAATCTGTATTTAACGGCACTTTTGGCAAAATATTCTCGAAATGGGCGAAAGAGAGTCCGGTGGCAGCAGGAGCAGGAGTATTAGCTGCGGGTTTAGCTTTAGGTACTGTTCTTGTTGTTGGAGGTGCTGCGGTTGGAACTCTGGCGGGTGGAGGTGCTGCCGTTGGAGCTGTGGGAGCTACTCTAGGCAAGCTAGGAGCTGTTGGAGCGGGAGCTGCCAAGGTCGGCCTCGGCATTGGGAATAGGTAGCTTGCTAACTGGGGTAGGCGCAGGGCAGCTGGTGACTGGCGCTCTTAATTTTGCAGAAACAATCTATAACTTTAATTTCAACCAAACCGATGAGGATATTAATAAAGAGATTGAATCTACTATTAACGCTTTATATGGACCTACTGGGGAATATATTGGGCAACAAGTGGCGGGGGTTTTGGTGGGCGGATTGTTTAACCCGCCAAAAGTGCAGATAAATATTCGGGCACTGCGTTTAGCGTGGGATATTAATCCCAGTATTCGTGATGATTTGCTCAATAACACATCTACTCTTGCTTACCTGGGAATGACAGCTTTCCGAACGATTGCTATCAAGCAAGCTTTTATGAAGGGAAGGCAAGGAATTAAGAATTTTTGGCAAGGTTTACCGAAGGAGGTTAAGGGGAAGTTTCCTCAGTTGGATAATGCAATCACTAACTGGGGAGCTAAGGGAAGCAAACCTTGGTCTATTCAAGGTGTGGTAGAAAAACGGATTGAGGAGCTTAATGATCAAAAATTGCAAGACTTGGTAGAAGGATTACTGTCAGGGTTTTGGGAACAGTTCCGTCAATCTGTTGAATACGTTTATTACTAAGAGGTCGCAAATGGCTACAGGAATCCCTAAGAGTTATACTCGCTCCACAATTGAGAAGATGGAGGAGAGCATGGCTAAATTGAAATTACAGCAAGGATTGTTAAGCAATGATAATCCTGAAGAACTGCCTAATTTTGAGGTTTGGAGATACAGCAGTAGCGCTCGCCTCGACGAGCCTTATGGAAATCATCCTAGGTATTTGTCAGGCACAGCTCCACTTGTGGCAGTGCAAGCTTCAGCTATCAAAGCGCTGCATGATGAACTGTCTTTAAGATTAGGATATGCTGTCACCTTTGATGAATGGTTTGAAGAATGGCAAACAGGTTATCCGTCGTTGATTAACCGGAAAGGCAGTAACCCTAAACTCAAAACTAACTATCCTATCGTGTCTACTCAAGACCGTAAAGGTTGGAGAGAAGAGAAGAAATCAAGACCGGAATACAACGAATGGGAACACCCGAAGCAAAATAAAAAACTCCGGATTATTGAATATTTTCCTGAAGGTACGGCAAAACCTGAAAGTTCTGTGGTTTTTTCGGGTAGTGACAGTCAGTTAATCCAGTCAATCCAACTTTTCACTTGGCTTACGCTCAACTTTCCGGTTGGAAATAATGAGGTTTTTGAAGGCGGTTGGCATCATGCTAGGACTGGTCAACCAGAAATTCTGCTGACATTCTGGGAAGATAAGGAAGATGTTGCAGAAGGCTTTGACAAGGTTCGTGGCACAATCAGATTTAGGATTATGGATAAAACCGACGATCCTGATTCTCCTATGGAGAAATTGACATGGAATGACGTTAGGCAACTGCAACAAAAAATCTATGAAATTTTTGTAACGCCTAATAATGGTAATGGGTTGATCTGGAAAAAAGGGAAGGAAAAAATAACATACTTTGATAAAAACGAGGGGCATGATTATAGGATTTTATCTAGGAATGAAGCTGAGGGGTACAGAGTTGTAGATGCTGTTTTGGCTGTACAAAATCAAGTGAGAAAGCCAGGTAAACCAAGACTTAATTTATCTCCTAATCCTGAAATAGCTTATCCTACTGTTCCAGAGATAAAAAATATATTAAATAAGCCGACAAGAATGCCACGGTTAAGACCCATTGCTGATGTAAGATTCACTAGAGCTGTGCTTTTACTCCAATTTCATAGAGGGCCCATTTCTCTTATTGATGATAGACGATTGATGGCCCTGCCGGAAGATTAGCGATCGCCATTTCCTAAGTGCTGGAAATTTCCGTCAGCACCTAAGTACTGATTTAGCAATTTGCTGGAATTTCAAATATTCCAACTATCTTAGAAGTACTATTTGATGGAGTAAAAATATGGGTAGGAGACGCAAGCCTAGGTTTGCCCTTTATAAATCAGCTGACTGGAAAGAACTTAATTGCATAGTCCTGCCAGAAAACTTTCATCCTGGCAGATACAGAGAAATTCAGAATGCATTGGGATTTGAAGTTAACATGCAATCCCACCCTAGCGAACAAAAGGAAGCCATGAAACACTATCTAGAGATTCAATTATCTCTAAATAATATGTTGAGAGGAAAAGAGTCTGTTACTGAGTTTTTAGATAAAGTCGAAGCTAGCGACTGCATTAATATGGATGATTATTTAACAGAAACTCTGGAAAATTTAGAGTTTTTAGAAGTAATTTAATCTCCGGTAATAGATTGGTAGGCTTCTACTAAAACACTAATATCTTTGAACCAAAAAACTGGCTCGACGTGCAGGGAGTAACTGGGAGTTGCTCCATCTAAGGGATAGTACACAATAGTTGGGCCTCTCATGTGCAATTGTTGTCGGTAAATGTCCGAGTAATTATTGCTTACTTGGTCTTTGACTTGCAAGGCTATCCATCCTCCCCGCCACCAATGAGAAAGAGCTGTATTGCTGGCTATGGTTATTCGATGATAATCAGTTCTAATAGGCATAGCAATTCTTAGCGGGGAGAGCCTATTTGTCTTAGAAGGCTCTCCAAAAATACTTTCACTGCCTTCAAAGATTTTTATCCAGTTGTTAGAATCCGATAAATTTGGCATAGTCCTACGATGTGAGTTATGTAGGTATATTTTTAAGCTTAATAGTCAATGGCATTCAACGCAAACAATCTTAAATTGCTCGTCTATTATAATTCCTCTATCTGAGTAAAATATGTTTAGCGAACTAACGGGTGCGGTTGATTTCTTAAAGGTTTGTTTGTTAATAATTTTAGGGGTGACGTTTATCACTGAGTCTAAAAGAAAAAGTTTGAATCCCTTGGGCTTTTTACTCTTTGCTATAGGAAGTGATAATTTAATCAAAAATGTTTATATTAGAGAACTCGTCACCTCAACAAACATCCGTAATACTTATCTGAACTCAGCCAATACATTGACTTGGAGATTCTTTTTAACTAAAGGAGTTAGTATAGTTATTATTATATGGATATTGGTGATATTGATACCAGAGCTACGAGTGAGACTGCTACTCAAAAACAGAAAATAATATGTTCATTCTTGTCAAAGACATCAGTAACGTTAATTTTGACAATGAATTTTTAAGGCTTGCAGCTTTATCTCTCAGCTTGTTAGCTAATTTATCTTTTGTGGCTGTCCCCCTGATATTTAAGCAGAGCGAAAATAGAGTTTCTAACCTCAGAAAGAAAATCGACCACTACGAAAAAATAGAAGAAAAGCTGCAATGTTGCACAGAAGAATTAAGGTCAATTCAAATAATATGTGAGTCTAGTGAGAATGCCAGTGAAGTTTTTTCACCTGATGCCGATAAAGCTAAAATAGCCGCTTACTATCAAGGGATGATTTATCAGATAAAAGAGAAAATAAAGCTAACCTTGGGAGCAATTGGTTACAAGTCAAGGGGAAAAAACAATTCCAACAATAGCAACTAGGAAGACTATAGATTTTACTCCGCTGAGATATTTTTTGTCTGTTAATAATTTAATGTTAATTTCGTTCCATCAGTGTGAAATTTCATCAGAACAGCCTTTATCTTAGAATCAGATGTCATTTTGGCATCCATTTCGGCTGCTACCTCTTCAAATGCTTCGGGGGGTATTGCCTCGATTTTTTCTTTAGCCACAGTCAACAGGTCTTGAATTATCACATTTTTATCGATATTAGACATTCTTGACAACGTTTCCACGGCTAAACCGAGCATATAGCCATTTAAGGCGAGTTCCTTTTTCTTCTCAAGAGGTAAATCTGCTAACATTAGAATGGCTCCACTATGTCGTTGACTGCTGCATCAAACACGGCCTTCATGCCACAGGGAAAACGCATCTAATTTTTTTGACAAATGACCAAGGAGATAATTTCAAATGGAGACTATGCGATATAGCTGCCGCTAGGCTCCGCCAACGCGTTTGCGTAGCATTCCGTAGGAAAGCGGACTTCCAGTCTATCGCTTCTCAAATCACCATCAAAAAATACCCAAACTTTCAACCGTCAAAACTATCAAATAAATTTCATAATTAATACTGAAAACAAACTAATTAAAACTGAATATTAGAGTTTTATTGAGGAGAATTATTCTAGTAATAATAGAAAAGTTTCACAATGAAACTCCAGCCCAAAAGAGTATTTATGAGTATTTTAATAAACTAGAATACCCAAGGGTAGATAGAACTAAAGGTCATAAATTAATTGAGATTATGATAATTACGATTTGTGCTGTAATTTGTGGCGCGGATACATGGGTAGATATAGAAGCTTATGGTGAGTCTAAATATGAATGGCTAAAAAGTTTTTTAGAACTCCCTAATGGCATTCCATCTCATGATACATTTGCGCGAGTTTTTGCACGGCTAGAACCAGAAAAATTGCAGCAATGTTTTTTGTCATGGATTCAGTCAGTAAGTGAAATAACTGATGGCGAAAGAATAGCAATTGATGGTAAAACTCTGAGAGGTTCGCGCTGACCAAAAAAAATCTCAAAAACCTATTCACATGGTCAGTGCCTGGGCCACAGCAAATCGCCTAGTTTTAGGTCAAGTAAAAGTAGATAATAAATCGAATGAAATCACTGCAATTCCCCTACTTCTCAAAGTTTTATCCCTCTCTGGTTGTCTAGTTACCATTGATGCTATGGGATGCCAGAAAGAAATTGTTAAACAAATTACAGAACAACAAGCTGACTATGTAATTACTTTGAAAAAAATCAAGGTTATTTTTATCAAAGGGTGGAAAAACTTCTGAATAAATGATCTAAAAATCAAGCTGAAAAAAGTACACAAAGTGATTATTGTCAATCTGATTTAGCTCATGGTCGTATTGAAGGTCGATACTATTATATGGTAAGTAATATTGCTGAAGAGGTCGATCCATTTGGGGAATGGAAAAATCTTAAATCAATTGGCGCGAGTCGATTATTTTCGCTCTGAAAAAGATGGAAAAATAACTTGTGAACGAAGATATTACATTAGTAGTTTAGATAATAATGCTGAACTTTTATCTGAAGCTATTCGTGGTCATTGGAGAATTTAAAATCAATTAAACTGGGTTCTAGATGTTCAATTCCGAGAAGATAATTCTAGAATCAGAACAGATAATGCTCCCGAAAATTTGGCAGTAATTAGACAAATAGCATTGAATTTATTAAATCAAGAAAAACTGTAAAAACTGGAATAAGAAATCAACGAAAAAGGGCTGGATGGAATAATAACTACCTCCTCAAAGTTTGATTAGGCTCACAATAATTTATGAGGGAAAGTTCTGAAAAAAATAACGATAATAAAAACAAAATAAGATGTTTTTATAACTCTAAATTCTTGAGCGAACGCAAATAGAAAATTATGAAACAAAAGCAAAATAAGATATTTTTGTAATCAGAAAGATTAGGCTGATTGCAGATAGTAATATCACCCATAAATACTCCATTATCACTTTTATTTTAATTGAACAATGAATCAACGCAATATCTTGGTGTGGGTAAGCGAAGCTTACCCACACCACTACTAATAATGATTATTATTCTCACAAATCGAGTCTAAACATAAAGACTCAGGTAAATATCCTTTAAACTCTTATCCAGAAATGGTTTTGAGCTGCTTGTAACCCTGTGAGGCAAAGGGTATTATTGGGTGGTAGTCTTAGTCATTTGTCAAAAAAATTAGATGCGTTTTCCCTGGAGGGGTTAGGGGTGGGTTGACTCCTTCATCATTAATTTTCAATTCATCAATATTCCAAAAAGCTCCACCAATAGCAGAGAATTTTAAATTATCTATACGATCGCGAACTGCTTGCAACGAAAGAGGGTTTACTAAAAAAAATATAGGCAACTGTTCCGCAACAATTTGCTGAAACTGACCGTAAATTTCTCGACGTTCATTCTCATCTACCGTCTGATATCCAGCAGTAAATAAACGGTCAATTTCTTGCTCCCAACTAGAAACTTGCCAATTTTGCAGTGGTGTTTCCCCAGGTTTAGCACCAAGATTAAATTGATGAAATGAACCTGTACTTAACCAAAATAAGGAGAGTAAATTTGGCTCAAAATCTGCTCCAGGAACACCAAAAGCTCCAACATAACATTCCCAATCTCTACGAAGTAATAGCTTTTCTAAAATAGTGTTGAAATTGAGTACCTGCAAATTAGCTTTAATCCCAATTTTGCTTAAATCTTCTTTGACTTTAACTGCTGTATCTATCCTGAGCTTTTCTTCAGATTTTACTAAAATTGTAAATTCTACTCTGTTACCATCCTTGTCTAATAATTCATTGGCATTATTATATTTAAAACCAGCATCTAACAATAAACTTCTTGCTTTTTCAGGATTATAATTATAGACCTTTAATCCTGCTTCCGGGGATAAATAATAAGGACTTTGTACCCCCAGAGCAGAATGTTGTATTGCTCCTAAACCCCGATAAATATTATTATTTATCTGTTGACGGTTAATAGAATAAGCAACTGCTTGACGAAACACCAAATTATTAAACCAACCAGACTTAATAGGATTTAAAAAGGTTTACCTTCTGAATTTTTAGCTTGATTAAGATTAAAACCAACAAATTGATAACCAAATTGAGGACCACCATTATAAATCTGATATTTTCCTCGTTTTTCTTCTCGTTTCAGTAATTGAAATGCCTCGGCATTTACTGGTAGAGCATCTAATTCTCCAGAACGAAATCTAAGCAATTGATTATCGGTTGAAGGAATAATTTGGATAACAATTTCATCGAGATAAGGCAGTGAATTACCCATGGCATCAGAACGCCAATAAAAGGGATTTTTTGTAAAATAATTCTTTGAGAAGGTATATAACCAGCAAGTTTAAATGCGCCATTACTAATGATTTTTTGTGGGTCTGTGTTTGTATTCCAAGTTGATAAAAATAGGGGTTTACCATCAGCATCAATGGAGAAAACAGTATCTTGCAAAACATGAGCTGGTAAAATTTTTAATTTCTCTACATATCTGATAAATGGGGCAAATGGTTCGGGCAAGATAAATTCAACTCTTTGTTGATCGAGTTTTTTTACAGAAGGAAAAGCGCCATTACTACCAATTCTTAAAAAGTCTCTGTAAATAGTAGGAATTTTTTTATTTAGATAAATATCTTGATAGGTAAAGACAACATCATCAGCAGTTAGAGGTTCCCCATCAGACCATTTTAATCCTGAGCGTAATGTAAAAATAATTCGTCTTTTATCTTCAGACAAAACCCAAGATTCTGCTAATGCTGGTTGTAACTCTCCAGTTAGACCATTTTCTGATAGTAATCCCTCGTAAATAAACTTAAAAATTCCATAAGGAGAACGAGATATTGGGTAGTTAAAAGTGGGTGGCGCACTAGGCAGAACTAAAACTAATTTTGAATTATTATTAATCTGTGAATTTAATAATATTGGGCGACAACCACTGATAAAAATCAATGAACAACATAATAAAAATCCAATTGAAAAATGTAGGAATCGAAAAATCATAAATTTATATAGCAATTCCCATAGTTATGAGGTACATTTACGATCCCCCGCGCATCCCCCTTTTCAAGGGGGACTTTGAATCTCCCCCTTTTTAAGCAGTTCCCCCTTACTAAGGGGGTTAGGAGATCTGGGGGCGAGGGGGATCTAAAACTGTACCTCATAGATTGAAGAACTGCTATATCATGTTCAGTTGAATACTTATGCTAGGGAATAGGTAGGGACGTTGCATGCAACGTCCCTACAGATTATTTCGTTTATGGATTGTTTAGGAGCAAGTAATGAAAGGGGTATTCATAATTCTTATGTTGATTCACCAACGCCAAAAATTTTCCATCTGAGCACCATCTCCCCATCCCTCCGCCTCCCACTCCTTAATACCAATTCACCTTCAAAATGTCACAAATAGCTTCCCTCCTTCAAATATTAAATAATTTCCTGAAATTACTGTAGTATCAAAATTTTGAGCTGATAAAATCTGACTTTTAACTTTTGACTTTTAACTTTTGACTTTTAACTTTTAACTTTTAACTTTTGACTTTCGTGAAACGATATTACTTCTGAGTAAATGCCCAAACTCCA
>NZ_BLZO01000182.1 GCF_014132355.1 Okeania sp. KiyG1
GGTGGAGTTGCAGAAGAAATTGCCCGCGAAGCTATGCGTTTAGCATCATTTAAGTTGCCAATTAAGACTAGGTTTATTACACGCGAGGGAGATTAGTAGTCTATGCCTTTTCCTAAAATAGAAGAAGTGAGGGATTTGAGTGATGACGAACTTGTCGCTGAAATAGTTAAAACTAAGCGAGAATTGTTCAATTTACGAATGTTAAAAGCTACCGGAAGATTGGAACAACCTCACCTTTTCAAACACAACCGTCATCGACTGGCTCAATTGTTAACAATAGAAAGAGAACGAGAATTAAAAAAGAAGCAGAAGCTTCTACTCAAGAAGTAGCAGAATCAGTTTCAAACCAATCTTCGACTACAACTGTTGAAACAGCAGATAGTCCAGATTGACTAAGTCAAAATTCAAAATTCAAAATTCAAAAGTTTTTTTGTAAGGGGAATGCGCGAGCAACCATCCAAAAACATTTTGTCAATCAAGACGGGTTTTTAGACCCAATTATTGATAAAAATCAGAAACTTAGATGTGGCAATTAGTAAATTATTAATTGTTGACATTTTCAAAGTACGGGAAAATTAAAGAACACTTTATTACTCATAAAAGAAGGAAAATTATGGCAACGAAAGAAAGAGTAGGTGTAGTTGTCAGTAACAAAATGGACAAAACAATAGTGGTGGCGATCGAAAACAGGTCTGCTCACCCGAAGTACGGCAAAACAGTCGTGAAAACTAAAAATATAAAGTTCACGACGAAGAAAATAAATGTAACGAAGGCGATCGCGTTCGGATTACAGAAACTCGTCCAATGAGTCGTACTAAACGTTGGCAACTTGCTGAGATTCTAAGTACCAAGATTAGTTAATGGTTGGTTTTATTGGCCTTTGTGAACCAATTAAAATTAACCAATAAATTAACTTTAATTCCAATACATCTATAAAAACATCACAAAAACAGCAATGATTCAACAACAGTCCATATTAAATGTAGCTGATAATAGCGGTGCCCGAAAATTAATGTGCATCCGCGTAATAGGTGGTGGTAATCGTCGCTATGCTCGTATAGGTGACGTTATAATAGCTGTAGTCAAAGACGCATCTCCTAACATGGCAGTCAAAAAGTCAGATGTAGTGAGAGCTGTTGTTGTCCGTACCCGGAAAGGTTTGCGTCGAGACAGTGGTATGAGCATTAGATTTGATGATAATGCAGCAGTCATTATCAACCAGGATGGAAACCCACGAGGAACTCGTGTATTTGGTCCAGTAGCTCGTGAATTACGAGACAAAAATTTTACTAAAATCGTATCCCTAGCACCGGAGGTACTGTAAATGGCTAAAAAGAAAAAACCTCAAATGAACGCACAGGGAAAACCCGTACGCTATAAAATGCACGTTAAGAAAGGCGACACAGTTCAAATAATTGCCGGAAAAGATAAAGGCAAAGTAGGGGAAATCATCCAGGTGTTGCCAAAAGTCAGCAAAGTAGTAGTGAAAGATGTTAACGTCAAAACAAAGCACGTTAAACCTCAGCAAGAAGGAGAGTCAGGTAAGATTGTTACCATAGAAGCTCCGATTCATAGTTCTAATGTTATGCTCTACTCTAGCAAAGAAAAGGTAGCTAGTCGCATTTGTTACACATTTACAGATGATCGTCGCAAAGTGCGGAAGCTCAAAAAACAGGAGAAATTATTGATTAAACTTAGGAAAAAGTATGAAGAATAATGGTTGAAATTAGTAAATTAAAGACCAAAATCAAATTACTTTTTACTGCATAAATTACTAAACTAATAGTTAGCAAAACTATGGCAGAGAGACTAAAAAGTTTTTACCAGGAAAAAATTGTTCCCAAAATGATGGAGCAATTTAAGTATACAAATATTCACCAGGTACCAAAACTGGTTAAAGTAACATTGAACCGGGGTTTAGGTGAAGCATCTCAAAATGCTAAAGCTCTAGACTCATCAATCAAGGAAATAGCTACAATTACAGGCCAAAAACCAGTAGTAACTAGGGCAAAAAAAGCGATCGCTGGATTTAAAATTCGTAACGGAATGCCAGTAGGAGTTATGGTGACTCTACGCTCTGGAAAAATGTATGAATTTCTAGACCGACTAATTAATTTAGCATTACCAAGAATTAGAGATTTTAGAGGCATAAATCCTAAAAGCTTTGACGGTCGAGGAAATTACAGCTTAGGCTTAAAAGAGCAGCTAATTTTTCCAGAAATAGAATATGACAGTATCGATCAAATTCGGGGAATGGACATTTCAATTATTACCACAGCTAAGACTGATGAGGAAGGCCGCGCCTTACTTAAAGAAATGGGAATGCCCTTTCGGAGTAATTAACTTAAAGTAGTTAAGGAAAAAAGGAAAAATGGCGGCTAACGACACAATATCAGATATGTTGACGCGAATTCGCAACTCCTGCATGGCGCAACATACAACAACAAAAGTTCCAGCAACAAAAATGACTCGCAGTATTGCCAAAGTATTGAGCGAGGAAGGTTTTATTGGTGGATTTGAACAAGAAGGCGAAGGTCTGAAGAAGTTCTTAGTAATTTCTTTAAAATACAAAGGCAAAAATCGACAACCCATTATTAGATATCTGAAGCGAGTTAGTAAACCTGGACTCCGGGTCTATAAAAATCGTAAAGAATTACCAAGAGTTTTAGGTGGAATAGGAATAGCTATTATTTCTACATCCAGTGGAATTATGACTGATAGAGAAGCTAGAAAAAGAGGCATCGGAGGAGAAGTCCTTTGTTATGTTTGGTAGTAAATAATAATTAATAATTAATAATTAATAATTAATAATTAATTATCCTTTAAAAGAACAGGATCAACTCAAAGTTTTTTTCTTTTTATCTCTGTAAAAAGGAAGCTTGAAACCACTTTTTTTGGTAAAATTGTTGATTTCGTGTCTTGAATTGATGTAATTAAAACTTTTGCAAGAGGTCTAATCAAGAGCTATTCACTAACCCAAAGAAAGTAATATCTAGCATATCTAGCAACCTTATATATATACAAAGAAAGCTATGTCTCGAATAGGTAAGCTTCCAATCAAGATTCCCAATAAAGTGACTGTTACTATTGATGGTCAAAAAGTAACAGTAAAAGGCCCGAAAGGCGAACTCTCTAGAGTTTTGCCACCAGAAATAGCTGTCGAGCAGCAAGAAGACACTGTTGTGGTTAAACCACAAACTGAAACTCGTCGCGCTCGTCAGCGATATGGCCTATGTAGAACTTTAGTTGCCAATATGGTCGAAGGCGTATCAAAAGGATATGAAAAGCGACTACAAATTCAAGGAGTAGGGTATCGTGCTCAAGTTCAAGGCAAGAACTTGATTTTAAACGTAGGTTACAGTAAACCAGTAGAAATGCCTTCTCCTGAAGGTATTCAGGTGGCAGTAGAAAATAATACAAATGTAATTGTTACTGGTATCAATAAAGAATTAGTAGGAAATACTGCTGCGCGAATTCGTGCTGTTCGTCCACCAGAAGTATACAAAGGCAAAGGTATTCGCTATGCAGGTGAAATGATTAAACTCAAAGCAGGTAAATCAGGTAAGAAATAGATAATGAAGTATACTCGTAAAGACTCTGTCAGAAAGCGGCATCGTCGGGTGCGTAAAAAGGTATTTGGTACATCAGAACGCCCTAGATTATCAGTATTTCGCTCAAATCTGCATATCTATGCTCAAGTGATTGATGATACTAAACAACATACCTTGGTTGCAGCATCAACTGTAGAACCAGAATTAAAATCAAGTTCCGGAGCTAACTGTGATGCTTCTGTGCAAGTAGGAAAATTAATTGCACAGCGATCGCTAGAAAAAGGAATAGAAAAAGTAGTTTTCGACCGTGGTGGAAATATCTATCATGGCCGTGTAAAAGCTTTAGCTGAGGCAGCTCGTGAAGCTGGATTAGACTTCTAGATAATTAGTAAAGTTACACACAAAAAATGAACTTGACAAAAGGTAACAACTATGGCAGAACAGCAGCAACGTCGTAAAAAAAATAACCGTACAAAAGAGAAAGAAAGTGAATGGCAAGAAAGGGTTGTCCAAATTCGCCGAGTCACTAAAGTTGTTAAAGGCGGTAAAAACCTGAGTTTCCGGGCAATTGTCGTTATCGGCAATGAAAAAGGTCAAGTAGGCGTGGGAGTGGGTAAAGCAGCAGATGTTATAGGTGCTGTGAAGAAAGGAGTTGCGGATGGCAAAAAGCATATAGTAGAAGTCCCACTCACAAAAGCTAACTCTATTCCCCATCCTGTAAATGGTTTTGGTGGTGGAGCAAAAGTAATGATGCGACCAGCGGCACCAGGTACGGGAGTTATCGCGGGAGGAGCTGTGAGAACAGTTCTTGAACTAGCAGGTGTTCAGAATATATTAGCCAAACAGCTAGGGTCTAATAATCCATTAAACAATGCTAGAGCTGCTGTTAACGCCTTATCAGCTTTGAGAACATTATCCGATGTGGCTCAAGAACGAGACCTACCTGTGGAACATCTATATGCTTAAGCAGGGAATAGGGAATAGGCAACAGGGAATAGGGAACAGGCAACAGTTTTAAGCACCCCTGTTGACGGTGCGGTATTAAACCCACGAAAGAAAAGATAAAATTTTAATCTTGATCTTAATGGCAAATTCATCGGTAGCAAGATAAAACAATATGAGATTAAAAGATGCAATTCCTAAAAAGGTTCTCAGCAACGCCCTCGTAGATTAGGCAGAGGAATCTCAGCAGGTCAAGGTGCAAGTTGTGGTAAGGGAATGCGTGGTCAAAAATCTCGGTCTGGTAGCAGTACTAGACCGGGTTTTGAAGGTGGTCAAAATCCTCTTTATCGTCGCTTGCCAAAGTTAAAAAGCTTTCCGATGGTAAATCGGAAGAAATATACAATTATCAATGTGGGTAAGTTGGCATCATTACCAACTAACACAGAAGTAACTCTTGCCTCTCTAATGGAAGCTGGAATTATTACAAGTAACGATGGACCGCTCAAAGTCCTCGGAGATGGAGAGTTGAATGTGGCACTAAATGTTCATGCTATAGGTTTTACAGCTACAGCTCGTTCCAAAATAGAAGCAGCAGGTGGTAGTTGCCAAGAAATAGGATCGAGCAAATAAACTTTCTAGTTTTTTCAGGTGATCAAAATGTTGGCAGAAGACCAGCGCTATCCTGTAAGGGAGCGTAGTAGAAAAATTACCTCTAAATATTAGAAAATGGGATTGTCCTGAGTGTGGTGTTCACCATGATCGAGACATAAATGCAAGTAACAACATTTTGGCTGCGGGACTCGCAGTGTCAGTCTGTGGAGCGACCGTAAGACCCGAAGGGAGCAAATCCCGGAAGGCGGGTGCTAAGAAGCAGAAAGCCCCTATCAGTGATGTTAGGGAGTCCTGCGCTCTCCTGTAAGGGTGCGTCGGGAGGATGTCAACTCAAGTAGAGTTTCAAAAACCTTAGTATAAGCAAAAACCTTGGTTCTCAAACAAATAAAATCTCTAGAAGCGGAGGATTCTACCTAATTTTGCTAAAATCAAAAATATAAAATAAAAATCTCAAATAAATATGGACATTAGTAGAGAAAAGTCACCAACTGCTCAAGAAACATTCTTGCAGATGGCCCAAGCAGCAGGGTTGCGGGGGCGACTGCTAGTGACAATAGGTTTACTTCTTTTGGTACGTCTGGGTGTGTACTTACCAGTACCAGGAATAAATAGAGGAGCTTTTGAAGCAAGTATAGGAAATCAGGCTTTAACTGGATTTCTCGATCTTTTTTCTGGTGGAGGTTTCTCCGCATTGGGTATTTTTGCATTAGGTATCATACCTTATATTAATGCCTCGATCATCATTCAATTGATGACAGCAGCCTTACCCAGTTTAGAAAATCTGCAGAAGAATGAAGGTGAAGCAGGACGTCGTAAAATTTCTCAAATCACTCGCTATGTGGCCTTGGGTTGGTCAGTGCTACAAAGCTTTGGTTTAGCAATATTTCTGAATAGTTCATCTGTAGAAATTAATGGCTCGTCGGTAAGTGTAGCCATTAGCCCTGGGCCTCTATTTATTGCTAAGACTATTTTAGCAATTACGGCAGGTTCCATGTTTGTGATGTGGATATCTGAATTAATTACAGAAAGAGGAATTGGTAATGGAGCATCATTGTTGATATTTGTCAACATTGTGGCTGTGTTACCTCAATCACTAGGGGACACAATTAAATTGTTTGAAGGAGGAGACCGTGCTATTGTAGGTCGTGCAATTATTCTGCTTCTGGTATTCCTAGTGATGATTGTAGGCATTGTCTTTGTACAGGAGGGAAGCCGCAGAATTCCCATACTTTCAGCTCGTCGTCAAGTAGGTAGAAAACTTTATCGGGAAACAAAAAGCTATTTACCTTTACGACTAAATCAAGGTGGAGTAATGCCAATTATTTTTGCTTCTGCCGTCCTTATATTACCTGTATCCTTAGCTCAGTTTTCTAACAATCCACTTTTATCTCAGATTATTACTTCTATCAGTCCTAGTGGCCCGACTCCTTGGTTGTATGCTCTATTTTACTTTGTTCTAATCTTATTCTTCAGTTATTTCTACGCTTCCCTAATTATGAACCCAGTGGATATGTCGCAGAATTTGAAGAAAATGGGGGCAAGTATCCCAGGCATTCGCCCAGGTAAAACTACCAGCGATTATATAGAGAAAGTTTTGAATAGGTTGACTTTCCTAGGAGCTATTTTCCTTGGTTTAGTAGCAATTATCCCTACGGCAGTAGAAAGTGCGACTCGTGTACCTACCTTTAGAGGGTTAGGAGCTACCTCTCTATTAATTCTAGTAGGTGTAGCAATAGACACAGCAAAACAAATTCAAACTTATGTTATCTCTCAGAGATACGAAGGAATGGTGAAGCAATAGTGGTAAAACTGATATTCTTAGGTCCCCCAGGAGCAGGCAAGGGAACACAAGCATCTCGAATAGCAGATTTTTACCAAGTTCCTCATATTTCTACAGGTGATATTTTACGCAATAATGTGGCAGAAAAATCACCCCTGGGTTTACAAGCAAAAGAATATATGGACAAAGGTGATTTAGTTCCCGATGGACTCATCCTTGACATGGTTGAAGAAAGACTGAAAAAAGATGATGCTCAAAGTGGTTGGGTTCTAGATGGGTTTCCTAGAAATGTGGCTCAAGCAGATTTTGTCGAAAAACTTTTATCTGCAAGTAAAAATGGAAATGACACTCAAGAAGAAAAAGCTGAAATTAGTAATTCTTTGATGGTCATAAATTTACAAGTTCCAGATAAGGTTTTAGTCAGTCGCTTATTATCAAGAGGTAGGCAAGATGATAATGAGGAAACTATAACAAATCGTTTAAAAGTCTACCATCGACAAACAGAACCTTTGATTGAATTTTACAAAGAACGTAAACAGCTAGTTACTATAGATGGAAATAACTCCATTGATGCTGTGACTAATTCTCTAAAACAAGCTATTAGATGAGCGTCACAAGGTAAATAGGAATTAGATTTTGATCGACTTTTTCCACCCTCAAATTAGCTATAGATAGTTGAAGCTGTTGATGCCAACTAAATATTTAGAGATTATGATTGTCGCTCATCCTCAATAACCTCTAAAAATTACAAATTTTTGATAAGATATGTTGAGGGAATCACCTGAAATAACAGGCTGTTCCGAATATAAATTGGTAACTTGCAGGGTTGAGGTGATTAACAGTTGGCAAAACAAGATCTTATAGAAATGGAGGGTACAGTGACGGAGTCCCTACCGAATGCTATGTTCAGAGTAGACTTAGATAATGGATTTAATGTGCTAGCTCATATTTCTGGTAAAATCCGTCGCAATTACATCAAAATTCTACCAGGCGATCGAGTCAAGGTGGAGTTAACACCTTATGACTTGACAAAAGGTCGAATTACATATCGACTGCGGAAAAAGTAGTAATGATCGAATCTCTACTCAATAATTTGTAGAGAGATTATCTACTTGCTGAAAACATTAGTAAATGATACAATACTAAATTTGTAGTATTGCCATACTTAAGGCATGAAAGTTAGAGCATCTGTCAAAAAAATGTGTGAAAAGTGTCGTGTTATTCGTCGTAATGGACGAGTAATGGTTATATGCGTTAATCCCAAACATAAACAACGTCAAGGTTAAGCATATTTCGACACAGGCATCAGATTATTTGTTGCCTACTAATTAACCTAGTTTAAGTTTAATTTTAAGGTGATGGAGATAAAGTAAAGTGGCACGAATTGCAGGAGTAGACCTCCCACGCGATAAGCGTATAGAAATTGGTCTGACATACATCTATGGAATTGGACTATCTCGGTCTCAAGAAATTTTAGATGAAACTGGTGTAAATCCTGATACCCGGGTGAAGGATTTAAGTGATGCTGATATAGCAGCACTTCGTTCTATGGTTCAGAATAACTACCAAGTTGAAGGAGACCTTAGACGACTGGAAGCCATGAACATCAAGAGATTGATGGATATTGGTACTTACCGGGGTCGTCGGCACAGGATGGGCCTACCAGTTAGAGGACAGCAAACTCGCACCAACGCCAGAACTCGTAGAGGTGTACGTCGAACTGTAGCTGGTAAGAAAAAAGCCAGTGCTAAGAAATAGAAGTTTAGTTGTATATTTATGTAAAGCTATTACTATAATTTTAGTAGAGACATAGCTCATGAAAGGGCGGGAAAAATTTAGTCAAAACCTTACTTTATAATGAGTATTATTTGATTTGATTATCTACTTAACCATCAATTCTACTTCTATATAGCTTACTTAGAGTACAAGCAAATTAATGTAATTTAGTCAGATTGAAAGTAAATTCATCGAATTAAATTATTAACTCTGAAAGTAAATTGTTCTTGTCTAATTATAACTCTTAAATTCAGGAGACAAAATAATTATTTATAGTTAAATTTGTTGACTGAAATTTGTTGACTGTAAGTGAGAAAATTTTGCCTGGGTTTTGAAGCACAAAAAATTAGCTGTTTCATATACTAAAAGTAAAAACCCGATCAGGTAAAAAAATCATCACATTAACAAGTTGACTATGTATACTAGGATTTTGTTTTCAGATAGAAAATGTGGCTATTGCTAATACTAAAATTATAGCATTTAAAAATTCAATCGCCAGCAAAAAAAATTTATTTCTCAGACATTATTTAATGTAAGACCAAAAGACAATATTTCTAGTAACTATAAGGATATAGCATAGCTTTTAACGCTATATAAAAGCAAAAAATTCTTATAAGATTTAAGGTTAGAAATAAGTCCAGTTGCTCTGAGAAAAGTACATTATTAACTTGAGATACCACTCATAAAGACAAATATGGCACGACAACCAGGTAGAAAAACAGGTGCAAAAAAGCAAAAAAAGAATGTACCCAATGGGGTAGCTTACATTCAGTCTACCTTCAATAACACAATTGTAACTATTACTGACTTGAATGGTGAAGTAATTTCTTGGGCATCAGCAGGTTCTAGTGGCTTCAAAGGAGCAAAAAAAGGAACTCCCTTTGCCGCACAAACAGCAGCAGAAAGCGCAGCACGTCGAGCTAACGACCAAGGAATGCGTCAGATTCAAGTCATGGTTAGTGGTCCTGGAGCAGGAAGAGAAACTGCTATTAGGGCTTTACAAGGGGCAGGACTAGAGATAACTTTGATCCGAGATATTACCCCAATTCCTCACAATGGCTGCCGTCCACCAAAACGGCGTAGAGTCTAATCAAATTATTAACTCTGGGGTTTAATGTTCAAGGGAGGTCACTCCGTGGCGCAGTTTCATTACGAGTGTATAGAATCTAAAACTGACAAAGATCGTAGTCAGTATGGAAAATTTGTTATAGAGCCACTAGCTCGCGGTCAAGGGACAACAGTAGGTAATGCACTGAGGCGGGTTCTACTATCTAACTTAGAAGGAACAGCCATTACATCAGTGAGGATAGCTGGGGTTAACCATGAGTTTGCCACAATTAAGGGGGTAAGGGAAGATGTTCTAGAGATCCTACTGAACATGAAAGAGGTTGTTCTCAAAAGCCATTCCAACCAACCACAAATTGGTAGAGTCAGGATAGAAGGGCCAGCAACATTAACTGCAGATCGTTTTGATGTACCTTCGGAGGTGGAAATCATCGATCGCAGTCAATATGTAGCTACCTTATCTCCTGGGTCAACTCTGGAGATGGAGTTTAGAATTGAGAAAGGGACTGGTTATAGAGCGGTAGATCGTACTCGCGATGATGTTACAGCTCTTGATTTTCTGCAAATTGATGCCATTTTTATGCCAGTTCGTAAGGTTAACTATACAGTTGAAGCTCGTATAGGTAGCTCTTTAGAAGAAGACCGACTCATTATGGAGGTTTGGACAAATGGCAGTTACACACCTCAAGATGCTTTGAGTCATGCTGCTAGTATCTTAATGAGTTTATTTGAGCCACTCAAAGATATTACTAATATGGCAGAGCCTCCATCAGGAGAGCCTACAGACCCAACAAGTCAAATTCCAATAGAAGAATTACAACTATCGGTTCGGGCCTATAACTGTCTGAAAAGAGCACAAATTAACTCTGTTGCAGACCTACTGGAGTACAGTCAAGAAGACCTATTAGAGATCAAAAACTTTGGTCAAAAATCTGCTGAGGAAGTTATAGAAGCTTTACAGAAACGCTTGGGAATAACTTTACCTCAAGAAAAGTTGCTAAAGCTACCTAGAGGCCAAAAATCACTAATTAAAACCAATTTTTGTCAATAGCATCAAAAATGTAAATCTGAAATACTATGCTTTCAAAGATGATCGACCGAGTCTTTGAAGCTGTTAGTAGCAGTAGGGAAACACAAATCAAAAACATCAGCTCAAATATTTTAGATACTCAAAGTAGTCATGCGTCATAGTCGTCGTGTTCCAAAGCTAGGAAAACCAGCAGATCAGCGTCGCGCTCTTCTGCGGTCTCTGGCAACTGAATTAATCCGTCATGGTAGAATTACTACCACAAAAACCCGTGCTAAAGCTGTACAGTCAGAAGCAGAAAAAATGATTTCCTTGGCAAAGGATGGATCGTTAGCAGCTCGCCGACAAGCTTTAGGTTATATATTTGACAAAAAGCTAGTTCACTCTCTATTTGAAGGGGCACAGGATAGATACGGTTCTCGTAATGGAGGTTATACCCGTGTTTTAAGAACTGTTCGCCGTCGTGGAGATAACGCAGAAATGGCAATTATTGAACTGGTTTAAGGTCTATATTCAACAATGAATAATTAATAATTAATAATTAATAATTATCTCTCCTTGAAAAGAAGAGGATTGACTCAAAGGAAAAATTTTTCTCTCTTGGTCGATTGAAGGACAGCGAGGATACCTAGCCATCCCACCCTTCGGGAAGCTGCGCTAACGACCGCTTGTTTTTCTTTTAAAGGAGAGGCTTTAAACCTTAATTATTCGGTAAGGGGTAGTGTGGGAAATAAATTAGAAAAAGTTAGTATTTGACCATTTTATTAATAGTCGAAATTTAATGGTGATAAAGATTGACTTTTAAGCTCTAGAAACTTTCTACTTTCCCATGGCTAATAACCAACTTTTAGTTCGGCGTGTTGCTCTTGTAATTCAATATCAAGGAACTCATTTTCATGGGTGGCAAAGACAGCCAAATCAACGAACTGTACAAGAAGAGATTGAAAATACTATTTCTTCTGTGGTTAACCAGCCTGTAATATTACATGGTGCAGGAAGAACGGATGCGGGAGTTCATGCCGCAGCACAAGTAGCTCATTTCGATGTTCCAGGCCCAATTCCTGCCCATAAATGGGCTACTATTCTCAATTCACGGTTGGCTAATGATATCTTAATCGCAAGTTCGGCTCAAGTCGAATCTACCTGGCACGCTCGATTTTCTGCAACTTCGCGGCGTTATCGCTACACCCTATATACAGAAAAACGGCCTAATTTGTTTGTGATGCCTTTTGTTTGGCATTACTATCAAGCACCATTAGATCCAGTGTTGATTCAAGCGGCTTTGAATCCTTTGATTGGCCGTCATCACTTGGCTGCTTTTCAAAGAGCTGGCTCTTCTCGTCCTCATTCTTGGGTAGATGTACAAGAGGTGAAGTGTGAAAGTCAGGGACCATTTATTCATATAGAGGTTCAAGCTAGTGGGTTTCTATATGGAATGATGCGATTATTGGTGGGGTTACTCATTCAAGTGGGTCAACAGAAGCTATCTCTGGAAAGTTTTACAGATATTTGGGTTAATCAAAGAAGGGAAGTTGTGAAGCACTCAGCTCCAGCTAGTGGCCTTTGTTTATTGCGGGTTGGTTATCTGGAATTTCCTTTTACTCAAGAAGTTTGGTATAATAATATGCCTAAATTTATTTTTTGAAGTCAGGGAATAGGGAATAGCGGTGCGACCCCGCGTCGGCGTCAGACGCAAGGGAACGCGCACCAAGAGAGGGAATAGGGAATAGAGGGATGAAATTGTTGATTTCATATCTTGAATTGATTTAATTAAATTACCCTCTAAAAAGCTGATAACTGATAACTGATAACTGATAACTGATAACTGAAATGACCGCTTCTTAAAAAAAACAACTAAACTAAAATTAAGTAAATTATGAATACAACATACATTCCCCCGCTGAATTCTATAGAGCCAAAATGGTATGTTATTGATGCTGAAGGTCAACGCTTAGGGCGACTAGCTACTGCTATTGCGATGATTATTAGGGGTAAGAATAAACCTACTTATACTCCACATCTCGATACAGGAGATTTTGTAATTGTTATTAATGCTGAAAAGGTGGATGTAACTGGTAAAAAAAGTAGTCAGAAACTTTATCGTCGCCATTCAGGAAGACCAGGAGGTATGAAAACAGAGGTTTTTTCTAAGCTTCAAGCTCGTTTGCCTCGAAGAATTATTGAGGAAGCAGTTTATGGAATGCTACCAAAAAATGCTCTGGGAAGAAAACTTCATGCTAAACTAAAAGTTTATCCAGGGCCTGACCATCCTCATCAAGCTCAAAAACCTGAAACGTTAAGTATTAAAACAACTCCAGGAGAACAAGAATAATGGAAGCAAAAGAAAGTGGCCGTGCTATGTATTGGGGGACTGGTCGTCGTAAGTCTTCGATCGCTTCAGTACGCCTAGTTCCAGGTACAGGCAAATTGATTATTAATGGTAAGGATGGTGAGTTATACCTGCAATATAATCATGGTTATTTATCATCTGCGAAAGCTCCACTAGAGACTTTAGGTCTGGAAAATGAGTATGACATTCTAGTGAAAGCTACAGGAGGTGGGTTAACAGGACAAGCTGATTCTATTAAGTTAGGTGTTGCTAGAGCTTTATGCCAGTTAGACCCAGATAACCGTAAACCTCTCAAGACAGAAGGATATTTGACTCGCGACCCCCGGGCTAAAGAACGGAAAAAGTATGGTTTACGCAAAGCTCGTAAAGCACCTCAATATTCCAAACGATAATATCTTAAACAAAATTGCCAATTGTTACGAATTTGTGATAATTGGCAAAAATTTTAGACATATTTTCCAAAAGAGGGAACAGGGAACAGGGAATAGGGAGAAATAATTGATGATGAACCCGCCCCCAACCGAGTAATTTAATCCACAAAATTAACTGTGTCAATTCAGTAGAATAAGTTAGAATAGTAGATAAAAATATTTGTAATTTTAAGTAGAGTAAAAAAATGCCTAAAGCTGGTATTCATCCTGAGTGGTATCCAGAAGCCAAAGTTTACTGTAATGGTGAAGTGGTAATGACAATTGGTTCGACAAAACCAGAGATTAATGTTGATGTTTGGTCCGGAAATCATCCCTTTTTTACAGGTACTCAGAAAATTATTGATACTGAAGGAAGAGTTGAGAGATTTATGCGTAAATATAGTAAGAAAGATGGAGGGAAAAGCTCTAAATCTAAAAAGAGTAAGGATAAAAAATAGTTGGAATGTCAATTGTCCTTAATTAGTTGTCTTTGACTACTCCCCGCAGCTTTTGCCGAGGGGATTCTAAGTTGATACTACGCAACAGGATAAATCCATGTTGCTTTGTTTTTTCTTAGCTGACCAAAGATATACTCTTTGGGGACAAGTCAAAGTGCCCCTACACAGTCAGCTTAAGTTTAACCCATGCTTTGCTGCTTACTTTTGTCTAAACGTTTGTATATCCAGATAATAACACAGGACAACTAAAGTTGTCTAGTCTAAACGACTCGCTTGTTTTCATTCCCCGCTTAAAACACGGGGGCTTTCAACGTCGCTTTTCGGTAATATTTTATAGAACCCCTAACCGTATCTTGATAAATACCAAGTTTTTTTATCTAGGAGTCAGGAGACAGGAGACAGGAGACAGGAGTTAAGAGGGAAAAGGGAAGAGGGAAGAGGTAAGAGGGAAGATGTGGGCAGAGATAATACAAAAATTCAACTCCTTGCTGATGATTTTTCCTCACTCATTGATGCGCGAAAAGACTTGACTACAATAATTATATAGATCTCAAATGGGTTCTATAGACAACAATTAATATCAAAATCTCAATAAAAATCTCCCATAAATAAAATACTAATTAAGACAAGGGACAACTGACAATGGCTGAAACATATTTACTAGAAAAATTAAAATCTGTAGAGCAAACCTACAATGAGTTAACTCTACGTTTAGCCGATCCAGATATAGCAAAAGATCCAACTGAGTTCCAAAAAGTAGCTAAGGCACGCTCCTCATTGGAAGAAGTAGTAAATACTTATGAAGAGTGGAAAAATACTCAGAAAGAATTAGCTGATGCTAAGGAAATATTGAAAGAAGCTGGTGGCGACCAAGAAATGCAAGAGATGGCCAGAATGGAAGTAGAGGAATTGGAAGTCAAACTGGAATCTCTGGAAACTCAAATGAAAATTGCCCTACTACCACGAGACCCCAACGATGATAAGAATATTATGTTGGAGATTAGAGCTGGTACAGGAGGAGATGAAGCCAGTATTTGGGCAGGGGACCTGGTGAGAATGTACTCCCGTTATTCAGAAACTCAAAAATGGAAGGTGAGTTTACTGAGTGAATCTTTAGCAGATATGGGAGGTTTTAAAGAGGCAATTTTAGAAATTAAAGGAGAACAGGTTTACAGTAAGCTGAAGTTTGAAGCAGGAGTTCATCGGGTTCAAAGAGTTCCAGTGACAGAAGCAGGTGGGAGGGTACACACTTCAACGGCAACGGTGGCCATTATGCCAGAAGTGGATGATGTGGAAGTTGAGATAGATGCAAAAGATATTGAGCTGACAACGGCTCGTTCTGGCGGAGCAGGTGGACAAAATGTGAACAAGGTGGAAACTGCTGTAGATTTATTTCATAAACCCACGGGAATTAGAATTTTCTGTACTCAGGAGCGCAGTCAGCTACAAAACAGAGAGCGGGCAATGCAAATTTTACGAGCTAAACTTTATGAGATTAAGCTACAAGAGCAACAACAAGAAGTTAGTTCGATGAGGCGATCGCAAGTAGGTACTGGCTCCCGCTCAGAAAAAATTCGGACTTATAACTATAAGGATAATAGGGTGACAGATCATCGCTTGAGTCAGAACTTTTCTCTTGCACCTCTTCTTGAAGGAGATATAGAGAATGTCATTCAAGCTTGTATTACCCAGGATCAGCAGGAGCGTTTGCAAGAGCTGGCAGCATCTACATCTACTCCAATGTCAGTGTAGTTGACAAAAAAATTGGATTCAAGCTTCGCCCTGAAGAGGGCGACTTTTTCTGATTTTTCCTTTACTTAGAAAACTTAATTATAGAACCCTTATATCATGTCCGGTTGAACAGTTATCATTAAGAATAAATGGGAGAAATATCTCAAACCCCTGAGATTGCTTCCTTCCACGGAGTGACCGTCGCAATAACTTTATAGTTAGTGTTTATCCGGATATAATATTATGGTATCTTTGCCCTGAATTTAAGGGTAGTGCTGTTCGCGTAATGGTATACAAAAAAAAGGAATATATGGTACGGGAGCAAGATGCTCCCACTGCCGTGTTTCGTAAAAAATAATGACAATGCACGACAAATGAAAATGTGCCACCACCAATTTAACAAAAAATAGCGAGAAGTCCCGCGTTCTCCTGCAAGGGAACGTCGTATGGGAAAGCGACTATCTTATAATATAAGAACACAGGGGGAGGGCATCACCTCTGTATAAACAGCAACTCCGCGTGCGGGTTGAAGAATCCCGCGTTGTCGCTCAAGCGCAACGCCGGGAGTATGTCAAGTGCATTAGGTCATTGGGGTGGGAGATGGGGCGGGTTGATCTAAATTTAATGTTGAGCAGTTAATTTAACGCGGAACCCGCCCCTACCCGATGCCACATTTTTATAGAAATTATAGCAGTTTACATTTATATTTCCTAAATGATTACAGGTAAAACAAAATTATTAGGAGTCATTGGCTATCCCGTTGAACATTCTTTGTCTCCAGTAATGCACAATGCTGCCATTAAAGCAATAAATAATCAACAAAATGTAATAGATTATGTTTACCTACCTTTTCCAATTAAACCAGAAAATTTAACAACAGCTATTGCTGGGTTTTCTGCTATTGGCGTTCAAGGCTTTAATATTACTATTCCTCACAAACAAGCGATATTACCACTTTTGTCAGAAGTGTCAGAGCTTGCTCAAGCAGTGGGGGCGGTTAATACTGTTTATCAAACAGACAAAGGATGGGAGGGTACAAATACAGATGTCGAAGGATTTCTTTCTCCACTAAAAACTTATAATTGGGATTGGCATCAAAAAGTAGCGTTAATTTTAGGTAATGGTGGTGCGTCTCGTGCAGTAGTGGCTGGTTGCGCTCAATTGGGTTGTGCAGAAATTCATATTATTGGTCGGTCTCAAGAAAAGTTAACTACTTTTCAGCAAAGTTGGATTAATTCTCCTTTGCCAGTAAATCTAAAAATACATAAGTGGGATGAAGTATCAAAATTAATGTCACAGGCAGATTTGCTAGTGAACACTACTCCTATTGGAATGTATCCCAATATTGAGCAGTCTCCAGTAGATGAGAAAGTGTTCGATCTATTATCACCAGGAGCAATAGTCTATGATTTAATCTATATTCCTAACCCTACTAAATTTCTTCAGCAAGCTCTGGTTAGGGGAGCGATCGCTATTGATGGATTAGAAATGTTGGTTCAACAAGGAGCTGCTGCGTTGGAATTATGGTTACAAAAATCTGTACCAGTTGATATTATGCGCCATTCTCTACGCCAACATTTAGGCTTTAACGATTGAAGTTTCCGACACGCTCTTGAAGAAGGAAGAAGGAAGAAGGAATAAGGAAGAAGGAAGAAAAAATGGGATAGTCTTCGACAAGCAACTTCGTGTCTACAAACCCCAATCAAAAGTAAGTTTAAGTATATTTAGGTAAGATTTCAGCTTCTGTTTTTACCCCCAAAGATTCATCTTCAGGACTTACGCAAGGACACTATATATAGCGAATAGAAAATTAAGCGATCGCTATAATTTTTAGAGAGCGATATAGCTGCCGCACTTGCTCCCTCCGCCAACGCCGAGCATTTATCTATTGAGAAAAACTTAAATAGCCGTCATTTTAATTGCAGGATATTTGAGTTCAGATACTAGATATTTAGATAATAATTGATGTTTTAGCTGATAAATAGTTTTCCCCAGAATCTAAGCTATTTTTTTCAAATGATTCCAGACTAACATAGCGCAAGCAATATTATTTTTTTGAATTTTTGCGCCTACGACATTGACAAAATTCTATTCCTGTTAACTGCTTGATTCTGGCGTGAAATTCTTCGATTTTCCATCAAGGAAAGCGACTCGAATTCTACATCATCTGTAGAAGATTGACTTAAGTCATTAGTGACAATGTATTCTGTCCTATTGGCCGAAATAGTAGCCCAGAATAGCTTGACTTTTTATCTCAAAGGAATTCCTTTAATTTTTATTATTTTACCTGATGTTCTTTCTGATGTATTCCAACTTAATGCAGCAATACTTTTATATTTTTCTGCACCACCAGTATCATCTACGGGCGCGATTAACTTTTAAGGGGCAATAATAAATTTTTCGCATATTATCTATCAATGCCATTAATCTTTGTGTTGCATACCAACTATCCATCAATACATTTTTAAATGGTAATTTATTCTTATTTACCACATTAAGTATCATGTCTTCAACATGGTCAAACTCAAGTTTTTTTGTCACTATCTGGATCATATATGCGGTAATCTAATATCCAAAATTGTTCGGTTTCGGGGTTAAAATAGATACAATTAACTATTCCTATTCCTCGAATTACTTGATGTTCATTACCACTATACTTTCGTCGCACAAGTGCCTCTTTCAGAGGAGCTTCGCTATCAATTTTATTCGCATATTTTTTGTTAATTACTGTGTCATCAAAAATTAGATATGCTGCTGTATTTTGGACAATTTCCTCTTTCAAAGAAAGACCATAAGTCTTCTGTTTGCGCAGCATTCCGTAGGAAATTTAAAGATTCTGTTCTTAAATAACGATTGATTGTATCATGGCTAATGTTTTCTAAGTGATTTGCTAAAGAGCGTGATGGTATAATTTGTATGAGAATTTAGTAAATATTGGTATGGGATCAATATAGTTAAAATTCATATTGTTAACTCAAATCAACAATAAAATTATTCTATAATAGTTAGAGTTTTTGGGCAAGATTTATTTACATAGAGCAACACTTATAGCTCTTATAAAAATCAACTATACCTCAGCCTTAAGTTATTTAAGCTTTTATGGTAACAAAGCCACCAATAGTAGGCGATCGCTCTATTCGCTATACGCTATATATAGTGTCTTTGCGTAAGTCCTGATGATATTATACCTCAAAGCTGCTATAAACCTGGAAAACTATAAATCAGTAGCTTGAGTTTCAAGTGATTTCAAGCCCTCAGAATAAATAGTTTGAATATCATTTATTGGCTTGAATATTCCTTTTTAATCAAAGGGAAATCTGATTAAATTATCTTAATTACCCTGATTATTTGTAACATTCTTTTGAAATTGGTAATATATCATGTCCGGTTGAACAGTTATAAATAAATAACGACGGAGTCCTCAGGAGTCAACCCACCCCTCGCCCCTCCCCTCCCAACCCACCCTAACCCCTCCCAGGAGGGAGGGGAAGTCAGGAGTCAGGAGGGAAGACTGAAGTTGGAAGAAGAAGAACTGGAGTTGAAGGAGAAAGTTTTTTATCACTAATTATCCGGACATGATATTACTCAGGACTTACGCAAAGCCACTAATTGTAGTATAAATATCTGAAATAATCACCAAACAGATACCATATATAGAGGTATTGCGTAAGTTCTGTTACTAATATTAATAGTAATTAGGGCTTGCTGATTAATTATAAAAGTATTGATATATAAAGGTTTGAGCATTTTTAGGGTAGAATTGCAGTGCGCCTGTTTCAGTTGAAAACGCTCAAAAAGCTAGTATTTTGGGCTGACTATGGCAGAACAATCTTGGGACAAAACGCCCGCTCCTACCTCCTCGCTCCCGACCCTTTTCTCCTGTCTCCTGTCTCCTATCCCTACTACAAGACTTTTGATAGAGTCGATGGGGGGATTTCGCCCCCTCACCTCTCCTTCAGAACCGTACATGAGAGTTTCCAGCTCATACGGCTCCTGGTACTAGATAAATGTTTCAGGTTTCGCCGTTCATACTACTTGATGCCACGCTTGCTATAGCTGCGTTCTCGCCGTTGTAAGTAGTTTCAACTTAGGCTAATGCCTCTCTCAGCCCCTCCCCCGACCGTGGAGGGGAAGAAGGGAGTGGGGGAGTAGGGGAGATTAAATAGGGTCTGCTGAAAAAGTCTTTTAGTAGGGCTAGGAGACAGCTATACAGGAGACAGGAGACAGGAGAAATAGGAATTTTAGAGGAGATAGTCGGAAAAATTGTCGCTCGTGATTTTTCTGCCATAATCGTCCCAAAATACTAGCTTTATGCAGCTCAAAAAGCTGGCACTTTTTTAGACCAAAAAATGCTTTAACCAATATCAGTCAATGCTTTGATATTTAATCAGCAAACCCTAAATAGACATCTTCAATAATAAAAATCTATGATCGTATTATCGTACAGAAATTATCAATTATTTCCCCGTAGGGACGTTGCATAAGGGCGTCCCTACTCTTTTGGAGGAGATTTCTAATAATTGAAGTAATATCATGTCCGGATAATTAGTTATAAAAAAACTTTCTCCTTCAACTCCAGTTCTTCTTCTTCTTTCTTCCCTCTTTCCTCCTGACTCCTGACTTCCCCTCCCCTCCACGGTCGGGGTTAGGGGTGGGTTGGGAGGGGAGGGGCGAGGGGTGGGTTGACTCCTGAGGACTCCGTAGTTATTTATTTATCACTGTTCAACCGGACATGATATAATTTAAGAAATTATAAACAGATATTATATAACCGGATTCTATGTGCAATTAACCGGATTTGATATAACCCCTCCCAGGAGGGGAATATAGAGAAATATTTGGTAATGGTGGAAGATGGAACATTTTTTTATACCGAATGAAACGGATTTGATATTAACACCAAAACTACTTATGTCCAGCTAAGTCGAGATTTAGGTAGCTTTAGGTAGGTTTAACAGAGCGGTTTTCCAACTCACTTCCACTTCATTTCCAGTCTGAGGTTAATGGCTGGGTATTTTAGCTGTGGTATGATTTATTTTCTATATGCCCAAAAAAAGGGTATTATTGCATGAAATACTATTTATACTTAATAATAGCTAATATATATGGATCGAGAAGAAAATTCATACACTATCAACTTAGATTTTGTTCTAAAAGCTATAAACAGCAAGCTGCTAGAAATAGATCGTCCTCCCCTCAATAATGTAGAAAGGATAGTTCTCCAAGGCATCTGGAATTATCAAACCTATAACCTAGTAGCTGAAGAGGCAGGTTATAGCCCTGGTTATCTGAGCAATGTTGTAGCTCCTGAGCTGTTTAGACGAATTTCTGAAGTTGTGAGTGGGAAGGTAACAAAAAAAGACTGTCGGGCAAAGCTGGAAACATATTTTATCTCAACAGCAACATCAAAAAAAACCATTCCCAGCCAAAATGCTACAACACTTTCTGCTGAGATTAGGCAAGTTATGTCACCAAGATTTCCTTGTGGGGCTATATCTCTAGATTCACCATTTTATATACAACGATCTGATGTTGAGAATCAAATATATACAGAAATTGAGAACCCAGGAGCTTTGGTAAGGATCAAAGCGCCACAAGAAATGGGCAAAAGCTCCCTCCTGCTCCGTGTTATTGACTATGCAAGTCGTTTAAACTATCACACTGTTAATTTAAATCTACAACAAGTAGAGCAAGATGTTTGTAGCAATATTAATAAGTTTTTACGCTGGTTTTGTGCTAATGTTACCCGTCAATTAGGCATGGAACTAATGTTAGATGGCTATTGGGATGAAGATATTGGGTGTAAAATTAGCTGTTCTCTCTACTTCCAAGACTATTTACTAAATTCAATTGATGCGCCTATACTTTTAGCTTTGGATGAAGTGAACCGGATTTTTGAGCATCCGGAAATAGCAAAGGACTTTTTTCCCTTGTTACGTTCGTGGTATGAGGATGCCAAAAGACTCCCTGTCTGGCAGAAATTGCGTTTAGTAGTAGTTCACTCAACTGAAATTTATGTGCCTCTGCAGCTTAAGCAGTCACCTTTCAATGTAGGGTTGCCAGTTCAGCTACACTGTTTTTCCTTAGAAGAAGTGATAGAATTAGCTAAATATTACAAACTTGATTGGAATGATGAAGAAGTAAATCTTTTGATGGCTATGATAGGAGGACATCCTGCATTAGTACATCTTGCTATTTATCATCTTAGTCAGCGGGATGTAACACTCACGGAACTGCTAAAAACTGCTCCTACATCGACGGGAATTTATTCGAGTCATTTGCAGCGTCATCAAGTAAAATTACAGGATGAGCCGGAATTAGCGATCGCTTTGAATAAGGCTATACGTAGTAGTAAACCTATATTTCTAGAACCTATTCAAGCTTACAAGTTAAACAGTATGGGGTTAGTGAAGTTAGATGGAAATAAAGTAGTTATCAGTAATCAATTGTACCGAAACTATTTCCGGCAAACATTAAAACTCATTTGATAGTATAACAACTTTTTGATTTTCAGGTTTGGACTGTAGACTTGATTTTTTCCTTCCTTCCAGTCCTAATATTTACAGACTAATCAGAGCTTCAATATATGAACCTGTTCTACTGAACTTACCCAAAATGATATTTGTTAGCTCTGGAGAAAGCTTCTTTCTAGCTCATTACTAGCTTCTTTTTTTCTGTTTTATATATTGTGGTTCTGTCAATGTTATATCATGTCCATTTAATTAGCGATGAAAAAACCTTCTTAGTTGAGCTTTTAGTCTACTAATAAGCCAAAATAATTCACCTCTTTATCTTTCAGCTTGTGGCATTATGAGGTTAATTATGAGGTTTATATGAGAAATTATATAAAATTTATATGAGTTTTATAGGTTGTGGAGTTGTTTAGTGAAAGTTATCTTAGGTAATATAGCTAAGAAAAATACCAAAA
>NZ_BLZO01000183.1 GCF_014132355.1 Okeania sp. KiyG1
CCAGCACCAGTAAATAACCTGTGTGCGAATCGTCCATTAGCAATTTCAACAGGTTTAATGAAGCCAAATCAGCCCATTGTAGATCGTCCAAAAAGATAACCAGGGGATGTTCTTTGGTAGCGAACACCTGCACAAATTTACCAAACAGCAAGTTAAAGCGATTCTTTGCTGCACTGCCAGAAAGTTCGGCGACTGGAGGTTGTTTACCAATAATCCGTTCTAGTTCCGGAATGACGTCGATGATGACTTGCCCACTTTTTCCCAGCGCTTTGAGGATTTTCGCCTGCCAATTGGCTAATTCTGCATCCGACTCACCGAGCAATTGTCCCATCAAGTCTCGGAAGGCTTGCAAGAAAGCTGAAAAGGGAATGTTGCGGTTAAATTGGTCGAATTTACCTTTGATAAAGTAGCCACGTTGTTTAACTATGGGTTTGTGAACCTCGTTGACAACGGCAGTTTTACCAATTCCTGAAAATCCCGCTATGAGCATCATTTCTACCCTTTTTTCTCCCCCCTTGCTAAGGGGGGTTGGAGGGGATTCTTCCTTATTAAGGGTGGTTGGGTGGGATTTTACTTCCCCCTTATTAAGGGTGGTTGAGTGGGATTCTACTCCCCCCTTATTAAGGGGGGTTGGGGGGGATTCTACTCCTGGCTTATTAAGAGTGGTTGAGTGGGATTCTACTCCCCCCTTATTAAGGAGGGTTGGGGGGGATTCTACTCCTGGCTTATTAAGAGTGGTTGGGTGGGATTCTACTCCCCCCTTGCTAAGGGGGGTTGGGGGGGATTCTTCCTTGCGAAGAGGATTAGCCACACGCTCAAAGGAATTGAGTAAAGCTTGAACTTCTTTTTCCCTTCCGTAGAGCTTTTCGGGGATAATAAACCGATCGCACAAATCCCATTCCCCAAGCTCAAACTCGATAATTTCTCCTGTAGTTTTCCACTGCTCCAGACATCGCTCTAGATCGTGTTTCAAGCCCAAAGCACTCTGATAGCGGTCTTCAGCATTTTTTGCCATTAACTTAAGCACCACTTTTCTAAGCATTGCCGGAATTTCTAACTGTTCGCTGCTTGCGGGAAACTCCGCTGCCTGAGCAATATGACAATGCACTAATTCCATCGGATCTTTGCTTTCAAACGGTAACTTCCCAGTCAGGAGTTCAAAAAACGTCACCCCCAGAGAGTAAAAATCAGTACGATAGTCAATACCTCTATTCATCCGTCCGGTTTGTTCTGGAGATATATAGGCAAGGGTTCCTTCTAAACCATTCGGGTTGATAAATTGTTGTTGTTCTTTAGGCAATAAACTGGAGATACTGAAGTCTATCATCTTAACTTGTTTAGTTTCTGGGTGAATCAGAATGTTGGCAGGTTTTATGTCTTTGTGGATGATGCGTTGTTTACTAAGATAATGGAGAGCTTCAGTTAGTTGGATGGCAATTGTGAAAAATTCTTTGAGGTTTTGGTCTGATTTCTGCCAATATTTCCAGAGAGAAACTGCACCGTCATCAGGCATTACCAGAGCATAACCATTACCATAGCGTTCTAAGGCAATAGGTCGAACAATGCCAGGATGTTCCAGATGACGGGCAATAACGTACTGGTTGCGCCATTGGAGTAACTCATTGAAATTGGGATGAGGGTTGCGTAGGACTTTAACTATAACAGGTTTGCCTTCACTTTCTCGGACTGCTTTGTAGACAAGGGTACGAGTTCCCAGATAAATTTGGTCGGTTTGTTGATAATTTGTTAAGTTAAGCATCATTATTATAAATGAATTATTCCAGCTCTGCAAATAATTCAGGACTTACAAAAAAAAGGAAATTATACACCATTTGTAGGGGCGTTAGCGGAGCTATGCGTCAGCAAACGACCGTTTGTAGGGGCGAACGGCCGTTTGCTTCGCATAACTATCGTTAACGCCCCTACTAGATGTGGTGGTTCTGCGTAAGTCCTGTGATTTCTTGAAGTAGCACTCAGCTATCAGCAATCAGCTATCAGCTTCTCAAGGTGTATAATGGGGGTTTTAATCCACCATAAAAGGCGCACCACTAATTTTTCAAATAAGCGTGGGGACACCGAACCAGCAGATTTTAGCTGTTTGCGGAGCATTCCGAAACGGAAAAGCTGATAGCTATTTAAATACAGGGCTTACGCGAAAGACGAAATGATGCACCATTTGTAGGGGTTAATGGCCGTTAATCCCTACTATCTGTAGTAGTTATGCGTAAGTCCTGAAATAAAAATTTAATAATCACAGGAAGGCCAGGATAAAGTCTTTATATCTTAACGCTTATTTAATTCTCTGTCAACCCATTGAACGAAGGCAGAGGGGAGATGGGAAGTGTGGGGAGTGTGTGAAGAGTGCGATTCGTTTGGCAAGGGCGAGCTCATAAGTAAGTTAGCCAGTCCCAAAAACTAGGGATAACTCTAGTAGCTATGCAGGTTGAATTCCTGCCTTCCCGGATGCGGAGTGACTTCAGTTACATTCCTAAAATCTGAAAAACTATGACTGACAAATTTAAGAGTTTTATTGCATTAGCAAAGCATACGATCCCCCCTAACCCCCCTTAATAAGGGGGGAACCGCTCCCTGTAATAAGGGTGGAACCGCTTAGGGGGGGGTAAGGTTTCACGCGTCCCCCTTAAAAAGGGAGATTTAGGGGGATCATACATAAATGTACCTCATTTTGATAATGCTATATATAATATCAACGACATTCCTAATTCCTAAAATCTGAAAAACTATGACTGACAAATTTAAGAATTTTGTTGCACTAGCAAAGCATACGATCTCCCTAACCCCCTTAATAAGGGGGAACCGCTCCCTTAATCAGGGTGGAACCGCTTCAAAAGGAGTAAGGCTTCAAAGTCCCCCTTTTTAAGGGGGATTTAGGGGGATCATACATAAATGTACCTGATCTTTATGAGAAATGCTATATATAATATCAACGACATTCCTAAAATCTGAAAAACTATGACTGACAAATTTAAGAATTTTGTTGCACTAGCAAAGCATACGATCCCCCCTAACCCCCCTTAATAAGGGGGGAACCGCTCCCTTAATCAGGGTGGAACCGCTTCAAAAGGAGTAAGGCTTCAAAGTCCCCCTTTTTAAGGGGGATTTAGGGGGATCATACATAAATGTACCTGATCTTTATGAGAAATGCTATATATAATATCAACGACATTCCTAATTCCTAAAATCTGAAAAACTATGACTGACAAATTTAAGAGTTTTCTTGCATTAGCAAAGCAGAGGTACAGAATAACACTGACTTCTGTTGAGCAAAAGTTATTAAAGGCTATTGTTAAAGGAGAGGTAGCTGATTATCAAGTTAAATCCCCAGAACTTATTTTGCTTAAGGAACAGTTAGATTTAGAACTGTTAAAAGAACAGTTAAAAGGGTTAGAGGATGTAGAAAATTTAGAATATTTGGAAGGTTTAGGTTTAGAACAGTTAAAAGAGTTAGAAAAGTCAGAACACCCAGAACAGTTAAAAGAGTTATTAGCAGCGATCGCTAAAGAAAAGGAATTTAATAATCCAGCTACAGTAGAATCATGGGGAGAAAAGCGGATATTATCGGCTAAGTTTATTGAGTGGTTGTGTACGGATGTGGAAGCTTTTAAATATTTTACTAATCATGGTTTACAGGTTTGTGGAGCTAAGATTTCGGGGAAATTAAATCTTGAGTTTGTTAAGTTTGAAAGTTTATGGTGTTTCACAGAATGTGTTTTTGTAGAAAAAGTTATTTTGAGGGGAGCGAAGGTAGAAGCAGTCAAGTTTGATGGCAGTCATGTTGTTGGTATTGATGCTGGGTTGATTGAAGTTAGGGGTAGTTTATATCTACAAAATGGCTTTCAGAGTGAGGGTGAGGTAAGCTTATCTGAAGCTACTATTGGTGGTCAACTCTCTTGTTGTGGAGGTCATTTCTATAATAAAGAGGGAAATGCGCTTAATGCTCATAGCATAGAAGTCAAAAGTCATATCTTTCTGAGAGAAGGTTTCAAGGTTGAAGGTAGAGTTAGTCTATATAGAGCTACTATTGATGGTCAACTTGATTGTAGTCAAGGTCATTTCTCTAATAAAGAAGGAGATGCAATCTGGGCTGATAATATAGAAGTCAAAGCTGATGTCTTTCTGAGTAATGATTTCAAGGCTGAGGGTAGGGTAAGTCTATCTGAAGCTACTATTGGTGGTGTACTCTCTTGTAGCCAAGGTCATTTCTTTAATAAAGAAGGAACTGCACTCAATGCTAAGAATATAGAAGTCAAAGCTGATGTCTTTCTGAGAAATGGTTTCAAGGCTGAGGGTAGGGTAAGTCTATCTGGAGCTACTATTAGTGGTGTACTCAATTGTGATCAAGGTCACTTCTCTAATCAAGAAGGAGATGCGCTCAATGCTGAAAATATAGAAGTCAAAGGTGATGTCTTTCTGAGTAATGATTTTAAGGCTGAGGGTAGGGTAAGTATATCTGGAGCTACTATTGGTGGTCAACTTAATTGTTTTAAATGCCATTTCTCTAATAAAGAAAAATATGCGCTCTTTGCTCAAGATATAGAAGTCAAATCTAATGTCTTTCTGAGAAATGGTTTCAAGGCTGAGGGAGAAGTAAGTATATCTGGAGCTATTATTGGTGGTCAACTTGCTTGTAGTGGAGGTCATTTCTCTAATCAAGGAAAAAATGCGCTTTTTGCTCAGAATATAGAAGTCAAAGGTGATGTCTCTCTGAGAAATGGTTTCAACGCTGAGGGTAGAGTCAGTCTATCTGGAGCTACTATTGGTGGTGTACTTAGTTGCAGTAAAGCTCATTTCTCTAATAAAGGAAAATATGCGCTCTTTGCTGATGGTGTAGAAATCAAAGCTGATGTCTTTCTGGATAAAGACTTCAAGGCTGAGGGTATAGTCAGTCTATCTGAAGCTACTATTGGTGGTGTACTTAGTTGTCGTGGAGGTCATTTCTGTAACAAAGAAGGAACTGCACTCTTTGCTCAGAATATAGAAGTCAAAGGTGATGTCTATCTGAATAATGATTTTAAGGCTGAGGGTATAGTCAGTCTATCTGGAGCTACTATTGGTGGTGTACTCTCTTGTCATGGAGGTCATTTCTCTAATCAAGAAGGAGATGCGCTCTTTGCTCAACGTATAGAAGTTAAAGGTTCTGTCTTTCTGAGAAATGGCTTCAAGGCTGAGGGTAGGGTAAGTCTATCTGGAGCTACTATTGGCAGTCAACTTAATTGTAGTCAAGGTCATTTCTTTAATAAAGGAAAAAATGCACTCAATGCTGAGAACATAGAAGTTAAAGGTTCTGTGTTTCTAAGTAATGACTTCAAGGCTAAAGGCGAGGTAAGCCTATCTGGAGCTACTATTGGCGGTAGACTTTATTGTAGTGGAGGTCATTTCTCTAATCCAGAAAAATATGCGCTCTTTGCTCAGAATATAGAAGTTAAAACTAATATTATTCTCAGCAATGGCTTCAAAGCTCAAGGTAAAGTAGATTTAACAGCAGCAAATATAAAAGGAAATCTTGACTGCACTAATGGCAACTTTTCCAACGAAAAAGGAACTGTTTTATCTGCCGAAGGAATCAATGTTGACGGAGATATTTTATTAGATAAAGGGACTTTTCAAGGAAATATTTATTTAGTCAGCGCCAGAGTAGACGACACATTAAGTATGGTCAAAATTAAACAAGAAAAAGTAACTTTCCCACTCTATCTACGCCTCCTATATCCTTTCATTAAAAATATAAAAACAATCAAATTACATCACTACTTCAAAAAGAATATCAAAGAATAGAAACTCACTACATGAAAATAGACCTACAATTTGCCAGAATAGGTCGCCTCAGAGATGACGAACAAAGTTGGCCTCAAAAAAACAATCTCAACCTTGACGGTTTTATTTATCAGAAACTTGGAACAGACGATAATATTAAAGTTCTTAAAGATGCCAAAACCCGCCTCAAATGGCTGAGACTGCAACCAGAATTTTTCCCTCAAACTTATGAACAACTAGCCGAAGTATTAAAAAAAGAAGGCGATCCAGATGCCGCTACAGAAATATTAATCCATAAAGAAAGAGACATTAGACCAAAACTCAACAAATTAAGTAAATTTTGGAATTACTTTCTAGATATTACAATTGCATACGGCTATAAACCGACAAAAGCCTTAGTTTGGAGTTCTATTTTTATATCCTTTGGTTGGATTTCATTTGCTTTAGGCCATTACAATTGTTCCAACTCAATATCCAATAATAAATGCCTATTTTCACCAGCTTCAGAAATTAGTCCATATACCGAAGAAACTAATAATAAAACTATTGATATAGACTATCCAGAATTTAACTTCTGGTTATATTCATTAGACACATTCATCCCCATAGTTGACCTACATCAACAAACATATTGGCTGCCAAATTCTCAAAAAGGTCAAGAAATTCCATTAATATTATTCAAAGTAAAAGCAGGTCGCTTATTAAGATGGTACCTATGGGTTCACATAATCTTTGGTTGGATATTAACATCCCTGTGGGTAGCAGGTTTCAGTGGTTTAGTTCGTGGGTAGGGAAGAAGGCATTAATTTGCCCCCCGAGCAAGCCAAAATTGGGGGGAATAAGAGTCAATTTGCCTGTAACAAGTCCCCCAGAATTGGGGGATTTACAGCGGTTTTCATGTGGGTAGACCACAGTAGGGGCGAATGGCATTCGCCCTTACAGGATTTTGGTTATGACGATGTGGTTTATCAACCTGAAAAGCTCTGTAATACTGAAATTTGCCCCCCGAGCAAGCCAAAATTGGGGGGAACAAGAGTCAATTTGCCTGTAACAAGTCCCCCAGAATTGGGGGATTTAGGGGGCTTGGATTCTGAAATTTGCCCCCCGAGCAAGCCAAAATTGAGGGGAACAAGAGTCAATTTGCTTGCTCTAGTCCCCCAGAATTGGGGGATTTAGGGGGCTTGGATTCTGAAATTTGCCCCCCGAGCAAGCCAAAATTGGGGGGAACAAGAGTCAATTTGCCTGTAACAAGTCCCCCAGAATTGGGGGATTTAGGGGCTTGGATTCTGAAATTTGCCCCCGAGCAAGCCAAAATTGGGGGAACAAGAGTCAATTTGCTTGTAACAAGTCCCCCAGAATTGGGGGATTTAGGGGGCTTGGATTCTGAAATTTGCCCCCCGAGCAAGCCAAAATTGGGAGGAACAAGAGTCAATTTGCTTGTAACAAGTCCCCCAGAATTGGGGGATTTAGGGGGCTTGGATTCTGAAATTTGCCCCCCGAGCAAGCCAAAATTGGGGGGGAACAAGAGTCAATCTGCTTCTCAAAGTCCCCCAAAATTGGGGGATTTAGGGGGCTTAACTACCCCTCAGAACTAATCAACTCCCGATACACTCCCTCTTCCTGCAACATTTCCTCATGAGTGCCGCGCTGCACTACCTCCCCATATTCCAAAACAATAATCTCATCACAATCACGAATAGTACTCAACCGATGCGCCACAATAATACAACTACACCCCCGACTCTGCAAATTATCAACAATCATTTTCTCTGTTTCCGCATCCAAAGCACTCGTTGCCTCATCCATTACTAATATTGTAGGATTATTTACCAAAGCACGAGCAATTTCTAACCTCTGTCTTTGACCCCCACTTAAGTTTCCACCTCCCTCCAATAACTCACCATCGTATCCACCAGGAAGTGTCATCACTGCTTCATGGATAACAGCATCCCGACAAGCTTTCATCAGTTGAGTCGTTGATATTGTTGGGTTCCACAAAGTTAAATTATCCCGCACCGTGCCACTAAATAAAAATATTTCCTGTTCCACCATCGACAGAGAATTAGTTAATACTGTAGGCGAAATATCCTCTCTGGGAATGCCATCAAACAAAATTTCCCCCTCCCACGGTTGATACAAACCACAAATTAATTTGGCGATCGTCGATTTTCCCGAACCACTGCCACCAACTAATGCTATCTTTTGCCCTGGTTGCAACGACAAATTCAAATCTACCACTAAAGGTGGATCTACCCGTGAATAGCCAAATGTAATATTCCGCAATTCTACATAACCTCTGAGTTTTGAGTCTTCAAATACCTGCTCACTCTCCCCCCTTCCCAAGGGGGGTTGGGGGGGATCAGTCTCCCCCTTCCCAAGGGGGGATGGGGGGGATCATCCGTTTCATTGCTCAATACATCATTCAGTCTATTCAAGTCTCCCTCTAATTCCTGGAGAGTGCTGCCAAAACCAACCAAAGTATTCACAGGTTGCTGAAAACTTAACATCAAACTCTGAAATGCTACCAACATACCAATACTGAGTTCCCCTTCCATGACTCGCAAACCACCTACAACTAATACCAATACTGATGTGAGGGATGATAAAAATGTTGGTAAAATCTCTAAAACTTGATTTGTCACTTCCAACTGTTGTTGGGTATTCACGGTTTTGGCATAATATCCAGACCACCGAGAAAAAAAGTCTGACTCCAGCGCCGATGCTTTTAGGGTTTCCATACTTTGCAACCCTGCAATACTTGCCCCCGCAAGTTTACCTTCGTCTTGCACTAACCGCATATTAGCATCTACCCGTTGCCGAGATACCCACTGCAAAGCTATGATATTTACAGCAGCAAAGCTAATTCCGATTAAAGTTAGTACGCGATCGTAAGCAAACATCACCAACCCATAAAATACTATCATTACTGTATCAATAACTGTAGTTGCTAACTGACCGGAAAGCACCTGGGCAACTTCATTATTGATATTGACGCGACCGCTAATTTCTCCAGCATATCTTTGAGCATAAAATCCTACTGGTAGTCGCAGAATATGCCACATAAACTGACTAGACATCCCTATAGATAATTTAATCATTAATTTTCTTAGGTAGCGTAGTCGTAATAAAGTCAGTAAAGTTTGTAATATCGTAGCGATCGCCATTCCTAAAACTAGGGGTCGCAACCAGTTAGTACGATTTTCCACAAGAATATTATCAACAAATATCTGGCTAAATACTGGTACTGTCAAACCGGGAATTACTAGCAGAAAACCTGCGATGATACAATAAATTATTGCCCCTAAAGATGGTCGGAGTCTTTGATATAACAATGGGATGATGCTTGGTTTACGGCCGCCTTTTTCAAATTCCTCTCCAGGTTCGATAGTGAGGATAACTCCGGTAAAGCCTTCATCAAATTCATCCCAGGAAACTTTACGAGGTCCGGTAGCAGGGTCGTTGAGGAAAACTTGATGTTTGTTAAATCCTTCAACGACTAAGAAATGATTAAATTCCCAAAATACAATGTAGGGGGGGGATAGTTCCTCAAGTTGGTCGAGGGTTTCTGCTTTGAAACCACTTGCTTCCATGCCGTAATTTCTGGCAGCACCAACTATTTTGGATGCTTTACTACCGTCGCGGGAAACTCCACATTCTTGTCGGAGTTCGGCAAGGGGTACAATGCGACCGTAGTAACCTAGGATGATACAGAGGGCCGCAGCACCACATTCAACGGCTTCCATCTGAATAACAGTAGGGGTTTTGACTCTTTTTTTTTCATTTGAGTTAGAAAGTGTCTGGATAATTTAGGAGTCAGAATTTCCTACGGAATGCTCCGCAAACAGAATTTCCTACGGAATGCTCCGCAAACAGAATTCAGGAGTCAGGAGGAGAAAGAATTAGAAAGATGAGCGTAGTTGTGGCAATTAGAGAATTTTTTTTATCCGGACTTACGCAGAACCGCCATATATAGCGAATGGCATTCGCCCCCTACAGATGCTGTATAACTATATATTATTCGTAAGTCCTGTTTATGTCCAATTAAACGGATATAA
>NZ_BLZO01000184.1 GCF_014132355.1 Okeania sp. KiyG1
GGGAGTAGGGGAGTAGGGGAGTACGGGAGTAGGAGAGTAGAGAGTAGGGAGTAGGGGAGTAGGGGAGTAGGGGAGTAGGGGAGTAGGGGAGTAGGGGAACAATTTTTGGGCTACTCTCCTGCCCAAAATGCGCTTCATGGATGAGCATAAAGCAGCTCAAAACTAGGTACTTTTTCCAGAAGCTCACTCATGCTAAAACCAATATCAGTCAATGCTTTGATATTTAATCAGTAAGCCCTACCATAAATGTCGATCATTTCCCTAAAGCCTTAGCGATCAATACTTTTGACTTTTAACTTTTAACTTTTAACTTTTAACTTTTGACTTTTGAATTTTGACTTTTGAATTTTAACTTCCGGGTAGTGGCAGTTGTAATTCTTTTAAAAAGATTTAGCAATAATAAACTCATTTTCCAATTGAGTTAAAAGAGATTCTGCTTCTGCTTTTGTTATGGTATCAGCTTTAGCTTTTTGTTCTAAAGTTGCAGAAATTTCAGCCAAGCGCACTACTCCTAAATTGCCACAACTACCTTTCAAAGAATGAGCCCTTTCTATTAGTGCTTCTGTGGCAGAGTTATCGATCGCCTCTTTAATAGCTAGTAACTGCTGTGGAGTATCTTCAAAAAACAAATCGATTAGTTCCGTTACAACATCTGCTTCGCCATCTATCTGTACTTCTTGGCGAATACTTTCAAGAACTTCTAGCATCACAGAAGGAGAACTAGAAGCAGTCTCTACCTTTGGTGTAGGAGATGACAGAGGAGTAGTTTTTTCTACCTGTTGCAGTTGTGCAGTAGGAGTTTTTTGGCCTATGATTATTTCTCCCCAATTTTCCAGTATTTCCTGTAGCTCTTCAACCTTAACTGGTTTACTCATATAATCATCCATACCCGTTTGCAGACAAATTTCGCGATCGCCATCCATAGCTCCCGCTGTCATGGCCACAATCGCAGGTCTGTTGTCTAACTCATGGCCATATCTGTCACAAATATGTTTTGTTGCTTCCAAACCATCCATTTCTGGCATTTGCACATCCATGAACACCAAGTCATAGGGTACTCTATCTATAGCCGTCAAAGCTTCCACACCATCACTAACCACATCAGGACGATAACCCATTCGTTCTAACATTGACAATGCAACTTTTTGATTCACTACATTATCTTCAGCTAGTAAAATTCTTAAAGGTAGGCGTGTCGCCAGATTGCTATCTGTCTTGAAAACGGCTTGACTTTTAATATTTACTACCTGATTAGCAAAAATCTCCATCAGTACCTTATATAATCGATCTGGCTTAATTGGCTTATTTAGACAAGCTTGTAAATTGCTTTTATCGCCTTTAGGACAACCGATAGAAGTTAACATCACTATTGGCAGTGTTTTTAGTAAAGGAAGCTTACGAATTTCAGCAGCTAAAGTTAGACCATCCATTTCCGGCATTTGCATATCTAAAATAGCCAGATCGAACTTCTTACCTTTCTTCAGCAACTCTAAAGCTTTTACACTACTATCTACATCTGTAGATATTATATTCCATTTTTATTTTGTATTTTTAGAATCAGCCGATTAGTAGGATTATCATCAACTATTAATACTTGTTTACCATCAAGTTGAGGCTGAGGATTTTGATAAACTTTAGGAATGCTAGGAGCAGTTGTAGTTAAGATTGTGAAGTGAAAGGTTGAACCCACAGCCAAAAAATTCGCAGAAGCAAAATTATCTTGATTTACCACCAAGGGATTTCCAGCAATATTACCTCCGCTTTCTGCCCACATTTGTCCGCCCATCATTTCGCATAGCTGCTTACTGATAACTAAGCCTAAACCTGTACCGCCATATTTACGAGTAGTTGAAGAATCTACTTGAGAAAAAGGCTGAAAAAGTCGCTCTAAACCTTCTAGTGGAATACCAATACCAGTATCTCTGACAGCAAAATGGATTTGGTAGGTGGGAGATAGAGAATTGTCTGAACCAACTTCTTCGGAATTAACATTTATTACTACTTCTCCAGAGTGAGTAAATTTAACAGCATTACTGACTAAATTGACTAGAATTTGACGCAGCCGAGTTACATCACCCATAATTGTACAGGGAGTACAATCGTCTATAATGTAGGCTAAGTCTAATGCTTTTTCTGTAGCTTGAGTCACTAGCAAATCTAGAGAAGATTCTACACATTCTCGGAGGTCAAAAGCTTGGCTTTCTAACTCTAACTTATCGGCATCAATTTTTGAGAAGTCGAGAATATCATTAATAATGACTAACAAGTTATCCCCACTACTGCGAATAATTTCCACAAAGTTTCGCTGTTGAGGACTTAGATTAGTATCTAGCAGCAAACCAGTCATCCCAATTACCCCATTCATTGGTGTGCGTATTTCGTGACTCATGTTGGCCACAAATTCTGATTTCAGCTTGGCTATAGATTGAGCTTCCTTTAAGGCCGCATCTAATTCCTGATTTTTTTGTTCTAATTCTGCTGCTATGTTGGTTGTTTTTTCTTGAGATTTGGCCTTTTCTTCCAGGTAAACTTGAATTTGGTTGACTGCAGGTCTAAATACAAATAGTCCCTCTGATATTAGTAGTAATATTGCAGTTATTAACAATAAATTTTCGATTCGTCTGGCTTGCTGAATCTTTTGTCGGGCTTCAGTATCATATTGGAAGACAATTTGATTCATCAGTGGGAGAAAAAGGGCCTCATTTTTCAGAATGGTTTCTACAAAAGGGCTAGCATTTGCTTGTGGTGACTCTGAGTTGATGGTTACTAGCAAACCCTGAGCAGCGTTAACTATTGCTTGATAATATTCTTCGATCTCCGCAAACATTTGTTTTACCTTGGGACTATTTTTATTACTGGGTAATTCTAGGTCTGAATCACCTTTCTGTAGTCCCTCATGGGAGGTTTGGAACACCTGGACAACATTTTCTAGTTCCTGTTGACGTTGTTTTCTGACTTTTGAGTTGGAACTATACTGGATAGCTAATGCTGTTTTGCTAAGTTTTTGACTCAACATTCGTTGACGACCTGCTATGTTAATTACCCGAGAACTGGTAAACTGATATCTTAGGGACCTTTCTACTAAAATTTGTTCAAATATAAATAACCCAGCAATTACACTGAGTCCGACAATATAAAGTACCGTCAGGCGATGAGTTGGAAATGGCTTGCGTAGTTTTTGTGACATTTTTTTATAGTTATTGTTGTAGGGAATTTTATCTATACTTCACTGTTTGATAATGACAAGCACTGGGTTTTTATATCTAGATTTTATCTCAATTCAATAAGTGGACTAGACTATATATGTATGTATATAGTTATGCCACTTTGGACTTTTGACCACAGCAAAGTGGCTGACTCACTAACTAAATAATTAATGTTTATAACTGATTCTCAGCTACTTTCTTATCAACGTTGTCCTAGAAAAGTATTTTTGGATACCTATGGAGATTTTACGCAACAAGATTCTCCTAGTGATTTTTTGCTGAAATTAATTAAAGATAGTTCGGAATTTAGGTCGAGTATTATCAAGAATTATATTTATCAAAAGCCTGATTATCCTCGTGGAGATTTAATGGCAGGGGGAAAGGCTACTGAAGAATTAATGGCAGCAGGTATTGATGTTATTTATCGGGGAATATTAATTATTCAAGAATCTTCAATCAATTCACTCCCACAAAATCAGACTATTAATTTTGTTAGCTATCCAGATTTATTGATTAAACAGCCTGGATATTCTCGATTTGGTGATTGGGTTTATATTCCTACAGATATTAAGTTAAGCAAACGTCCGAAATTAGAATATCAAATAGTTGCTACTTTTCATGCTCAAATATTAGCAAGTATTCAAGAAGTTTGGCCGGAAACTGCTTGGTTGATTCTCCGAAAGAAAGGGTTACATAAGGTGAATTTAGAAAAGCGAATTGAGCAAATGCAGGAAACTATTTTTGAGTTAATTGCTATGTTGCAAAATTCTCTAGAACCAGAGGTATTTATTTCCCGTCAAAAATGTAATCTTTGTACCTGGTATAGTAGCTGTCATGCTGTTGCTGAAACTCAAAAACATTTATGTCTTTTGCCAGGAGTTACTTCTAATAGATATGCTGTGTTGAAGAGCTTGAATTTAACAACTTTAGAATCTTTGAGTCAAACTAATCCTGATGATTTAGAAAGTTACCCTGAATTTGTTGATGGAGTTGGAATACAAGTTGTCAAGCAAGCTCAATCTGTATGGGAAAATAAGGTGATTCTGAGAAATGAAACATTTGCTGAAGAAATAGATAGTGAAACTTTACCAATTAATTATTACAAATCAATTAAGCTCGTCAATGCTCCTGTAGAAATATACTTTGATATTGAAGCTCAACCAGATATTAATTTAGATTATTTACATGGTGTATTAGTAGTTGATAAACGCCAAGATACCAAAAAATTTTATGTTCATTTAGCTGAAAATCCTTTAGATGAAGAATTGATTTGGTATCAATTTTTAGACTTAGTTTGGAAATATCCTATCGCTCCAATTTATCACTTCTGTGAATATGAAATTCAAACTGTAAGAAGATTAGCTCAACTTTATCAAACACCAGCTTATCTGTGGAAACCATTGTTGAAAAGATTTGTAGATATTCATAAAGTTGTTACTCAAACTATTATATTACCTGTAGAAAGTTATTCCCTCAAAAATATTGCTCGTTGGTTAGGTTTTGAATGGCGGAACCCCGAAGCTAATGGCGCTCAATCTGTTTGTTGGTATTCAGAATGGTTGAAAACAGGCGATCGCTCTTTGTTAGATGCAATTATTATTTACAATGAAGATGATTGTTATGCTACTTATTATATTAAAGAATGGCTATTTCAATTGTTATAAGAAGGAAGAGGTAAGAAGGAAGAAGGAAGAAGTTAACAAGGAAAAAGTAATAAGCAATAAATAAGATACAAGAAGCTAACAATGAAGGAGTAAGAAGCAGTTATTCAATATTTTAGAATAAGGAAAAAGTAATCAGCAAGAAAGAATACAGAAGAAGCTAACAAGGAGGCAGAGAAGTAAGAAGGAAGAAGGAAGAAGGAAGAAGGAAAAAGTAATAAGCAATCAAGAAGATGATTGTTATGCTACTTATTATATTAAAGAATGATTGTTACAATTTTTAGAAGGTTAAGAAGGAAGAAGGAAGAAGTTAACAAGGAAGAAGTTAACAAGGAAAAAGTAATAAGCAATAAATAAGATACAAGAAGCTAACAATGAAGGAGTAAGAAGCAGTTATTCAATATTTTAGAATAAGGAAAAAGTAATCAGCAAGAAAGAATACAGAAGAAGCTAACAAGGAGGCAAAGAAGTAAGAAGGAAGAAGGAAGAAGGAAGAAGGAAAAAGTAATAAGCAATCAAGAAGATGATTGTTATGCTACTTATTATATTAAAGAATGATTGTTACAATTTTTAGAAGGTTAAGAAGGAAGAAGGAAGAAGTTAACAAGGAAGAAGTTAACAAGGAAAAAGTAATAAGCAATAAATAAGATACAAGAAGCTAACAATGAAGGAGTAAGAAGCAGTTATTCAATATTTTAGAATAAGGAAAAAGTAATCAGCAAGAAAGAATACAGAAGAAGCTAACAAGGAGGCAAAGAAGTAAGAAGGAATTATTCATAATCAAGAAAAAACAAGGTGAAAAAAGATCGTGTTATTTATATCAATAGTAAATAATATCAGTTTGAGAGATGTTTGCTACAAATCTCTTTTCCTAGCTCCGGTGTTCCCTGTTCCCTTTATTCATCACTAAGAAAAAAGAAGGTGAGGAAAGTATTATATTATCTATATCTATATCAATAGAAAATAATACCAGTTTGATAAATGTTTGCTACGAATTCCTGTTCTCTCCTCAGAAGGAAGAAGGAATAAGGAAGAAGCTAAGAAGGAAAAACCAATTATTCATAATTAAGAATAAGGAAAGTGAGAAAGTATTATGTTATCTATATAAATAGAAAATAATACCAGTTTGATAAATGTTTGCTACGAATTCCTGTTCCCTATAACTAGAGTTTAGTAACATTTTTTTCAAATTGGTATAAAGTGGTATTTTTCTATCTTAATAGTAATGCTAAAGCATATAAAAAAAATTACAATTCTACCAGGCATGAGGTACACCTGTCGCGGGCAAGATGTCCGCACTGGGAACGTTTAATTGTTAATATCTGTACTTCATATACCACCGAATCTGCTGTAACATTTTCCTCACAATCAAAATCAGACTGCTATATATGAAAATATTTAAACATAGAACTTATAAATACCTAATTATTACCTTAATTACTTGTTTTATTATTGCTGTAATTACAGGCAGAATAATTAATTCGGCCACTCAAACAACTACTCCTCAAGTCACTTTTTTAGGAGAGGTAAATTTTCCCACAAGATTAGAATTTAAAAATACAGAAGTTGGTGGGCTTTCTGCCATAACTTACAATCCAGAAAAACAAAATTATTACGCAATTTCTGATGACCGTAGTAGCAAAGCACCAGCTCGATTTTATACTCTGAAAATTGACCTACAGCAAGATGAAATTTCAGAGGAAACAGTAACTTTTACAGATGTCACAACTTTATTAAATGACACAGGTAAACCATTTCCCGCTTTGAGTATTGACCCAGAAGGAATTACTTTTACAGGAGAGACTTTATTTATTTCCTCTGAAGGAGATAGGGAACGTCAAATACAACCATTTATTAGAGAATTTTCTCTCACAGGTAAACAACTACAAAATTTGCCTATACCTGAAAAAATTCTCATAGAATCAAACAGTGGAGTTAGAAATAATCTTGCTCTTGAAAGTTTAACTATTACTCCTAGTCAAAAATATCTCTTCACCGCTACAGAAAATGCTTTAGTTCAAGATGGCGAAGAAGCAACTTTTAGTATGGGTAGCTACTGTCGAATTATACGGTATGATTTAGCTCAAGGTCAGCCAGAAACAGAATTTATATATATCACAGAACCTATTGCTACTAATTCTAATAATGTAGGTGGTTTTAGTACCAATGGTTTAGTAGATTTACTTGCGTTAGATGATACTCATCTCTTAAGTTTAGAACGGTCTTTTTCCCTAGAAACAGGAAATGTAATTAAACTTTTTCAAATAGATTTATCAGGCACAGATAATATTCAAAATATTGAAGGCTTAAATAATCAAATTACTGATATTTCTCCAGTGCAAAAAAAATTACTCTTAGATTTCAGCACTCTAGAAATAGTCTTAGACAATATTGAAGGTATAACTTTTGGCCCAGACTTGGCAGACGGTCAGCGATCGCTCATCCTAGTTAGCGATAATAATTTTAACCCTCTACAAGTTACTCAGATTCTGATTTTTAGCTATTTAGGGAGTAGGAAGTAGGGAGTAGGGGAGTGGGGGAGTGGGGAGTGGGGGAGTAGGGAGTAGGGAGTAGAGGAGTAGGGGAGTAGGGGAGTAGGGGAGGGAGTAGGGGAGTAGGGGAGTAGGGGAGTAGTTAGGAGAAACGAGAAATTAATTAGGGCTTACCGATCTAATCTAAAAGCATTGACATATAAAGATTTTAGCCTTTTTGAGGTCAAAAAAAGTGTGCCTGTTTCAGCTCTTCATGCTCAAAAAGGAGCGTATTTTAGGCGAGATTTGGGCAGAAACATCAAAGGACAATTTTTACTCCTACCTCCTCTATAATTCCCATTTTTCCTGTCTCCTGTCTCTTTTTTCATGTCTCCTGTCTTCCCCTCCTGGGAGGGGTTAGGGTGGGTTGTCTCCTACCCTTACCCATAAGACTTTTTCAGCAAACCCTAATTAGGAGATAGTCGGATATATTTGTCGAACGTGATTTTTCTGCTATCCCCCCTGTCTTTGATATGCTAAGTTTTTGAGGGTTTTCTGTTGAAAACCAGGCACTTTTTTGTACCGAAAAAGACTGAATCCTTTATATGTCAGTGCTTTTAGATTATATCGGTAAGCCTTAAATAGAGCCAAAATGGGTTCTGTAGAAAAAAATTTACAGAAAAGCTTGACAAATCAAAAGAAAAACCACATAATAGTAAAAGGCTAAAAAATAAGGGACTGTAGTTCAACTGGTTAGAGCACCGCCCTGTCACGGCGGAAGTTGCGGGTTCGAGCCCCGTCAGTCCCGTAGATAAACAACTTTAACCTCAGAATGCTTAAAATGATACGAACAGTAACTACTGTTTGGTGAAACTCTATATTTTATGGTAAAAGTAGGGAATCAGATAAGCATAAAAATTATAGATTTTAATATCACTCTGGTAAAATAGAAATTTTATCAAATTGAACCAGAATGCATAACAAAATCTAAAAACAAAAAAACAAAATCAAACATTGATATGAGTGTTAGAGTTCGTCTGGCCCCAAGTCCCACAGGAAACTTACATATCGGTACAGCCAGAACAGCTGTATTTAACTGGTTATTTGCCAGAAACCAGAAAGGAAAATTTATCCTCAGAATAGAAGATACAGATATAGAGCGATCGCGTCCAGAATATACAGAAAATATTATGGAGGGATTGACCTGGTTAGGATTAGAATGGGATGAAGGACCATCCTACCAGTCTCAACGATTAGAATTATATAAGACAGCTACTCAAAAATTACTAGACAAAGGATTAGCCTATCGCTGCTATTGTACAGCAGCAGAACTAGAAGAAATGCGGGAAGCTCAGAAAGCTAGAAAAGAAGCACCCCGCTACGACAACCGCCACCGTGACCTTACACCAGAACAACAAGCAGCTTTTGAAGCAGAAGGAAGACAGCCAGTAATTCGCTTTAAAATTGACAATGACCAAATAATTACCTGGAAAGACCAAGTTAGAGGGACAGTAACCTGGAAGGGGAGCGACTTGGGTGGAGATATGGTCATCTCCCGTGCTGCTAGTGGCAAGACAGTAGGACAACCCCTCTACAATATGGCAGTGGTAGTAGATGATATGGATATGGAAATTACCCATGTAATTCGTGGTGAAGACCATATTGCCAATACAGCTAAACAAATATTACTTTATAAAGCCCTAGAGGGGAAAGTACCAGAATTTTCTCATACACCTCTAATTCTTAATCAAGAAGGACGCAAACTTTCAAAACGGGATGGCGTAACTTCAATTTCTGATTTTAAAGAATTAGGTTTCATCCCAGAAGCACTAGCAAATTATATGTGTTTGCTTGGGTGGACACCTCCAGACTCAACTCAAGAAATATTTACCCTGACAGAAGCAGCTCAACAGTTCTCTTTTGAGAGAGTGAATAAAGCAGGGGCGAAGTTTGACTGGAATAGGTTGGACTGGATAAATAGTCAATATTTACATAATTTACCAGTAGGAGAACTGACAGATAGATTAATTCCTGTTTGGCAAAAAGCAGGATATGAACTAGACCCACAGAGCGATCGCCCTTGGTTAGAACAATTGGCCGCTTTGATTGGACCTAGTTTGACTCGCCTCACAGATGCAGTAGAAATGAGTAAGTTATTCTTCTCCCCCACTGTAGAACTGGATGCAGAAGCAATTGAACAAATGCAGAAAGAAGATGCTGTAAAATCTATTAATTCTATTATTGAGGGGATAGATAGTGATGCACCTCTGCGAGTGGGTGATGCACAAAAAATTATTAAACGGGTGACTCAGGCAATTAAAGTTAAGAAAGGCATTGTCATGCGATCGCTCAGGGCGTCTTTAACAGGTGCAATGCAAGGACCCGATCTAATTCAGTCATGGTTACTCTTGCATCAAAGGGGTTTTGATGTATTACGCTTCAAAAAAGCTATAGGTCAGGAGGTTGAAGAAAGCAAAAAAGTAGATGCTTCTGATAATAGTAATAAAGGGTTTGCTGAAATAAAAACAGCAACTTCAAAAACATCTGTTGCACCAAAACAACAACCTCAGAAAATAAAAGCATCAAGTACTCTTGCTGGTGAGTCTCAAAGTTTTAAACCAACTATAGATAAAGCACAAGCAACAACTCCAACGGGTAAGTCTGAAGTTGTTGAACCTACTGTAGAGAAACAGAAACCAACTACGACTCCCGCAGGTGAAACTAAAGTTGTTAAACCAACTATAGATAAAGCACAAGTAACAACTCCAACTGGTAAGTCTGAAGTTGTTGAACCTACTGTAGAAAAACAGAAACCAACTATAGATAAAGCACAAGCAACAACTCCAACTGGAGAAACTAAAGTTGTTGAACCTACTGTAGAGAAACAGAAAGCAACTACGACTCCCGCAGGTGAAACTAAAGTTGTTAAACCAACTATAGATAAAGCACAAGCAACAACTCCAACTGGTAAGTCTGAAGTTGTTGAACCTACTGTAGAGAAACAGAAAGCAACTACGACTCCCGCAGGTGAAACTAAAGTTGTTAAACCAACTATAGATAAAGCACAAGTAACAACTCCAACGGGTAAGTCTGAAGTTGTTGAACCTACTGTAGAAAAACAGAAAGCAACTACGACTCCCGCAGGAGAAACTAAAGTTGTTAAACCAACTATAGATAAAGCACAAGTAACAACTCCAACGGGTAAGTCTGAAGTTGTTGAACCTACTGTAGAAAAACAGAAAGCAACTACGACTCCCGCAGGAGAAACTAAAGTTGTTAAACCAACTATAGATAAAGCACAAGTAACAACTCCAACGGGTAAGTCTGAAGTTGTCAAACCAACTGTAGAAAAACCTTCAACAGCAACTCCAACAGTGACAACAACTCCCACAGGAGAAACTAAAGTTGTCAAACCAACTGTAGAGAAACCTCCAACAGCAACTCCAACAGTGGCAACAACTCCAACGGAAGAAACTAAAGTTGTCAAACCAACTGTAGAGAAACCTCCAACAGCAACAACTATTACTACAAAACCGGAAACCGTAGAACAAAAAGTTACTGTTCAAGTAGAAACCTCAACCTTAGATGACCAACAACCTGTAGATACAACAACTAATGAAAGCATTGAGAGCGATCAATTACAAAAGATTAAAGAAAAATTGGTCGATACTTTTGCTAACTTTCCTGATTACATTAGTCAATTCTATCAAACATATCAACGTCAACTTATAGTAATTGGTTCGCTGATATTAATCATATTAACCTTTAGGTTAATTCTTGGTTTCCTAGAAGCTTTAGAAGGAATTCCTACTTTATCGACTAGCTTTGAATTGATTGGTATGGGATATTCAGTATGGTTTGTTTACCGTTATTTACTACGGAAATCTAATCGGCAAGAATTATTAGATAAAATTCAAGACATCAAAGCAGATATTGTTGGTAAAAAGTCTTAAACTTCTAATAGTTTCAGATACTGAAAATAACATGGGGGGAATTAAAAATAAAAGTAAACCAGAAAAATGTTTGCTTCAAAGGTTGTCTGAGAAATCCCATTTGCAACATACAAGACCCCTAAATCCCCCAAAATTGGGGGACTTTTAGAAACAAATTGACTCTTGTTCCCCCCAAAGTTGGGGGTTAGGGGGCAAAATTTAGTATCAAAAAACTTTTCAGATATCCTCTCAAATTCCCCAATAATTATTTTGAATTTCTTTATCCTAAAACAGGACTCTAAATGAATAAAAATAAACGAAGAAAAACAACATTATTTTTAGTAGTATTATTTTCATTAGCTGGGATACAGAAAATCAGTCCTGTTTTATCTCAAGATTTACAATTGACACCTATATTTGAAGATGTAAATTTATATCCAAAATCTCCTCAAAATCGAATGATTATTAGAGGATTAAGTGGAGGACCTGTATCTGCAAAAGAAACAACAGGTAGAAATGACACGGTAACTGGACCTTGCGTAGGTTTTATCGATCGAAAACCAGATCATAGATTAATTTTAAATGGTTTTTTTCAATCCCTGAAACTTGAAGTTAAAAGTAGTGAAGATACAACTTTAGTAATTAGAGGTCCTGGGGGTAGTTGGTGTAACGATGATTTTGAAGGAAAAAATCCTGGAATTATGGGTCAATGGTTTTCAGGTACTTATGAAGTTTGGGTAGGTTCTTATCAAAGAAATAAATATTATCCCTATGTTATTAAAATTACGAAGGAAGAAGATTGATATGTTCTCTGGGGTGAAGTTGTGGAGATTTTCATTTAAACAATAATTCTTGATTGAGCGAAAAGAACAAAAGTAAAGATAATTTCAGTCTTTTTTTGGTACTGTCAGTTCTGAAATTTTATTTATAACTGATCCGTCCGTTAGCGTAGCTCCCCCGGAGGGGGAATATGATATTAGTCTTCTATAAAATTACGCTTTTTTTCATCTTCAATCCACTTCTTAAAATACTCAATTTCTTTTTCTACATAATCTTTGTCTTCCAGAAGTTTTTCTGTATTAAAAATTGGTCGTAATAGTAATGATTCAAGATGTTCTACGATTTTATGTGTTGCTTCAATATTCTTAGAGCTACTCAATATATAATCTTCTGAGGAAAGTTCCTTATCATTCTTAACATAAGGTTCTAGGGAAGTTTCTTAAAATCTTCAAATTTCTGATTGTACTTACAAAATAGATCGATAAATTGATAACGTCTTTCGTATGGAAATGTTGTAGTTACGCTAAACAATAATTGCATCAAATGAATATCGTTATGTCTATTTTCAATCAGACTTTTTAGCAGTTGATTTTGTCTATCCTCAAAAACAACTTTCTCTTCTTCTGTTACTTCCAAAAAAAATATTCTTTCGAGGATAGTATTACTAAATCCAGAGTTAGATAATTCCTTTTCTTTCTGATAAATATGCTCAACTACTTGAGTGATTAATTCCTGATAATTTTCAGATTGCCAAAGAAATGTATAGTTTAGGTCATCTTGGAAATAAGGGGAGTTTGATAATTTTCTTTCCTCATCATATACCCAGTCAATATATTCAATTATGAAATGTTGGTCAACATTAAGAATGCGGATGAATATATCTTCAGAATTAGACGAGTATCCCCTGATTTTTTGATTTGATAAATATGCTTGTTTTAGTACATCAAGTTTTTCTGTGAATAATTTAATTAAAAGCTCATTGACCTGAGTGTAAGGATTAAATAAAAAATCGAAAGGACTTAAAAAATTTGTATAATTTGTCTGTTCATTAATTTTACTCAGAATAATTTTTGTTATCTGAGCAACCACATTTTTATCTAAGTGAAGATATTTGAGAAGAAAGTCAAAATATTGTGGTATTTCACTGAGTTTACTCTGCCGATATAAGTTATATAGTTGCTCTAAATAATCGGATGTAATTTTATCTTCAGGCAGTAAGTTGTAAAATCCAAATAACCATTTTCTTTTTGAAGCAAAATCAAATTGATTGAGCAATTCAAAAGCTTTTTCAACTCCAGAAATTTCTATTAATTTTTCAATTAATGTAAATAGAAAATAATTAAGTTTAAATGGGTCGCCAAGATTGAGATAATATTTCAGCACATCTAAATAAAGCTCTGAATTTTTGCAGGCGATAAAAATAACTTCTGCTATTCTACCACTGGGAAATTCAGAAGAGTAATGGTTTTTCTCTTTTGTTACAGCTTTTATCTCATGGCATTTAGCAAAGAAATCCTGATAATCCTTAAAATCGTAATTAGCAAAATATTCTTTGATTTGATTTTGCTTAAATTGCTCATATTCTTTCCCTTCTAAATAGCAGTTGTTTCTCTCATTCCAATTATCTGAAAGTATCCTATACACCTCATAAGTTCCATTGAGAAATCGTTCTCTTATTTCATTATTAAATTCAATTTGACGAGACTCTAGAAAATCCAAATATTTCTGAACAATAAGACAATGATAATAATCTTGAGGATTTAAGTTATCTGTAAGAAATTTAAGCACTTCTACAGCATCTTGCTTAATAATTTCACCGACAGAAAACTTAGAATATGATTTACTATATTGATGAATTATATTGATTACTTCTTTCTCAAAAATATCAATCTGATAGAGCTGAAATATTCCCTGCCAAATTTTATTTCTTAAATCAAATAACTCCGGTGTAGGTTGTGGGGAAAATTGATGCCATAAACATAAAAATTCTCTGTTATTTTTCAGCTTAGGAGTATTAAATTGAAGATAGAGGTATTTTTCAGCTACACCAAAAAATAGTTTTGTGAATAATTCGTTTTTTCCTTGATTTACTTCTTCCAATAGCTTATCAATGACTATAGACTGACTAATAAATTTTGTTATGTAGGAATCATGTTCAAATCCAAACACTTCAATAAGAAGGCGAAACACCTGTAATAGTTCCTGTGGTTTTTTTGTCAGATATTCAAACAGCAAATCTATAGCAATCTGAAAATTTTGTTCGTCAAAATTACTCGATAAACTAAGTAAGTCAAGAATAGAATATGGTGGAATGTCAATATTAGAATTAGACGGAATATCTAAGGTTGAAATATCTACTGACTCGATTTCCATCTTGTCAATACAATTTTTAGCATATATGAGAATTTCTGTCTGTTTAAAAAACCAAAAAAGTTTCATCAGTTCGATAAAATTCTTCTTATTTCCTGCCTCCTCATAATTTTTCCAAAGTCTGTCTACATCTGGAGTAAGTATGTTGATAATCTTCTCACTATCAAAAGCACTTAAAACAGGATTAAGAGCATCAACAAAATTATATTGAAACTGAGGAAAGAAATTATCTAAGAGAACGGAAAATTTCAACAATTTATCCTTGAAAAAAGTAAGATAAAACAGATATGTAGCCAGAACCTGGTCAGATATTCTGGCAATCTCATTTTCATATATATCTACCAACTCAAATTCATATAATTTACGAACTGCTTTCCATAAATTTTCCCTGTCAATATAAAATGTTGTTTGAATCTTTTCCATCATTTCATCGTTAGAGCAATCTACCACTTGGAAAAAAGCAACTATACCAGCAACTTTCAATAAACTTTCATCCTTAAAATCTGCAATATCTTCTCTAATTGAAGAATAATATATATCATAAACATCAGATACATTTTTAAGAGCTTCGACAGTTTTTTCTCCCTTTACTACTAAAGCAGTCATTATTGCCAGGCGAGGATTACCTTGAGCTATATCAACAATTCTTTCTATGTATAATTGATTCTGAATTTTGTATTCTTCTTTAACGAGTTGCTCAATTTGCTTATCTGTTAATGGGTTGATTTTTACTAGCTCTAAATTATTATCATAAGAACACACTACTTCTTTAATTTGCTCAACTGCATAGTCACGAACTGTAGCTATTATTTTAATTTGCTGATTTTCACGTTTATACAGAAGAAGATTAATAAAATGCTTAAATTCTTTGACTCGGTTAGCATCATCTACAAAAATTAGATAACTTCCCTCATCTGAAAAATAAACATGGATATCCCCAAAAATATCGACTCCTTGATCAAAAATACACTTAACTTTGTAGTCAGAATATTTCTCTACAAATTTCCTACAACACTCTAAAACAAGTCTAGATTTACCTACTCCTGCTTTACCAGAAACTATAACTAGATTATTTCCCTCAAGTCGTTGTAATATTTCCTTTATTTCATTTTCCCGAAAGTAAAACTTTGTATCTAGAGGAGCAACAATTTTTCTTTTATTATAAGTAGTAATAAACTCATCAATATCAACTATTTGACCAGTATCTACCTCAACTCCTAGAAAATCTTTAGCAATACCAGGATAATTTTTATAAAGGTCAAAAGAAATAGAGTCAAGACCAAATATATCAAGCTCAACTCCATACTTCTGACATTCCTCTTTCAGAGAATTTTCTTCTTTTGTACTCAGAGTAGAATTATGACATAAAACAATCTTTTCTATTTCTATTATTAGTACTCCAGTCTTTTCTTCATCAAAACATTTGTCGAGGTCTTTCTTAAATTTTTTGCAGACCCCTTTTTCCTCTGTTGTATACTCTGCCAAAATGTACTTTCCATTTTCCAGAATAATTAAAGTATCTGGAGTTCCTGTTCTTATTTTTTTAGTTCCCGATACAGACCCTAATGATTTAAGCAACTTAACCTGTTCAATTTTTTATCAAGGTAAACATCAGCCAATTTTTGAAGCTCACCACCACTTAATTCTTTGAGTTTATTTTGAATCTCATTAATTTTTGACATAGTAATTCTATAGAGATAAAAATAATATATTTTTCCTCAACTTAAAAGTAGCGATCGCCTTTCTCTATTCTCTCTATTTTAGCAATTAAATTTTTACTCTCAACTGCCAAAAAGTCATATCTGGACTTCCTTCTTCTTATTTTTAGTTCCCGATACAGACCCTAATGATTTAAGCAACTTAACCTGTTCAATTTTTTATCAAGGTAAACATCAGCCAATTTTTGAAGCTCACCACCACTTAATTCTTTGAGTTTATTTTGAATCTCATTAATTTTTGACATAGTAATTCTATAGAGATAAAAATAATATATTTTTCCTCAACTTAAAAGTAGCGATCGCCTTTCTCTATTCTCTCTATTTTAGCAATTAAATTTTTACTCTCAACTGCCAAAAAGTCATATCTGGACTTCCTTCTTCTTATTTTTTTAGTTCCCGATACAGACCCTAATGATTTAAGCAACTTAACCTGTTCAATTTTTTATCAAGGTAAACATCAGCCAATTTTTGAAGCTCACCACCACTTAATTCTTTGAGTTTATTTTGAATCTCATTAATTTTTGACATAGTAATTCTATAGAGATAAAAATCATATCTTCTTCCTCAACTTAAAAGTAGCGATCGCCTTTCTCTATTCTCTCTATTTTAGCAATTAAATTTTTACTCTCAACTGCCAAAAAGTCATATCTGGACTTCCTTCTTCTTATTTTTTTAGTTCCCGATACAGACCCTAATGATTTAAGCAACTTAACCTGTTCAATTTTTTTATCAAGGTAAACATCAGCCAATTTTTGAAGCTCACCACCACTTAATTCTTTGAGTTTATTTTGAATCTCATTAATTTTTGACATAGTAATTCTATAGAGATAAAAATAATATATTTTTCCTCAACTTAAAAATAGCGATCGCCTTTCTCTATTCTCTCTATTTTAGCAATTAAATTTTTACTCTCAACTGCCAAAAAGTCATATCTGGACTTCCTTCTTCTTATTTTTTTAGTTCCCGATACAGACCCTAATGATTTAAGCAACTTAACCTGTTCAATTTTTTATCAAGGTAAACATCAGCCAATTTTTGAAGCTCACCACCACTTAATTCTTTGAGTTTATTTTGAATCTCATTAATTTTTGACATAGTAATTCTATAGAGATAAAAATAATATATTTTTCCTCAACTTAAAAGTAGCGATCGCCTTTCTCTATTCTCTCTATTTTAGCAATTAAATTTTTACTCTCAACTGCCAAAAAGTCATATCTGGACTTCCTTCTTCTTATTTTTTTAGTTCCCGATACAGACCCTAATGATTTAAGCAACTTAACCTGTTCAATTTTTTATCAAGGTAAACATCAGCCAATTTTTGAAGCTCACCACCACTTAATTCTTTGAGTTTATTTTGAATCTCATTAATTTTTGACATAGTAATTCTATAGAGATAAAAATAATATATTTTTCCTCAACTTAAAAATAGCGATCGCCTTTCTCTATTCTCTCTATTTTAGCAATTAAATTTTTACTCTCAACTGCCAAAAAGTCATATCTGGACTTCCTTCTTCTTATTTTTTTAGTTCCCGATACAGACCCTAATGATTTAAGCAACTTAACCTGTTCAATTTTTTATCAAGGTAAACATCAGCCAATTTTTGAAGCTCACCACCACTTAATTCTTTGAGTTTATTTTGAATCTCATTAATTTTTGACATAGTAATTCTATAGAGATAAAAATAATATATTTTTCCTCAACTTAAAAATAGCGATCGCCTTTCTCTATTCTCTCTATTTTAGCAATTAAATTTTTACTCTCAACTGCCAAAAAGTCATATCTGGACTTCCTTCTTCTTATTTTTTTAGTTCCCGATACAGACCCTAATGATTTAAGCAACTTAACCTGTTCAATTTTTTATCAAGGTAAACATCAGCCAATTTTTGAAGCTCACCACCACTTAATTCTTTGAGTTTATTTTGAATCTCATTAATTTTTGACATAGTAATTCTATAGAGATAAAAATAATATATTTTTCCTCAACTTAAAAATAGCGATCGCCTTTCTCTATTCTCTCTATTTTAGCAATTAAATTTTTACTCTCAACTGCCAAAAAGTCATATCTGGACTTCCTTCTTCTTATTTTTTTAGTTCCCGATACAGACCCTAATGATTTAAGCAACTTAACCTGTTCAATTTTTTATCAAGGTAAACATCAGCCAATTTTTGAAGCTCACCACCACTTAATTCTTTGAGTTTATTTTGAATCTCATTAATTTTTGACATAGTAATTCTATAGAGATAAAAATAATATATTTTTCCTCAACTTAAAAATAGCGATCGCCTTTCTCTATTCTCTCTATTTTAGCAATTAAATTTTTACTCTCAACTGCCAAAAAGTCATATCTGGACTTCCTTCTTCTTATTTTTTTAGTTCCCGATACAGACCCTAATGATTTAAGCAACTTAACCTGTTCAATTTTTTATCAAGGTAAACATCAGCCAATTTTTGAAGCTCACCACCACTTAATTCTTTGAGTTTATTTTGAATCTCATTAATTTTTGACATAGTAATTCTATAGAGATAAAAATAATATATTTTTCCTCAACTTAAAAGTAGCGATCGCCTTTCTCTATTCTCTCTATTTTAGCAATACAGATAAAAATAATTATTCTTCCTCAACTTAAAAGTAGCGATCGCCTTTCTCCCCTATCTCTATTTTAGATGAAATCTGGTTATACAATTATCCCACTCTCTACTTCCATTCAACGCAGACAAAAAATGTCGGTATATCCCCAGATAATTCCCACTCTTATTCTTCCTTTCTTCTTTCTCTTTTCTCCTGAATAATACGATAACTAACTATCCAGAATATTTTGTAAAAATTTGCCCCTATAAATATGGCTGAAAACTATAGCAGTCGAAGGAAAAGGCGCGGAAATATCAAAAGCTTAAAACTCAGACAACACAAAATTTTTTCTTCTGTCCTAGATAACTAAAGCCTTCTATCCTAGATAACTAAAGCCTTCCTCCTTCTACTAACTTTAGACAATAAAAAAGAGCTAGAGATACTTACACAAATAAACATCCCTAACTCTTAGTTTTTTCCACTGAATATTTTATAAACTTATCCTTTTCTTTTGGGTTTAATAACCCATCATCACTGGCGTTTTTTACAATTGGTTGCGGTTTGTAGACGGGGAGCAGCTTGTCGAAGACTATCCCCTCCACTTTTTCCAATTTCAGTCCTTCTTCCTTCTTCCTTATTCTCACGTTTCAGAAGCAGAAGATTGACTGAGAAAAGGAGTCAAATAAGCAACCAAAGCTCCAATCAGAAAAGCTGCAATATTACGAGTCAATGGTAACCAATCTGAAGTTCTCGTAACTACTGGGCCAATTCCGAAAGCAATAAACAAAATTCCCCACAATGGAGAAAATATTAACGCCCACTGCCAAGAAAAAGCTTGGTCCGGTTTCCGGGGTTGAGCTGCAAAACCACAAACTACTCCACCAATAGCTGATGTAATTAAAGTTAAAATCCATTGCTCTCTTGGTAAACCTGGTACAACGTTACAACCACCTTGACGTAAACAAGTTTTAATAGATTCTAATGATTGGATAATAGATTGGTCTTCACCTTGGTCTCGCACAAAAAATTGATTACCGTAGCGAGTTTGTAACTCTACCCAAAATGTCCGAGGTAGGAATTCATAGAGAGCACGACCCACATTAAAGTTCAGAATATTACCGCCACGGGAGTCCGCTACTAACAAGACACTCTTATTATCAAGTTGCCAAAAATCTTTAACTGCTCTACCTGGAGTACGGTCGAATTGAGTCAAAACCCTCAGTTTCCAGCCAGTTTCAGTTTCAAATTGCTCTAAATCTTTGGCTAGTATATCTTCTTGAATGTCTGTTAAGTTTCTTGCTAAGTCAATAATTGGTGTTTTTTGTTCGGGGAGTAACTGAGGATTATCATAAGCGTTGGCAACTCCTGGGGTTAGAGCAAAAATCGATAATGCCACGAAAACTGCTGTAATTAATAAAGATATTTTTTTAAAAAAATTTTTTCATTTTATATTTAGTTTCAAACTCAAAAGTGGACAGTAAATGCTTGTATTAAAAAAGGGTTCAGAAAAATCTCATATTTCTTTACATTTATTTACTTTAACTCACATTTATATAAAATGCGCAGCCAACATTAATATTTTTGAAGCTTTTGACTTAATAATGTTGACTATTGGTAATACAAATCAGAATATAATTATGTATTAAAGATCACAATTGCTGTTTTTTCTGGCCAATACAACAAATATTAGACATCTCCAGAAAAGAGGAAGTAGGGACGTTGCATGCAACATCCCTACAAAGTAAGGGGAAATAATTGATAATTTATGTATGGTAATTGATTTTATTTTTGATTATTGGAGATATCTATTAGTATTAGAGTTATACCAATTTGATAAATGTTTGCTACAAATAATTTTCTAGGTGTTAGGTGGTAGGTTTTAGGTGGATTATTAGTTATTTACTAGCCAGTTTACTTGTAACATTCTTTTTTCAATTTGGTATTATAGCGATTTTCACAAAGGTAGACTAAAAAACCTCTGCCCTCTGCCTTAAAGCCAAAATTTATGTATCCTAATTATTAATGAAAACTGCTGTGAGTAGCAGAAGTTCTAGATTTCACTTAACCAACTTGCGGCCAAAGCAATTGCTAAAGCATCAGCAGCATCATCTGGTTTAGGAATCTCATCTAAATCTAATTCTCTTGCTACTGCTTGTTGAACATCAGACTTATTTGCATTGCCATAATTTGTTAGTGCTTTTTTAATTTGTGCGGGTGTAAACTCTATTAATGGAATGCCATGTTGGGCTAATACCAACATTAAAATTCCTCTAGCTTGAGCAACTAAAATTGTACTGCTCATACGATAAAAAAATAGTTTCTCTGTAGCTGCTAAGTCTGGCTTAAAAGTATTGAATATCGTATGTAAATCTTCATAAATTGTGATTAAACGCTCGCCCATTTCTTGTTTTTTTGTGGTTTTAATCACTCCAAAATCAACCATAGAAGTAGAATCTATTTTTTCTGTTTTTGAATTATAAACACATTTAATTACTCCAAATCCTAATATTGCAAGACCTGGATCTAATCCAATAATTAACTTTTCCATCTTGATTTAATCAGTAATAATTTTTGAGGAGAAAATTTACAGCAGATTCGGTGGTATATGAGCTACAAATATTAATGATTTTGTTTTCAAGATAGGTAATTATTAATTATTGAAATTCTCAATTTGTATATTCCTTAGCAATATAATATAGCAGTCGAAGCAAAGGACGCAGACATATAAAAAGCTTAAAACTCAGGCAACGCAATATTTTCCCTTTTCTTCTAGATAACTAAACACCTTCTTCCTTCTTTTTTCTTCCTTCTTTCTTCTTTGAATAACTTTAAGTAATTACCGAAAAATTGTGGTTGAAAGCCTCCTCTTTTAAGAAGATAAAAAGAAAAATTTTCCTTTGAGTCAATCCTCTTTTAAAGGAGAGGTAATTCTAAATTCTAAATTCTAAATTCTTGAATCGCTCTTACTGTTTTGAAATATTATTTATTTCACTAAAAATTATTTTTGATGAAATTAGGAGAAGCATCAATACAAGTTTTTTATTGAAAATTAACTCTCAAATGTTTTAATTGTCAAAAACTTGCTTTTATACATAATCTGCTTCTCCCTAAAATCTTCAACTACAACTCAGAAGATTAATGATTAATTTATCAAAATAATTGGGTTCTTCACAGCTCAACTAAACTTACTTATTAATTATTAATTATTAATTATTAATTATTAATTATTAATTGTTGAACCCCGCCTTTTAAAGCCAAATATTTTTGGAAGATTACTCAAAATCCCTGTGACAAAAATAACTTCTGACTTCTGTCTTCTGACTTCTGACTTCGTTAAACTTCCTCTTCCACTAACCCAAAGACTCGATTAAACACTTTTTTTACCTTATCACCAGAATCAATACTTTCCAATGGATCTTTTCGTAGTCGATGTCGTAAACACATTGTAATAACACGACCAATATCTTCCACCGTCACTTCTGTCTTACCCTCAAAAGCAGCTAGAGCTTTTGCCGCACGGTTAGTAACAATATCTCCCCGTAAACCATCCACATCTAACTCAGAACAAACTTGAGAAATTTTCACTCGTAAATCATAATCAACTTCCACTGACTTCAGCTTTTGTTGAGCACCTACAAGCTTATCCTGCAATTCTTCCTGCTGTGTTTGATAATTTAATAAAAATTCTTGAGAACTTTGGTCAAAAGCTGAACGTTGTTCAACAATTTGAACTCGTAATGAAGGGTCCTTAACAGTCCTAATTTCAGCGTGCATTCCAAATCTGTCCAGTAATTGAGGCCGTAACTCCCCTTCTTCTGGGTTTCCCGAACCAACAAGCACAAAACGAGCAGGATGACGAATAGAAATACCCTCCCTTTCTACAGTATTCCACCCACTTGCTGCTGAGTCAAGCAAAACATCAACTAAGTGGTCATCTAAAAGATTAACCTCATCAACATATAAAATGCCACGATTTGCCTTAGCTAATAATCCAGGTTCAAAAGCTTTGACCCCTTCTGATAAAGCCTTTTCAATATCAATAGTACCACAAACCCGGTCCTCAGTAGCCCCTAATGGTAAGTCCACCATTTGGACTTTTCTTTTCACTGTGGCAATTTCTTGCTGTTGTGCCAATCTATCTTGCACAGAATCGCTCATTAGATCGGGGTCTTGAGGATCGCTGTTGAAAGGGTCATCAAGAACAATCTCAATTTCTGGGAGCAGATCGGCTAAAGCACGGATAGTAGTAGATTTACCTGTGCCACGATCGCCCATAATCATCACACCCCCTATTTTGGGGTCAATGACATTTAATAGCAAGGCCAGTTTCATTTCTTCCTGGCCGACAATTGCAGTGAAGGGAAAAACAGCCCGAATTCTGGGGACGGCTGGTTTAACAGATTTATTTACGGTGTTATTGGCTTGAGCGATTGGACTCACAGTAGACTCTAAATTCTGATTACTAATTTTTATTTTTGCACATTGACGGACAATTAGAGTTTCTTAATGTAGGGTTTGCGCTCATAAAGTCTTTTTGCTGAGGTAGGGAGTAGGGACCCACCCCTAACCCCGACCGTGGAGGGGAAAAAGGGAGTAGGGAGTAGTTAAGAGGTAGAATAAATGGGAATTATAGAGTCAGTGGCCATTCATAATAGTCAGAGTGATTTTTCTGCCATAGCTACCCGAAAATCCTCACATGCATGAATCTGAACAACTGAAAAGCTCATACTTTTTCAAGACATAAAAAGCCTAAAACCAATATCAGTCAAAGCTTTGATATTTAATCAGCAAGCCCTAATGTACTTTTCTCTATATTTGACATCCTCCCCGGCCTAAAGGCACGGGGATTCCTACTGAGCCGTAGCTCTTCGGCGGGTTGACGCTTTGCTTCGCATAGCTGTCGCTAACACAGGGTGCTGCTTCCTTGGCGGTAGTCTGATGCTTCCCTCCACGTCCGTTTAGAGTTTCCGAGTGCCCCTCGGCAACTAATAACAGTTTAGCATATATCCAATTCACTTGCATGCTCAAATAAAAAGTCGCCCTACAAGGGCGAGGCTTTAAACCCAATTTTTCGGTAAGGGAATAGGGAATAGGGAATAGGGAAGACAAATTTCTGTGCAATATTTGCGTAGCGCCATAAACAAAATACTCTAAAATGCCTATGTTTACTCCTAGTATTATTGATAGAAATTATGACAAATCAAACTTCCACTCCAGTAATTGTTAATGGTGCTGCGGGCAAGATGGGCCGTGAAGTAATAAAAGCTGTAGCAAATGCTAGTGACATGACTCTTTTTGGTGCCATAGACCGCCAACCTGAGTATCTTGGTAAAGATGCTGGCGAATTATGTGGTTGTGGAGAACTAGAAGTGCCAGTGATTAATGATTTACAGGGGATGTTAGTCATGGCCGTCCAAGAAAAACAGCCAGCAGTGATGGTTGATTTTACTCACCCAGATAGTGTTTATGAAAATGTTCGTTCTGCTATTGCTTATGGTGTCAGACCAGTGGTAGGAACTACAGGTCTTAGTCCAGAGCAAATTCAGGACTTAGCAGAATTTGCAGAAAAAGCCAGTATTGGTACACTGATAATTCCTAATTTTTCTATTGGTATGGTTTTGCTCCAACAAGCAGCGATCGCCGCTTCTCAGCATTTCGATCATGTAGAAATTATTGAGTTACACCACAATCAAAAAGCTGATGCTCCTAGTGGTACTGCCATTAAAACTGCACAAATGCTATCAGAACTAGGAAAAACTTACAATATACCTGATGTTCAAGAAACAGAAAAAATAGAAGGGGCCAGAGGTTGTTTAGCAGACGAAGGAATTCGGATTCATAGTGTACGCTTACCTGGTTTAATTGCTCATCAAGAAGTAATATTTGGTGGCCCTGGTCAAATTTATACTTTACGACACGATACAACAGATAGGTCTTGCTATATGCCTGGAGTTTTGTTAGCCATTCGTAAAGTCCAATCTTTAACCAAACTCATCTATGGTTTAGAAAAGCTACTTTAGAGTGACATACTCCCACACTGCCGATCGAGAATTAGATGTAGGCTTCTCAGGGACTTCTCTATGAGAACATTGACTGAGCTACCAAGGGATGCCCCACCTCTGTAATTGATTTAAAATCGGCTTAATTATACCCCTTTATCAAAATAATATGGGTCGCGCAACCCCGCCTTTTAAGGCGCAATATTTTTGTAGCCTTGCTCAAATCCCCGTTACAAAAATAACTTCTGTACGGGCTAATGGCCATTCGCCCCTACTAAATTCTGACTTCTGACTTAGTTAACTCCTTCAAAATTTAATGGTGGCAAAAAATCTTTTATCAAAACCTGAGCTGCTTTCTTGATATTAATTGCAGTGTTTAAGTCACGTCCAATTGATACATTACATTGAGGACAATCATAGTGTGGGGATGAATGCTAATTAAGCTAAGAACTACTGCGTCTACCACGTCTACTTTGGCGAGAACGAGTAGAGATATCGTATTCTAAAACAGCACCTATGCCAAACAAAATTGCAGTAAATACAAAGAATACCTCTAATAAACCCCCACTTTCATAATCTCCTTGAGCACGGGAGTCTGACCACTTAAAATACATATCAGCAATGTAAAGAGAAAATGTAGCAGCAGCAATCATCCGCCAAGACTGAGAAAAACGTCCACCCCAAAAAGCTAGAAGTAAAGCAGTAGCAATAATTAGTAAAAATACATCAGCAATGATGTAGAACAAGTTTATGCTATAAGCAAATGGTTCTAATTGTCCATCTATACTGAGTACCCAAGACGGAGCCAAATTTGCCGATACTTCTTCTACATCTAACTCTTCTAATACTGAAGTATCTGGAGTAGGTGATATACCAAAAAATGAAGGTTCAGCGACCCAAATAGCCAAAGCAATTCCTGCAACTGCTACTCCAGCTAAAACTCCCCACTGCCAAAATTCTAAATTTAGTCGTTTGGAGGTGACAGCTAAAGTCATACCCCAACCAATGAACAAATAAGAAAGAACGTAGAAAATATCTGCTAGTGAAACATCGGGGTCTAGTTCCCAAAGTAGTTCCCAACAACCAAAAACTACACCAGCAAGAAAGTAAAATAATAATCCTAGACCAATGCCCATCCATACATTGCGCCCACTAACCATTTGAGGACTTTGCCAATTTCTAAAGCAAACTATAGAGGCGAATAAGTAAGCTCCCAATTCAAATATATAAGTACCAACAGAGTACCAAAAAGGTAATTCTTCACCTGGTAAAGGCACGCTAAACAGGAGAAAAAATAATAGGGCAAGTACGCCCCAAATAAGACCAGTAATTACAATACTCTGGGCTGAGAATAAGGACTTAGTCAGGGTAGATGATTTTTCTGAAGTGCTGCTCATAGGAATATTCTCATCAAGCTTAACTTTGGACACTTATGTTATCTCCATTTTTTACCATTTTTAGTCTTTTTTGAGATTTATCAAAGGTATTAAAAGGTATTAAGGAGATAAAAATAGACTTACTTTGCTTTTGACCAATCAATATTAAATAAATAGATTTTTTCATCAATCAAATTAAGATTAATGAATTTCAGCTACTCTTAATAAAGATTGGACACAATAAAATATTGATAGACTATTTGATTTTAAATGCTGTTTAAACAGAGCAATATAATCTGATGCCAAACTTATTATGTAGCAACATTTTATTTGATTTAGAGCGACCAATATCAATTTTTTACCTAACTCCAGAAGTGATATTGGCAAACTTTTTAAATTACTTTACTGCCCATTGTTTACCTTCAGGAAATTGATTCAGCCAAGCCATAAACTGACTTTTATCAGTACTAGACATAGATTCTAAGATTTCATCAATACCTTCAGCAAAATTGGAATTACCAAAATATTGTTCACCTAAATGATGGACTTCTTGCAGTAAAGTATATAGATGAACTTCCCGCCAAGAAGGTAGTGGTAATTTTTTCACAGGATCGACAGTTAATAAAGCCTTAGTTGCATCAGGAGAATCAGTATTAGGAAAGTTTCTGTTTTGAAGAAGCTTAGTAAAGTCCTTGTGAAAAGACTTAGCCTGTCGATTACCTAATAAATCTTCTACATCAAAGTAAACAGCTTGTACTAGCAATAAACAACCCTGAATAAAAGAAGGGGTAATGGTATCCTCATCTTTTGAGTCTTCATTATTAAGTTGTTCTAAGCGGATTTTTCCCCAAACACTATATCTATCGGGTTCCTCTAGTAAAACACAAGCTTTACCACGATTATCTGTTAAATCTCGCCAGAAGGATCTAGCTTCTTCTGCTTGCTCGGCCTTAAAAAGACTGATTAAGCGAAAAGTTTGCCCTTGATAATTAAGAATAGGGATCTGTTGATCCTTTTTTGGGTGTTGAATACTTGTAATTTCAACATCTTGCCTTTTCAGAATAAACATGACACTTTACATTCGACTCCCATAATTACCTGGGGTACTATTGGGTAATTGTAATCTGTTTGAGATTTGTTAACTATTTGTTTACAAATACTTCCTGTTTCTAGCTAGAAGTGTCGGCACCACCTAGTCCACAGGATTTGACTGTCACACCTGACCACCAATTAAAAACACGATCTGACAAAAATAGAAATTTTTTCCCTAGTTAGAATGGTTTTATAAGCTTTCAAAGCATTTAGCAGATTCTTGACAATAATTAATGAATCCTCTCGCATAGATTTAATTTTATATATATTTTTCTTTGACATCCTCCCGACGCTGCACTTGCGTGACAGCGCGGGATTCCTAGCATCACTGTTAGAGACTTTCTGTTTCTTAGCACTCGCCTTCCGAGACTTACTCCCTTCGGGTCTAAGCGCGCTCCACAGACTGACACTGCTCCTCCCGCAGCCAAAATGTTTATACTAGCGTTAATATCTCGATCATGGTGAGCTGCACATTCAGGACAATCCCACTCTCTAATATTTAGAGGTAATTTCTCCACTACATGACCACAATTAGAACAACGCGCGCGAACTAGGGAAATATCTATCAATTTTGATTAACTCTCGGCCATACCAATCAGCCTTATACTCTAATTGCCTGACTAATTCTCCCCAGTTGGCATTACTACCCACCCCTCTTGCTCCCCTCCCGGGAGGTGGGGGTGGGTTGTGATTCTTGACCATATTTTTTACCGCTAAATCTTCAACTACAATAGTTTGATTTTCTCTAATCAGTTGTAGGGGAGCCGTCAGATTGGCGACGTATGTTAGCTTATGAGTATAGTCAAGCCTTGAATCCTTAATTTTTGCGTGTATCCTAGTTACTTTCAGCCTAGCCTTTTGATAGTTGTTAGACCCCTTAGTTTTTCTTGTCAGAGACTTCCCCGCTAACCTTAGTTTATTTAGGACTACCCTATGAATAATATAACTCCCTTAAGCAAAAGCTAAAATTGTGGACTTGATAATGTTAATGTTATAGATATTATGAAAGATTTACCATACTTTAATAATACTATTGTATTGGAGGTTAGGGTAATTAAACTCTTGGGACGTAGAGTCTCAAATCACTCTCGCAAAAATATAGTTTTAGACATTTTTAATTTTTGGGGTCATTTGACATAATAATTAACCTTAAGGATAATATTACTCTCAATTCTTAAGATACTTGTACTTAAATAAATCTAAAGATCGACGATCAACTTGCGTATTTGGAGATTTGCCAACTAAATGTCGCTCTGGGTCTCCTGTTATAATCTCCCATTTAACGGGAGAGGACTTGCGACCGGAAACAAAACTCATCTCTACAGTAAAGTAACTTCAATTATGCTATAATTAATGCCCAAATCGAGTAGCGGTAATACGCACCTGAAAGCCGAACTGATTTGTCGGTAAAATCACAGAAGGTAGCTAGGTGAGTACAGAACTGGACAATACAAAACGGCGGTGGGTCTCATCGTTGCAGTTTGTGGACGCGCGCGAGGATGCTCAACCAGCAATAAGCAGGAAGACCTTTTCCGTAAGGGAGGGAAGTCCTTGTTATAGCGCTAGCTTAACGAGTGAGAATATGACGTAAAGTAATAAAGAGTAATTTCAATCTCATGGTTGAAAATTGGGTGCGTAACTCAGTTGGATAGAGTAGCGACCTTCTAAGTCGCGAGTCGCAGGTTCGAATCCTGCCGCACCCGTAGATGCTGAATTTAAAAGTTTCCTAGATACAGCAAATATTTTAGGTTTTCTCTAGTTACTTCCTTTGACCTTTAATATTAGACTTTTAGCTTTATAATATCACTGCGATCAAGCACTAACTTTATATAAACTGTTGCTTGCTAGAGCTTAAAAACATAGACTATCCAAGACTTATATCTACAAAAATGTCTATGTTTTTACGCCATTAATTTGTGTTATTATCACATACGTCTGCTAAAATCCTCTGGTTTTAGCAACGATTATGGAGTGTTTTGCACTCGACTTTTCATAAGAATGAAAACCCTAGAGGGAATCCTAAACTCAATGTGCTTGAGCGGAACATCAGCCTTCTTTGCCAGTAGACTTATGGACGGGTGAGTCGGAAAATCGCTTTTAGTCACCGATGAAGAGCGTGTCTAGGATTGTCTAGATTTTTAGAAGGTGTGGATTGATTCATACCACTAGGAGAACATCATAAACAAAAATGGAAATAGGTCAGAAAGTAAAAGTAAAAGGTATCACACAAAAGCCTATACCACCCGCAGCTATAGTTAACCAACTGAAGAAAAGTCCCGTTGGTACAATAAAGGAATTTAAAATGGTAGACGGTAGTGGAATCGGCTTTTGGGTCGAATTTGAAGAAAACATAGGTACTTGGTTTTTTGAAGACGAATTAACGCCTATCTCTTAACAGATGCCATAGCAGAAGGAAGAAGGAAGAAGGCAGAAGACAGAAGGAAAATTCAGACAACGTCAGATTTTTTAGCTTTTGATATGCCCTCTCCTTCCCTTCGACTGCTATAAAAAGAGTATTAGGGACAATACTGATAAAGGAAAAAAGTATTACTTTTAGTATAAACTTCTATCATAAATTACTTATCCCTATTAGAGCGAGGGCAAGACCCTCCCACTGGTTATACCGTGACCAAAATAATTCAGAACGGGAGCAATATGCTCCCACTGGCTATACCATTACAATGTATCACTAGAAGCTTTTAGCTCACAAACCATTCCAGAACAAGCGGGATCTTGGGGTCCCATCTCTGGTAATTCACTCGCTAACACATAACCATTCATCAACTCGGAAAAATTATCGGACTTACGTCGATCCAAAACATCCTGTTGCATTTTTTCATATTCTTCCTGAGATATGCGTTCAAATGGCAACCGAGGGAATGGTGCATCAAACCGCGCCAACAATGCTGAGGAAATATAACCTTCATCATCGCGAATTGCTTCATAAATGCGTTTGCCCAAAGGTTCGATTTCTGCTTCCGTTAATAAAATGGTGCTACTGCTGTTATGAGTTGTCCAATGTTGTTGTACTCCCATGTAAAAGTCAAACATCGCAGTGGCACTGAACTTCTCAATGGCAATCTCTTCAACTCCAGGTAAATCTATCCAAGATACCTGTACTGGAATTTCTACTAACCATTCTTTAGCGCGATCGTCAAAGGGATCGTTGAGTAAATTTCCATTTTCATCTTTGCTTGACTGTCCTGGAATCACGGAATAACCATAGTCAAGACAAGCTAATGCTACGGGGTCATTTTTAGCAAAAGTAATCCGTCGTACCCAGCGCAACCCAAAAGGAGGATGCCAACCGGGAGCAGCATTTGTTAATAGAGATTTGGTATTATGTGACTTCAAAGCACCTTGCCAATACCAAGAGTCGTTATCATCTATACCCTCAATGGCAAAATCATAAGAGTAGTCACACACTGCTCCAATATTAACAGACTCAATTTTGTATGGTGAAAAACTGAATACACGCTTAGGTGGAAGTAGGGGTCGTTCCTGACATTTGATACTGTTCTCATTGAGATAATCTAAAGCGTCAGCATTAGACAACATTCGACTCAGACATAATCCCCACATATTCTTCTGTTGGGGTTGCAAGTTCTCACCTTTGGTATTCTGATATATGCTGAAACAGAGTCCGATCGCTTCTCCTATTTGTTGTAGGTTGCTAATAAAATCAGAGCTAGCTGAATCTATGGATAGTTTTCCATCCTTACGCACACATCCATCAGTATCTATCAGACCACAGAAAAATGATAGTAAGGTAGCTCGTGAAGAGCGACGTAAACTCATAGGTATCCGGTCTAAATCTTTGCTTTTCTCAGTTTTGGCAAGCTGGTTTAGGTGCAACCAGTCGAATAACTGTCGAGAAGCAAAGGACAATTCAAAACGACCGTTACTAAGGTCATTTATATTGCCTGCGATGCCAAATAATTTTTTGCCTTTTTCTTGGAGGCAATGCAAAACATCAAGTCTGCTATGAGAAAAACGGACTCGATATTTATTCTGAGAAATGCAACCATTCCCAAACAGACAACCTAAAAAGTAAGCTAGGTCTGAAGTCATAGTTGCAGGAGTCACTATTTCTTGGGTTAATACACCACGGTTATGACCTAATGTTTGAGAGCGTTTTACCCTGGTATAATTTTCTAACTGCAAGGGTATTAGTAAAGCATCTTCTTGTTTTTGATATTCACCAATACTGTAATCAAGCAACATTCCTGGTTGAAGATCGCAAGCATATACCCACTTACCTTCGACGCTCATCCGATGGTTGGGAGTCATGCGTAATGTTCGACCATTAGCTAGTTTGATTTCTACAAGTTCCAGTGGTTGATTAGCGATCGCTGTGGATGCTCCAATTCCATTACGAACGGTTAATTCTAATCCTACTGTTTCGCCACTACCAGGTGCTACTATTTCATCTGCATAGAGTAAACCTTGGTTAAATATTCTCAATGCTGTTTTGTCAAGACAACCGGAAGGTTGAACTGTTGTACAACGGTTTGGACGTTTCAGGTTGTGGCGATCGCAATATTCCCACACTACTTGATGGACTATTTCGCGCCAACGGGTCAAATATTCTGCTTCCTGTTGTTTAAACTTCAGACCTTGAGCAGTTGTTGGACGACCTGCTTGCCACCAACGCAACCATTCAATGCCAAAAGCTTTTACAAAAAAGTCAAATAAACCTGTAAAAGATACTCCAACAATTGGGTCTAATTCTCGACTATAACGATAGCGAGGTTCGACGAATTTATGGTTAAGTAAAGTTGCCACAGAAAGGGCGCCAGCAGTAAAAGCTTCCTCCTGTTCTTTATGATTATTTGGGTCAATTTGATTCAGATGAATTTCTGACAAATTGCAGTGGAAGTTTGAGCCAATAATTTCCAATTTTTTTGTTATCCTAAAGGCTTTTTATCCTCTAGTTCTACAGATTCATTTCCCTGTAGTTCCGAGTACATTTTCTACAAGTGAATGAAAGTAAAAAAGAATTTCTTTGCGATTAGTTTGATATCCAAGAAGAGCTTTACTTACTGTTCTTTCATCTTTAATGCCAAATTCTTTTTCAATTTGGTCATAAAATGGTTTAAGAACTGATATGATTTTATTGACTTTACAACTTAGGATAGACTGAGCATTGTTTTTAGCAAAATCTAAAGCTAACTCTTGGATTAGGAAAGATTTATCGCCAGAGATTTTTGAGAACTGAGCAGTATTTGAGCAACTATAAGAGCAATATTTTTGAGGTTTATTCTTTCTAAACAGAACCTCAAACTCTTTTCCACAATGGTGACAGGTAACAAAAACTTGATACTGTCTAAGCAAGTTATAAGCTTTCAACCGTTCGTTTTGTTTCTGTACCTTTGCACTGTTTTTTCGGCCCTCCAACCATTTACTTTTATACTCTGAATCCTTCATCCTAGATTTTGCTTTAGCAGAAATTTTAGCTCTAGTGATATTGGAAACCTTGGCTCCATAACGTGAGTTATTTTTACCTGAAGTATCCATACCCAAACCTTTCGCTATTTGTTTCCACTCTTGTTTTAGATGCTCATAAACCATTGGTGTAGAAGCAATTAACTGTCTCAAGTCTTTTTCTTGAATTATTTTAACTGTAACCCCATAGTCTTTTTCAAAACACTTTATTCGGGGTAAATCAGTTTGATAATTAAAACCACCTTTTACCTCAACATAAGAGCCATCAGAAAGCATGAAATCAGGTTTGTAGGACCCACCTGTAGATAGGTCGAAAATTTTGACTTCGTATTCCCAGTGGATTTCTTTGTAATCAAGGTATCTGGCATAAATATACTCTAAAGTTGACTTGAGATAGTGTCCTCTATAATGACCGCAATAGGTTCTTCCATTCATATCTTGTAGCCCGACACTCTTGGGGAATTTATATTCTCTATAATATCCTAAAATTTCAAAATAAAGTAACTATAAATATTACTTTTTTCTGAGTTATTACTAACATTAAAATAATCAAAGCAATGATTTTTGATTAATTTTAAGGATATGTTGTAGAGTTTCATTCCCTACTCTGTACGGTGCTAGAAGGTATTATCCTCTCTAGTTACCACGGGATTGGCATCGCAGCTTTCCCCGTTTTTGCCGGGTGATTAACGTGAGGCAAAATCAACTACCACACGGGTTTAACCCTAGACGAGCTAACCGATGTTCAAGTTCATCATTACTAATATTAGGATAGTGTTCTTGAAACCATTTTTTGGCGTTATCTTGTCCATAAGCTTTAATAAAATCACTCTTTATTTCTGGGGTTGAAACTAGATCGCGATTAGCACGAGCAACTGCTTCACCTGCCCACTGAATTGCACCTTCACCAGAATAAAACTGTTTTCTCACTGCCTCTACACATTCTTCTAATGTTGGTTTGTGGTGGAAAACATGGGTGTGATTTGCCATTCGCAGAGCATCTCTTTCTGGATCAATTCCCCAGTTACCGTTTTCATCTTGTCGCCAGAGATTATCCTTCGCTACAGCAAAGAGGCGATCGCTACTATTGCCCTGGCGCATCCCGGCACTGTTCGCTACTAAAATTCCCTGACAAACAAATTCATGGATACTGGCAACTTCAATATCATAAGTTGATGCTTCTCTCACATCCATCTCAACTTTTTTCACTTTTACTGGAATCAAATCTGTGGCATCAGCGATAAAGTTCTTGACAATGCGAACCATCATATGCTTGCGATTATTCCAATCAAAAGTATTCACTAAAGGTTGAGCCATTTCCCTGGGAAACCCGTGATCGTGGAAAAAATTAGGTCGCTTACGTTTTTTGACTGGAAACTGAGTAGAGTAAGTCATCATTACTTTTTCTACTGCTTCAAAAGCACTCTCACCTACAGTTACTAACTCACCTTCCCATTTTCCTGTTCGCTTGCGCACCGAACCACACAATCTCGTAGTGATTCCTAAAGATGCGTATAATGCTTGCACCTGTTGCAGGAAATCTTGGTAAACTGAAGCTACGAGTACACCCTGAGAATGACAACCATCTGCGTCTGCTAAACCAGCTAAATAAGCTTGACGAATTTCTGTTGTTCCCATCAGAATACAGTCAGGAATAATAATAGAAGTAAATGACTGTTTAAACTGTGACAGATATTTGTTAAGAGTGCTGCTGTTTAACTGAAGTTCATAAGCTTTGGTTTTACATTGTTCTGGGGTTCTCAGTGTATGTGTTTCTAAACCAAATTCTTGAGCAATATTAATCAGTCGTTCCAGAATTTCCCGACTATCCTGGTGGACTCGAAATCTGACTCGCCATCCATCTGAAGCAACCGATCCATCTCCATGCAAATATCCCAGAAAGTAAGCAACTTCACTGGTAAGAGCGGGTACTGTTATTGATTTTGCACCATGGGAGGTAACACCTTTCAACTCAGGGAGTTCGGTGGGAGTACCAGGTATTGCTTGAGGAACAAAAATCAGGCGATCGCCCTCCTGCAAGTCTTTAGCTTTAATCATTTTATAGTTACCATACAAATCTTGCAGCACGGCAACTTTATGATCGGCAGTACATTCAAAATATCCGTCTTCTGTTTGAATTCGACATAAAGACTGAGTACCCTGATCAAAGAAATTTGTTACGGGATAAAATCCTTTGCTGGTTAATACGCGATCGCCTATCCGAATTTTTTCAATTGGTACCAACCCTAATGCTGTATGTACTAAAGCACCTTCTGGTAAACAGCGGCGAATATTACCAGCAACAATTGTCACTGCAGCTTCGTCAATTAGCAGACAACACTCCACAGAATTTAATTGTCGCCCAATTGCTTGATTTAAAATATTCCCACAACGTTGATACAATTCTGGCAATTTTACCGGGTTGGCAACACCACCAAATCCTTTTAAAGGTTCTCCTGCAGCTCTAACATCGCTCAAATCAATAATGACTTTGACTTCACCGGAAAATCGTTCATCGGTTGACAATTCTAACAATGCCTGATATGAACCTACCCAACCTTGACGACTGTCACCGACATAAATTTCTACCTCGTCTCCATCGAATGTTAGTTCTGTGAACTCCCGACGTGACTCAGTAGGGGTAGAACCAATTTCACCCCGCAATATCAGATTTAGCTGATTTCTAATTGGTGGCAGTTGATTTATATAATCTCCTTCTAATACTGCTCCGGTACCGCAACCCATCATTGCTAGGTCCATTAATAGGCCAAAAGCACGCCAGTCCATTATATTTGTGGAGGAACAATTATAGGCCCCGGAAAAATTTTGTGGTTGTGTAATCCATTCTGTGCCGCCTACCCACAACCAACGGCCAGAGGACATAGCTTTTAGTTGACTCTGCATCCGATACAGTAAGTCTGTTTCTTCGGGGTAAGTTGGCCTAACTTTCTCAGGCCATTAATTGTGCGATCGCATACTTCTACCCAAGTCTCACGGCCATTTTCTGTTTTACGGCTATAAGTTCGATAAAATACTGGATTTGCTGTAGGTGCTGTTTCGGGGAATTCACCCTGATTTACTCTCTCTAGTTCTCGTACCATTTATGAAATAGAATCTTTTGGAAATAAGTGACAAGCTATGAGTGTAGCTATTTTTTATATATAGCGTCAAATTGTTGACAAATTTAACCTTTAACTCTATATCTTGATTGAGATTCCTAATATTTCAACTTTTTTAACTAACTATCAGAAATTCTATATTGGGCAACAATGGGTCTTGAATAACTCCTACTCCTTGGAAGTCCCACCTTTTTAATATTGCTTTTAACTGAGTAGGTGGAATAGATTCAATGGTGAAGCGATCGCTCAAGTCTGGAGCGTGGGTATTGAGGTAGCTGTGGGCATCAAAATCTTCTTGGAATAATAATAAAAATTTAACAGTCGAATCTGAGTCTGGATTGGCACTAATATAACTACCATCAACTTTAGAACGAAGTAGGTAATAAATTTGGGATAACATGGTTCAACAATGAATAATGAATAATTAATAATTAATAATTACCTCTCCTTGAAAATTATAGGATTGACTAATCATAAAAATTTTTATTTATTGTCCTCTTAAAAGTGGAGGCTTTAAATCACAATTTTTCGGTAATTTGTGCTTTGAGATACTATTTTTTTACTACTTATGTATGTAAGTGTTTTTCAAGGCTAGACTGATAAATGATAACTGAAATGGCTTATGTCTGAAAAATGATTAAAAATTGAATAATTAGTCTACTTGACAGTTAGTATAATAAAAGTTAGTATATCTAGTATTAAGAACCTCGAAAAATAAATAGCGATACATTTTTAATCGTTTCTAACTTGTTAGAAGTGTTTAAGAGGTTGTTTTTCATCTTTGCATGGTACCCCATCGACGCGCCTCGGAGAATCGCTGAAAGCCTGATTCTTTCGTTGACCCGCGTCGATGCCTTGCTAGTAAAGGGTTTGAGCCTTGTCATTTTGGCAATTTTTGCCTTGTTGACAAATTAATCAAAGGGGCGCGTCGATTTGGGGGTCTGAAACCCTTGCTACGTCGTAGCTCCAGAACCGAACTCTTTGGAAACCCTAATCCCTACTTAGGGATTGAAACATTAACTGTATTACTATCATAGATGTAATAGGTAAGGCTTTGGAAACCCTAATCCCTACTTAGGGATTGAAACCGTTACGCAGGCCACTTGACCAGTCACTTGTTTTTGCTTTGGAAACCCTAATCCCTACTTAGGGATTGAAACCATTTGGTGGAGAGTTGACAAAGTAATCCTGATATCCTTTGGAAACCCTAATCCCTACTTAGGGATTGAAACTTCTTGTGCTAACCTGTTGCTTTCTGAGTTTGGGTCCTTTGGAAACCCTAATCCCTACTTAGGGATTGAAACACAATCAAGAGGCTATATTGGAAACCTCATAAGCAACTCCTTTGGAAACCCTAATCCCTACTTAGGGATTGAAACCAGTGATCCAGCAAGACCTAAGTATAGGTTCTTCCACTTTGGAAACCCTAATCCCTAATTAGGGATTGAAACAACAGATTTAACAAAAGAAGTAGAGGAATTTGAGCTACTTTGGAAACCCTAATCCCTAATTAGGGATTGAAACAAAATCCTTTGTTCTCAGACATAAAATTTGCTCCAAACTCTGGAAACCCTAATCCCTACTTAGGGATTGAAACTCTCCTCTAAATGAGATAAGGTTTACATTTTTTTATACTCTGGAAACCCTAATCCCTACTTAGGGATTGAAACTTTTTACTCACGATAAATCAATCCTCTCAGAAATTCTGACTCTGGAAACCCTAATCCCTACTTAGGGATTGAAACTATTTCAAGCATTTGCTCGAATGAAATTTGGTTTGACATTCTCTGGAAACCCTAATCCCTACTTAGGGATTGAAACGATTTTCCACCACGCTGGTGGAAGGTGGGTTGAAAGCTCTGGAAACCCTAATCCCTACTTAGGGATTGAAACTCTTGTTGTTGTTTCCAATATTCAGACATTAGCAAACTCTGGAAACCCTAATCCCTACTTAGGGATTGAAACTGTTCTATCATCATTCGACGCTTCAACTCTTTAAGAACTTTGGAAACCCTAATCCCTACTTAGGGATTGAAACTCTATTGGTTCACCAAGACTGACACCAGGAGTATAATTTCCTTAATTATTAATTATTAATTATTAATTATTAATTATTGAAAAACCCTAATCCCTACTTAGGGATTGAAACTCTATTGGTTCACCAAGACTGACACCAGGAGTATAATTTCCTTAATTATTAATTATTAATTATTAATTATTAATTATTGAAAAACCCTAATCCCTACTTAGGGATTGAAGCTGTAAGTTGGGTGGCTCACATAAACGGGAAAAACTTTACAAACCTAAAATCTCTAAAATTAGAGATTGAAACAATTTTTCACCCCTAACTCCAGAAATGACGATGAAACAAATCACTCTTGCAGAACTTCCCGAACCCATCCAAAACCTAATTAACCAAGCACAAAAAACAGGTGAACCCTTAACTATCATCCAAGATGGCATTCCCTTCGCTATTATTTCCCCTGTCAAGAAAAAATCCCTCCTGCAAACCCTTTCTACCCTCGAACCTTTAGATGAAGAATTTCCAGATGTGGACGAAGGATCATTACCTTTAAATAACATCAACTTGTCAAAATGAGTTATTTATATTTATTAGATACAAATATCATTTTAATGAATATGATAGGAACAAAACTACCAACAAATACATGGGTAATAGCTACCTGGGATGAATTTATTGAGATGACGGAAAACCCTGCCTATCAAAAAGCTAAATGCTATTACCACAATGAGTATATCAGAATTGAAACCATACCCATAGGACCTAATCATTCCAGAGATAATGCTACTATTCTATTTGCCATAAATCTTTTTTGCACTATCAAAAGTCTGGCTTTCAATAGTTTGGATAACTGTAGTTATAGGATGGTAGGAGTCAGAGAATGTCAACCAGATATATCTTATTATATTGGCGAGCGTGCGAAGTTAGCACCGAAGGGAACAGCTATTACAAATCTTGGTACCACACCACCACCAGATTTAGTTATAGAAATTGCTGATTCTACTTTAGCTGATGATATTGGTCAAAAAAGGTTGCTTTATGAGGAAATACAAGTAGCAGAATATTGGGTGGTGGATGTACAAAAAGCAGAAATTATTGCTTTTGCTATTATCGACAATAATGGTAGTAAGCGAATTAAAGAATCGTTAGTTTTATCGGGGTTGAATATTGCTATATTGGAAACTGCTTTAAGTCGCAGTCGGACGGAAGACCAAGCACAGGTAGGAAGTTGGTTATTAGAGTGTTTTTCAGAATTAACCAAACACAAAGATAATTAATAATTAATAATTAATAATTAATAATTAGAGATAGTTTTCCCATTAATAAAGAATATTAAAAAGAATGAAGTAAGCATTAGTTTAATTTCTACTACATTTTAAACTCTATCAGGACTTACGCAGAGACTACATATATAGCGAGGGCAAATGCCATTCACCCCTACAGACGGTGGTTTAAAAGTCAGTTTGTGTAAATTCTGTCTGTAAAGGGTAATGTAAATGTGGCTCGATAAACTGCTAAGGTTAAGTGATGAGCTTTTAGCCATACTTTATAATTATGTGAAATTTATCAATTGCTTTTTTCTCCTTTTTTATAAGGTAATAAAGCTAATAGCTGATAGCTGATAGCTGACCGCTGTTTGCGCAGCATTCCGCAGGAAATGCTTACATTATAATCAACTTAAAATTCCCCTTTTCAACCCCTTTAAAATAGCCAAAACTGTCACTAAATCATCCCCTCTTCTTAAGCTAAATTCATCAGACAAAGCATACTCAAACTGTTCCCCTTTTACCAACTTTAAAAAGATAAAGTTACTACCATTATTCACCAGTCCAAACAAAGATTTATCTGCATGAGGACTTCCTAACATATAAGCTAAACATTTTAGAATTTAGAATTTAGAATTTAGAATTTAGAATTTAGAATTACCTCTCCTTGAAAAGAAAAGGTAATTATTAATTATTAATTATTAATTATTAATTATTAATTGTTGAACATATCTTCCACCATAGGACGCATCGCTAAATTAAAATAATTATTTTTAACCCGATGTAATTGTTGTTTTTCTCTTTCATTAATCTCTAGTAAATTATCAAAATAATTGGGTCTAATACCCTCCCTTTTAAGGCAAAACGTTTTTTGAGAGTTGCTCAAATCCCCGTTACAAAAACAACTTCTGACTTCTGACTTCTGACTTCTGACTTCGTTAACTTGCCATTCCCTAAAAAAAGCAGGATTTTCACTCAATTTAAAATTAAATTTATCTATCAAATCATAAAGCGTAACTCGTTCTGCTTGTATTGTTTCTGTCATAATATTTGATAAATCTTTGCTACAAATATTTAGGTTACTGCTTAGGAGTCAGGAGACAGGAGTCAGAATGAATAGGTTTGATACCATTTTTTATTTAGTAATTTACAGGGTATTTCATATTAGTAAGGTACACCTATCGCGGGCAAGATGCCCACACTACAAACACTTTATCATTCTTATCGGTAATTTTTAGAAATATCTACTTCAGATTTTCCAATTTAATCCTTGGATCTACAGCTTTCAACAGTAAATCAGCCAATAAATTACCAATAATTAACATCAAAGCACCCATCATTAAACTTGCCATAACTAAATATAAATCCTGATTTCTTACTGCCTCTAAAATTAAAGTTCCTAAACCAGGCCAATTAAAGAAATATTCAGCTATAAACGAACCACCTAATAAACTGGCAAATTCAAATCCCAATAGTGTGATTAAAGGATTTATGGCATTTCTCAAGGCATGAACATAAATCACTCGATTCTCTGGAAGACCTTTAGCTCTTGCAGTTTGAATATAATTTTGTCGTAAAACATCCAATAATTGCCCCCGCATTAATCTCTGTAAACCTGCAAAACTGGTAATACTTAAAGCAACAGTTGGCAAAATCATATGCCAACCCATATCTAAAATTTTACCGACAAAAGATAGCTCATCATAATCAATACTTTGCATTCCTCCCACTGGTAATAAAGGAGAAAGATTTTGAGCTAAAAATAATAATAATAGAGCAGTAATAAAACTAGGAAAACCTTGACCTGTGTAACTAATTAATTGGAGAAAACGGTCTAAAAAACGGTTTTGATTAACTCCAGCAATAATACCAAGAGGAATAGCGATCGCCCAGGTCATTATTAAGGAAGAAATTGACAAAACTAAGGTTGCGGGTATTCGTTCCCATAATAGAGCGGACACTGGTTGTTGAAAGACAAAACTCCTACCAAAATTGCCACTGGTAATAATTTGTGTTAACCAACGTAAATATTGTTCTAAAGGAGATTTATCTAAACCAAATTGTTGCTCAAGTTGTTGAATAGTATCCTGAGAAATTTGAGGATTTTGACTTAAAGTATCTATATAACTACCTGGAGCTAACTGAATTATTGCAAAACACAAAGCAGATGCGAGAAATAAAGTCAAAATTGCTTGCAATAATCTCTTTAAAACATAAGCAAAAGTTTCACTGGCAATTAGTTGTTTTAGCTTGTTATACTTCAATTTTTTATCCATTAGCTTGCAGAAGGAAGAAGGAAGAAGGAAGAAGGAAGAAAGCTTTAGTTATCTAGGGAAGAAGGGGTTTATATTAGGATAATTACTAATAATAAAGTTTTTGTTTGTAGTTGGGCTTTAGCCCTTACAATAGTTAGCTAATAATTAAGGTAAAAATTCTCTCCTTTAAAGGAGAAACAAGAAAAAAATTTCTTTGAGTCAATTCAATCATTTTTCAAAGAGAGGTAATTATTAATTAGGGTTTGCTGATTAAATATAAAAGCATTGATAGATAAAGGTTTTAGCTGTTTTAGGTTTAAAAAAGTGCCCCTGTTTTCGGTAAAGATTGCTCAAAACACTAGCATTTTGTGCAAGAGTTGGGTAGAAAAATTAAGGGACAAAACGCCCGCTCCTAGCTCTTCTACATTCCCATTTCTCCTGTCTCCTGTCTCCTGTCTCCTGTCTCCTACAAAGAGCAAAAAGACTTTTTCAGCAAACCCTAATTATTAATTATTAATTGTTGAAAGTAGACTCCACTAAGTGTGAGGTACAGTCTGAAGCGGACAAGATGCCTACTGTTAAAAGCAAAATCTAACCTTGCCTGAGCTTTACAGCGCTTTTGTTAAATAACTAAAACCTCGTCAGGGCGAATGCCATTCGCCCCTACTATATTGATCATTTTTTATAGTTAATTAACCGAAGTTATACTTAGTTGCTGACTCCTAATTTTCAATTAATATTCAATCAAACTAACAATTGGCACTTCTGGCAATTTCTGACGCCCACCCAAGTCTTTTAACTCAATAACAAAGCCAAACCCTACTAAATTACAATTTGCTTTTTCAATTAATTGAGCTGTAGCTCCTGCTGTACCACCTGTAGCTAATAAATCATCAATTACTAAAACTCTACTACCTGCTGCCATAGCATCTTGGTGTATTTCCAGCGTATCTTGGCCATACTCTAAATCATAAGTAACTGAATATACTGCTGCTGGTAATTTTCCCGGTTTACGCACTGGTACAAAACCTACATTCAACTTATAAGCTAAGGGGGTAGCAAAAATAAAGCCCCGAGATTCCATACCTACTATATAGTTTGGTTGAAATTCTGAGCACTTTTCTGCCAAAATGTCAATAGTATAACGTAAACCTTCTGGGTCACTGAGAAGGGTAGTAATATCTCGGAATAAAATTCCTGATTTGGGAAAATTGGGAATTTCGCGAATTAAATTTTTTAAGTCCATAGATTTTAGTCAAAAGTTAAAAATAGAAAGTCAAAAGTCAAAAGTCAAAAGTTATAAGATGTTAGATAAATTCAAAAAATTCCTCAGTGGGAAAAGTCAGGAGTAGGGGCGTTAACGATAGTATATGATTTTATATTTTGCGTAAGTCTTGATTAATGATTCTAATTTAGACTTAGTATAAAATTTATATAGCAATCCTATTTTATTTGTGTATAAAAATCTTACCGCTTTTAGGGAAAAGGTAACAGAGAACAGTGAACAGGCGGGAGTTTAAGTTTTTTTATCTACTTTTTGATTACCCGCAACCTATTTAGGATTGCTATAGTTGGGTGTTGTTCTTTATCATAATTAATATTATTTAGTTGTATTGACATTTTTACCAAAATAGTATAACGAAGTATTGAATATTGGCAATAAATAAAGTAATGGAATTGAAAACTGCCCCCAGTCCGTCCACACCATTAGTATTGAATAATTTACCAGATATACTTCTCCCCGATAGTGGGTGTCCCCGTAGAACTAAAACCCAAATTGATTTAATTCTTTTGGCCGTTGAAGCTTTGCAACTTGGAGGAGCTGAAGTTATGCTGAAAGTTGTCAAAGACCTAGAGCTACAAGGGATTATTCCAAATCGGGTTTTTTTGTGGCGACTGCGTAGTACAAATCCTCTACGTCTTAATAGTCAACGTCGTCCCTTGACATTGAATGAAGCTAAAGCTTTAGTGATTATTACTGGTCATTTGGCCAAACGTTTAACTGTTCCGATTCGTAAACTTTTGTTTGACTACGAGCAGTTAAATCAAAAACAGTTACCCATAGAAAATCATTTACAATTATCTTTTTATTTAGAACAGTTTAGAGCGCATTTTCGCAGTCGTATGAACCCTAGGCGGTCTGGTGTAATGGCCTACAATTCAGAGGAAAAGTTAAATCAACTGGGATTAGAGTTATTGGGTAAATTATTATTCTGTACTGGTACAACGGGTATGCAAAGGTTTTGGATTAGTCTGTTTGATGGGGAAGTTAGTTAAAGGAGGGAACAGGGAACAGGGAACAGGGAACAGGGAACAGGGAGAAATATAAGAACAGAATGTTACTTTTTGTGAGTTATTGTATTATACAAAAATAATGCTCTTCTTCATGAAGACTTTAGTTATTAAGTAATAATAATCGTCCAGTAATTTTTGTAACGATTATCGTCATTAAACTAAGATATCTTATGTCTTTGAACTCTACTCTCTACTCCCTTTTTCCCCTCCACCGGAGGGGGAGGGGCGAGGGTGGGTCCCTACTCCCTACTCTCAAGGAGATGTAGCAAGACTTTTGAGATTTGGTATTAGTTTTAGTTTTATGGAGCAGAAGTGCAATGACGATTCAACGTCAGTACAGTTTGCCTAACTGTAAATTGGTTTTACAAGGTTTGAGTGAAACTGGAAGTCCTAATTTAAGTCAAGGACAGGTATTATCTATTTTGACTAATGCTGAATGTCATATTCAAGGCCAAGAACCATCATTAACTGGGGGGCGAGATTTTTTTGAGAGCTTGGTAAGACAGGTGAGTAGTTATGCTCAAGAATTTCTCAGTGGAATATCTTTGCCTAGACATCAAAGTGAAAGTCAAGAGTTGGTGCATTTACAGAGAATAGATACTAATCTACACAGATTGACAGTTTTTGACGGCAATGTTCCAGAGCAAAAACCTGGAAGAGTTGTTGATTTAAACACAGTCCAACTATTTGATTTGGTTGAGGCGGTGGACCAGTTTTTTGCTGATTCTTTGACTTTACCTGGTTTCTCTCTGGCAGTAAAACCTGTTTCTCGAAAAGAGGCAAAATTAGGAGAACCTGTAGCTCAGAAAGTTATACCTGCTGCTGTGGGAATGTCTGGTTTGGCATTGGCTAGTTTGGCCTTATTCTTTGTCCCTATTCCAGAGGTACAACGTCCTAAAGATCCTCAACCACAGTCAAATGAAAGTATTAATAATTTAGAGGCGTCTCCTAACAGTACTTCAGAACCTGGTTTTAATCCTACCCCTACACCTGAAGGTTTGGACTCATCACCGGATGCCACTATTAATTCATCAGATGAAGTGGATGGGGTAGATACTTCTGAGGAGACCCTGACTGAAGAAAATTCAGAGACATCTTTGACTACCAGTTCCAAAATTACCGACCAAGCAGAGATTCAACGATTAGAGAATTTACTCTTGGAAAAAATTAATAACGCTTGGACAATACCAATTAATGAAGCTTTGATTTATCGTGTGACAGTAGCTTCGGATGGTTCTATAATTGGCTATAAGCCTATAAATCCGGCCGCTGCTGATGAGGTAGATAAAACTTCTCTGCCAGATTTACTCGATAAGAAAGCATTAGGTGAGGAGAATAATCAATCTATAGTTGAGTTTAAGGTGTTGTTTCAAGAAAATGGTTTACTGGAAGTAGAACCTTGGTAATTGAAGAATTCAGAATTTAGAATTCAGAATTTAGAATTGAGAATTCAGAAGTTATTTTTGTAACGGGAATTTGAGCAACCCTCCAAAAATATTTCGCCTTAAAAGGGGGGGTTTTAGACCCATATTATTCAGAATTTAGAATTGAGAATTCAGAATTTAGAATTGAGAACTTATCTTTTGTAACTTCGCCTTAAAAGGGGGGGTTTTAGAACCATATTATTCAGAATTGAGAATTGAGAATTCAGAATTTAGAATTGAGAACTTATCTTTTGTAACTTCGCCTTAAAAGGGGGGGTTTTAGACCCATATTATTCAGAATTTAGAATTGAGAATTCAGAATTGAGAATTGAGAACTTATCTTTTGTAACGCAGATTTGAGCAACCCTCCAAAAATATTTCGCCTTAAAAGGGGGGGTTTTAGAACCATATTATTCAGAATTGAGAATTGAGAATTCAGAATTTAGAATTGAGAACTTATCTTTGTAACTTCGCCTTAAAAGGGGGGGTTTTAGACCCATATTATTCAGAATTGAGAATTGAGAATTCAGAATTTAGAATTGAGAACTTATCTTTTGTAACGCAGATTTGAGCAAACCTCCAAAAATATTTCGCCTTAAAAGGGGGGGTTTTAGACCCATATTATTCAGAATTTAGAATTGAGAACTTATCTTTTGTAACGCAGATTTGAGCAACCCTCCAAAAATATTTCGCCTTAAAAGGGGGGGTTTTAGACCCATATTATTTTGATAAGAAATTTCTGAAAATTTTGTGGGGAGCAGGGGAGCGGGGAGCAGGGGAGCAGGGAGTAGGGGAGAAGAGAGAAAGAGCCAATTTAGCTAAGTAAAACTATTTAAGTTTTCCAAAAATTTACTTTTCAATACATGATTTTTGAGGAAAAAGCCTCTCAAACACAAACACATAACTTGTTTATTTTGTCAAGTTTAATCTTAAGAAAGATGTTGATAAAGCATAGGACTTTCCTAGTTCATGCTGCGCAAACAGGTAGAGGTACTGATAACTGTTAACGCAGTTCCTCCGATAGGAGGCTAACTGATAACTGATAACTGAAATGACAGTGGGGTATTCAACCCGCAAAAGAAAAGATAAAGTTATACTCCAGTATATTGTCTTATGTATCAAATTCAGTTTTTGAGGTAGTATCAAATCAGAATAATCATCGAATGGAAAAACCGTGAGTAAATCTTCTCCCGACCGGACTCCTAATACTAGGTCTCCGGGGATGGGTTTGTTAATACTATCCTTAATATTTCGATTTTTACTACTGGTGGTAGCTAGCGGTTTTTCCTGGGTTTTGGGAATGGCGATCGCTTTTCAATATCCTTCTACTACCCAAGAGATACCCATAGCAGAAAAATTACTCCGTGGTGTTAGAAGTATAGTATCTCAGAAAAAGTTACCTCAGTCCTCAAGGTCTACCCCTGTATCTACTCCAGAAATTATTACGCCTCAAGTTGAACTGACTCAAGCACAAAGAAAGGAACTACAAACAGAGCTTCAAGAGTTACAAACAGAGTTAAATAATTTAATTGGTCGTACCAGGACTTTAGAAAATCAACTAGGTGTGAGAAAATCGGATGGAAATTTAGAGGCAAGATTGGACATAATATCTCAACAGTTAGCTTTGCCTATATCTGCTGGTAAGAATAAAGAAGTAATAAGTAAATCTTCTCAACCAGTTTTTAGTGAAAATACAATGATGGTTACTCTTCCTAGTGATGTTTTGTTTGAGTCTGATAGTAATACAATTCGTTCTGAGGGAAGGTCAATTTTAGATAATTTAATTAGTGAATTGAAAAATTATCCAGAAATGACAATTAGTGTTTCTGGTCATACTGATAATCTAGGTAAAGTCAAGGTAAATCAGGAAAAATCATTTTTGCAGGCAGAAAGAGTAGCAGAATATTTCTCAAAAAATATGGGCGATCGCTACCGTTTTTTGGTTATTGGTTATGGAGAATCTAATCCTATAGTAGAAAATAATTCTAAGACTAATCGCCAACGTAATCGTAGGATTGAGGTGAAAATTCATAAAAAATAAGGAAGAGGGAAGAGGATTAACGAAGTCAGAAGTCAGAACTCAGAAGTCAGAAGTTATTTTTGTAACGAAGATTTAACAAAAATATTTCGTCTGAAAAGGCGGGGTTTTAGACCCAATTATTGCTCTGCTGATTAAATCTAAAAGCATTGACATATTACAGCGGTTTTCATTTCAGTAGACCACAGTAGGGGTGAATGGCATTCGCACTTTTGGTTATGAGGATGTGTTCATCAATTTGAAAAGCACTTTCAATAATTAATAATTAGGGTTTGCGCTCAAAAATCTTTTAGTAGGAGCAGGAGACAGCTATTGTCTCCTGTTTATAGTCCATGTTTTCCAGCTTTAGCAAGCAGCAGTATTATCAGATTCAGTATTATCAACTTCAAAGCGATCGGCATCAGGCAACTCTCTCTCTACCCTCCGTAACTCTGGAGTACGATAGGCAACTAACACTGCCCCAATATTCAATAGACCCATCAATACAAATAATAAAGCCATTCCCCGGCCATCTCCAACTCCAATAATTCTTCCTACGCTACTTGCTAACATTCCATTTTCACTCATCAATGGTTTCATAAATTCCACTAAAGGTGCTGCACTTAAATGAGTAATTACTAATAAAGACTTTTCCATCATATTCTGCAACGCAAAAACTCGTCCTTGTAAATCTTGAGGTACTTTCTTTTGCCAAATCGTATGATTCAAACTAACAATAACTGCCCTAGAAAATAAATAGCCAAAACCACCAATTGCAGCTAATATTACAGCAGTTTTGAATCCTCCTAAACATAAACATAATCCCTGGATAAATGTAAAAATTAAAATTCCTTCTATTCGACGCTTAGTACCTCCCCATAAACTTACTGTGGCACTACCTAGTAACATTCCAATGCCACTAACAGACATTACCATTCCTAATTCTTTTTCAGAAGCAAAACTTAATACCATTGGGAAGAATAAAACTTGCAATACTCCCGCACTTAGGTAGATAACACCAAAGAATATAGTCAACTTCCGTAAACCAGAACGTATAACTACATAATTCCAACCTGAAACAACTTCCTGCCATAACTCTTCAATACTAACTCTACGTCTGGTAATTTTCTTTTCTCTTCTCGGGAATTTTATACTCAACAGAGTCAACAACCCAAACAGATAAGTACCAAAGTCTACTAATAATACTCCATGAAGATGGATTTTAATAATCAAGAATCCAGCTATAGTTGGACCTAGTATTCTTGCTGTTGCCATTGCACCTTGTACCATGCCATTGGCGCGACTCAGGTTTTGCACTGGAACAAGTTGAGGGATGGTAGAGATGTAAGCTGGCCATTGAAAAGCGTTGCAGACGGAACTAATACCTACTGCTATATAAATATGCCAAACTTGCAGTTGCCCGGAGAAGACCAATAACATTACTGCAAATGCTGTTACTCCAGTGATTGAGTCACTGACAATCATTACCCTGCGATGACTCCAGCGGTCTACCATTGCACCAGCAAATGGTGAAATTAAGAGACTAGGTAGATGAATGAATAAGGATAACAGAGTATAATGGGTAATTGAATCTGTGGTTTGATAAACCCATACTGCTAGAGCGAATTCACTCAGACTAGAACCGAATAGGGAAACAATTTGTCCCAACCAGATAAATAAGAATGTTTGCATAACCTTGAGTTGCTAGAGGAATGGAAAAAGAATGGAATAGCATTAATTCAGTAGACTTATTAATACCTAATTATAACTTCCTAAAGTTATCTGATTAAGTATGTGTTAATCTGTGGATTTTTTTGATGACTGCTACAGCTATTAAAAATTTCGTTTTTGCCTGATGGATTAATTTTCTGCTAGCTATTCAAGTAGATTTACCTAATTAAATTAATAACTACAATTATTTGGTTTATTAGGTTTTTAGTTTATTAGGTTTTTAACTAATAGTATTTTTAGTATCTCTATTTACTTTAACTGGATATTTTTTAACTAGCTTAAAGATTATATTGTCTTAATATTTTTATAAGTAAGTTTGATCGAATATTTTTTGTAATACTATTCTTCAAAGGAATTCAAGAAGTATTGTTGCAAAAGACACAAAAAAATATAGAAAATTCCATAGAGCTTTCAGAATATAATTTTGAGAAAAACAATCAGAATGTTATTTAAGTTGATTCATATACACAAAGTTAATTTTTGGGAAAAAACTAGGGAAATTTTTCAAGTAAATTTAGATGAGGGTGGAGTTGAAGAAAATTATCTGTAGTTCATATCAAATTTTAAGTAGTTTCTAATTGATATTTTCCTCGATTCCATATGTCTATAATTAGGGTAGTCATACCAATTTTGTAAGTATTTACTACAAATATAGCGTCTATTTGGTTATTGATATATGCCTGTTTTTCTTATTTTTCAGTATGAGAATTGCTATAAATAGTAAAAGCAAATTAATTGTATATTTGATAGTCAACTTAAATAAGTAGGGTTTGCTGAAAAAGTCTTTTTTCAGGAGTAGGGGACCCACCCCTAACCCCTCCAGTGGAGGGGAAAAAGGGAGTAGGGGAGTAGGGGAGTAGGGGAGAATTTTTTTGCCCAACTATGGGCTAAAAATGCTAACTTTTTGAGCATGAAGAGCTGAAAACCATGTACTTTTTCAATACCTAAAAAGGCTAAAACCTTTATCTGGTAATTATTTAAGATTTAATCAGCAAACCCTAAGGAGGAAAAATAATTTTTAGATTGACATCTTTAGCACAAAAGTATGTTTTTTCCCTATTCCCTATTCCATGTTCCCTGTTCCCGACTAACAAATGTTAAATTAATTTTGCACAGGTATTTATCTTGGTAGTCCTGCTCGTGTAATGGTATACAGCAAAAAGGAATACCTGGCACGGGAGCAAGATGCTCCCACTGCTTTTATCTTTTATCCTTGACTAAAATAATTACAATAGACCACCATTACAATGCACCACCACCAAATTAAAGAAGCAAAAGTTGATAGCTGATATGCTTTGTTACTAATTTTTATCTTTTTCCTTTAGGTTTAATACCCTACACCTCATAAGCGATGTTTACAATTGATCGGGGTTTTATCAAAATAATATGGGTTGCTCAACTCCACCTTTTAAGGCGCAATATTTTTGAAACCTTGCTCAAATCTCCGTTACAAAAATAACTTCTGACTTCTGAGTTCTGAGTTCTGACTTCGTTAATCCCCATCCACTTTTTCCTTTTTTCTTCTTCCTTCTTCCTCCTTACCGAAAAATTGCGGTTGAAAGACTCCTCTTTTAAGAGGATAAAAAGCGGTCGATCTTCGCAGCTTCCCGAAGGGTGGGATGGATGGGTTTCCTAACCATATCCAATCGACCAAGAGAAGAAAAATTTTTATGATTAGTCAATCCTCTCCTTTAAAAGAAGAGGTAATTCTAAATTCTAAATTCTAAATTCTTGAATTTTTCCTTCTTCAAAAGATTTGAGTAATCTGTTCTTGCCAAATTTTCACTAGGTTAGTAACTGCATTATCCCAACTATATTTAACAACAGATTCTTGGGCATTAATACCCATTTGAATCCGTAGATTATTATCTTCTATTAATAGCTTCAACTTCTCACAAAAATTTTCCTGATTTCTGGGTGTAAATAATAAACCATTCCATCCATCTTGAATATTTTCCACGACTCCTCCTGCTTGAGGAGCAACTACTGGAATTCCTGCGGCAAAAGCTTCTAATACTGTTAAACCTCTGGTTTCTTTTTCTGAAGCAGTGACATGAAAATCGCTATTTTTCAAAATATTAGGTATATTCTCTGGAGGTACTCTACCTAATAAATATACATTTTGTTTCAGTTTAGTTAATCTATTTGATATTTCATCGCGCATCGGACCGTCACCAACAATGATTATGGCAATATTTTCCATATTTACTAATTGCTGAAGTCTGACAAAAGCATCCAAAGTAAATTGCCAACCCTTATCTTCAGTTAATCTGCCTAAAAAACTATTTTTACTTTGTTGGTTAAATTAGGAATTTGATAATTTGATTCCCAAAAATTAGCTGTTACTCTTGCTGACTGAAATTTTTCAACATCAAAACCATGAAAATTGGTATACTTAACATTCTCGATACCAATATTCACAATTTTTTGATATGTGACACTGCTAGAAACCAAGGTTAAATCATATTGATTGTAAATAGAGACAAAACTTTTTTCAAAGATTAATTTCAACATCAAGTTAATCCCTTTTGGTAAAGGTAAAAAATCTTCAAAATAGTCTAAAAAGTTAGTTCTGAAAGTACAAACACAGGGAATATTATTTTGTCGAGCAAATTCGATGCCAGCTAAACGGAAAAAAGCAAAAAATAATCTTTCTGGTTCATCTACATGAATAATTTCCGGCTGAAATTTTTCTAATTCTCGGCGGACTATTTTATAAGTGTTAAATCCTACATTTCTTTCAAAATCTAGGAATGGCGTACTAGGTAAATTAATAACTTGAACTCCAGGAAAAATATTACCCGTATAATCTTTCCAATTAGGATACAAATGAGCAAGGGGACTATAGTCTGGGCAAAACAATAAAACTTGATGTCCGAATTGACTTAATTTTTGGACTCGATAAAAACCACTGACAGTTACTCCATCTAATACAGGTAAAAATCCAGAGGCAATAATGGCAATTTTCATAAATGAAGGAAGAAGAAAGAAGGAAAAAGGAAGAAGGAAGAAGGAAGAAGGCAAAAAATATAAATCTTAAGCTAAGGAATTATTAATATACTATAGAAAGGCGATCATATTATTGTTTCTGATTCAATTTGGCTTGAAAAATTGCCTCAATTTCTTCTCTTTTCATTTCTGATGGTGGAGGATACTTAAAACTTTCCGTTTTCCGATTCATTAATAGTTCTAATGCTTGACTAAACTTTTCTTCATCATTGCGATTTTCTGAAAGATATTGGCGAAGTTCTCTATTACTCATTTGTGAAAGTGATTTGTTTATGTTTCAAAATCCCAATTTTCATCTTGGTTGATTAAAATTTCTAAACCATCATTTATCCCTACTAGAATATAAATTATTTTTAGTCTTATATCGTCACGAAATAAATTGATGGGCTGATAAAGATTGGATAGCAATTGACAAATAAAAATTGCAGTTTCTTTTTGTTTATCTGTTGGCAACAATTAACTCCTTATTAAGACTTAAAAGTTGACTGACAGTTAGTTCAATTAAATTCTAACTTTTGAACTTTTGAATTTTGAATTTGAAGTTTTGACTTCCCTGAAAAGGTTTATCGCTGTCGAGTCATTGCTATTATCCGTTCAACTGTAAAATCTGAAATATTGTCTAGGGTAGGAAGTATGTCATTTCCGGCAAAGACCATTGGTAGTTCTTGGTTTTCCCAAACCCAAATTCGCTGTCGCTGAATGTCGATTAACCAAGTAAGTTGAGTCCCTTTGCTCAAACAGTGCAGAATTTTGTTTTGTAGGTCTAATGTGCTTTGGTCTGGGGAACGTATTTCTATTAACCAGTCTGGCGATCCTTGGAGTGGGCCATCTTCATCCGAGAGGCGATCGCTTTTAACAACTACAATATCCGGCACAGGGGATAAGGGGGGAATTATGCAGCGGAGTTCTTGAATAGCTTCGTATACTTGGGTTTTATTGTTAATGGCATTTACAAGGTTGCGCTGGAGACGGCAATGAAACAGGGTTGGCATGGGTTTTTGTTGAGCTTGTCCATGGATAAATTCCCAAGCAGGAGAAGCTTCTATGTTGGGTTGTTGGAGAAAGGTGTCTAAGGAATTAGTAATACTTGGTGATGGTGGCATAATTAAGTTATCCGCAAAAGCATACATTGGATGTGCTATTTACTGACAGAATATGGGTTAGTTTGTTGAGTTTCTTTGCCTCTACTAAATCTACAAATAGTACTTATTTTACTTACTTATTATCAAAGCGGTGCGTTACATTTCACTGCGAAGCACCTTACAAGATGGCACCCTACAAGATTGCCATCGCACTATTGTTTCAAAAAGATAGTTCACGTTTGCTACTGACACAATCTTGAAGGTATAAATTAATTAATTGTTGATACGAAATTCCTTTTTCTTGTGCTTTTTTTTTCAAAATATTCTATTACTTCAACCCCTAAAGATAAATTTACTTGTTGCTTTAGTTTTTTTGCATAAGGATTAGGACGACTTTTCATCTTAGTTAGGTCATATTCTGGTTTCATAATTTTATTTTCCATACAGTTGACTTTCTTTTTTAGTTGCTTTGCGGGCAGAAATAATTCTGATGACGGATTCTTGTTGTCGATAACAATTAACTATCAATAATATTCGCATTTTTGAGCTTATACCAAGCAATAAAAATCTATCCTCTAACTCAGAGTGTTGTTCATCCCAGAATTGAATGGCATTATCATCATAAAACACTGATTTTGCCTCTTCAAATGAAACACCGTTTTTTTTGATTAATCAGATTCTTTTCCCGGTCCCACTCAAATAGCAATTGACTCATCTTTATATTTTAAAATAAACCATTTGATTAATTTAGAGTCTTTGATTTTATCAATTCAATTTACCGAATAATTGTTAATTGCTGAAAAAGCTTTATAGATCAAAACAACTTTGTTTATATAATCGCTTTTGAAGGGTATTGATTAATATCTATTGCTCTTCTAAGGAATTTTTTTTAACTGTTGTAATGGCTTGTTGAAAAGCTGAAGTCTTGATCATAATTCCTTAGTAATTTTGATTTAATCTTCCTTCTGTTTTATCGTAATTATTTGAAAAATCGTATAATATTACACCACAAAAAAGCAGACGGTGTAATACCTTGGTACTCTTCCAAAATCGCAATTTCTTGCCACGATAAACCTTGAATTTCTTTGTAGTTTAAAAGTCTTTGTTCCTCTAGAGTTAACTTTTTTAAAGCTTCGTTTAATAGCTCAACTTTATTATTTGCCTCTTCAACCCGATCTTGTATAGTTCCATCTTGCTGTAACAAATTAAGGCTTTTTATTACATACTTAGATTCTTTTTACTAAGCTCTTCAAAGCTTTTTGTTTTAGATTTTTTCCTACTAAGCTCTCTAATATAATTATATGCTGTTCCACGAATCCACCCTGAGGCACTGTTTATAGTTTTTCCTTCTTCCAAAGCTTTAATACCTCTCAAGTAAACTTTATTGAGAATAAGGATAGGGGTTATTTGCCGATAATATTAAACTGACAAACAGAGCTATTAAAAATAACTATAAAATCAAAAGTCTAGAATAATTAAAGTTCAATTTTTTTCTCTTTACTTTGGCAACGAATATATTTTTTTAGAAAAGTAAAAAAGTAGGATGCTTTAGGGGTTTTAGTTGATAAAAATAGATTATTTGACAACATTTTGAGCCACAGTTGCACCGCACTTATGGGTTAATAATCTTTCAGTTTCTTTTTGTAGATAGATATTGAACCTATCCCACTATTCTTGAACCTTATGTTCAGGTGATATAAAAGTCGTGAAATACCCAAGAATTATATTAGCTGGGATAGGCTCGTGCGTTACATTTCATTTACACACCTCACTGGACTAATGGCTCAAAAGCTCGTAGTGATTTAGGTGTCCAAGCAATTTTTATAATCGATCACAGTTCTTCTAGAACTTATATTATCCCTAATTAGGGATTAGGGTTTCCAGAGAGATTATAAATAGTGTCTCAAACTGGAGTCGTTACATGGTTTCAATCCCTAAGTAGGGATTATTACTTCTAACAGACTAGCTACTTTTTACAATCAATAAATGATAAGAAGCTTATTACTATTTATTTTTTTAGCTTTTCGACTTTACCAATGATAACTTTCACATTTCAGCCTGTCAAGTGGACTAAAAATCAATTTTTTATACTCTTTCTGTTAATTTTCAGTTTTCAGTACTTCTAGCTTAAGTTAGACAGCGTATTATACCACAATATAATTCAGTTAAGGATTTTTTTTGCCTGTTCTGTAATTTGAAAAGCTCATCTAATGCTTCCATTCCTTAATATAGTCATTTAACTTTAGATTGAGACAAAGCTTTCTTGCTCTGAGGAAGTTTCAGACGAAAAAACTTCTCATTTTTAAGTTAAACAACTATAGTTCCAGTCTTATCTGATCCGTATTGCTGTGTAAGCTTTTTTTTAAATAAATAGGGATGCTCCATAGAACATCCCAATATTTTACTTATTTCAAGATTCCGAGTATTTTCAGCTCCAGAGGAGTATCTGTACTATGGATTTACTTAGCTTTACTATAGAAAGAATAGCAAAACTTGCGCAATTTCTTAATAATCCTTTCTTTGCGTTTCCTCAAAGCAGACGGTGTAATACCTTGGTACTCCTCCAAACTCGCAATTTCTTGCCACGATAAACCTTGAACTACTTTGTGGTTCAAAAGCTTTTGTTCATCAGGAGTCAGCTTTTTTAAGCCCTCTTTCAATAACTCTACTTTATTATTTAATTGTTCAACTTGAGCTGGCAGAGATACCTTTTGCTTGCTATCCTTTAGATAATCAAGGCTTCTTGTGATATCCTTATTTTTTTTTCCTTCCGGCTAAATTCTCGGACGCAATTAAACCCTGTTGCACGCACCCAACCTGAGAAACTATGTATAATTGTACCTTTTTCCAAAGCCTTAATAGTTCTACAGTAAACTTCATTAAGAATGTCGTTTGGTTCATAGAATTTGTCTAGGTGAAATTGCTTTAGAGTCCTTTTAAGAAAGGCATACAATAAATAACTTTCTGGATCATCTCGACGTAATAACTTTTCAAAGTATGAATCAAATTTTTCTTTCATGCAAAGCTCCTTCTAACTTATGTGAAATTGGGAATTGCTATCTATGATAGTGCATAATGATTTTCTCAGCTAAAACTTTTTGAGAAATACCATTCAATTATTCACCACTACCTATACATATATTAAGTGTAGCTTGACTACTCATTGTGACAGCCGATCGTGTCACAAATATAAGTTAAGTCTCACTAAGTATATGTAAAGCTTTTAGTGGAGAACGTAACTATTTAAAATGAATCAGACAGCAAATTATTCAATGACTTTAACTCTTAGCTTGAAAAAGCTGATTAATGAGTATGTCAGGTTAGCTTCTTTGCCTGAATTAAATCTGGAACAAGAAGAAAAATTAGGTGAAATACTTGAGCAAGCTAGTCAGAACGAAATCCTTAGTTTTTGGATTTCTGAAGTAGACTATATTTTGGGCGAAAGTTTAGGTTTGTTAAAGCCAGAAGACCTCAATTACTATGAAGATCAAAAAGCGCTTTTAAAGGAACAATTTTTTAGCAACCTAAAACCCTTAGATATTAATAAGTCCGGTATTAATAAGCTAGAAAATCATAGGAATCAAACATAAAATTGTTCAAGCACAAAATTGTTCAATGACTTTAACTCCTAACTTAAAAAAGCTCATTAATGAGTCTGTCATATTAGCTTCTTTGTCTGAATTAAATCTGGAACAAGAAGAGCAATTAGGTGAAATACTTGAGCAAGCTAGTCAGAAGGAAATCCTGGCTTTTTCGATTTCTGAGGTAGACTATTTGTCGATAGATGGTGCGTTACATTTCATTAACGCACCCTACTGGACTCTCTAATCAACATCTGAAAAGTTTTAATTATCAATCTCAGCTTCTTTGAAAGAAAATTTAAAAGATTGTCACCAACCTCTGACAAAAAAAATCCTAAAAATCCCTAAAAATCCCTAAACTCCTCAACATAGTTTCAATGGTTTCAGCCTTATTTTTAAATTATGTGATATTCTATACTTACTGTATAATCTATAGATATTTTATTACCTAATAAGATTTTAACGCCTGAAATACCTATAAATTGGTTGTTTAAACCAGCGATCGCCTCATTTTTATTTAACCATGATGAACTAATTTTTCTCAGCCTCTCTAACAGGTATTTGACCTATTTACAACTATGTGGTATTCAAGAAAAACTTACCAATACAATACTCTAAACATTAATCTACTCAAAAAAATCCTCAAATGCCTAAGTACTCAACAATACTAGATATCCTAAACCATCGCTCACAAAATCTACCTAATCAAATTGCTTATACATTTTTGCCAGATGGAGAAACTGAATCTGGAAGCTTAACTTATCAACAATTAGATACACAAGTACGAGCGATCGCTGCTCACCTCCAATCAATCATCATCCCACAAGACCGAATATTAGTCGTTTATCCCTAGACTGCTAGGTCATTTCAGTTATCAGTTATCAGTTATCAGTTATCAGTACCTCTGCCCGAAGTCAGAGGCTTGAAATATTGAACTTGATTTTTTTTCATCCCCTTGAAAGGGGAGGCTTGAGACCTTATTTTTTGGTCAAGAATGGTTTGATTTCTTCTTGTCGGTGGGTGGTGCGTTACATTTCATTAACACACTCTACAAGATCGGCGATCGCACTCTAACTTAATTGTTGAATCAAAAATGATGTAATCGTTATTTTTTGAAGATAAAGTTTTACTTATCAATCTCAGCTTCTTTGACAGAAAATTTAAAAGATTGTCATCAAATCCTGACAAAAACTCGCCAAAAATGGCTAAACTCGTCAACAGAGTTTCAATGGTTTCACCCTTGTTGCCACATCCTGTGATAGGATAATTCAAGGAAAGATCCAAGGGAGTGTTATTGCCTAATCAAATTTTAACGCCCGAAACATCTATAAATTCGTTGTTTAAATGACTGATCGCCTCATATTTATTTAACCAAGATGAACTAATTTTTCTCAGCCCCTCTAACAAGGGTTTGACCTATTTACAACTATGTGGTAAGCAAGAAAAACTGACTAATACAATACTCTAATTATTAATCTGCTGAAAAAATCCTCAAATGGCTAAATACTCAACAATACTAGACATCCTAAACCATCGCTCCCAAAATCTTCCTAATCAAACTGCTTATACGTTTTTGCCCGATGGAGAAACCGAGTCTGGTAGCTTAACTTATCAACAATTAAATACCCAAGTCCGAGCGATCGCTGCTCACCTCCAATCAATCATCATTCCACAAGACCGAATATTAGTCGTTTATCCCTACACTGCCGGACTAGAATTTATCGCTAGTTTCTTTGGTTGTATCTGTGCAGGAGCGATCGCCGTAACTAGCAACCCTCCCCTCAACAACGACGCAATAGCCAAACTCCAAGAAAGAGTCGAGTCCTCCCAACCAAAAGCCATTCTCACCACAGAATCTTTTTTACGGGAAATTCAAGAAAAATTAGCTAAAAATCCAGACTTAGCTCCTAAACTCAACCAATTACCCTGGATAGCCACAGATAAAATTGATTTTTCTGAAGCACACCATTGGATAGAACCAAAAATAGACTCAGACACCCTCGCCTTTTTCCAATACACCTCCGGTTCCACAGGCAAACCAAAAGGAGTAATGGTCACTCACCGCAACGTATTGCATAACTCAGAAATTATTTATCAGTCATTTGAACATTCCCCAGAAAGTCAGGGCGTAATATGGCTACCCATGTTCCACGATATGGGATTAATTGGTGGAGTAATACAACCTTTATATGGAGGTTTTCCCGTTACCCTCATGTCACCCGTGGCTTTAATTCAAAAACCCATACGTTGGTTAAAAGCTATTTCTCAATACAAAGCAACAACCAGCGGCGGACCCAACTTTGCTTATGACTTAGTTTCTCGGCAAGTAACGCCAAAACAACTGAAAAATTTAGACTTAAGTAGTTGGGATGTCGCATTTTCTGGAGCTGAACCCGTGCGAGCTGCAACTTTAGAAAGATTTGCCGAGACTTTTGCACCTTGTGGGTTTCGGCGAGAGGCTTTTTATCCTTGTTATGGAATGGCAGAAACTACCTTATTTATCAGTGGCGCAACAAAAACAAAACCTCCAGTTATTAAATATGTAGATTCTGAAGCTTTAGCAGAAAACCGAGTTGTGGTTGGTGGTGAAAAAAGTAGAGCAGTAGTTAGTTGTGGTTTTGCTTGGTTGGGCGATGAAATTATGATTGTTGACCCAGAATTATTAGTTCCACGTCCAGATGGTGAAGTTGGGGAAATTTGGGTATCTGGCGCTGGTGTAGGTAGGGGTTATTGGAATCAACCGGAGGAGACGGAACGAACTTTTAATGCTTTTTTGGCAGATAAAGGACCTTTTTTACGAACCGGAGATTTAGGATTTTTACAAGATGGGGAATTATTTATTACTGGTCGGATTAAAGATGTAATGATTTTGTGGGGTAGGTATCGTTATCCTCAAGATATTGAGCTGACAGTGGAAAAGTGTCATCCCGCTTTACGGTCTAGTTGTGGGGCAGCTTTTTCTATAGAAGCAGAAGATGATGAGCGGTTGATAATTGCTCAAGAGGTGGAACGTAGTTATTTACGAAAATTGAATGTTGAGGAAGTAGTTGGAGCAATTAGACAAGTAGTGGCCGCAGAGCATACAGTAGAAGTTTATGCTATTAATCTGTTGAAGACTGGTAGTATTCCTAAGACTACCAGTGGTAAGATTCAGCGTGGAGTTTGTCGTAGTCAATTTTTGGAAGGTTCCCTAAATGTAGTAGGTCAATGGCAACTTCAGACTGAAAAGGGTAGTGTATCGGAATTAGCTGGTAATTATATAGATAGTAGGGAACAGGGAGTAGGGGAGTAGGGGTGTGGGGAGTGTGGGGAGTGTGGGGAGAAATTAAAAATATATATCTTTTTTACCATTATGAGAGCAGGACAACCAAAAAAATTAAATCAATTATCGTACTCTTATTCATCAATTATTTCCCCCTACTCCCTACTGCCTCTTTTGGAGGAGATGTCTAATAAACATCTGATAAAAATCCAAAATAAAATCAATTCTCACACAGAAATTATCAATTATTTCCCCCTACTGCCTACTCCCTCTTTTGGAGGAGATGTCTAATAGTAAACAGCATATCAACCTTCTAAAATTCCCACCATAATCTGTAATAACTCTGTCAAGTCTGCTGGAACTCGATATACATTTGTATCTTGTATAACTTGTTTTTGTTGAGTATCCAAAACAGCAAATTGCCAAATATTACCCATCGAAACTGCACCGTATAACATAGAATAGTTGGCAAATTCTGCTTTTTCTACAGCAATTAATTCCACTGCTAATTGTGTGAAACCTCTTTGTAAGTCAGCATTTTTTGCTTCAATAACTAGAAACTGAGTTTTGGTCTGGAGAAAATAATCTAATTCACCTTTCAACTGTTCATTAATTTTTAAAGAATACCCCACTTTGATTTTGACTTGGGTGTAGTGAATTAATTCCATCAAAACAGGAGCAATCAGAAATTCTCTTCTAGCCATTTCGCTAGTTAAGCTGACACAAGGTAAAATTTCTTCCAAGCGTTGTTTTAAATTATCTAAGCGTTCAAGTTGACAATGGGTTTGGGGTAAATTTAGCGATCGCGATTCATATTCATAGCCAAAGTATGATAGAATATCGTCTGGTTCAGAGTTTAATTTAAAGTAGTCAGCAAAGGTATAAGACTGAGTCGGATTAATAATTGGAATTATAGACATATTTCAACTCCAAAAAAGCTAAAGCCTTTATATATAGATCCTTTAAGATTTAATCAGCAAACCCTAATTAATAACTTATTTTATGGTAGCCAGTTAATATCTAATAATTGTTCAAGATTATAAGGGCAGTTTTCTGAAAAAATTATCTCATATCCTGTCTTTTGCCTGACATACTAGATTAGGGTTTCGTCCAGCCTTTAAAAGCTTCAACTAAAATATTAGCTACTGGATTGTCTAAAGCTTCCTTCAATGCTTGAGTCCCCACAGATTTCAACAAACCAACGACCCGCTCCTTTAATGTTGGCTTACTGTTAACTATCTCAATAGCTTTTTTGGCAACTTCCATTTGACCTGCTATTGTGTTGGTAGGGTTAGATTCTTCTAGTTGCTTGAGGATTTCTTGTATTTCTGCTGCTGTCTCAGCCAAACTCTTTGATTGGGCTTCGTTAGTCGTCTCATATACTTCATAGTGGTTTTTACTATTTAGGCCACCAGCAATTTGACCATTATTGGTTAAACTATTGCTCTTGATAGAAACCCCATTGTTAGTTTCATTCATTCTGCTTTCTCCCTTTTAGTTAGCTTATTTGTTGGAAGGTTTGTTTACAGTCTGATTAAAGATAGCTTGCGCATCGATGCCACCAACCATCTGACCGTTGTTTGTAATTGTATTAGCATCAATCATTAACCCATTATTGATCATTAATCCATTATTGATGACTTGTTTGAAATATTCAAATTCTGATGTATTAACTCCCCAATTTGCTAGTGTCTTAACTGTACTATTAAATATGGTAGTTTGAATAGTTTTCCAATAAAAAAAGTATCTTGGTTACAGTAATAATCAAAATTGATTTTCATCTCTCTATCAACTTTAAGAAAGACGTTAAAATTCTTGTTTACTAAAATCGCAAACGAAAGTGGTATCCAAACTAAGAACGATGACAAAAGTGTAATAACTATTATAAAAATACCTATGGGGTTCAGGTAAAGAACTGGGTTAAAAATTATTGTTGTTATTTTAAAATCTGAGCCTTTCTCTTTTAAATTTTCTTTTCTTTTAAAGAATAAAGGTTCTGCAACATACTCTCGCAAGGTTTTCTCAATACCATAATTATACTCCTCTTGAAGTTCTGCGGATTTTTTTTGTCGAAAATTATTAAGCTGCCAGGAAATGACTTTATGAATAAAAATACCAATATGAATAATAGCTATTAAGCCAGCTAAGTATAAGTTACCCAGATATATACCAATAATCATGGCTTTAATTAACCTTAAAAACTTAGTATCTTGAAGGGTAGAAATTAAGCTAAACCGCTTGCGATCTATACCCGTCAAAATGTAAGCAGCAGACTCAACAAAAGTAACCGAACCAGCATTTATAAAGCGCAAAAAGTGAGTCAGAACGTAATCACGTTCAGTATCAGTGTATTGATAAACTCGATAAGCTCGCTTGAGACTTCCTACTGTATTATGCTCTTCATTTAAGAGTGGGTCTTCTAGATAAGTTACTCCTGGCTGAGTAGTAGGAAAGGCCAAAAATTGACTGTCTTTTAGCTCAAAACCATCAACAAATAAGTAGGAAAACTTTTGTAGTTTTGGTAATTGTTTTTGAGCAATTTCAGCATCAACAGATTTATAAAATTCAGAAACAGGAATATTAACTCTACTATTTGAATCTTTAGATTTTGAAGCTTTTGCTAGTCTGTCTATTGGTACAGTCCAACTAGATTTTGGAATCAACTCCCCATAACCAGTAAAGGGATAGTTACCACCAAAAACAATAACATTTTGGGCTGGTTCTACCTGCATTACTTGCTGCCGAAAGTGGTTTACTAATGGTTCGAGAAATTTGAAAAAGCTAACTTGATAATTTTGCGTGTAATTCTTTTTAATGAATTTTCTAGCCATGAACCATCGCAAATAAACTAGCTCGAATCCTACTAATAGCCCTGCAACGATGCTAACCAGAGAAGCCAAGTTTGAAAAACCAGTGTCGATTATTATTAAAATTTGTACGCATACTGCGGCTAAGGCTAATATTGAAAACAATAGTGTAATTAAAGCCGAACGAGCAGCGTGACCTGCTATTTCATCCAAATCAAGGCTAGATGAGGGAATTTTCGCTTTGTAAGGATCGACTTGCAAGTAATCCAGCAGCTCAAAACTACTAAAAATTCCTTTTAAGTAAGCATAGCCTGACAATAACCGTGTTGATGTTATTAACTTTTGCGACAATGGTGGCGAGCTTTCCGTTTCGTCAGACTTAGCTCTAGGTATAGCTAATAATGCCTGCCCTTCTGTAATTTCTATGCGAGTTTCCCCTAAAATAGGAACCTCTTTGTCTTCCATTGCCCCTTCATTGAAGGTAACATTCTTATTGCCATCTAAGTTTTTTACACACCATTTTTTAATTGATTGGTCATATCTAAACTCTAAATGAAGGGTTGCCACATGACCAATACTAGGAAGGATAATATCGCAGTCAGAATCTTGGCCAACTGTACAAGTGCGGTGTGGGTGCAGAGTCCAGGTTAAATTCGCTCTCTCAAGAGCTAAAATTAGGTTTGTCTTCATCCAACTTCGACTAAAGAATTATTTAGGCCTAGTATATCATCAAATCTAGGAGTTGTTTAATGCTCTTAGATCCTGAGAGACCATCTTAATTGACAATGCAGACAAATACGGTTTTGAAATGTCATTTCCTGAAAACAACTCTCAAGGAGTAAGTTATGAACCTTGGCACTGGCGTTTTTTCAAGTATGATGGCTTTCGATAGTTTAAAGTTGATTCCTGACGGGTTTGATATTATTACTCACCCACAACCTTTTTCATATAATCCCCCCATAACTGAGCCGCTTGTCCGCTACTGCTATAAGTAGGAGAGTTATCATCATTTCCCAACCAAATACCTGTAACCACACTTTTCTTAGGAATATAACCAACAAACCATAAATCTACTCCTCTATTAGTCGTACCCGTTTTACCAGCTTCATCTAATCCTACATAAGCTCCACGACCAGTACCATATTCCACTACTCCTTGGAGCATTTGGGTCATGGTATCTGCTATTTGTGGTCGTAATATCTGGCGGTTAGCTTGAATATCTCCTTGAGGGTTTTCACAGCTTGGGTCTGAATTATAGGAATAAATACAACGACAAGTGTAGATATTATTGCGATCGCTACAGTCGCTACTATCAATAATCTTTCTAATGGTATGAGGGCGGTTTCCTACTCCACGATTAGCGATCGCTCCATAAGCGCCAGTTATTTCTAAGACATTAACTTCACTTTGACCCAATATTAATCCTGGTACAGCATCTAACTTAGATTTAATCCCTAAACGCTTCGCCATCCTGACTACATTACCTAAACCCACTTGTTGAGCAACTCGCAAAGCTACTGCATTTTCAGAAAGTGCTATTCCAGTGTACATATTTGTATTGCCACCACTGCGTTGACAACCTCCGTAGGTTTGACCCATCCATCTCAGAGAATTACAAGAATATAATCTTGTTGGTGGTATCCCTCTTTCCAAAGCAGCAGCGTAGGCAAAAACTTTAAAAGTAGATCCTGGTTGACGTTGTGCTTGAGTTGCCCGGTTAAACTGACTCTGTTGATAATCTGCACCTCCGGTCAAGGCGATGACTTCTCCATTTCGAGAGTCTATTGTGACTATAGCGCCTTGAGAAAAATTAGCATAAGACCCAGCATTGTTAATTGCTTCTTTTAAACTTGTTTCTGCTAAGGTTTGAATTTCAGGATTTAAAGCTGTTTGAACAACAAAATTTCCCTCTCTAGCTAAGTCTTCTCCTAATAATTCTTCCAGTTCGCTAAATACATAACTATAATAATAAGGTGCTATTGTACTTTGGAGAATTTCTATAGCTTTAGGATTAATTTCTACCCGCGAGCGTCTCGCTCTATCTGCTTCTTGTTGGTCGATCATGCCCAAAGTGAGCATTCGATAAATTACTCCATCTCTTTTTCTATAGCTAATTGATAATTTTCTACGGGATTAAAAGTATTGGGTGCTGGTAAAATTCCTACTAATGTTGCTGCTTCTGATAAAGTTAAATCTTGAGCGCTTTTAGCAAAATAAAATCTAGAGGCATCTTCAAATCCGTATAAATCTAACCCTAAATAAACCTTATTCAGATAATTTAATAATATTTCGTTTTTACTATAAAAAGCCTCTATTTTGAAAGATACTATTGCCTCTCGTATTTTCCTTCCAACAGAATCTTCTGTACCTACATAGTCACGAAATATACTTCTCGATAGTTGTTGAGTTACTGTACTTCCTCCCTGGCTTATACCATCTGCCCTCAAATTTGTCAATACTGCTCTAGTAATTCCGATGGGGTCTACGCCAAAATGCCAATAAAAGCGACTATCCTCAGAAGCAATAACTGCATCAGGTAAATATTTAGAGAATTTAGATATGCGCCCTAATTCATAATGAGCATTTCTGTAGGTGGGACGTAGAGGAGTTTGTCCATCACGAGCATAGACAACTACTGGGCCAGTAATTGGATTGGGTAAAGGGTCTACCTGAAATTTTGTCCATTCAAGCAAAATCATTAAACTGATTAAAGCGGTTAATCCAGAAAGACCGAAGACAGTATAACGAAATGCTTGAAAATACCAAACAGGAGGGTCTACATACCGAATTTTAACAGTATCAGCTAATACTGGCGGTCCTAAAGTTAGAACATCACCATGACGTAGAGACATACGAGAAACTTGTTTTTTCCCATTGTAGATACCATTAGCAGAATTCTCGTCTTTAACTATGTAAGGAGCGTTAGATTTATTAGTATTTTTGGAGACAGACAGATGAATTTTACTAATCAGGGGATTACGAATGACAATATCACAAGCTTGGGAAGAGCGTCCTAGTAAATAGCGATCGCCCAAAAGAGGATATTTTTTAGCTGGAGTATTCTCTGTTTCCTGTATCCAGAGTTCGGGTACTTTAGCATTAGGTCTCAGTGCTAGTCGGGAAAAGTTAACATTGGCATGAATAGTTTTAACCATCTGGGTAATATTACCCAAGATAGTTTGAGAATTACGAGGAGGTCGTGGATAATTCATAACTGGAGGGAACAGGGAACAGAGAGTTAACGAAGTCAAAAGTCAAAAGTCAAAAGTCAAAAGTCAAAAGTTAGAAATTATTTTTGTAACAGGAGGTTTAAATCTCCCTCCAAAAATATTTCGCCTTAAAAGGCAGGGTATTATAGTTCATAAAAATATGGTCACATAAGACATATCCTTATTTTGCAGGTGTTATCCTGACTGGGTGAACTACAACACCCTCTATCCTATGGTCCAAGACATTTGGGACTACTTTTCTCATAATGTTCAAAGAACCATTAACGTAACTCATTAATTAATTCTTTGTTGGCGGTACGATTGCATTCCTCTTTGTCTTGATGCAGTCGCTCATGGGGGAAACCCCCTTTGGCGGCGCTGCATCGCTTTATTCTTTTTCCTGAGAAAGTGACTTGATTTTTCTTACTTTTTTGTATACAGGAAGAATATCATTATCTATAAAACTTGCTTTTGAGGTATAAGATTCTTCTGTAATTATTACACCTATCCCTACCATCTTGGCTTTATAGGATAACATTTCTATTAACTTTTTATAGCGAACAGATACAAAGTATGAAATATTTCTTTTCCCTAAATTTATCTTCTGCTTCCACTCTTCATTGTGCCCTATTATCAATGTTCCTATTTTCTGATTAATCAAAGTATTAATAATCAAACGAGATGATTTATGGAGATAATCATTAATTTTAAATTCTCTTTTATTACAAAGCTTTTTCAGTCTCTGGCTTGATTGATTTTCCCGGAGTTTAGATTGTAGGAAGCTCTTGACTTTATTATAGTATTGATTGATAGATTTTAATGGTCTGCCATTTATCAAGAGCGGTTTGATTCCGGCTTTATTAAAGGTTAATTTAGCTAAGTTGTTTAATCCTATATCAATACTGGCACAACGATTTTTTTCTAGCTCGTATTGTTTTGCGCATTTCTCATAAATCACCTCAATTACATAATGGTTAAGTCTGGGGACGAGACGAACTTGTTTAATTTGTGAAGTAGGTACTAATGTTTTTAGATAAATCCCAGTTTTAGAAGGATTAATAATTCCTTGTTTAAGTTGCTTCTTGCTGATGGCTTGTGTGGTATAAACTACAATATTTCTTCCCGTTACTTTATTTTTATATCCAGGAAGATGAGGAAGATATTTAAAATTTGATGAGTTCTGTTTATAAACTTCGTTTGCTGCTAAAAAGCTTTTCCAATTTCTATCTAGTATCATCAATATTTGTTGAGATACTTTAGCTGGCATTGCTTGATAATCTGATTGAGTAGAGAGTGTTTTTTGCAGGTCGTAATAAGAATTATTTGTCTTTTCAAATATCCAAGACTGACGAACCAAATAATTAGCATAGTTATAGAGATTTTTCGACAAAAAACACAGTCGGTCAATTTCAGCATAAAACCGATGATTTTTTTGAATAATATGTCTCTCAACTAATTTCATAAATCAAGGAGTTTAAATTATATTAAGATTGGAGCATTAAGGAAATTTTCTGATTATTTAGTCTGGAATTCTCAGGAAATTTGATTATACAATAATACAGGTGGTCGAGATTTATTAAATTTTGTCAAGTATTTAATAGCTTCTGAATACAAATCAACTAAGATATTTGACATTATTTGACTACATAAGACTATATTTATGTATAACTTTTATTATACTTAAAAATAGCTATTCCAGTTCATTTTAGATAGCTATTTATATTTTTTTCCCTTTTTTTCAAGATTTAAACCATCTTCCTTCTTTGCTCTTCCTTTTTTCGTACGGACGTTGCATAAGGGAGTCCCTACCATTTGTCAAAAACATTTATCAAATTGGTATTATGCCCAATTATTTTGATAAAAAAGCGTTTACTGGCGGAATGCTGCCCAAACAGAAGTTCAGCAGTCAGCTTTGCGTGTATGCCGAGCATTCTCGAACGGAAAGGGTATAAGCAACCCAAACTTTTTTTGACAGACTGCTCCTTCATTAATTGATAATGGATAATGGATAATTGATAATTACCTCGGGTTTTAACCGCTACGGAATTGAACATAAGGAAATATTATTTCTTCTCTTGGTCGATTAGATATGGCGCAGGTTTCCTCGCCATCTCTCGACCGCTTTTTCCCCTTAAAAGGGGAGGCTTCAAGGCGCGAATTATTTAATTATTAATAATTAATAATCCGGTAAACAGATACCATTATCTATAGCACTACATTTTTAGGCTGAAGCGCTGAAGCGCGCTCTAACTAATAGCTAGTTAACCCAATTTTTCAGTAATTTGCTTGAGAATTCATTGACATCCTAAGCTACAAAATAATAGAAACTGTAACTTAAGGATGTCTACAATATGCTTATTTAATTTTACTGGCGAATATCACAAATTGATGTTAATCATACCACACTTTTAATCTAATCCAGCATCAGTTACTGCGCCAACGCTGCTAGAAGATACTAACTTCGCATATTTTGCTAATACACCTCTGGTGTACCGGGGTGCTGGAGGTTGCCATGCTTGACGACGCTGTTGTAGTTCCTCATCAGAAATATTTAACTGTAACAAACGCTGGTGAGCATCAATAGTAATCATATCTCCTTCCTTTATCAGAGCGATCGCTCCACCTACTGCTGCTTCTGGAGCTACATGACCAACTACCATACCGTAAGTACCACCAGAAAATCTACCATCAGTAATCAACCCTACTTTATCTCCTAAACCAGCACCGATAATAGCCGAAGTTGGTGCTAACATTTCTCGCATTCCTGGCCCACCTTTTGGTCCTTCATAACGGACTACAATAATATCTCCTGCTTGAATTTTGCCTGCTAATATTGCCTCTAAGCAGTTTTCTTCTGACTCAAATACTCTTGCCGGACCTGTTATTTCTGGGTTCTTGACTCCTGTAATTTTAGCAACAGCTCCCTCAGTTGCCAGATTCCCTTTTAAAATAGCCAAGTGTCCTTTAGCATACATCGGATTATCCCAAGGGCGAATCACATCTTGGTTAGAAGGTGGTTCCGAAGGTACGTCTGCTAACTGTTCTCCAATAGTTTTACCTGTAATAGTTAGAGCATCTGGGTAGAGTAGGTCATGTTCGAGGAGCATTTTCATTACTAAAGGAATACCACCTGCTTGATGCAAATTTGTTGTAACGTATCTACCACTGGGTTTGAGGTCGCACAATACAGGAACTCTGGCTCGAATAGTTTCAAAATCATCAATGGATAATTCTACCTCAGCAGCATGAGCAATGGCGAGTAAATGTAGAACTGCATTAGTTGAACCCCCAACTGCAGTAATTACCGAAATTGCGTTTTCTATAGCCTTGCGGGTAATTATTTGACGAGGTAGAATTTGTTTGCGGATAGCCTCTACTAGAATTTTGGCAGACTCCTCAGTACTATCAGCTTTTTCTGCATCTTCGGCCGCCATAGTTGATGAATACATCAGACTCATACCCATTGCTTCAAAAGCTGAAGACATAGTATTTGCGGTGAACATTCCTCCACAAGACCCAGCACCTGGACAAGCTCTACGTTCAATTTCTTTGAGCTCTGTTTCATCAATTTTTCCAGCACTGTATTTTCCTACTGCTTCAAAAGCACTAACTACGGTTAAATCTTCACCATTATAGTGACCTGGTTTGATAGTACCACCATAGACAAATATCGCAGGAATATTCATTCGAGCGATCGCTATCATTGCCCCTGGCATATTTTTATCACAACCGCCAATAGCTAAAACTCCGTCCATAGCCTGGCCATTACAAACTGTTTCGATGGAGTCAGCAATGACATCCCTAGAAACAAGGGAGTATTTCATTCCCTCAGTTCCCATAGAAATACCATCGCTAATGGTAATTGTGCCAAATATCTGTGGCATTGCCCCTGCTTGTTTGGCTCCTGCCATGGCCCGCATGGCCAAATCATTGATGCCCATATTGCAGGGGGTAATAGTGCTATAAGCGTTTGCTACTGCGACTATCGGTTTAGTAAAGTCTGAATCTTCAAAACCTACAGCTCTGAGCATAGCTCGGTTAGGAGCACGTTGTACTCCTTTTGTGATTAATTGGCTTCTTACATTCTCTGGCATAGTATTTTTTTTGTTGTACTATCTTATGTTCTTGATTTTCTCAGAAGATAAGCGTGGTTTTTGAGATATTTACAATAAAGTTACTAAACTTAGGCCCTTAATTTGGTGTATAGCAGAAGGAAGAAGGCTTTAGTTATCTAGGAGAAAAGGCTTTAGCTATCTAGGAGAGAAGGAAGAAGGAAAAATTTGACTTGTCTGAGTTTTAAGCTTTTGATATGTCCGCGGCGTTTACTTCGACTGCTATATTTAGGGTTTGCTGATTAAATCTCAAATTATTACCAGATAAAGGTTTTAGCCTTTTTAGGTATTGAAAAAGTACATGGTTTTCAGCTCTTGATGCTCATGCATGGAGCGCATTTTTAGAAGAGTTGGGCAAAAAAATTCTCCCCTACTCCCCTACTCCCCTACTCCCTTTTTCCCCTCCACGGTCGGGGTTAGGGGTGGGTCCCCTACTCCTTAAAAAAGACTTTTTCAGCAGACCCTATGTATTTTAGGGCGTGACCGATCTAATCTAAAAGCATTGACATATAAAGACAAGTACCTTTTTGGGGTCGAATTGCAGTGCAAATTTTTCAGCTCTTAACGCTCATCCATGGAGCGTATTTTAGGCTCATCGTTGGGCAGAAAAATCCCGAATTGACAATTGTTACTCCTACCTCCTTGCTCATTCCTCGTTCTTCCTGTCTTCCCCTCCACGGTCGGGGTTAGGGGTGGGTTGTCTCCCTGTCTCCTGTCTCCTGTCTCCTGTCTAAAGCAAAAAGTTTTATAGAAAAAGCTAGTTAATAAGTTAATTAGGTATATATGGGGGTTCTCTTTACTTTATATAAGTTAGTAATGTCCTAGTGCAGGATGGCTCAAATAACTGACCAGTTACAAAATCCTAAAACAATTACAAATCAATACTTTTGACTTTTGACTTTTGACTTTTGACTTACGCGTAGCGGCACTAGTTTAAATATAAAATATAAAATAGAAAATAGTTTGAGGCGGTGCAAATGGAGGCGGAAGAACTTCTAAAGCAGTATGCAGCAGGGGAAAGAAATTTTAAAGGTATTACTCTAGTAGGGGTAGATTTAAGGGGAGCTGATTTAAGTAATGCTAACTTTACTAGGGCAAACTTCCGTAATATAAAACTTATGGATGGTCGCCTATGTGGAGTTAATCTCAGAGAAGTGGATTTAGAGAATGCTTATCTCAATGGGACTAATTTGAGTGAAGCTAATTTGATTGGAGCGAGTCTGGTGAAAACTGACTTAACTAATGCTGATTTGAGTGAGGCTAATCTACGGGGTTCTAATTCTAGGGAAGCTAATTTAAGTCAAGCGGATTTAAGAGGTGCTAATCTAACAGAAGCTAATTTCAGTCAGGCTAATTTAACGGCAGCTAATTTAACAGCAGCTACAATGATTCGCGTTAATTTGATCAGAGCTATTTTAAATGGCTCAAATTTAGAGTCTGCGAATTTAACAAATGCCTTGATGAATGAGTCAATTTTAGAAGAGGCCAATCTAAGTAATGGCATTCTGAGTGGGGCGATGTTAAGTGGGGCTAATCTGAGTGAAGCTGAATTGAGCAAATCTACTACTATTGGAGCTACTTTGAGTGAAGCTAATTTAAGTGGAGCGAAACTACGAACTGCTAATGTTAGTTGGACTACTTTTCGAGGAGCTAATATGAGTGGGGCTAATTTATTTCGGGCTAATTTAAGTTGGTCAAATCTGACAGGAGCAACATTAATTAAGGCTGTATTGATTGATGCGAAGCTAAATAAAACTAATCTACGAGATGCAGATATGAGGGGAGCAATTATGCCTGATGGTACAACTTGTCCTTAAAAGTGATAATTCAAAAGTGATAATTCAAAAGTCAAAAGTCAAAAGTCAAAAGTAAGATTTTATAGAGCTGCAACACTTTGATGCTACATTAACTTCACAGAAGTCAAAAATCAAAAGTGATAATTCAAAAGTCAAAAGTCAAAAGTAAGATTTTATAGAGCTACAAAACTTTGATGCTACATTCAATAATTATTAATTATTAATTATTAATTATTAATTATTAATTACCTCTCCTTTAAAAGGGATAGGATTGACTCAAAGGAAATTTTTTCTTTATTATCCCCTTAAAAGGGGAGGCTTTAAACCATAATTTTTAGGTAATTTACCGAAGTTATTTAATATTAAAAGGAGCAAAACTATTTGTGATATACCTAAAGTGAATTGGTATTAATACTGTAATTTTAAGATTTTTTATTAATTTATATGTTTTATTTGACGGATAATAATGATATTAAAAATGTATTGAACAATTAGCTACTGCTAATATACTTTGGATTGATACAGAAGTTGCTGATTATAAGACTCGTAAACCTAGATTGTCTTTAATTCAAGTCTTAGCTGACTCTCAAGATTTAGTGGGCGATCGCGTTTATATTTTGGATGTTTTAGATAATCCCGATCTAACTAATTTTTTTATCGATAACATAATGGTCGAACCTAATATTGAGAAGGTATTTCATAATGCTAGATTTGATATTAAATTTTTGGGTAAAAATCAAGCTGAAAATATTACTTGCACTTGGGAAATAGCGAAAAAATTACCTTATTATATTTTGCCTCTTCCTAATTTAAAACTGAAGACATTAGTTGAAAATTTAACTGATTTTAAAAATATAGATAAACAAATACAGGGAAGTGACTGGGGACAACGCCCACTGACAGAAAAACAGTTAGAATATGCGAAAATGGACTGTGTTTATTTAGCTCAAGTACATTTAGCTTTGTTAGAATTAATGAAACAAAATAATTCTGAACCTACTACTGAGAATTTAGAGGAACTAAGTCAAAGATATCAAGATATTTTACATGAATGGAAATTGTTAGATTCAGAAATTGCTCATATACTTGAGCGGATAAAATTAGCTATGCAAGCACAGAATATTTCTGAAACTTCAACTTTTAAATTATCACCTACAGAACGAGTTACTCAAAAAGTTAATTTTGCTGAGTTGGCAGCGATCGTACAAAATCAGGAAATAGACTTAGATTTTCCAATTACTGTCACTCAAAAACTACAAAAAGATTTTGGAGATATTATGAATAAAATTTTGGTAAATAAAGAGAAAAGTTCTAGCTGGAAATTGACTGTTAAAGATTTGTCTGATACTAACTAGCTCTGAACTAACAGCTAATTAAAAATAATTTGATTTGATAAATCTATAGACTAAATAACTCTTTTATCCTAATCTTAAATTAATAACTAAAGCTGCTAAATATTAGTAGCTTAAATATCAATAACTAAATACATATTATTGAGGAAAAGTCAAGATGATGAAAGCTAAAGATATTATGACCACAGAGGTTGAAAAAATTCGTGGTTCGGCAACGGTAGCTGATGCTGTGAAGAAAATGAACGATCTCTGTCTGCGCGCTCTAATTGTGGAACGCCGTCACGAACAAGATGCTTATGGTATTATCACAGAGACAGATATTGTTTATCAGGTTGCTGCTTACGGCAAAGACCCTAAACAAGTGCGAGTTTATGAAATTATGACTAAACCTTGCATTGTTGTTAACCCCGATCTAGGTGTAGAATATGTAGCGAGATTATTTGCTAATACAGGTATACATCGAGCGCCTGTAATTAAGGATAAGTTACTTGGTATTATTTCAATTACAGATATTTTAAGCAAAAGTGATTTTGTGGAGAAACCAAAATCTGTATTGCTTGAAAGGAGAATAGAAGCAGCTATTGAAGAAGCAAGGAGTATTTGTGCGGAAAAAGGTGTGACTTCTAAAGAATGTGCAGCAGCTTGGGATGTTGTAGAAGAGTTACAAGCTGAAGCTGCTCATCAAAAGGCAGAAAGGATGGAAAAAAGTGCTTTTGACCTCTATTGTGAGGATAACCCAGAAGCTGCTGAAGCACGAAGTTACGATGTTTAGTTTCAGATTTTTGGATAGCAGGGAATAGTTCATTAATTGATAATTGATAATGGATAATTGATAATTACCTCTGGTTAAAAACGTTACGGAATTGAATATAAGGAAATATTATTTCTTCTCTTGGTCGATTGAATATGATTAGGAAACCCATCCATCCCATCCTACGGAATGCTCCGCAAACGACCGCTTTTTTCCCCTTAAAAGGGGAGGCTTTCAACCAGAATTATTAATTATTAATTATTAATTATTAATTATTTCCTCCTACTCCCTATTTTGATAATTTATCCACAAAATTTTGATGTTCTGCTGTCGCTAACCCAAGTTGTACAACTTCAATTACTTTGATTAAATTTCCTGTTAATAAAGCTGTTTTATCTAACCATAAACCAGGAAAAACTTCACTATAAATTATTCCCTCGGAATTAGGTTGAAGCTGAATATATTCCCCTTCTTTTAAGCTATACCAATCAATTTCTCCATCTTCGACGCGCCAAACCAGATATTCTTGAACTTGATTACGACGATAGATTTTCTTTTTTTCATGCACATCAATAGAAACAGTACTAGCAGCAATTTCTACTATTAATTCCGGCGCTCCTTCCACATAACCATCCTCACTAATAATTGACTGCCCACCATTTTCAATTCGCAGTAAAGCATCGGGTTGAGGTTCGTTATCTCCATCCAAACGAACAGTAGAATTATCACCAAGTTCTATACCTGGAGTTGCTGACCAATAAATACCTAACCAAGTCATAATTCTTGCATGAGGATTACCATGTTTTGTAATTCGTAAAGGAGATGCCATATAAACTATTCCCTCAATTAATTCTGCTTTTTTAACATTTGACTTACTGTAACGATGTTCAAATTCAATTCGAGTTAAGCGATCGCCATTTTCTAGAGTAGGAATTGTTAATTTTAGTACTTTATTTTCTAATCCACTTGTCATAACTATTTGGCCTCAATATGTTAGATTTTGTTAATACATATATAATATAAAATATTAGTTTTTGAGGTGTGTTGAATTGTCAAGGATAGGCAAAGTTGAGTTATGAATACTATTGTTAAATGTGGTGTAATTTGACTATCTAAATTAGAAGCGATCGCTAATTTCAATTTGATATTCCATGCTTCTGTTTGAGCTTGGTTAATGTTTGCTTTGCTGGAAAAGTGCGTCCCTCTTGTACTGAATTTAAACCTGCCTGAATACCTTCTATTGCTTGTATATGGTCTACTAATTCTAGTAATTTTTGGTATGACTCTGCATCTTGAACTACTACTTCAGCTTTACCATTAACTGTGAGGATGAGTGGGTTTCCGCTTTCCTTAATTCGCTGCAAATATTGAGTAGTATTACGCTTGAAGTTAGTGAGGGAGTCAATGTCTTTGGTTCTGTCTAGCATCTTGTTACTTGGATAGCTGTTTAGCATCATATTGGCATTTTTTTAGGCGTTGCTGAGTGGTAATGATTTTTAGATTAAGTATCAACACAAAATATAAGTTTTTCCTTGGTTGAATAAAAAGTCATATACAGGGGCGAGTAGCTCCCAATGATTACATACTATCATAATTTTTTTGAGGATGCAAGGGCTAATACCTTGCCGTTTTTTTTTGGAGCTTTACAGGATGACATTTTTCTTTGGTTATGAATAATAGCGATCGCACAGTAAGTGCGGTAGCTACATCACGAATTCTACATGAGTAAATATATGGATGTGTTGATGGGGTGAAAATTTTTCGGTGTCGCCACTTCTTTTCTTAGTGCTTCACAGGATGATAACTTTCTGGTGCTTTGGTGTCTGAGTATCTTTTCTATATGTATTCAGTAACGAAATGCTGTTTTGGCGTTGAATAAAAAGTCATGTGTAGGGGCGAGCAACACCCAATGATTACATACTATCATAATTTTTTTGAGGATGCAAGGGCTAATACCTTGCCGTTTTTTTTGGAGCTTCACAGGATGATAATTTTTCTTTGGTTATGAATAATAGCGATCGCACAGCAAGTGCGGTAGCTACATCACGAATTCTACAATAGATTCTCCTATGGCATTAAATACTTCTAAAACATAGCCATTTTCTCCTCCTTCTGGGTGAATTGCTGTATCAATTAACATGGCAATATCACCTTTTTTTAGGTGATATTCTGGGAAGTCTTTGGTTAGAGAAATACGTTGGTATAATTCAAGCATTTATGGTTTTATCTTTTGTTGTTCTGGAAATATATTGAGGAATTGGTTCATTTGTCACAATAGAATACAAAACATCTGGATCTAAATCTGCGCCATTTTCCCAGTAAATTGTTCCCCATTCAGGATTAAGTTTAACAGTTTTAAAATAATTTATATCTTGTAATTTGGCAAAAATTCCCGTAAATTCTATTAGCTGACTAATATCTACAATTCCCTCTTTCCCATCTTCAAATTTCAGATAAAGTAGATAGTTTTCTTGATGATTAACTTCGATAATGTCTTTTAACATGATTTACTCCAAAGGTTCAATTTTTTCCAAAGGATTTTGTTCTCTTGCTCGTTGCTAGTTTTCTAGAAGTTCTCTTTGATGAATTGTTGCCTATTCGATTACTAAAACAAGAATTCTAGGGGTTAATTTACCTTCAAGAATGGAAAGGTTTTCTATCAATTAAAGCTTTTTGTTGGTTATAACGAAGGTGAAAATGAGGAGGTGGATGGTCGTTATAATACATGGTCATTTCAGTTATCAGTTATCAGTTATCAGTTAGCCTCCTGTCGGAGGAACTGCGTTAACAGTACCTCTAGCTGTTTGCGCAGCATGACCTAGGAAAGCAAGATGCTTGAAATAAGGAATATGTTCTTTTTTTATCCCCTGAAAAGGGGAGGCTTTAGACCACAATTTTTCGGTAATAATAATTCCTAAAAAACGACTTATTTCGGGTATTAATTTTAGTCAACTAACTCTACTTTTAAACTAAGACTATCAAATTCTGGGAGTTGATGATTCATTGCCAGTTTTCATCAGGAATAATTACAGCTTGGAGTAGTTTCATTATTTGGGGAGTAGAAACAATAAATTTTTGATATGACTACTGGGGTCGTTTTGTTAATTTTGTTGATAACAATAAACTTTAAATATTGTGCTGATAACTGATAACTGATAACTGATAACTGAAATGACAGGTTGGGGTAGTTTCATTATTTGGGGAGTAGAAACAATAAATTTTTGATATGACTACTGGGGTCGTTTTGTTAATTTTGTTGATAACAATAAACTTTAAATATTGTGCTGATAACTGATAACTGATAACTGATAACTGAAATGACAGGTTGGGGTAGTTTCATTATTTGGGAAGTAGAAACAATAAATTTTTGATATGACTACTGGGGTCGTTTTGTTAATTTTGTTGATAACAATAAACTTTAAATATTGTGCTGATAACTGGTAACTGATAACTGACTGAGGCGGCTGAAATGTTTATATGTTACAGTCTACAATTCTCTGCGCGAGAGAAGAGTAGCACTCCCCCAACAAACCACCACATCTTAGACCACCCAACTCTTGACGGTAGATGACCTTTATAATGGGTGCTAATGTCGAAAGTTAATTCACTGTAATATAACCATTTTTCTCCTTTACGCCATCCTACTTTATCTGCAAATTCTTTCCAGAGTTCTTCATTATACTCTTTTTTTCCTCCTAAATTCTGATAAATTTCTTTTTGCACAGAAAAGCCAAATTTACCATCGCTATATTTTACCCAAAGTTGGTCTATTGTGCGGAGGTCTGTGCAAGGAAAATTTTCTATATCTTCTATGTCTAGATATCTTTGCTCCTCTTGCCCCGCAACTTTCAACATACAACGAGCAGTTTCCATATCTGCCTTTTTCCATTCCCCATTTGCTAGAAATTCACGGAGTTTTGTATAGTCTACATTTTTGTCAGAAAGTAATTCTATTTCATCATTTTTTGAATTTTCATCTGTCTCTTTTGAACTCCAATTAGCAGCTTTATCTCCTGTAGATTTTGTTTCTTGTTTAATAGAATTTTCAGAAGTTATACCTGATTTTATATTGTGCTGCTTCTGCCAAATTCTTCTCAGAGCTTTTAAAGCTTTTTCATTAGCAGGAGAAACTGCTAAAACGCGAATCCATAATTGTTCTGCTAATTCTAGATTATCCTCATTTTCTGTTTCTAATGCCTCTTCTCTGAGAGTAGCAATATCTTGTTCAGTTGCCTGTTTTTCCAATAAAATTAAATGATATTTAGTAGCAGGTTCAACAATAGCATAAGGAGTTTGCCGAGGCTTTCTAAATTGACGATTAATATCAGGAATTCTATAAAGTAGACGATTATATAATCTTTCAACAGTTGCACAATTACCTTCACCTTGAATTCTTAAAGCTTCTAATAAAGAATAGGTAAAAGCACCCTGTTTTATCCTTTCATCCTCAATTTCATAAGACCTTTCATTGGGACTACAAGAAAAAAATGTAATTACTCCTTTTTGCTTTTCTTTTCCTATACCTAAACCCTTTGAACTTTCCTGACTGCGACAAGCATCCAAAAATAAAATAATATTATCTGCTCCACATCGCCTTAATCTTTCTGTCACAAAATAAAGGGGAATAGCAGTATTTTCTACTCCATCTGGATGAGGATCAGCATCAGTAGGCATTAAATAATCTCGGTCATTAAAACGCATTCCATGACCACTATAAAAGAACCAAAAATTATCACCAGCAGATAAAAATTCATTCTCAAATCTCTCTCGTAAAAACCTTCTTAAAGTGCCATAGGTAGGTTGGGAATTAAAAGGTTGATCTACATCATTAATTTGAGGAGAATTATCAGTAAATAAATAAACTTTCTCAAAACCTGCTTCATTGAGAAAATAATCCCGCATTAATTCAGCATCTCTCTTAGCATATTGAAGAGTTGGCATATTATCGTAATGATTAATCCCAACACAAATAGCCCAATTTTTTGCCATCTTTTAAGACTCCTTTCGTTCTAATTTTAATTTAATTGCACCTTTACTTCCAGCTTTTCCACCAATACCAAATAGAGTAACTTGACCTTCTCCATTAATTTCAACAGATAATTCTATTTCTTTTAAATTAACATTAGAAGATTCTCGATTTGTTTGGTCAAATACATATTCAATAACTTCAAGAAATTCAGACATTTCTCGTTTCAAATCTTCAGCTTTAACCTGAAATCTTTTTCTGTCAGATTCGGTAGATTCTTTTGACGAATTACTATACTTAGGTCCAGTATCTACTGGATCTTTCTCACCAGAGACTTTTGAAGCAGTTTCATCAGCAATAATCCAAATTTTCTTGTCTTCCATAATAATAATTAGTTCTGATTTTTAAGGTTTTGGACATTTTTCAGTAGTTGCCCAGAGATAATTTTTATATTTTAACTTATTTTATTTTTAGATAAACTCTGGAGAGCGATCGCTCTATATCAAATCCTAGTTTTGACTTTTAACTTTTAACTTTTAACTTTTAACTTTTGACTTGACTCTGGAGAGCGATCGCTCTATATCAAATCCTAGTTTTGACTTTTAACTTTTGACTTTTGACTTTCCTCTTGCTATCTTTAAGTCCCCCAATTTTGGGGGATTTAGGGGGCTGTGAATTTTGCCCCCCTAGCCCCCCAATTTTTTGGGGAAAAAGAGTCAATTTGCTATCTTTAAGTCCCCCAATTTTGGGGGATTTAGGGGCTGTGAATTTTGCCCCCTAGCCCCCCAATTTTTTGGGGAAAAAGAGTCAATTTGCTATCTTTAAGTCCCCCAATTTTGGGGGATTTAGGGGCTGTGAATTTTGCCCCCCTAGCCCCCCAATTTTGGGGGGAACAAGAGTCAATTTGCTATCTTTAAGTCCCCCAATTTTGGGGGATTTAGGGGGCTAAGAGTTTTGTCAAATTTCCCCGATCCAACTAACTCTATTCCACGACTTTTTTCTCCTCTTCATTCAAACTAATTTTTGTATTTTCATCAGACTTTTCCGCAGCTTTTGTCAATTCAAAAATTGGTGGTTCTAAGTCAGGAATAGGTACTTCAAAACCTGGTGGTAAAGGTGGCAGTTGTGGTACACCAGAATCTAATTCTTTAGTCTGTTTCACCAACTCATTAATACTTATTTCCGGTACAGGTGGTATTTCAGTAATTTTCAACGCTGTCATCAAATTCACCAATGCAAACTGAATATGAGTATCTGGGTTTTTCGCAACCCACCCATCCTTTGTTAACTGTCGCATTTCAAAATGTAAGTGCGGACCTGTAGACATTCCCGTACTACCAACTCGTCCAATAACTTCACCTTGTTTGACAACCTCTCCTGGTTTCACAAAAATTTCTGATAAGTGACCGTAGAGAGTTTCCAATGATTTTTTCTGGTGGTCTAATACCACAGTGACACCATAACCTCCTAACCAGTCAGCGATCGCTACTTGACCTGCATAAGTTGCAACTACTGGGGTTCCTGTTGGCGCTCCTAAGTCTGTACCTGTGTGAAATTTCTTATAACCTAATATTGGATGTTGTCTCCAACCAAAAAATGAAGTGATGGGTGCGGGGATAGATAGAGGAAATATTATTCTAGTGTTACCATTTCCTGCTACTGCTGGGGGTCGCATGGTGCGGTTATAATATGCTAAACCTGACTGAGTAATTGGGTTATCAAATAAACCCTGCACCTGAGCGGGTAAAACTGCAGCGACTTCTACTCCTTGTGACGAACCTGAGTAATGACTTGGAGTATAGGAGGTGCTGGAGTAATAACTGCTTTGACTGGAGGATGAACCAGAGTAATAGCTACTTTGACTATAACTAGAAGTGTCTGAATAATAATTGTTGTTGGAGGCGTAATAATTGTTGTTGGAGGAGTAATAGTTGTTATCGTAGGATGAGTCTTGATAGCTATTTTGATATGAGTCTTGATAGTTATTTTGAGAATAGTAACTTTGTTGAGTTTCCCCACTCCATGAATTGTTGGATGCTGTTTGAGCAGGGGCGCTCCAGTTATTAGTCTGAGCGGGGGCGCTCCAATTATTTGTTGCAGTTGTAGAACTCCAGTTATTAGTCTGAGTAGGGGCGCTCCAATTGTTATTTTCGGCAACAGCACCCCAATTTTTGTTAGTTGTTGGATATTCGGCGATATTATCTGTGGAACGTTCCGAGAAAACTACTGTACTTGGTGCTTCATAACTTTCTGTTGCGCCAGTTTTGTATTCTGTATTATCTATATAAGCGTTAGTCGAACCGTCATAATAATAAAGTTTTTCAGGTTTTGGTAATGTTAGAGGTGGTAACTCCTGATATTTTGGTTGTTTTGATAGGTTGAGTCCTGTATTTGTCGGAGGTGCGACATACAAATTTTTCGGCAGATAAATACCACTGTCTGGTTCTGGTTCTGGTTCTGGTTCTGGTTGGGAATAATAATAAGGTTCTGGTTCGTAATAACTTGGTGCTGGTTGGGAATAATATGGTTCTGGTTCGTAATAACTTGGCGCTGGTTGAGAATAATAATAAGGTTCTGGTTCGTAATAACTTGGTGCTGGTTGAGAATAATATGGTTCTGGTTCCGGTTCGTAATAGTATGGTTCCGAATAGTATGGTTCCGAATAACTTGGTGAAGCAGAATAATAAGGTTCTGGTTCGTAATATGGTTCTGGTTCGTAATATGGTTGTGAATAATAAGGTTCGGGTTCGTAATATGGTTCCGGTGTGTATGAAGGTGTTGGTTCGTAGTAGGGTTCCGAATAATATGGTTCTGGTGAATAGGATGGTTCCGAATAGGATGTTTGGGGATAGTAGTTATCTACTGGAGCAGGTTGATATGATGGCTCATAGTCATACACTTCTATTTCTAAAATTGCCTCCGCTAAAACTATTCCTCTACTCAACATTCCTAGACTTGCTAGACAACAACCAAGCTGCATAAGAGACTTATGAGTTAGAAGTTTGGTCTGAATAATATTTTGATTTGGCTTTTTGGTTGTTTCCTGTAGTTCAGTTTTAGACTCTACTGACAGGTTTTCGTTCTCTGATACCATCATTTCCTCACACTATACTTATTACTTTGACAAGACTTACCCATGGACACTAAATCAATTGAGGGCGAATTAATTAGCCCCTACATATGGCGTTTTTAAGGTGAATTTGCGTAAGTCCTATTTGAATTGACAATTAATGCAGTTTAATAAAAATTAACTTTAACATTGAAGAAGGCATAAGGCATAAGGTAGAAGACAGAAAGCAGAAGGGAAAATTGCTTATGGATAGTCAAAGACCGACTATGAGCGTGTCTTATAGGAGAAGAAAGAATAAGGAAAAATCTGGCGTTGTCTGAGTTTTAAGATTTTGATATATCCGCGTCCTTTACTTCGACTGCTATATTAATTTCCCTAGTAGAAAAATCTACTTGCTTTATTTGACTTCAACTACAGCGCTTTTCATTTAACATTTAAGTAGACTACACAAAATTATTTTGGGTTAGGAAGTAGACAGTAGGAGCAGGATTTACGCACAGACACTAAATCCAGTGAGGGCGAATGCCATTCGCCCCTACTCCCCCACTCCCTGACCTATCCGTATATCCGTGCCATAATCTGTGTGAGCCACTCCCCCACTCCCTGACCTATCCGTATATCCGTGCCATAATCCGTATGAGCCACTCCCCCACTCCCTGACCTATCCGTATATCCGTGCCATAATCTGTGTGAGCCACTCCCCCACTCCCTGACCTATCCGTATATCCGTGCCATAATCCGTGTGAGCCACTCCCTCACTCCTGGCTTCCGGGAAAAGGTTGGCCATAACCCAGATTGATTGTACCGGGTTTTAGGAAAATTTCTGAAGAAGATATTTGAGGCTGAGTTAGCGGACTACCTGAGTCTTGGTTAAACTTGACCCGTAATTCCCCATTAGTCGTTACTCCCACAATTGTGCCAATACGATCTTCTACTACTACTTGCTGCCCAATATTTATTAGTAGTTGCTGATAGGAAGGTAAGATACTTTCTATTCCTGACTCTAAAAGTTGTTTAATGCCAGAATCTAGTCCATGAAAGACTATAGCAGCTAACATCTCTAGAGAGAATATTCCTGATTTTGACTGTTTCCTATAATAGCTCTGCAAATTAATTCCTGTTTCTGGCACAGAATTAGCCCAATTAATTCCTACGCCAATGACTGCTTGAGAAATTTTTTTCTTGTTTATCCTAGTCTCTGTTAAGATGCCTCCTAATTTTTTGTGTTCTAAAATTAAGTCGTTGGGCCACTTAACTTTAACTGGTACACCATAATCCCTCAAACTAGAGGCTATACCCCAAGCACTTGATAAAGTTAGCTGAGAAGTTTGAGATATAGAAATATTAGGAGCGATGGTATTGCTCTTAGCGATCGCTATTGACATATATAGGCCACCGACAGTTGACTGCCAATTTCTTCCCCATTGACCGCGTCCTGCTGTTTGTTGACTGGCAATAACAATGCTTGATGGGTTTCCGGAGTCGATTAATTGCCAAAGAGTTTGATTTGTTGAGGGGAGGCTCAGAAAAATATGGAGATTAGGGAATGTTGAAGCGGTGAATTTATCTGAAACTCCCTGAATATTTGACAAGCTGTCTATAAATTTTTTTTTGTTAAATTCTGCTACTGACAATTTTCCTAGTATTGGGTCAAAGTTGATAGATATCAACACTTTATCGCAGAAGGAACAAGGAAGAAGAAAGAAGGAAGAAGGAAAAGTTTTACTTTATCTGAGTTTTAAACTTTTGAACTGTCCTAACCTTTCCTTAAGTTGATGACTCAATAATTTGTTCTACTTCTGTTGCGGATGTCGCAATAGTCATTTCATTCTGTGAAGCACTCGAAGTTGGAGGTGTGACTTCTACTTCTGTTGCGGATGTCGCAATAGTCATTTCATCCTGTGAAGCACTCGAAGTTGGGGGTGTGACTTCTACTTTTGTTGCGGATGCCGCAATAGTCATTTCATCCTGTGAAGCACTCGAAGTTGGGGGTGTGACTTCTACTTCTGTTGCGGATGCCGCAATAGTCATTTCATCCTGTGAAGCACTCGAAGTTGGGGGTGTGACTTCTACTTCTGTTGCGGATATCGCAATAGTCGTTTCATTCTCTGAAGCACTAGAAGTTGGAGGTGTGACTTCTACTTTTGTTGCGGATGCCGCAATAGTCATTTCATTCTGTGAAGTACTCAGAGTTGGAGGTGTGACTTCTACTTCTGTTGCGGATATCGCAATAGTCATTTCATTCTGTGAAGCACTAGAAGTTGGAGGTGTGACTTCTACTTTTGTTGCGGATGCCGCAATAGTCATTTCATCCTCTGAAGCACTCGGAGTTGGGGTGTGACTTCTGCTTTTGTTGCGGATGCCGCAATCGCCAGTTCATTCTATGAAGCACTCGAAGTTGGGGGTGTGACTTCTACTTCTGTTGCGGATGTCGCAATAGTCGTTTCATTCTGTGAAGCACTAGAAGTTGGAGGTGCGACTTCTACTTTTGTTGCGGATGCCGCAATAGTCATTTCATCCTGTGAAGCACTCGAAGTTGGGGTGTGACTTCTACTTCTGTTGCGGATGTCGCAATAGTCATTTCATTCTGTGAAGCACTCAGGGTTGGAGGTGTGACTTCTACTTTTGTTGCGGATGCCGCAATAGTCATTTCATTCTGTGAAGCACTCGGAGCTGATGACTCAATTATTAGTTCTACTTCTGTTGCGGATGTCGCAATAGCCAGTTCATTCTGTGAAGCACTCAGAGTTGGAGGTGTGACTTCTACTTCTGTTGCGAATGTCGCAATAGTCATTTCATCCTCTGAAGCACTCGGAGTTGGGGTGTGACTTCTACTTCTGTTGCGGATGTCGCAATAGTCATTTCATTCTGTGAAGCACTCGAAGTTGGGGTGTGACTTCTACTTCTGTTGCGGATGTCGCAATAGTCATTTCATTGTGTGAAGCACTCAGAGTTGGAGGTGTGGCTTCTACTTTTGTTGCGGATGCCGCAATAGTCATTTCATTCTGTGAAGTACTCAGAGTTGGAGGTGTGACTTCTACTTTTGTTGCGGATGCCGCAATAGTCATTTCATCCTCTGAAGCACCAAAAATTAAATCATTAATTGTTCCTTCTACTTCATATTGCGAATATAGCAATAGTCAAATTCATTCTCTGAAGCACTTTAATTTTGGGTAGACTCCTAATCTTGTGCAGTAGAAGGCACAAAAATGTCAAAATAATAATCTCAATCCTAAACAATAACTTTGATTCTGATGACCAAAAAATCAGGTCTCAAGCCTCCCCTTTCAAGGGGATGAAAAAAAAATAAAGTTCAATATTTCAAGCCTCTGACTCTAACTAGAGGTACTGATAACTGATAACTGATAACTGAAATGACTGTAGCTGACTCTGACTCACAACAATTAAATAGATACTACCAAATTTTGGGCGAGAATAATGCCACTTGGCACTGGCAAAAATGGCAAGGATTATCTTACCTAACTTGTAGCCTCTTGGAAAATTGGCCTCATGGCTTTTTTACTCACCATTTTTGGCCTCGTACACCAGGAGAATTAGTAGAACTATTCCCTTCTTCTGCTGAGGTATATCGTGTGAAGCAAGTACATGGCAATACTGTACTAACAACAGGGAAAGCTACTCAGGTAGAGATGCCTAACTCTGATGCCGAAAAAACTTATGCTGAAGCTGATGGTTTAATAACTCAAACAACAAAACAAGCAGTTTGGGTTTGCAGTGCTGACTGTGTACCTGTTTTGATTGCTGACAAAAAAACAGGACAAGTGGCAGCAGTTCATGCCGGATGGCGTGGCACGGCCGCTAAAATTGTTCCGGTGGCATTGGCAAGTTTTCAAGCTCAGGGTAGTCAATTATCCGATTTATTATTTGTTCTTGGACCTGCTATTGCTGGAGAGGTTTATCAAGTATCTGAAGATGTGGCGGCTGAGGTTGGGGCGACTGTTGTTCCACAAATAGAGAGAGCAACTACTGAGGAGATTTTGCATTTTATGGGGCTTTTACCTAATTCACCAGTTTTATCCGATCCTGAACCGGGTAAGGTCCGCTTGGATGTGCGTATGGTTAATGTTTTACAGTTGGAGCAATTGGGTATTGGTCATTCACAGATGGCGATCGCTCCTTATTGTACTTATCAACAACCGGATTACTTTTTTTCTTATCGGCGTGAAAAACAGAAAAAAGTGCAGTGGTCAGGAATAGTCAGTGGGTTGAATTAAGTCAAAAGTATAAATTAAAAAGCCAAAAGACAGATAGTGTAAATTAATCAAGTGGTAATTTCAATGTTTGGCAGAACATACTCTGGAGCTAAAATTACTTTTTTTCTCTAACCAATGTTAAATGCTTTACTTAAGTAAAGTCTTATTCTTTGCCTCTCGACATCTTTAATTTTGATTTTCCTTCTATTAATCTCAGGGGGTTAAAAGCTATTTTTGATAGTTAGTACTTATGTTAATTTATGAGATTATTCGGTAATTTTTGACACTCCCCGGTCTCAAGACGCAGGGATTCTTAAGTAGCCCAAAATCGAACTCTTAAAGGCGTTGTCAAAGCACCTCTACTTAGTTGGCTTAAGTCAAGACCAAGCCTTCCAGATACTTTTCTGAGAATGTTTGCCGCACCGTTAGCATCAGCGTTAATCAGATAACCGACTGATAATTGATATAAACCGCGTTTGACTCGCTTTCCTGATGGTTTCCAGTTGTCGGGTTTTTCACGCCCTGATTGGGAGAAAGTCATCATCTAAAAACGACGCTTTTGAAGTATAAGATTCTTCAGTTTCTACAAACTTAAGCCCATATAAATTACAAAGTTGTTCAATTCTTTCCTTGAGTTTAGCTGTAGGAATTTGTACAAATTTTTGATTAATTTTACTCCCTAATTCAATTGACTGTTTTTGACCTTTATTCCATCCAAAAACAATCGTGCCAATTCCATATTTAAGGCAATGATTGATTACTAATCTTGCTGTTTTATTAACGGCATCTCGCATCTGACGATTACGTTTTTCAGTTATACAAGCTAATCTTTTAGACCAAAAATCTTGTGGTTTATTTTTCTTCAGAGTAGCTATATGTTTGTTGTACCACTGATTTTTGGACTTGAGATGTTTGCCATCAACAATAAAACTATGGCCTTGAGTATCTACACAAGTTAACCAGTTGTCTAGGCCGTGGTCAATAGAAAGAGCTTGGTTAGGGTCTAACTTAACTGACTGAGTTTTCATTTCATAAACAAACTCAGCATAAAAACAACCATGACGAGGCATAATTCTAATTTCTTTAATTAGGTTCCAGTCTAGATTACTTGGCATTGGGATATAGAAAGCATCTAATCTAAACCATGCTTTGACCTTACGGCCTAATGGAACTTTAATCCCAATATCAGTTAATTTCAGCCATTTTTTAGGATAAGAAACAGTAAATAGACCTGGTTTTCGATATTTAGGAGGTTTGGGTTGATTGGCTAATTCACCTTTTCCAAACAGTTTAAGTAGTTGTTTAAAACTTCTAAAAGATTCAACAATACCGTTGCATATTTGTTGGGCACTAGAGGCGTACATTGCATTAAAATGTACGTTCCATTTCATCTGCCGACAAAGTTCACCTTGAGTGAGAAATCTATTTTCTTTAAACCAAACTTGTCGAGCATAATAAACGGAACAATTGAATACTTTATTGGCCTCGCCACACAAGTACTTTAATATGGCCAACAGATTTTGATCGGGATGAAGCAACACTTGTTGACATCCCATATTTTTTGTTGTTTTGCTCATGTTTCTATTATCATCAAAATAGGGAAAGTCAGCACTGCTAAGATTTTGGAGTACGTTAATGACCCTAACTACGGCGGTTGAAACCGCCACGTCATTTTCCCGCCCTGCGCCTAAATTGACGGGGCTACCAAATTCCCAAACTTTCTCCGTATCATAGTTTAAAAAATTATTAATAAATTGAAATGAGCGATTTAAGTCATTATCAACAACTTGGTCTCACTGAAGATGCTTCTTTTGATGAAATTCAAGCAGCAAAGGAACGTTTGAAGCAGCAGCATAGTGGCGATCAAAAGGTTATAGAAAATATTGAAGCTGCTTATGATTCGATTTTGATGGACCGTTTAAGGTTGCGTCAGGAAGGAAAGATTAAGGTTCCTGAGCGTATTCGGTTTCCTGAGAAGCAAACAAAGAAGGTCCCTGATAGTTTTACTCCTGGGTTGACTGAAAAAGGGCCAGCTTGGCTACAAAAGTTAATTGATACTCCTAGTCAGGCTGATATTTTGTGGCCTACTGGTATATATGTGGTTTTAGGTGCTATTAGTATTTATTCTGGGGTTAGTCAACCGTCTATTTTGCAACTTACTTTGGCTTTGGGAGTTGGTGGTTGTCTTTATTTTCTTAATCGTAAAGAGAATAAGTTTGGTCGTGCTGTATTGTTGACTGTTGCGGGTTTAATTCTTGGGTTGATTTTAGGTGGAATATTGACTGCTTTAGCAACTGGTTTAACCACAGAAATATTTATTACTTTGGTAACGTTTTTGGTGTTATGGATGGTTAGTTGTTTTTTACGTTGATTAAGGTAAGAAAGAAGTAAGAAGGAAGAGGGAAGAAGGAAGAAGGAAGAAGGAAGAGGGAAGAAGGAAGAGGGAAGAAGGAAGGAATTTGAGGGGTTGCACATTATGGAATGATATTGCCAAAATTTAGTTCATATTGTGACTAAAAAAAACCATTAATTAATCATTCTAGCAACTCTCAAATCCCAAATTCAATTCAATCAAAAATCTAAAATCATTCGTCATTGTGCAATGCCCGGAATAGAGTTTAATTACAGTTTGATAGTAGAGTAATACTATCAGGACTTACGCAAATTAACCTTGAAAAAACCAGATGTAGGGGCGAATGGCATTGGCTAACGCCCTCACTCTATTTATTGTCCGTGGGTAAGTCCTGACTCTGAAAAATAGAAGTCAAATTTTATGTCTAGAAGAGACTTTTGCCATTATAGAAGCTATCTATCTCAAGCAGTTATTTCTCTTGATTTCAATTACTCTCTTACCTGCTTCTCTTATTAATAATTGAGAGCTGATAGGTGAATAGTTACGCTATGATTATTTATGAATTGTCAAGAAAGGAAATAGCTAAGTCGGTTCTAAATTTACTCCATTAATATTTTTCTGAACAAATACATAATCTTTATCTAACCGGAGCGGAATAAAAGGAGTCAGAAGTCAGGAGTTAGAACTAATTACTAAGAGCAGAGGTTTTAAATCTACTTAATTTATGAATTACTCAATGATTTATTCTGAATTTTAGCTCCTGTACCTTGCCAATATGTCTTCTGAACTCCCTTGAAAGTTATAACTCTAACTATCTACAAGATATCCCTTATATAATGTCTCTTTAAATAACCCCAATAAAAAATTTAGGGAGTAAGGAGTAAGTAGTAGGGAGTAGGAAACAAGAGGAAATTTGTTTCCTCCCCATGACAAATGGAAAAAATATTCTCTATCAAGAGAATAAAATTTTTATTATGGCTAATTATTGCTCTGCTGATTAAATCTAAAAGCATTGACATATAAAGACTTTAGCATTTTGGGGCCTTTAAAAAGTGCCTGGTTTTAAGCTATTCATGCTCAAAAAGTTAGTATTTTAGGCGCATAGTTGAGCCGAAAAATCATTCTTACAATTGTTACTCCTAACTCCTTGCTCATTCCCATTTCTCCCCTCCACGGTCGGGGTTAGGGGTGGGTTGTCTCCTGTTTCCTGTCTCCTACCCCTACTAAAAGACTTTCCATACGCAAACCCTAATTATTAATTGTTGAACTCCTCCTGTTATCAATAGCTGATAGCTGATAGCTGAATGCTTAACGAAATATTGTGGTTTAAAACCTCCCCTTTTAACTGGATAATAAATAAATATTTTCCTTTGAGTCAATCCTCTTCATTTTCAAGGAGAGGTAATTCTAAATTCGCGCATTCTAAATTCTAAATTCTTGAAGCTATGATGATTTATTAATTGTCCAGAAAGGAAATTGCTGAGTTGGTTCTAAATTTACTCCGTTAATATTTTTCTGAGCAAATACATAATCTTTATCTAACCACAGTGGAATAAAAGGAACGTCTTCTCCTAATAAGTCTTGAATTTCTCTGAAAATACCTTGGCGCTTTTCTGGGTTTTGTTCTTGACGTTGTTGCTCTATTAATTGATTGATACGATCGCTATAATAAAATGAACCTTGAAATTGGCTAGCTCCTGCTTCGCAACCTGTTTCTTTTGAGCCTTTTGTACATTCTAAAAATGGTTGGATATAGTTATCAGGGTCAACAAAATCTCCGTACCAATCTAACATAAAAGTTTGATATAGTCCTTTGTCTAAATTTTTAAAGGCGGTCGCTGCTTCTACACTATTTAATTCTAACTCCATTAAACCGTCTATTTTGTCTTCTACGGATGCTCTGAGTGTACTAGCGACTAATTGTCTTTTTGTCGAATTAGATGCATACCAAATTTCTATTTTTGCTGGATTATCTTGAGAATATCCTGCCTCTTTTAATAACTCTTTAGCTTTGTCAAAATTTCCATCTCCATAATTTTCTTGAAATACTGGTTTATAACCTGCAAATTTATTGGGAATTAGACTATAAATAGGTTCTGCTTGCCCTCGTAAAACTCGTTTATTTAACAAATTTCTGTCAACAATAGCTGCTAATGCTTGTCTCACTGCTTTGTTGTCTAATGGTGCTGAATTAATATTTAAAACTATATAATTAACTGTCTTACCATCTGTAGAAATTACTTGCCAACCTTGACGTTCTGATTCTTGTTCTAAATTATAAATTTGGTCAGTGTCGAGAGATAGATAAGCTACATCAATAGCACCTGTTTTAAAGGCATTAAATAAGTTGGCTGAACTAGAAAATATTTGAATGTCAACTCCTTGATTTTGTGGTTTTTCTCCCCAATAATTTTCAAATATATCTAATCGTAAAACATCAGTACCGTATTCAGCTAATTTGTATGGTCCGGTACCAATAAATGTATCGGGTTTAAATTTATTTTCATCTATTGTGTATGCTTGAGGGGAAACAGCACAAAGACCAGAAAATGCTAGTAGAGGAGTAAAAGCAGCAAAGGGTTTTTTTAACTTTATTGTTAACTGATATTCTCCGGTAGCTTCTACTGACTCTACTGTATTTGCTAATAAAGAAGAAGGTGGACCTTCATTTTCAATAAAACGTTTTAAAGAAAAGGCCATTGCTTCACTGTTGAAGGGAGTACCGTCATGAAATGTTACCCCCTGACGAAGAGGAATTGTATATGTTATGCCATCTTCGCTAATTTTTGGCATTTCTGTAGCTAGTTGAGGGACAAGTTCTGTTGTTCCTAACTTGTAACCGTAGAGGCGATCGCCTAAGTTATAGAGTAAGTTACCAGATATTACTTCGTAGGCATCTGCTGGGTCTACGGTACGAGGTTTAAGAGTTGTACCAATTGTAATACGATTTGTTTGAATTTCTGTGGTGGAGGTGTTATTAGGATTATTCTGTGGTTGACTACAACTAATAACTAGGAAACAGCAAAGACAAAACAAACTAATAAATTGAATAATTAGCTGTCGGGAACGGTTGACAGAATTAAATAATTGATGTTTGACCAATTTAATTATTTACCTCACTTATACTGGAGCTTATTATTTTTTCTGAGATAAATTCTACCAAGATTTTAGTTCCTCAGAAAATTATTTAAAATATTAGACATCTCTGGAAAAGAGGGAGTAGGTAGGGAGGTTGCATGGAACGTCCGTACAGAGTAGGGGGAAATAATTGATAATTTATGTACGATAATTGATTTAATTTTTTATTATTGGAGGTGTGTATTGCTTCTAAATTATGACTTGTTTAGTGGAAGCTCAAAATATTAAAAAGCTTTTCCTAACAGAATGCTCTGCAAACAGCAATTAAGCAGCCATAATTCAGCTAAAACTGAGAGAAATGCAATTGAATAAGGGTATTTCAACCCTTCTTTAATGGTCTTGATTGTAGAATTAGAATATTTCAACCCAAGCTGATAGCTAAAAGCTAGTTCAACAATTAATAATTAATAATTAATAATTAATAATTAACAATTACCTCTCCTTGAAAAAAAGAGGATTGACGCTTAAGGAAATTTTTTTTCTCCTTTAAAGGAGAGACTTTAAACCTTTATTATTCCGTAAAATTGACATCTAAATAAAATTATTCTTACTAAATTTGATTACTACCATAAAAATTTATTGAGAGTGTTTGTCACAACTTATAATAATAATTCATCTATACATAGAATATAGCAACGTAAGCATTTCCTGCGGAATGCTGCCCAAACAGCCGTCAGCTATCAGCTATCAGTTATTGCTTTTAGTTTACAATCAAAGCTTTATTAATTGTCTTATACCAAATTCAAAAAGGTAGTTACATCTTAGTTTGTGATTTCTTCCTACCATAAAAAAGATAAATCTGATAAATTCTAAAAATTAAACCTTTTTTCCTCTTTAATATTTATGTTTTTCCTTCCCTATTCCCTCCATACCTATTCCCTATTCCCTCTGCCGTGACTGTAGCAATATTTTATGAAATTGGTATTACTACAAAAGTTGGTTCCCTTGACCTTAAAGTCAGTTGTTAATTTAAACACTGTTCTTAAAGAGAAAGTATTTTTGCGCTATAGCTGACTGCTATTAGCTGTCAGCTCTCAGCAAAAGGATGGGGGTTAAATTAATATAGACTTTAAAGCCAACTTTGGTAGTAAGTATAAATTATGCCTCAATTAGTAAAGCTTTTATCTAAAACTCAAAGCAATAGCTGATAGCTGATAGCTGATAGCTGACGGCTGTTTGCGTTTGCGTAGCATCCCGTAGGGAAGCAGTCCGCAGGAAATGCTTACGATAATAGTTAAGATTGACGAAAAACCTTAAAATTTCTGACTCCTGACTCCTGACTCCTAGCTACCACAGAAATATTAAAATTGAAATAGGATTGCTATAGTTTTGCTGATGTTAATTCTTATCTAACTTAGAAAAAATTAAGAATTATCACAGACTATGGATAAGTTGAGAAGTTCAAGTTTAAAATTGCGATACCATATAGCTTTATACTGGCAAATTCTATGTGTAATTCTCAACATATCAATAAAGATTTGAGCTTAGAAGAAGTTTATACTTGTCCTGTATGTTATCATGGCCATATATCAGCAATGGTTTTAATGGATGCTTTTGCTTGTAACTTCTGTAACCATATTTTTACTGCCGATATGGTAAAGCAATCATTGAAAATAGCAGATAGTTCTTCTAATTTAAGTTGGCGGTGGAATGGTAGAAATTGGAAAGTCGATCATCCTAATGTAGAATTGAACTGGATAATTAAGTTATTAGCAGTTGCATTTGTAATATTACCAACAACATTAATAGGATTAACGGCTTACTTTTATCCCCCAATACCTGGTACTCCTTTGTGTTGGTTACCGAAAGTTTGGACTGGTTTAACTTTTCTATTTCATTTGCTAATTATCGTTAATATTTTCATTGATTATTATCAGTTTCCAGTCAGGTTATATTTAAAGGCAGTAGGACGGTATTTATGGTTGAGAATTTCACCACAAAATTCTTCTACTTCAACAATTAACAATTAACAATTAACAATTAATCATTAATAATATCAAGTCCGCTAGCATCGGTATTTTCATTAATTGATAATTGATAATGGATAATTGATAATTACCTCGGGTTTTAACCGCTCTTGATTGAACATAAGGAAATATTATTTCTTTTTTTGCCCTTAAAAGGGAGGCTTCAAGGCGCGAATTATTTAATTATTAATTACTAATTATTTGGTAAAGGTAAGGAAGAAGGAAGAAGGGAGAGGGAAGAAGGCTTGATTTATCTAGAACAGAAGACTTAAAATTCCAAAAAACTTAAATTTTTGTAGATATTCATCCTTGAGTTTACACAAATACGCCCCAGCGGAAATCATATAATTACCTCTTCTTGTAAATTAAGAGGATAGGCTAAAAAAGAATTTTCTTTTTTCTCTATGAATGGAGAGACTTTATACCTTAATTTTAATTTTTCGATAAATTTCAAGGTAAGCATTCAGCGGTCAGCTATCAGCTATCAGCTATGAGTTATTAACTGATTATTTTGGCAGGAAGAATGAGTCTCGAAAAAAAATGAAAAGTTATTAATGAAATTGGTCATCAGCGAACCTTAGTCGTTGCTTGATTCTTTCAAAAGCTGTTTGCGTAGTATTCCGCAGGAAATGCTAATAGCTGAATGTTTACATTTCAAGACGATCAATTGCCAAATTAGAACAAATTGATAAATGTTTGCTACAAATATCTAGGGTATTTCTTAGGAGTCAGGAGTAGTATAGGAATGGCTTTAGTGCCATTTTTAGGGCATAAACTATCTTTTTTGTCAAAGAGAGAGACATCTCCTGCACGCGTCTTTTTATCGCTCTTACTATTCGTAACATTCTTTTTTAAAATTGGTATTAGACAAAATTAACGAGCAATATATGAAAATATGGAGTTTCCAGATGAGTTATGAAACTAGATTATCATTTTTTACCATACTAAAAATCTGTAAAATTCTGCACTTTTCTCTGTTCCCTAAAGTCTTGAATTATCTTTTTATACCATTGTTAAAAAGAATGTGTTTGAAGAATAAGTGTCATTTCAGTTATCAGTTATCAGTTATCAGTTATCAGTTATCAGTTAGCCTCCTGTGGGAGGAACTGCGTTATCAGTAACTCTATCTGTTTGCGCAGCATTCCGCAGGAAAGCAAGAAGCTTGAAATAGATAATATTCTTTTTATCCCCTTAAAAGAGGAGGCGTAACTACCCAATTTTTTGGTGATTAAAAGAAAGACGCAGGAGATGTCTCTTTGACAAAGCGGTGCGACCCCGCGTCGCCTGTACCTGGTAGCGCACCAAGAGAAAAAGAAAGAGAATTTCCTACCTAAAAACTGTTATTGAAGGCATTCATTCTGATTTCTGACTTCTGACTTCTGACTTCTGACTCCTAATTAAAGAAAGATAGCATTAATAAAAACATCAGTTAAATTCATATTTTCTAAGTCTTCAATAGTCACAGTATTACAAATATCAAACCTAGCACCCATTGTTTGTAATTCATTATCTAATAATTGAAAAACTGTGTTACTTCAGGCTTATTTCCTACCTGAATAAGTGAAATACCCAATTCTTCATCTTGTTGCAAATTATTAGCAGCAAAAATTATAATATCCTTGACTCTATCGGGATTTTCTATCTCACCTACCGTAACAACCAAGATAGTTTCCCCATTTGGCTTTGCTATATTTAAAGCACGTCGCTCAAAATAATTATCAATAGCATCCTTAAGAGCATCTGCTAAATTAGTTTTACCCGAAGGTTGATTTTCCAGAAAGATATGAACTAAGTCGGTGGATGTCACCTGGTCATATCGTTTAAAATAGTCAGAAAATAGATAAACTGTTAGTCCATCTAAATCTAACTTCTCACATTCACTTGCTAATTTTATTACCGACTCTTGCATTAGCTCCCAAGGACTTTTGCCTATAGCAGAGTCAGATAGATACATATCTTTGCTTTTATCGATGATTAAGGTGTAATCACGCTGTTGTATAGCAGCACCACCTTCAAGTAACGGGTCCATAATATTTTTCTCCATTATCTTCTCTTGCTAAATTGTTAATAGCACCAAAATTGCTTTGTGCTTACTTAATTTTCTACTGCCAAGGAAGATATTTTTATCCATCCGTAGAAACTTCTAGGTTCGAGGATGTTTGTCAACATAAAGATTAAGTAGGGTCTGTGACGGTACCCTTACCATTTCTGGAATAATGGTCAGTTTTACACCTCAAGCACCTCGTGATGTGAGAGGTGTGCATTATGCAACACACTTCGCACCCTACATGGTTAAATATTTATTTTACAAACACTCTCTGATGATGAGATGAGAATTAGAATTTTGATTTGTCAGTAAAAATTTAGAACTTTAATAGCTTAACATTGTATTATCGTACCATCTTGTTGGTAGTTGCAGATACTTTCAATGCAGAAAATTTAGATAGAAGCAAACTTTACATTTACATCAGCTCTAGAAAAAAGTCTCTTCTCCGGAAAAACACCAAATTAAATTGAAATAAAGTAATAGTTGTTGTCAGAGCTTTTATGACGAATTATTACGGAACTAACTGACTTTTTTGTAAGTCTATTTTAGTTAAATACTTTCAATAATTGATAATGGATAATTGATAATTACCTCTCCCTAAAAGAAGAGGGTTGAATAAAAGGAAAAATATATTTTCTTGGTCGATTGGATATGGCGAGGTTTCCTCGCCATCCCTCGACCGCTTTTTCCCCTTGAAAGGGGAGGCTTTAAACCTGAATTATTTAATTATTTAATTATTAATTCTTCGGTAAATTTTTCTTGTCTGTTACTAACCAGATAAAATGGTACAAACTAAGTTCATTTTAGTTATGAGAGATTAAATAGATATAGACAAATTAAGTTTAACTAATACTAAATTTTACAATTCTTCTGTTATGTTTAGCCAAGTAGCAGAATAAAATTAAAACTTACATTTTTAAGCAGCTACACAAAATTAATCACACATTTTTTCAGATTAATTACCTGATATTGTAAGCATTCTATAGAATCAGAGTATGTCAATAATTTTGTTTAGTAGTTTATCTAATCCTGTAGTTATATTCAGAGTTATAAAATGACAGCTTCCTCAATTCATAATAACAAGTAAATCTAGCAATAATAAATGAGTACTAACTATGAAATTAAACTCTAAAAATTATAAACCCAATCTAAATGAGCGAGTTTATAAGAAATCACCTCATCCTTTTTTACTAGCATTAATTTTGACTGGAATATTAGCTGCTGAAGCATATCCCAATCTGACTGAAACAGCAATTGCTTCTGTCAAAGTACTTCAATCTCAACAATTAGAAACAAACACCAAAATTAATTCTACAGCTAATAAATTTGCTAACCTTATCAAGTCTGCAACAGAGATGAAAATCGACGATCAGACAGAAATATCTCAACCCTTTTTTTCTAAAAAATAAATCTATCAATCAGGTACTCGCTGTCAGCAAACCTTCCATTAATCAAAATTTTGATGGGATAAAAAAATTGGTAAACCCACTCTAGATAAAGTGGAAGAATTTGCTGATAATGAAGAAATAATACCTAATAATATAGTTGATGCTGTTCGCGAAGATTTAAGTAATCAAACGGGTATTTTGCCTGAAAATATCAAGGTTACTCAAGTCAGTCAAGAAACTTGGCCTAATACTTGTTTAGGACTTGCAAATAGTAATGAACTTTGTGGGCAAAGATTAGTAGAAGGTTGGTATATTATCTTGTCTGATGGTAATTATACCTGGGCTTATCGTACAGATGATAAAGGTAAATCTATCAGAGTAGAAGCAAAAAATAAAATATAGTTCTCATCAGTTATCTATTAATTACCAAATACTTTAAATGGAAATGCCATAAATAGATGGAAATGCCATAAATAGATTGTGTTGCACCACATTTTGCTACATCAAATAAAATATCTCAGCATTGCGGAGCTATAGTTAAGTTTGGTATTATGAAAATTTATCAGCAATTATAGCAGTTTTTAATAATAGATAGACTACAGTGGCCAAAGCTCCTACTGACTACTCCCTAACTCAAAATAATTTTGTAGTCTACTTAAATGAATTGCGCTGTAAGTTTGCTTTCGTAGGGGAAGGAAAATGTTTAAACTAGGGAGAGTTCAAGAATTTAGAATTTAGAATTTAGAATTTAGAATTTAGAATTTAGAATTTAGAATTATCTCTCCTTTAAAACTGAATTGATTGACTAATCATGAAATTTTTCTTCTCTTGGTCTCATGGATATGGCGAGGAAACCTCGCCATCCCACCCTACGGGAAGCTGCGCTACGAAAGCTTTTTATCCCCTTAAAAGGGGAGGCTTTATACCACAATTTTTCGGTAATTATCAATTATCAATTATTGAGAAGCACTTTCTAATCTTGAAGAGATAGTGGTGCAGAAAAATTGAATATTAAAATGGAGCTAAGCGGACTCGAACCGCTGGCCCCCTCAATGCCATTGAGGTGCTCTACCAACTGAGCTATAACCCCTAATCAGAAGTACCTTAGCCTATTCTAAACAAACTGCTTCTTTTTTGATTAGTATACTAACTATACCAGAACTTCTAGATTTTACAGATACTTTATCAAAAATACTTATTTTTAATTTACTTATGCATAGGAGTATTTTATATTTTTCGATTAATTAATTAATATTAATACCCATCCGGCGTATATTGAGGCTCTAAGAATTTTTTCTGATAACAAAAACAATCAATCCCCTAGCTTTTATTCAACATTACCAGGACTTACGCACGCATATCAAATCACACATCATATGTAGGGGCGAATGGCATTCGCCCTCCCTGTATGTAGAGTCTCTGCGTAAGTCCTGATTACCTTACTATTTTAGTCATCTGAAACGAAAGTAAATGTCCAAAGTTTAAGGTCTTTACTCGGTCTCGGAGGGTATATTACTGAAAAACCTCACAAAACTGAGTTTTCTAATCAAGGCAAAGTTGGTAAACGGAAATTAAAACGAGACTGAATTGGGAAATGTCTAGACCATCTATTCCCCCTCGAAGTCGTGTATTCTCTCTAGAACCAATAGAGGACTTCACAACTACTCTATAATGCAATAGTAAGGTTAAACTTAGATAGAGTTTGTGCTAAGACCACAAAAATTAATCATAATTCTGAATATTTGATTAGATAATGTTAGTAGTAAATATTATGGCTTTTCTACTCCCTCAGCTAACTTTAGGCGCTTTTTTACCAGAGTTACCACTTGATAGTTTATTTTCTACCCAAGGAATAATGGTAATGCTACTAGCAGCTTATGCTGTAGCTATGTGGATGTTTCTTACTAGCGCCCCGAAGGTTTACACAATAATGGTTTCAGACTTAGCCATTGCTCAACAGTTTTATGAAGGAATGCTTGATTTACCAGTAGCAGAAGTGCCTTTACATTATTATTATAATTATGAACAAACATTAGGTGCAACAGGTATAGATCCACTTTATCTATCGAGCGATTATACCAGACCAAGCACTACTAATCAAGGAACAGGAGTTTCAGATGGTCTGTGGTATCAATTGATGAAAAATACTCAGGTACATATTATTAGTGGAGCAAGTCTAGGTACGAGAGATAACCAACGTCATGTCTGCTTTGATAAAGATTGTTTAGAACAAATATTAATGCGCGTACAAATGCGAGGTATTAAATACAAAATTAGAAGGGAGAGACCCCTGAATTTATTAGTTAAAGATTGGAATGGTCGAGTAATAGAAATAGCTGAAGTTAAAAATTAATAATAAATTATAGATTTAACTATAGATTTTAATAATTGAAGAAGTAGTTAGAAAATGCATTCTATGGGGATTTGTACCCCACCAACGGCATTTGCAATCTGTAAACTGTAGGGGAGGATATTATATCAAATCCGGTTAAACAGTTATAGATTGGTTAATTCATTAATTGATAATTGATAATGCATAATTGATAATTACCTCTGGTTAAAACCGTTACGGGATTGAATATAAGGAAATATTATTTCTTTTTTCCCTTAAAAGGGAGGCTTCAAGGCACGAATTATTTAATTATTAATTATTAATAATTCGGTAAGAAGGAGTCAGGAGTCAGGAGGAGAGAGAATCACAAAGATGAGCGTAGTTATGTTGTACCTGTCGGAGATTTCAATACAATGGCATCAGCAATTGTCAAGATTTTAGACGGGAATCAGAAAAATCATTTTCGTCAATCCTATCCGTTTTCAGGAGAGGTAATATAGCATTTCTCACACTAATGAAATACACCTAATCTTTATTTCTTTTTTATCGCCTATTCTTCATATCTGGTGTTCCCTCAAACCAAAAAATTTTGCATCTCTCACTTCTTGGGAATTGCTAATAATTAATTACTAATTATTTCTTATTTCCAGGCATTAAACGGTAGGCATCCATACTTAAAGATGCTCCTAGAAGTTGAGAAAACCAGATTTCAAAAGAGCGAAACCCATAATTAGGAATATCTGAATCTATATTAGATATAGGCTCAACAAGAATAGTAAACATTCCTAAACGATTTCCTGCTAGAACATCAGTAAATAAGCGATCGCCTACCATTGCAACTTGCTCTACTGGTAAATTCATCGCATCAACAGCTTTTTTTAATTTACGACGAGAAGGTTTACCTGCTCCAGCAATATAAGGTATATTGAGAGACTCGGCGATGCGACTTATTCTATATTGGCTCAGATTATTACTTACTAACCATAGACTTGTTATTGTTCTAATTTCCTCTACCCATTCACTTAATTCCGGAGAAGTATTACTGTCACGAATTGGTACAAGAGTATCATCTACATCCAACACTAAACCTTTAATTTGATGTGTTTGAATAATTCCCGATGTTAGACTTAAAATTGAGTTCCCTAAAACTAAATCTGGCTGTAAAAGTTTACCCCAAGACATAAAATTAAATTAATATTTATAATAAAAATAACAATAATTTTCAATGAATAAGTTAAAAGTCAAAAATAATAGAATATTAACGCAGTATAAATAAAAGACATCAAAGTTATTTATTCATAAACTGCTAATTTTGACTTTCTTACTAATCAAAAAAGTAAAAAAACTGCTAGTGCAGGATGGCGGAAATAACTGGTTACAAAATCCTAAAAGCTTTACCAATCAATACTTTTGACCTTTTACTTTTAGTGCAGGATGGCAGAAATAACTAACCAGTTACAAAATCCTAAAAGCCTTACCAATCAATACTTTTGAGGGCGAAGGCCATTCGCCCCTACGACTTTTAAATTTTGACTTCCGCGTAGGGATACTAGCTACTGAGATGATAACATTCTTTCTACCTCTGCAATAGCAGCCTCATGTTCTGCGGCAGTACGACTGAAAATATGAGTACCATCATACCTGGCCATAAAATATAAATATTCTGTATCCTCTGGATTAAGAGTTGCTTCTAAACTAGCTAAACCTGGGCTAGCAATTGCGGTTGGTGGTAAGCCAGTATTAAGATAAGTATTATAAGGAGAAGGAGTTTCAACCTGACTATAGGTAAGAGGTTTCTCTTTTGTTTGACGAATACCAAGGCCATATTCCACCGTTGGGTCTGCTGCTAACCTCATACCCTTCTTCAAACGATTATTAAATACACCGGAAATTACACCTCGTTCCTCAGCAACTACAGATTCCTTTTCTACAATACTTGCCAAAGTCACCCACTCATGGAGGTTCAAATTTTCGGCATTATTCAGATTTTTCTGATATACAGGCAATGCTATTTTTTCAAACTGCCCTAACATTTGATTAATAATAGCTTCAGCAGTCTTATTTTCCGCTTCTATCTTATAAGTATCTGGGAATAAATAACCCTCTAAGTGAGGAATATTACTTGGTAACCAGGGAAATTTATCATAAGGAATATTTTTAGTAGCAGCAATAAAATCAGCAGCAGGAAAAAATTCTTGAGCTTCTAAATATTCAGCCATTTGTTTAATTGACCATCCTTCACGAATGGTGTAGCTGAGTTTAACTACATCTCCGTCTAGAATTTTATCCGCGATCGCGCTGAGTGGTTCTGTAGGTGATAAATTATAAGTTCCTGCTTTAAACTCTAGATCTGGATTTTGCATTCCCAACCATTTGACCCAGAAATTCCAAGCTGTTGCAGAACGAATAATACCAGCAGCTTCTAAATCTTCACCTATTTGTTGACCATAAGTTCCGACTGGAATTTTAATTGTTACAGCATTTTCTTCTGGAGACTGAGTAGATGATGTGTTTGTCACTAGAGGGCCACTAACCCAACTCCACCAGGCCCATCCCTGCCAAGCAAAAATACCACAGCTTACAGGTAAGATGGCCAAATAGAATAGGGCACGATTGGAAATTAGTTTAATACTATTTTTCATTTGATTAGTTAATACTTTATCCTCAAGGTTCTCTTAGCTTAGTTTGTAGCGAAGATGATTATCTAAGTTATTCTAGAGCATAATTTTAGGTATAAATATTTGACTAAATCACCCTGATTTGCTCAAAGTTTTAAATAGGGCTTGCTGATTAATGATAAAAGTATTGATATATAAAGCTTTGAGTACTGTGAGGGTCGAATTGCAGTGCGCCTGTTTCAGTTGATTTGGCTCAAAAAGCTAGTATTTTAGGTGCATAGTTGAGCAGAACAATCTTGGGACAATTATTACTCCTACCTCCTTACTCATTCCCATTTCTCCTGTCTCCTGTCTCCTGTCTCCTGTCTCCTACCCCTACAAAAAAACTTTATTCAGCACACCCTAAATAGTCTATTCCATATCATTGAAAAGTTGATCTTCTAGCATTGATTGAACCATTGGCTGAATTTGCTGAAACTCTTCTTCTGAAAGCAATTCCAGTTTTCCATTATCACTTTTACGAGCTGGAATTAAAAATGGATCTAATGGTGTATATATTGCGTATTTCTGGTCTTTATATAAAAAAGTGGCCAACTCTTCGTAATATTCACCTTCTTCATCATTTTCATCTACTTCATCTAGTTCATCTTCATCCCATTCTGGTAACTCCCCAGTAACAGTTAAGGTTATAGCCGTTCTTTGAAGTGTGAGGTTGTGTTCTTCAAGTACAACTTTGGCAGTATCAAAAATTCGATCTATTTCCATTTCATCACCTACAGGAATACTTGCTTGGTCTACATCTCCTTGTGCCCAAGTAAAGATTTCTACAGGTAAGTCTATTGGTAGTAACATTACATACTCTTGGTTATCTAACTCCAGAGAATACTCTACAGTACAACATAGCGATCGCTCTGCCTCATCAGTTAAAGTGACATAAGTTTCTGGATATTGTCCATTTTCTTGTGATTCTGGGGATGAAAACATTTTGGGTATTTGGATGATTTTTTCACTTTAGTAGTGCTTTAAGTATAGATAAATTCTGTTCATCAAGGTTCAAACAAGGTCTAAGAGATTGAGTTTTTGTTGATGAGCATTAAGCAGATTTTTAGATTCTACTAGATAATTACCGTATACTTTCATATAATTAACTTTATACCAAATTGAAATGAAGCTGCATAGAATAATATTTCAAGCATAATTGACCGCAGGTAAGTGTAGATAGATATAGATCGATTTAATGAATTTCAAATTCTATGCAACCTCATATAAAACTGATATTAGGTAGTATGTATTTCAATACTCAACAGTTTTCCTATAAGGTTCTAAAATATCATAGCTCCTTTTCTAGATAATTAACAATTAACTGTTATTTCTCTGAGTTATACTTGATTGATAGTTGATAATAGTCAAATTTTACCAATCTAATTATAACTCTGTTTTTATATTTAGTATTTATTGGCTATTTTTCAAGATATTAAAATTCTAGGCAATCTTATTTATGAGAGAACAATTGATAATTTATGGATAATAATTGATTTTATTTTTGATTTTTACCAGATGTCTATTGAAATAAGTTTGTTTCTCTTCTATGTAATAGATGTTTCTATATCTATTGAATAATTTACTTGTGAGCTAATATTGTTTTTTCTACGTTCATCCAGCCATTGCTGTAAAATCAAAGCTGCTGCTTTTCTATCAATTAAATGTTTATTCTGAGAAGGAGAAATATTCGCAGCTTTCAACATCTCCTCAGCTTGAACTGAAGTCAAACGTTCATCAACATATTCTATAGGTAGTTCTAGAGCTTGTGACAATCTTTGAGCATATTTTTGTATTTGTTTAGCTTGAAAACCTATAGAACCATCCATAGAGTATGGTAAACCTACAATTAGAACTTGTACTTGACGTTCTTGGATAATAATTTTTAACTTAGCTATATCTTCTTGAAAAGAGGTACGTTTAATAGTAGTAATACCAGTAGCAATCAAACCAGTACCATCACATCCTGCGACCCCCATGCGTTTTCTCCCTACATCTAAACCCAGTGCTGAAATTCGAGATTGAGACATTGAAAATTCAACTCCTTAAATCTACAATTATACTTTTTAGATTTGTGACAAATCTCTCACTCCCACTCCTTTTCTTGGTCAAATGGAGATATTCAACAATATATTGACATCCTCCCGACGCTCCCGACGAGGAGAGCGCGGGTCTTCTGCCAACATTTAGATAAGCAATCAATAATTAACAATTACCTCTTCTGTTCTAAAAAAAGGATTAGATTTACTAAAAGGACATTAGAGTTATTTTTATCCTAGCTTCGATAGGCTTCAAACCTAAAATTGTTAAGAGACTTTTTGTTACCTATTTAGGACTTGTGCTCATAAATCTGAAAGTCAGGAAAGCTTACGGTAATAGAGCTTTTTATATTCAGTTTATCTCGTCGTTTTTGGCTCTTATTGGCATAAATCTACTGAAATTTTCTGCTGAAATTTAAGAAAATTTCTTCACATAAAATGGCTGAAATTGTTGTCTGTTCCCCACACATCGACCCGTCCCCGCGTCTGGTGCGTCTCCGTGTCCTACCCCCACCAACCAATTTTTTCACCCGTACCCTATTTAGGACTTACGCACCCGCAACCTATTTTCGTCATTGCGACTGATAGGGAAGCAATCTCAAATCCTAGTTTTTCCTACCTCATGCGTAAGTCATGCTTTTGTAAGTTCAAGCGATATAAGTCCGTTGCGTCAACCTTCTTCAATTAGACACACCCTAATTTTTCATCTTTAGATTTTTCCATTATCATCTTCATCTTCACTTTGTGAATTTGGAGATGAAGATATAGAAGATTCTGATGCAGAATTTACTTGTTCGCTTGTAGCTTCCCAATAATTATTATTATTAGTCTTGAGCTGAGAGTTACTATTTTTACCATGTCTATTTTGCATGATTTTTAACAAGGAACTACGACTAGGAACTGGTTTACGAGCTGGTTGCAGACCTTGAAGAACTTCCGAAAACTGGAGGTCAGAAATAACAGACTTAGACTCTCGGAGTTTATGCCAAACAGAACGAGACATCAACAAAGAATGTTCAATTTGTTGAGCTTTTATCTTTTCTAAATATGCTTCACGTTCAGGTTGATAATCAACAGAAGCAAGTTGTAGAGATTGAAGAGGAAAATCTTGAGCCAGTGTTGCCATTTGAGATAATAACTCTGGATACAACCAAGTATAAGCTGGATGTACAGTTAATTGAGCTATATGTGGTTGTGTACCATCACGACATAATTGTACTTGAAAGTAGCCGATCGCTGCCTTACGTTGGGGTTCAAACACATACCCACTAACCAATTCAGTATGATTTACCCATTGCCTTACTCCCTCCATCAAACTACTAACAAAGCTAGTTTGAAAATCTGGGATATGGCGGTCGAATACTTGCCGTACCAGAGGAGGCATAGATACTGTGTCCAATTGATAGAGCAACTGAGCATCAGCATTACTAATAGGTAGTAAGTTTGGTAAATTTGGCTGAGAAAGGGCTAACTCTTGTAATTGTTGGGGAGTAATTGTCCAGTAAGTAATTTGGGCTAATGGCTGAAAACCATTTTGGCGATAAAGGGCCATAGTCTCTTTATCATTAACATTAACTTCCAATAACCATGTCCGTGCTTCCCAAATTTTCTCAAAGCAATATCGTAATAGTTGAGAACCTATTCCTCTGTTTGTCCCTATTTCTTCAGTAACTATCCTTTCTACCCGCCAACTACTGCGGGTACGGTTACTAGGAAAAACTTGGATAGCCCCTTTAATTTGTCCATCTACTTCTGCAACATAAGAAGTTAGCAAATATTTGCAGGGATTAGGGAAAAGGCTCAAGAATTTTATGGGCCAGTACCAACGACTAATTTGTGGTAATTTCTGACTGAGGCTAATAGGAGAGAGGTTAAAGGTAACATCTCGATGATTGTGTTGTACCTCCGGAGTTTCCTTACTTATGTTCTTGATCGCTTCTAGGTCGCGGTACTCTAGGGGACGGATGACCACCTGACTTTTGTTTTGGCGGGTTAAAGGTTTCATTATTTTTTCTTATAGATTTTTGGGTACTTATATCAAATAAAGTTTTGATTTTTGTGGAACTGGAAATTTGCCTAAATCAGCTTTTAGTCATCCAGATAATTTTGAATGACTAAAATAGACGTGAGTTTATAGTTGTTTCAGATTAGTTATATAAGCATTAGTAATACTTTATATCTTGCTCATTCCAGTAATCTTCACTTTTTTAGCCTTCATTTCCATCAACTTCTTGTCTGATCAAAATAATTGGGTCGTGTCACCCCGCCTTTTAAGGCGAAATATTTTTGGAGTCTTGCTCAAAATCTTCCTACTTCCCTCCTGGGAGGGGAGGGGCTAGGGTGGGTTAACTTCTGACTTCTGACTTCTGACTTCGTCGTTAAGATGATGGCCTAATCAAAACTACTGGAGTTTGTTCATCCGCGTTTCCTGCGGGATTACTTCTCAAAGCGTCCTCTAATAAAGAGGTAGACACGTTAGAGGTTGCTGCTAATATTTTAACTGCTTTCAAATCGTTAACATCTACTATTGCTGCACCTAGGCCAGTTGCTGTTTGAATTTGGTCTACTAATTGTTGAGGATTTTCTGGGCCTAAAACTATAAATTGGTCATAAGGAGGTAAAGTTCCGGTAACGTCATCTATTAGTCTGGCTTGTTCTCCTGCAAATTGATAGAACATACCGGGTTTCCCTAATAATTTGGCTATGGCACCTCCGAAAAAGGCCATCAATACTTTGGTTGGTCCAACAATATCTACGAGAGTTTGCATCCCACAAGCTGTTGCTAGACTAGAAGTGGGGAGAAAGAAGTAACAAATACGTTTGGCTACCCACCCAGGTTTAACGTCAGTGGGGTGACGAAAACGACCTTGTATTAAGGCCAGGGGTGTTTCACCGATGGTAACAATGTCCCCTGGTTGAGCATGAGGAACTACATAACGTTTGACAATTTCTATCGGATCGTCTAATTCTGTTAATAAGTGAGTGCGAATGGGAAATACTGTTGCATTTTGCGCTTCTCGCTGATTTGGAATAGCTTTAGGGTCGGGAAATTTGAGAGGCACTACAATATGACGAACTTTGGGAATGCGACCTTGAGGTCCATAGGTAATATAATTGACTTTAATCCAAGCTGACTTTAGTTGGTCTAAATTTTCCCCACGAATATCTATTGATATCTTCAGTTTTGTCTTTTTTCCTACTTTAACGATATAAGCAAACCAATAGTCATCAGGTCTAGCTGAGGCATCTTCATGGAAAGGAATTATTCGAGTTTGATAATTTACTTTCTCTAAACTTGCACCAGAGAGAAGTTTTACTTCTGCTTGTATTTCTGGCACCATAATTTCTAAGCTTTTGGTACGGTTGCATAATTCCATTTCACCCACTAATAGGTAATTTTCTGGTTCTGCAACTGCTAAATGCCATTCTCCAGAGGTTAGCTCTAATGCATTTCCTGGACGACTACGATATTGTAATTCTAGTGCTAAATAGCCTAAACCTAGAAGTATCGTTAAGACTATAATTCCTGTTGTGAAAATTTCTATAATCACTTAATCTCCTGTTAATATTTCTTTGAACTAAGCTTACTTAATATAATTTCCTTAATCTTATTTGAAAATTCAGCTTATTTTACAGAATACTTTTTGCACAAGCTTAGAAACAGGGAATAATTTAAAGAGAAAAAGCCTTTATATAAAGGAACAGGCAACAGTAGGAAAAAACGAATTGTATTTAATTCATCATCACTCTATTTTTTATAGAAGAAATCTAAAAGTAGTATCAAGTACCTAATATTGGCTTGGTTAGGGCAGAGTAGAATATTTGGTAATATTACCATTATAATGATTGACATATGTTATCAAGTATGGTAATAAAAGCTTTAATTTATGAGAATTTATTAAAATAAATTTTAAAAATACAAAGCAAAACAAAAGATATAAGTTATTCTGGTTCTTTTTCTTGTAAAGATTTGTAAACTAATAGGTAGTGTTTTGCAGGATTGGTTTCTCGAAAAAATTAGTCCCACTAAGAAAAAATACTTCCAACTTTCTGCTGCTGATGCACAGAATAGATTTGGACTATTTTCGCAAGAACACAAAACTAAAAAATTAGTGATTTTTGACCTCAGAAATAGGACTTCTATGAAGCAACTTATGATTGCCGAACGCTATCTATTACTTGTACATATCTTGTCAACATTTTTTGGACTAGCAGGTCTGTTAATAGTTCTACCTAATCCTGAAATTATTATCAGCTTGCCTCCGGTAGGACAGACTGCTTTCCAATGGAGCATGGCAGGAGGAGGAGCAACTTATATTATCTTTGGAGCATTAGCAGTTGCCTTATATAGCATGAGGAACTTAGGAATAGGTACAACTCTGGCTTTTATGCTGCCTTCTGTGTTTCTATCTTTGAGTAGTGAACTATTAGGCACTAGCACGGGTTTTCCTTTTGGAGATTATGCTTACCTGAATGGCTTAGGATACAAAATTGCAGGTTTAGTACCTTTTACTATTCCCTTATCTTGGTTTTATATGGGATTGGTTTGCTATTTACTAGCTCGTTGTGGTTTACAAGTCAAGAGTTCTAGCTCTTGGTTACGTCATGTAGGAGCGATCGCTACAGGAGCAGTGCTTCTAACAGCTTGGGACTTAGTCCTTGACCCAGCCATGAGTCAGGCACCATTTCCGTTTTGGACATTTCAAGAGGAAGGCTCTTTCTTTGGTATGCCTTACCGCAACTTACTAGGATGGGTAGGTACAGGTGCAATATATATGTCTGTAGCTGCTTGGTTTTGGCGCAAGAAAACAATTTCATTGTCCCGTCAAGAGTTAAATCTGCCACTCATTACCTATTTAGTTAACTTTGCTTTTGGAGCAACAATTACTGTCGTTGCACTAGATAGCAGATTCTTATTACCTACTTGTTTGAGTGTAGTGGTAGGGGTAATTCCAGCGATCGCCCTGTGGTGGATATCTCCAGCTAATCAATTCAGTGAAGTGGATATGTCCCTCGACAATGCTGTGAGTGATGATGAGGTAAAAGTAGCTGTCACACAGGTAAATATGGCTGTAAAATAACTCAAAAGTTATATCAGTTTTAGGTTTTAGAAAGAACACCAGGGGTAAAGGTATTTGAAAAAATAAATTCTTGGCTTTGTTTGAGAAATAATATAGAGTCTAAAATATTGCCCAATAGAATCCAAAATCATGCCTGAAGCCTTTTTTTTTGTCATTCTACTGTTGCAACTACCAGCAACAGCTATCTTACTATCGCGTCTCATTAAAGGTCCTACTCGCCAACCACCATTAAAACCTGACTCACCCACACCAGAATTAGTAGGTAAAGTAACTGTTGTCATACCAACTCTTAATGAGGCCACTCGCATTACTCCCTGTTTACTGGGGTTGAGTCGGCAAAGTTATGAAGTGCGGGAATTTATTATCGTTGATAGTAATTCGATAGATGATACTCAATATATAGTCAAAACTAAGGCAGAAACAGACCCAAGGTTTCGCTTAATTACGGACGACCCTTTGCCCTCTGGATGGGTAGGTCGTCCGTGGGCTTTGCATACAGGCTTTTTGAGAAGCTCTCCAGAGAGTGAATGGTTTCTCGGGGTAGATGCAGATATTCAACCAAACCCAGGGTTGGTCGCTAGTTTGGTCAAAAAGGCAGAGGCTGAAAACTATGACCTGATTTCCCTGTCGCCACAGTTTATTCTGAAATATCCAGGAGAGCTGTGGCTACAACCTGCTTTACTCATAACGTTGGTCTATAGATTTGGACCTACGGGCACCGGGGCACAAACGCCGGAACGAGTTATGGCCAATGGTCAGTGTTTTTTGTGTCGGCGCTCGGTGTTGTCAGAAGTGGGAGGTTATAGCAGTGCTAAGGGTTCTTTTTGTGATGATGTAACTCTGGCTAGAAATATTGCTGCCCAAGGTTTTAAGGTGGGGTTTTTGGATGGGGCGGAGGTTTTGCAGGTCAGGATGTATGAGGGTATGGCAGAAACTTGGCAGGAGTGGGGGCGATCGCTTGACTTGAAGGATGCTTCCCCTACTGCTCAAGTTTGGAGTGACCTGTGGTTATTGTCAGCTACGCAGGGTTTGCCTTTGTTGATAGTTTTGAGTTATTTATTGTTGAGTTTGCCTGTTGATATTTCTTTGTCTTCCAGGTTTTTGTTATTTGGATTAAATTTATTTTTACTATTAATTAGATTTGCTTTGTTGTTAGCGATCGCTCCTGCTTATGATTTGAGTAAAGCTAAATTTGGTTGGTTATTTTGGTTATCTCCTTTAGCAGATCCTTTTGCAGTTTTGCGGATATTTTTATCTGCGATGAAAACTCCTAAAAAATGGAGAGGTAGAGTTTATAATTAATAATTAATAATTAATAATTAGGGTTTGCTGAAAAAGTTTTATCAAAATAATATGGGTCTAATATCAAATCCGGTAGCATCGGTGTAATTAGATGAGGAGATGGGGGGATGGGGAGATGGGAACCCACCCCTAACCCCTCCGAGGAGGGGAATATCGAGAAATATTTGGTAATGGTTGAAGATGGAACATTTTTTACGTGCCGAATTAAACGGATTTGATATAAAACCCCGCCTTTTAAGGCGCAATATTTTTGGAGAGTTGCTCAAATCCCCTATTTCCCCTCCTCGGAGAGGTTAGGGGTGGGTTAACTTCTGACTTCTGACTTCGTTAAGGGTAAGGGTAGGAGACAGCGATACTGGAGACAACTCACCCCTAACCCTTCCGGTGGAGAGTAGAGCAGGGTTGGGAGGATGTCAATTCTGGAACGTTTTGCTACCTCTGACCTCTAAACAATACTCTACCTGGCAATACTTCCTCTTGAATCTTTGCATATACTCGCAAACAAGCTAAAACTTCCCCTGGAGTTCCCCCGCTATCGCGTTCTAAATCATTATTCTTATTCTGGGAATAACTGAAAATATCAGCATAAGACCCCCATAAAGGACGAATTCTCACTTGATAACCAGCATTTTGAGCGCGAGTGCTGATAACAGCTAGTGTATCCCGACATTCCTTTTGCAATTTTCCCCACCAAGAGTCACGAGGAACTGGTGGTACATACACTAAAGAATGTATCGCTTCATCTAGGTCTATTCTAGCTTCCAGAATTTTCAGGATATCACCACTCTCTTCTGTAGTTACTGCCCACTGGAAACGGTCGATCAAAGCATTAATATACTTAGACTTTTGCTCTGAGTCTGAACTCAAACACCTCACACCAAAGCGATCGACTGCTTTCAAAGCATGATGTATTTGGGGGTCGAGTTCAATAAATTTAAGATATAAAGAAATAACTTTCGCTAGGAACAACAGTTCCTCTGGTAAATTTTTCTGTGTCAGTCGTGGGTCTAATTTTTCCTGAGTTGATAAGCATAAACCTTGAGCTTTCAATTTACCAGTGAGACCGGGATACAATATTTCATCTTTAGTAGAAGGTAGTGGGATAAGCGATCGCTCTTCTTTCTCACCTCCCACTTTCAATGCTAACTCCAAAGCTTGGTTTTGCAATCTATTTGTCTCTACTCCTGGAAGTCGCAGCAGCAGACATTGTAGTTCCTGCCACAAATCAGAAACATTGTTGCTATTTAACTCAACTGAACCGACATACTCTGATAATTTGTTGTCAGTAAGGAAAACTACCCGGAGACGAATTTTCATTTCATTCTCAGGTGGAGGTGGTATAGGTGACAACGGTTCTTTTGGTGGTATGGGTATCAACCCATTGTTTGCTTCTGAAAGTTCCAAAAGTGAATCAAGTTTCTCTAGTAATGTTTGACATTCTTGTACTCCTGGAGCTGTTGTGTATTTGGCGATCGCTTCTTTGAGTTGAGCTGCCATTCCACGCAAACTCAAGCGCATTACCCATCCTAAATCTGAATCTTTTATTTTGTTGTCAGTCAGCAAAAGTTTCCAGAGATGAATTAGTTTCAATTCATTCTCAGGGGGAGATGGTATTGGTTCCAATGAAGGTTCCAAAAGTAAATCAATTTCCTCTAGTAATGTTTGACATTCTTGTACTCCTGGAGCTGTTGCGTATTTGGCGATCGCTTCTTTGAGTTGAGCTGCCATTCCCCGCAAACTCAAACGCAGTACCCACCCTAAATCGGAATCTTTTATTTTGTTGTCAGCAAGCAAAACTTCCTGGAGAGGAATTAGTTTCTGTTCATTTTCAGGGGGAGATGGTATTGGTTCCAACCCATGGTTTGGTGATATAGGGAGCAACAGATCGTTTGTTTCTGAGGAGTTAGTTTCTTGTTTCTCCTGATTTTGTATTGGTTCAAGTGGAGTTTTCCCTGGTGAACTCTCTTCATTCTCAGACGGAGGAGTTATAGGTATCAACACATTATCGAACTTAGTTTCTTGAATTTTCTCTTCGTTTATTGGTGTTGGTTTCAAAAGTGAATCAAGTTCCTTTAGTAATGCTTGACATTCTTGTACTCCTGAGTCTGTTGTGTATTTGGCGATCGCTTCTTTGAGTTGAGCTGCCATTCCCCGCAAACTCAAACGCAGTACCCACGATAAATCCGAATCTTTTTTATTTAATAAATTACTCAAGTGTTCCATAAAAATATTTTCTCTACAACAGTTTGCTAAAATTATTTGACCCTACTCTGTAGGGATGTTGTATGCAACGTCCCTACTCCCTCTTTTGGAGGAGATGTCTAATAGTTATCAGCAGTTGCGTTTTCAGATACAACGGGTTCCACCTTGGTGGGGTACACCCCAAAGCGAGCAAGATGCTCGCACTGGGAACATTTAATTTTTAAGAACTGTACTTCTTATGCTTGGAATTTGCTGTAATTGTCTCAAACACGTACTGATAACTGATAACTGATAACTGATTCTAATGTATTCCCGAAAATGGATTCTTCTTTTCTTCTATCTTATTTGGTTCATATTGCAACTCATCTTCAAAAACATATCCTTCCTGCTTTAGACATTCCCACTTATTCGATTTCCAATAGGGAACTGTTCCCTGATGTAATCGTAAAATCCCCTTACTATCCAAACTCACATAATAGTCACAAGGATATTCAGTTTTAGTCTCCGGTTTCAACTTCCCAATAAGTTCCCACTTATCGGTATTTGGATCGGGGGATTGGAAATAAAAACTATATTCTCCACTCAAAGGAACTGGAGGTAAAGCTTGACTAATTATCCCAATTTCTGGAGAATTATTGTCGCCATCATATTGAAAAACTTCCTGACCCTGACTATAATCTTTCTCCTTATCAAATACAAGTGTATGAGCATCTGTTTTCATTGCTGTTGCAGACTCAATTACATTCACAGCAATATTGCACATCACTCTACCCTCAGAAATTAGTGGAGAAATTTTGGTAACGTCCGCAGCATTAAGACTGGAAATATTATCGGAATTAGAAATTAAATAGTGGGGTTTACCTTGACAGAAAAATAACTTAATATTTAGTTCTTGGTCAATTTCAAATTCAACTTTAATTTTGCTGTTAAATTCCTTTTCTGTCATTTCCAAATTTTTTTGCAATTCTTGAGAATCATAACTACCCCATAGTTGTTCTTCCTTATCTTCAAAATCTTTTCGGTATATCACAATTTTTAATTGTGCTCCATAGAGTTTTCCATCGGGTTGTTCGCTGCGTACTCTCGCTACTGACTCTTTGGCGTCAAGTTGATAAAGTTGTTCACCTGCTTTAAAAATAGTTAAGTTACCATCTATAGTCCTCAGAGTAAAAGAACATGGCAAAAAATAAAGCAAATTTTTGACATCAATGTAAAGTTGGTTTGCCCCTTTTCTGAGCAATGGTTTAGATTCTTTCGGATCAAAAATGAATTGTCGTAGGTTTTGAGCATAACACGCTCCTGCGGAAGTTGCTAACTTAGTATATTCTGGGACAAAAGTAATTTTTTCTGAGTTCCAAATAAAACGTTCTGATTGAGACTTATTAAATTCTTGATAAAGTTCCTCTTCTACTAAATAAAAACCACAGGTTTTTCCAGACAAAATCAACCAATCTAATTGTTCTTTTTCATCAGAATTTTGAGATTTTTCTTGTCTTGACAAACCACTTTCTACCAACCCTTTAGCAATACCAACTGCTTCCTTAATTACAGGTTTAGCAGCTTTTTCTAACTGACTTAAAGTTAAACTTACACTTAAATTATTAACTCCATCACCTTGTAGTTCTAAATTTGTTGACGCCAATAATTCAGTTATTTTCTGCCCCTCTAACACAAAAGTAGGTTCCACAAATTCATCTGTTTTACCCTTGGCCAATACTGATTTTTTAGCCTCTTCTGCATATTCCCAAAGAGTGTAAAATACTTGCTGAGGAGCTGATGATTTTGCATTTTTCCAGCGAGTTGGTAACACTTTATTCGCAGTATCTAAAGCATCCTTATAAGTAGCATCAGTTTCCGGATTATCCTTATCCACAAAAGCTAATAAATTGCCACTTTCAAACTTATTATTATTCAGGAATTTTTCATTCAGGTCATTTAGCTGATTTGTCAATATATCTGATTGAATATTTCCTGCTTGCACCGCTGTCAGCAAACAATCGGCAATAGCAACCTTGAGCAAGCGAAATATATTGAGAGTAATCTGTTCCCCACCCAAATGTAAATGACCAGAAGAACCTAAAAGTTGGGGAGTCAGTTTATAATAGCGTCCTCCAGAACCTCGGTCTTCATCACCCTTGAAAACTTCTATCTCTTCAAGTGTGAAGTCGATTAAAGCTAAATCGGTAGTTCCCCCACCAATATCTAACACTAAAATATTTTGCGTCCATTGGTCTCCATAGCGACGACATCTGGTTTTCAAAGATTCAATCCCTACATTCAAGTCTCCACCAAACTCTCGCCATAGGAAAAAGATGGCTACGGATACAGCTTCATCATAAGCCATCTCCACATTCTTAATACCCAGTTTTTCCACCAGTTCTTTGATTTCCTGGCGCACTCTGGGAGGTGCTATAGTCGGGTAAGTAATCACTGCATTATTAAAGCGACCTTCAGAAAGTCGATCTGAGTTGCGAGCGCAATACTCTGAAGTTGATTGAATCAGATAACGAAAAGCAGATTGCACCAGTTCTTCTGCTTTAATCTCCTTACTGTTGCCATCTAAGTTGACATTAATTAGTCGCGAGCTAGGTTGACCTAGATAGCGTTTGGGTGAGTGGTGAAATTTACCTGTTATGTCTTGGTTTTGAGCGATAGCATCTAATCTATTTTGTTTAGATCGTCTTCCCATAATTACTTTAATTGAATCTGATTCAATACTTTCTATTTCTAACTCGCTAGGAATTTCGCTAAGTTTGGTAATTTCATCAAGTTCTACTGGAATTAAACTTTGCCACTCCAACGGTGGAACCCGAAACACTTCGTGATAAATACGATTAAGTGCTTTACTAGCAGAACGGCGAAACCATTCTTTACGTTGGTATAGACCAACTTCTATAAGGCGAATCCCTTCCAATAAGTATTTAATATCTGTTCCTAAAAAGATTTGGCTTCCTAGATTACTTTGGTTGGTATCGTTTATGTTTGGCAATTCCCTGCTAATTTCTGTTATTAACTTTTTCCACTCATTTTCCCAATCTTGTGTAACTACACCTGGTTTAGTATCTATTGGTTTGTTATTTAACCACTCAGCTAAACTTTTGCGCAACTTCATTTCTTGTTCTCTTGGTAAATGCTTTGGAGATACTTGAACTTTAGGATCGAATAAGGTAACAGTTGTATTACTTGTGCCAAAATCAATTGCTAACCAACCAGGATGCTTGCCTTCTGATGAAGGAGTAACTGTAGGTGATGAACTTGGAGTAACTGTAGGTGATGAACTTGGAGTAACTGTAGGTGATGAACTTGGAGCAACTGTCGGTGATTGAGTTGGAATAGCTGTAGTTGATTGAGTTGAGCTTTCAGAATGAGAGATAATGTGGCACTTAGCTTGCAAATTTTGGGGTTGGGAAAGCTGAGGATTACCCTGAGCATCAGAATCAAAATATTCAACTTCTACTTTTAAAGTACAGTCAACATCTGTAGTTAGAGGTTTCTCTAACTCGCAATTATATTGTTTTAATTTTTGAGGTGCTGAAACTTTAATTGGTGGATTCGCCATAACTTGACTGTAAGCAGATTTTATCTTTGTTGCCAGTTCTGGTGGTTGTCCTTCAACAGATATACTAACAATAGATATATGGGGAATATTGTCATTTGAAGGAGTTAGTTCAATGACCGGAAGTAGTAATAGTTCATTGTTGGTTGGTTGAGTTTTTAAGACAAAACTTGTTAGTAGTTCAATTTTTAGAGACATTATTTATCTTCCTCTTTATTTTTACGTTTGCACGAAACCCGCACTCCCTATCCCCTTTTTTTTTCTTGTTACCCCCTTTCAAAGGAGGATTAGGGGGGATAGATCGATGTCAATTAATATTGCAGTTTAACAGATAATAATATGTTAACCTGCTGCTGCATAAATCAACAGTAAATTACTACAGTTTATTTTTTTATTCCCTTAAAAGGGGAAACCTGAGACCTTATTTTTTAGTTATTTCTGCTGATAAAACCGATATAAAACGAATAAGTTACATTTTATGTGTAGGAACGTTCGCATTTTTGTTATGCAACGTCCCTAACTTCGGCGGTCACTCATCCACAGACATTTACTGGTCTTGCCCGACCGTTTATACTCTCTTACCTAAAAATACCTATCGCTTAACTTCAACTGATGCAATTTGAGATAGATTTTGTAACCACAGAGGTGTTTTAGTTTCTAACTCATCTGCTGCTATATACTTCAACAGTGCTTCGTTTCTAGAAATAGCGTTTAAGCGGGGAACTTCTTGATTTAGAATCCTGTTCAAAATATCATTCACTTTCTTAGTCATCTTCCCTACATATTCTACTAGCTGTAGCTGCATACAAGAATTATTAATTTCATTTCGTAATCTTAGCACTAGAATTTGATTGTTAAATGATCTCGGTTCAGTCTGGTCTCTTTCTCTTCTGTCAGGATTCCAGTCAAACACTTGACCTTTTTGATGTTCTTTTTCTGCACGAGCTAGAGGAAATATGCTATCAGCATCTATAGTTAGAGTATCATCCTCAAGCTTACTTTTCTGAAGAACAAACGGTTTCCAATATTGACTTAGATCGTTAACCTGGGAGAGAGTTGTAAAACAGTTTGCTTCTTTTTTACCAAAATTTTCCCTGATATTTTTCTTGATTTCCTCTCTCATGTCAAGTGGCAAAATTTCCTGAAGTTTTTGGCGTTGAGGTGCGAGTTCTCCAGATAATTTAGTGAATAGTTCTGTAACTGCTTCTTTAATACGATCGCGAGCCAACTTCTCCAGTTTTTCCACACTATTCTTAAAGGTTAACTCAAAATCTTCACTCTTAGAGGGAGTCTTCTCATCATCTTCTAGTTCATAATCATAACCAAAATCTATTATTTCCTCATCTTCTATAGACACTATCCCATCCTTGGTTTTATCAAAAAGTAAACTCCACTCATTCCATTTAAAGAATATTTCATTAGTTACTTCCTCTTTCACTACCTCAGTAATCTCATCTTGTAGTGTTTTCTTCTTCAAATCTGTTCTCAAACGAGTGTAGACATTGTAAACTTCTTCAATAGTTTGAGAAAGCTCAATAAAAGTTTGACTGTCAGAATCTGGTATATATTCAGGAATTTTCTCTAATACTCCCTTTAGTTCATTCTGGTGCTGTTGACAAACACGAGCTTGATGACCAGTATCTTCTTCTAGTTGCTTCAAACCGTAAGCTTTTACATGGTCTATAATTAGCGAACGCAACCTCTTTACACCTCCATCATATACAAAATCCTTTAGTTGTCGCTGTAAAACACCCGCTGAACTAGAATCTAACATTTCAGCCAACTTTTCCCATGTCGGAGCTATGTCATCCTGATATCTTTCTATTTCCCGCATAAAGTCTTGAGAACATACTTCCAAAGTAGTTGAAAGTTTTGTCAACTCCTTCAAAGATGACATTTGCGACAATAGTACAACTCTCTCTGGTTTAGTAGTCAAACCTTTAGCACCTGTCATCGTCAACTTTAGAACATTCAATTCGTCTAGCACATCTTCTTCTTTTAGTAGAGCTAATTCCTCAGCTAAATCCTCAAGAGTTTCCTTATCCCCCTCCGATAATGGTAGTTGGTTAAAACGACCCACTCCCACTAAAATCCTGTCTTTCAGGTCTTGACTCCCGCCGTCTTTCTCCATCATACTCTTAATTTTATCCGCAGTTTCTCCCCCTGGATGCTTACCATTCAACAATAGCAGAATTGTTTGTACTTCTTTGAGTTCCCGCAAAGACAGGAAAGCATCTCTCACCCCAGAATTAGCTGCTCCTAGTCCGGGAAAATCTAGCAAAACAAACTCTTGATTTTCCCCTAGAGCGGACAAATCCCAGATTTGTTTTGAGACTTTAACTGTGACATCTATCCGACGAATTAAAGAGAAACTGTTTTTTAGGTCTTGAGCAGATGGTCTAGCAGGATTTAGCCAAGGTTGAGGAGAAACGACTAACTCTTGAAAGTCGAGTTCCAGAACATTTGGTGGGAGTTTTAATTTTAGTCCATCTTGAGCTGTGGCCATATCAACTTGATAGAGGCGATCGCAGATATTCTGGCCATAAACTCTATAGGCAAGCAAAAATCCTACCAGTTCCCGCAGCAGAGAACGTAATTCTTTATTTTGACTCGCCCCCCAGGTTTGTTTACACCATCCCAGGATGCCGTCAATATCTATATTTGTAGTAGTAAATTTCTTGAGGGGATCTGGAGATTGTTTCGCTTTCTCTGCTGCTACTTCAAGCATATAATCCAGACATTCTTTGACCTCATTATGAGACAGATATTTAATCGTAAATTCCCCAAATTCTGTCTTGTGCAAGTCTTCTGACTGAACTGGGTCTAGATGAATAGCTGTAACATTTCCTGTGGTAGGATTTTCACTTACTGGTAAACCATCAGCGTATCCAATTAAGCTTCCGAGTAATAAGGTTTTCCCACTACTAAATTCTCCCATTAAACCAATTTTTACTGGGGAAGATGCAAGTTCAATAGTTTTTTTGGCTGCTTGTTCAACTTTTTGTAAATTGTTGTTAAGCTCTCCGGGTATCCAATCTGGCAGGGGTTGTTGTTGGGATAATGAATCTATCCCTTGGATAATGGAATCTCCATATTCTTTGAGTCGGTGCAGTTGTTCTTGTACCATTGGATAGTTTTTTTGACATATTTTAATACCATTTTCTACCAATTTTCTAGAAATCGCAAGTACCGTATATGTATCCAAAAATTAGTAGAGCAAGTTTGGTTATTTTGGTTATCTCCTTTAGAAGATCCTTTGGCAGTTTTGCAGATATTTTTATCTGCTATGAAAACTCGTAAAAAATGGAGAGGTAGAGTTTATGGGTAATTAGTAATTCAGGACTTACGCATGAGTGCTATTGGTAGGGTGTGTTAGCGGTAGCGTAACGCACAAAACCCTATATTTATTGTTAGTGAGTAAGTGTTGTAATTGTTAAAGAGGGCGAATACCATTCGCCCCTACAATCTGGGTTCAGTTCCCTGCGATCGCCAGATTTATGATGCGAGATACAGTAGAGAAATCTTAAAAATAGCGATCGCATATTGCTAGTCACTACAGTTATGGTTTAATCCAACCTTGAAAAGCTGCTACTAAAATATTAGCAATTGGATTATTGAGAGCTTCTTTGAATGTTTGTATTCCTGATGATTTTAATGCTCCTATTACTCGCTGTTTTAATCTGGGATTATTTTCTACAATTTCAACAGCTTGAGCAACAACTGCCATTTGGTCTGCTGTGGTTTCTGTAGGGTTTGATTGTTCTAATTGTTGGAGAAGTTGTTGAATTTCTGCTGCTGTTTCAGTTAAATTCTTTGGTTGAGCTTCGTTAATATTTCTAATTAGTGTATCAGCGTTGATTGTTCCGTTGTTCAAATTTACAGCTACATTAGTGTTATTAGCGTTTTGGTTCTCACCTTCTCTTTTATCAACACCTGTAACAAAACCGCCTTTTTGTTTGATTTGGCCGCCGTATATAGTGGTATTTTTTGAATTATTGTTTTCCATAATGCTTGTCTCTAGATGTGTACTATTTGATTTTTCAGTCATATTGTGTTTAGTTGAACAACTATAATCAATTTCTATGTTTCTAACCTGTAGGGAAGTTTCAGATAACCTCTCAAAATTGTCGGGAATTTACCGGACAAAATACTGTCCTGGAGAGTTCAATGTCAACATTGAAAACTATACCAATTGTCGTTGGAGGATTCTAGATATCATTCTCTACAGATGTGGTTTCCACACTCTTATAATTTGTTCTTTGTGTACGAAATTGTTTTTAAACATCTCAATTTCTTTAGGAAATGTCAAGTTAGGTATCTTGGTTTCTATAGAGTTGAATTTTTCTAATTGTTGAAAGAATTCCTGCATTTCTGGTGTTGTTTCAGCTAAAGTTTTTTCTTGAGCTTCGTAAATATTTTCAGTTAGTGTATCCGTGTTGATTTTTCCGTTGTTATAACCTACACCTATGTTAGTGTTTTGATGCTCAATTTCTCCTAAACTAATACCTATACCAAAACTGCCTTGTTGTTCTATTTGATCGCCGTGTATGATAGTGCTTCCCTCTAGATTAAATGTACTACCTAATACATGATTGTGTGTAACGTTTGATTCTCCATTCATCGCAGAGATTCCCCATGACACAAAAGTTGAAAGTCCAACACTACACCCTATTGTTGCTATAGAAGTCTGAGTACTATTTTGAGTTCCATTTTGAGATAGATTACTATTTCCGCTATTGTCATCGTCTGTATCGCTGTCTTCTGAACTAGAATTATTTTGAAGTTGCGGTTGGTTTATATAGGGATTTTGGAAGGAACCTAAACTATATTGATTGGAATATTCCGAACTGTGTGCATAATTTACCCGTGTACTATTGATAGAGTAAGGGGAAAAGTTGTCTGAATGGTTATCCAGTGCATAATTCAAATCTTGTGTTTCGGTTTCTTGCTGATTGCTAGTAGGGAGGTAGTAACCGTTGTCTTCTCCATAATAAGGAGAGTTATAGTTATTATCAAATTCTCCTCTTTCATAATCATTCCACTCATTTGCAAAGGAGTACGGTGAGTGATTTTCATAAATATTCTCCGTAGTAGGTATGCCATACTCTGGGCGATCGGGATATCCTGAACTCGGCGAGGATAAATGATCGTTTTGATATGACAAGTGGCTAGAATCATCTAATATTTCATCTGAATATTCATCAGATTGATCGGACATAGAAAATGCATTCTGCAAATTAGGAATATTCATGGTGGTAAAACTCCATATCAAAAATTCTGGCAGGCAAAAATATTTCTGGACTTCCCTCTGCAATTACAGAAAGTTATATCCTTAGGACTTACCCATGCTTCACCTGGGAAACGCTATCTGTAGGGGCGAATGCCATTCGCCCTCACTGGATTTAGTGTCTGTGCGTAAGTATTGACCCTTTCATACATTTGCCTCTATATGCTTGCTTTAATTATAGTGCTTTGAATTATAAATGGTGGGTTAGTTAAAAAAAGTAACATTTTACCACGATTCTCGTTTACTCTTTGCTAAAATATTGAAATCTTAAGGTTCAGATTTTATATGACTTCCTTAGAGCAACCTTCTACAAATCAAAATGAGAACCACATGAATCCCTTATTAGGATGTTTAGCATATCCTGTGGGTATTGCTGTAAGTAACCTCATAGGAAAATGGGTTGACTACAAAACCATACAACCACAAGCTCATCGTTTTCGAGAACAGGAACTAGAGACACAACATCAGTTTCGTTTAAAGGAACTAGAAAAACAATACGAACAGAGCATAACTAAATCCTTTATAGATTCTGAGATTAGGATAAATGAACAACAAATCATTGAACATTTAAAGTCAAGTTATTCTATTTCCATAAAAAAGCTTTTATAGATTTAGCTAGAGAAGATGCAAACAGTCCTTTTTTTGATGGGATAGAGACAACTCATCAAGTTATAAAGGGGTTGCATGAAAAGACAGGTTTACCAATCATTTTGGTATCTCCTTTTTGGGATGATACTAAACCTAAAGACAAAAATGAACAGGGTGGCTATGTTGATTTTCGCGCCTCTTTTAATACTTCTTATAGTTGGCATAATTTAGCATCTAAGCAGGATGGCTATTTTAAGCGACCTTTATATCAAACAGATCGGGATATAAATTACATTTATAGTGTACTTTCTGATGTTCCTATTATTTTAGTACATGGAACAATTCAAGGGGTTCATTCAGCTCAACAATTTGTCCAAAGAATTCACCCTCATATTACTTTTTGGAATTTATTGCCAGAGCAACAGGATAGTTATACAAGCCTAAATTTAAGGTTTTTCCCTCTTGAACTTCCTGTCGGAAAACCTGACAATCCTGATATTTATCGGCAAATGGGTGAATATAGTCTAAATTTGCAAGATACTGTCAGTAAGTATTTAGCTAAAGGCATTGGTTTGTTAAGTTCTTTTTATCATTTATATCGTTTTGAAACTCGTCCTAATTTACAACAATTTGAGTTAGAAAGTGAAGAGGAACTAGAGATTTTATCACTTCAGGTAAATGAGATTTATGACTTTCTAGCTCAAAAGAACTCTAACAAAGCCAACTATTATAAACTTGAAAAGTCGGTACTATCTTTAGAGCGTAACCTCGACGAAATAAAAGGCAAGAAAAAATTAGCTCCTAAAGGCAACTCTAAGCTAAATTTGGAAGCAACTGAAGTTTATTGTTGTTGGTTTGCTGAACGACTAGATAAAATAGCTACAACTATTATTGAATTTGAACAGCAAGAAGGTGTAATTAATTGTCAATCTCTTGTCGCTACATTACAAGAATCAATCAATAAACTGCTAGATATAGGTAATCTTAGAATCTTGATTATTGGAGATTTTAATCGTGGTAAGAGTACGATTCTTAATGCTTTGCTTGGAAAAAATTTGCTACCTACGGGAGTAACTGCTGCTACTGCAATTCCTACTTTTGTAAAATATGGTAAGCAGGAAAAAGTAGTAGTTCATCAGAAAGATGGTACAGAAGAATCCTTGAATTTTGAACAATATAAAAGGAAATACACGCTTAACTCAAGAGAAGTAAAACATCAAATAAAGAATGTATTTAAGTCAGTGGGAGGTTGGCTAAATCCTCTAGACTATGCTGAATTTTATTGTCCGATTGAATTGTTATCTAGGGGAGTCGAGTTTATCGATACAGCAGGATTAAATTTTACAGAAGAAGAAAATAAAAAAACTTTTTCATATATTCAGGAATGTCATGCGATTCTTTTCGTTTTAGCCGCCGATCAACAATTTACTCAGCAAGAAAAAGATTACCTAAAAAGATTACTCGGAATCAAGAAAAAGATTGACAATAGCAAACACCAATCACGATTAATACAAAGTGAAAGTGAACTTCCAAAAAGCGGAAATATAAAGCAAGTCAGACCGATTTTTTACTTGATTAATAAATGGGAAAATATTGAAGAATATGAAAAAGAAGAAATCCATGAAATTTTTGTTGATAAATTCTGTGAATGTTTAGACATAAATCAAGATGAAGCAGAAAAAATGTGGGGAAATACAGTATTTGATGTTTATGCTAAAACAGCTTTAGAAAATTTAGCTCAAGGAAAATCTCTTAACGGTACTGGAATTAAAGAATTTCAAAAACGGCTTGATGATTTATTAAGTAATGAAGGATTAAAAACTAAATTATTACAAGCTGTTCAAATAGCAGAAATTGTTAAAGCTGAAATTGCTTCAAAAGTCAGTGATAAATTAGTTTTGCATAAACATACTGAGGTTTACCATGAGGCAAATATCAAACATTTACAAGCCTTACAAGATAATATTTCTGCTCAAGTGGAAATAATTGAGGCTAAGTATAATGAAATAGTAAGAAGTTTAACTAAATCTAAAGTTAGACCAAACTTTTTGTCCGATAAATTTCATCCTAAAGAAAATTAAAAATCTATACTTTCTCAAAATGAAAGTAATCAAAATTAAACAATAATTGAGGTTAACGACGATGCAAAATCAAAATACTGGATTCAACTTAGAAGTAACAAAAGTTCGTCCTTTGTTTGCCGATCGACTTCAAGGAATGGCTGAAATAATTGCTCAATCTGAACAACAAGCAAAAAATAAAGGAGCATCGGGAGAATTAGCATTATCTGCTTTCATAAATGATTTAGATAAAGAAATCGAAAGACTAAAAATGGAAAATTTCGCTTCTTGATTATTGGAGATTTTAATCGTGGTAAGAGTACGATTCTTAATGCTTTTTTTGGAAAAAGTGTGCTACCTATGGGAGTAACTGCTACTACTGCAATTCCTACTTTTGTTAAATATGGTAAACAAGAAAAAGTAGTAGTTCATAAGAAAGATGGTAAACAAGAATCTTTGAATTTTGAACAATATAAAAAGAAATACACGCTCAACTCAAAAGAAGTCAAAAATAAAATAAAGAATGTATTTAAGTCAGTGGGAGGTTGGCTAAATCCTCTAGACTATGCTGAATTTTATTGTCCAATTGAAGTTTTATCAAGAGGAGTAGAATTTATTGATACAGCAGGACTAAATCATACAGAAGAAGAAAATAAAAAGACATTTTCGTATATTCAGGAATGTCATGCAATTCTTTTCGTTTTAGCAGCAGATCAACAATTTACTCAGCAAGAACAAGATTACCTAAAAAGGTTACTCGGAATTAAGAAAGAGATTGAAAATAGCGAAAACCAGTCACAATTTGAACAAGGTGAAAGTGCAGTTCCACAAAGCAAAAATACAAAGCAAGTCAGACCGATTTTTTACTTGATTAATAAATGGGAAAATGTGGGAGAAGATGAGACAGAAGAAATCCATGAAATTTTTATTGATAAATTCTGTGAATGTTTAGATATAAGTGAAAATGAGGCTGCAAAAATGTGGGGAAATACAGTATTTGATGTATACGCTAAAACAGCTTTAGAAAATCTAGAGCAAGGAAAATCTATTGACGGAACTGGACTTAAAGAATTTCAAAAAAGACTTAACGATTTTCTAATTCATGAGCGATTAATGACAGAATTATTGCAAACTGTTGACATAGCAAAAATTGCCGAAATTGAAGTTACTTCAAAAATTAACGAAAGATTATTTGTACTTGAAGATAAGGTAAAAACATTGGAAGCAGAAATTGAGGAAACTAAGCCTTATGTTGCTCTTATGAAAAAAAGTGTCCAAACTTTAGAGAAGTCTATTATAAGCGACAGAAAAGCCTGTATTGCAGAAGTGGCAAAAAAATATAGAACATATTTTTCTCAATTAGCCGAAAACTTTGAAGAAGAATTTAAAATGCCTGAAGTATTCAGCCTTGAAGATGATGAGCGTAAACAATATACCCAAGATTTAGAGAATAAATTAACAAAACATCTACAAGACAAGTTGGAAATTTGGTACAACAGAAGGAATCAGATCGTCTCAGAGACTATTGAGACCTTAAGAAATTCATTTGACACAGAAAAAAAAGATTACAGTCAAAAAAGAGATGTTGTCAGGAAAATTCTTAATGGAGGAAGTTTTAATATTGAGAGTCCTCCCCGGTTCTCAATTACTCAAAGTAGCTCATCAGAAAAATCATCATTAACTACAGCTGATGCTGCAGGATCACGATTTGGTGTAGCATTAGGCAGTGCTGCTGGAGCATATATAGTCTCAGGAACTATTGCTGGTTTAGCTTTAACCCCTGTTGTAGGATGGGCATTATTAGGTGGTAGTGCTGTTGTGGGAGGAGTAGTAGGATTGTGGCGAGCTAAAGATTTTCAGAAAAAAATGCAGGAAAGAGCCAAAGAAGAATTTAAAAAATTACTAAAAGAAGAGGAAGTCTCAGCTCTTAAAAAGCAAGTTGGAGAATTATTTAACCCCTATGAAAAGTCAGCTAAATTAATGAGAGAGGATGTTGAATCCCTAGAAAAATCTCTTGGGAATCTATTGGAAATGAAAAGAAAAACTTCAGTTAACACTGAAGCTGAGAAAAAACGTTTACAAACTTTCGTACATAATATTTCCGATCAATTTCAAACAATAGAAGCAAAATACAACGAGATAGCTTTAGCCCAATCTAAATCAAGTTAAACATTGTATGTTTAATTTTTTTCTAAGCGTAGTTTGCTATAGCAATTCCCACAGTTATGAGGTACATTTACGATCCCCCTAAATCCCCCTTAAAAAGGCTGCCCCCTTTTTCTTTTTAAGCGGTTCTCCCCTTACCAAGGGGGGTTAGGGGGGATCTAAATCCCTTCCAGTCCCAATGACTTGGGTATAGTAATTATCCAGATTTGATATTAACTGATGAAACTTGCAAATTATTTTGTTCAAGATGAAATCCTCTCTAACAATTTCAAAATCCCTTCAAACTGCCTGTCAATTTATTGAAGTTCAAGAAAATCAGCAACTTGCAAAAGATGTAGAATTAGTCTGTCAACAATTAGTTAATCCTCACTTTGGAATAGCTGTAGTTGCTCCCTTTAATTTTGGCAAATCTACTCTAATTAATGCCCTATTAGGTAGAGAAATTATGCCAACAAAAATGATTAGAACTACTGGAGCAGTAATTAGTGTCAAATATGGCAAAACCTTAAAAACTATTATTACCCTAAATTCAGGTAGAGTAATCAAAAGTAACGACACAGAAATACTCAAAGAATTTGCTGTTTTGAATCGGAAAGGACAACGTAGAGAAGATGTAATTTCTGTAGAAGTTTTCTATCCTCATAGATTGCTCAAAAATGGGGTAGAACTTTTTGACTTACCCGGAACAAACGATCGGGAAGAACAAGATACTTTAGTCCGCGATAAATTATTACAGGTAGATTTAGTTATTCAAATACTTAATGCTAGACAACCTTTTACACAAGGAGAAAAAGAAACACTTCATAATTGGTTATTTAATAGAGGTATTAAAACGATTATTTTTGTTCTCAATCGGATGAATGAATTAGAAAGTATAGAGGATAAAAATGAAGTTTATAATGACGTTTATTCAACTACCAAGACTTTTGAATCAGATTTACCTCAAGGGTTTAAAAAACTCTACCGTGTTGATGCACTCCCTGCTATTAAAGCACAACAAGAAAGAAACATTTGGAAAATTATTACAAGTGGTATCATAACTTTTGAATCAACCTTATTTACTATAATTTCTGTTCAAAAAGAAAAGACCAATCAAACTAGATTACTTAGGGTGACTGCTATAGCATCTCAAGTCAAGTCTGTTTTACAGAAGAAAGCTAATAATTTGACTAAGGAAATTAAAGATGCTGAAGATATCAGAAATGCTGTCATTGAAAAAGGAAAACAGCGAGAAGAATATCTGAGAAAAGAATTCAAAAGAAGAGTAAAAACTTATCGAAATTGGTTATCCTTAGATACCCTTGTAGCAACTTATCAAACAAACGCAGCACAAGCTTTAGAAACAGGGTCGTTTAATAACTGGCAAAATAGCAAATTTCAATCAACTATTCTTAGTTATATTCAATCAATTGAAAATTGGGCAAATCAATCCTGTGATGAGTTCCAAAAAAGCAGATCTAATAGGATTAAAATATCATTTCCTAGTTGTCCTGATGTCTCTTTACCTAAGCGTCAAGAGAGAGACTTTGGTCAGTGGTTTGGTGATATTTTTAACGGTGGAGCAAATCGAAGAAAATTGGATAAAGAATATGAAAGAAAAAAATGGCAAGCCTATAAAACTGCTGCTTATAACTATTTATCTAAATTTCGTACAGATACTCTCGCATCTCTCAATAAATATGAAAAAACTGTTGAATCATTAATAGTTTTTGCTATTCCACCAGAATCATCCACAGTTATCCAAAAACGTTATTATTTAAACGATTTAAACTCTTCACTAAATGCCATTCAAGATATAGAATCCTTAAAAATAGAAACTAATATTTATAGATTAAACTGGTTAAAACGTTTTAAATTTTTTCTCTTGTTTTGTAAAAATTGTCTCTTTCTTTTATTGCAATAAAACTGAATTATATAGAATCCGGTTGAATAATCATCATTGCGACGAGAGGAAGAAATCTCAGAAGTTTAGGACATTGCTTCCTTCCATTCCGTTACAGTTGCAATGACTTGAATATAGTAATTAGGGCTTGCTGAATAAAGTCTTTTTGCTCTTTGTAGGAGACAGGAGACAGGAGACAGGAGACAGGAGAAATAGGAACGAGCGAAGAGGTAGGAGTAAGAATTGTCCCAAGATTGTTCTGCCCAACTATGCGCCTAAAATACACTCCATGCATGAGCGTGAAGAGCTGAAAACCAGGTACTTTTTTCGACAAAAAAAAGGCTAAAGTCTTTATATGTCAATGCTTTTATATTTAATCAGCAAGCCCTAATTATCCAGATTTGATTTGATCAGGACTTAGGCAAGGAAACTATATATAGCGTATGTCAAATAGAGCGATTTCTGACGCAAAGCTCCGCTAACGCTATAATTTTTTAAGCGATCGCCTGAACAACAAAATTATCATAACTAACAGGACTTATGCAGGGACACTAAATCCAGTGAGGGCGAATGCCATTCGCCCCTACAAATGGCGTTTTCAAGGTGAATTTGCCTAAGTCCTGTCTATGTTTCTTTAATTAGGGTTTGCTGATTAACTATCAAAATATTCACATATAAAGGTTTCATCCTTCTTAGGTTGAAAAAAGTGCGCCTGTTTTCGGTAAAAATTGCTCAAAAAACTAGCATTTTGTGCAAGAGTTGGGCAGAAAAATTAAGGGACAATTCTTCCAACTACATCCTCTGTAATTCCCCGTGTCTCCTGTCTCCTGTCTCCTGTCTCCTGTCTCCTACCCCTACAAACCTTAATTACATCTGTCGTGCCATCAAATTAGCAAACAACCCCTCCTGTTCTGCCAAATCTTCAAAACTCCCATACTGTATAACTTTTCCCCCTTGCAAAACATAAATTCGGTTAGCATTACGAATCGTACTCAACCTATGAGCAATAACTATCCTAGTTACCCCCAACTCCTCTAAACTCTCAGTTACTATAGCTTGAGTGCGATTATCTAAAGCACTTGTCGCTTCATCAAAAATCAAAATTCTGGGTTTCAAAACTAACGCTCGCGCAATTAATAACCGTTGACGTTGACCACCAGATAAGTTTCCCCCTCCCTCAGACACAATAGTATTCATTTCCATTGGCATTTCTTCTATATCATCTGCAAAACCCGCCATTTCAGCCGCCTCCCAAGCGTCATCCAACGTTACTAACGCTCCGCAAGCAATATTCTCAAAAATAGAAGCACTATTGAGTCGTACATTCTGCAACACCACCCCTAACTGTCGTCGCACTCTTGATACATCTAAGGTTGATAAGTCGCGTCCATCATAATAAATAGTTCCTGCTGCTGGTGTTTCAAATCCTAATAGTAACCGTACAATAGTTGATTTTCCACTGCCAGAAGGTCCGACAAGAGCAATAAATTCTTCTGCTTCTGCTTCAATAGTAATATCATTAATAATAAGTGGAGTATCTGAACGATATCTAAAACTAAGACGATCTAGTTTTATCCTACCGGAAAGTTGCCCTGGGTCATATTTGTTGATGTCTACTTCCGGTGTTGCTGCTAAAATAGGTTGAGCGCGTTCCCATAATATTGTGATTTCTATAATATTGACTATGGTTTTGCTTAAGTTTGTCGCTCCACTAATAAATGTACCGAATGCAGTGTTAAAAGCTAGAAATTTTCCTATGGATAAACCTGTTTCCTGTGTTTGAATTAAATAAACAGTTAATGTAAACAGTAAAATAGAGCTTACTGTTGGTAGAGCTGTGTTGAAGGCAGTCACGAGGTCTTCAATGAGTTGGTTGCCGAGCATTAGTCTTGTTTGTTGGCTGTATTTTTTTGCCCAATAAGCAAAAGCACGTTCTTCGGCACCAGCAACTCGTAGTTTTGACACTCCACCAATGAGTTGCACTGTCAAACCGAATATTTCTCCTGATATTTCTTGAAAGGAGCGTAACTTGCGACGGGCGATCGCTCCTGACCATAGGGTGACAAGACTGGTGAGACAAGCGATGGCAAAAGCGATGAGAGCAAGGGGAAAACTATAGATGAATAGTAATATTAAATTCAGTAGGGAGAAAAAGCTGGTGAATATTGTTGTGAGGATAGTGCTAGTGAGTCGATCGCGAATTTGACTGATGGCAGAAACGCGGTTTTCTAAGTCTCCTGTGGAATATTCCCGAAAAAAGGCTGGTGTGAGTTTGAGAAGTCGGTCCCATATTGCTGCTTGAATTGTGGAGCTAGATATGGTTTTTAATCTGAGAGTGACAAAACCGCGAGTTAATTGAAATATGCTGACTCCAAAACTCGCTGCTAACAAACCCAGACCTATTTCTATTAATAATTTTTCGTTGGCATCGGGAATAGCGTTATCAATGATGATGGCTGTAGCTACTGGTGTCAACATTCCTAATATGGTAGCTATGATTCCAGTGGTCGCAACTATTAGCAAATCTTTGAATCTACCTCTAAAAGCTAATTTGAAGATATCGAAGGCTAAAATATCTCTATTGGGAAAAGGGCGGTAAAAGGTGTAAGCTATTGATGCTAATTCTTGAGCTGTAGTCTGGTTGAGTGGAATGCGGGTCAATTCTATGGGGTCAAAAATTTCATAGTTTGTTGTTTTTAGTAGGGCAACTGGTCGATTTTTGGCTTCGTTATATGCTAACAGAGGTCCACAGTCTTGTTGCCACCATTTGTTTGTGAGAGTGACGCGACGGGTACGAATATGGGAGGCACTAGCGATCGCTTCTATGGGGTCTTCCCATCCTGCTTCTGTTTCTTCGGTTTCTATTTTTGGTGTATAATTAATGGTTATGCCTAATGCTTTGGCTACTATACCGAAAGCAATTAATAGGGGAGTACCTGTTTGGGGTATTTGACTAAATTCCGGTTGCAGCACTGACGCTAATTCTATTAGTGCTTCTTGTGTTTTTTGTCGGTTTAGGTCTTGATTCATAGTGTGGAAGGCAGAAGGCAGAATGCAGAAGGCAGAAGGGAAAGAAAGGTTCAAAGGGAGAAGGTTTTTTATAGTTAGAGGTTGTCTGAGAAGTCCCATTTTCTACATCACTCGCCCCCTAAATCCCCCAAAATTGGGGGACTTAAAGATAGCAAATTGACTCTTGTTCCCCCCAAAGTTGGGGGGTTAGGGGGGCAAAATCCCCCAAAGTTGGGGGGTTAGGGGGCAAAATTCAGTATCAAAAAACTTTTCAGATATTCTCTTAATTATCCGGACATGATATTATTATAAATTATAGCAATCATCATTTATAAACCATCAACCTTAGTAGCATAAAAAATCTAGAATATGATATTATTTACGTTAGCTTCTACCGCCTCCAATATAGTGGGTAGTGTTTTTATTTTTACTGGTATTGCCAAAATTATAGAACCTTGGAAATTTATCCAACACATTGCCAAACTAGATTTAATAAATCCTCAATTAATTATACCTATTTCCCTAACATTTACTGCTATTGAATCAGTTTTAGGAGTTGCTTTAATCTTGGGAGTTTTACCAACTGTAATTATGCCTGTAAGTATTTTATTATTACTTAGTTTATCAATGCTTACTTACTGGAGTACATCAACTGGTAAAACTGAGGATTGTGGTTGTTATAACGGTTGGTTAGAAATTACTCCTACCCAAAGTTTAATTCTCAATGCTATTTATATTTTTCTGCTAATATTTGCTGAATTTTTTGGTCAAGATCAGCCTACTGTTTTGTGGCAATGGCTGGTAGTATTAATGACTTTTATTATTAGTTATGCTTTAGCTGCTGGTTCCCTAGAATATATGCAAGAAAATGGTCGTCCGTATCTTGATTTTACCCCATTGCAAGAAAACAGAAAATGGCAAGTAGAATGGCTGGGAGAAGATTCTGAATCTTTAATGTTTGGGTCTGTAATTGTAGTATTTATGAGTCCTGAATGTTCTCAATGTAAACATTGGTTAGGTGTGTTGAAGTTAGTGCAATGGCAAGATAATTTACCAGCAATAGTAGGATTAATAGATACTGAAAATATTCAAGAATGTCAAGCTTTTGTAGATAGTTATTTTTTGAATTTTCCCGTTGTTGCAGTAGATAAAAGATTTTATAAAAAATTGAAGATAGAGGTAGTACCTACAGCAGTTGTGTTGAAAGATGGAGTTATTCAAGAAAAATGGATTGGGTTAATGCCAATGTGGTTTATTAATAAAATTAATCAGAGGGAGAATATGGCGCTACGCGCAAGTCAACCGAAGAATTAATAATTAAATAATTAAATAATTCAGGTTTAATATCAAATCCGTTTAATTGGACATAAAAAAATTCTTCAATCGTCATAACTATGCTCATCTTTGTAATTCTTTCTCCTCCTGACTCCTGACTCCTCCTAATACCAAGCGTGATAAATGTTTGTTACAAATGGTAGGGACGCCCTTATGCAACGTCCGTACGAAAGAAGGAAGAAGGAAGAAGGAAGAGGGGAAAAATATTGAAAAAAAGGGAAAAACAATAGATATAAATATCTAAAATGAACTGGAGAAGCTATTTTTAAGCATATCCGATAAAACTCTACTCTTTTGTAGCATTCTTTTTTCAAAGTGGTATAACTTAACCATTCTATGGCTGTTTAACCGGATTTGATATAAAGCCTCCCCTTTCAAGGGGAAAAAAATAAATTTTTTCCTTACAGCGGTTTTCATTTGGGTAGACCACAGTAGGGGCGTTAGCTATGACGATGTGGTTCATCAATCTGAAAAGCGCTGTAAGCGTCAATCCTCTTCCTTTTAGGGAGAGGTAATTATCAATTATCCATTATCAATTATCCATTATCAATTATCCATTAATGAACCTATTTGCTATCTTTGTGCAACAAAGCCGTGTTGCAGATAAGTTTGAGCAACATAATCATCGGGATTGTTTTGTAAACACTGATGAAAAAGGGATTTTGCTGACTCAATTGCTCCTTGATAGTATTGGAGAACAGCTGCTTCAAAAATCGGCTTTGTTTCCAATTTGGCTTGTTTTTGGTCATGAGGCTCGTACTCAAATACCTCGAACACCCCTACCTTACTAGATTTTCCCCTGACTTGCACTTGAGCGATCGCTCGCATAGCATACTTCATCGGCTCCTCCAGACGAGCTAAAGTATGATGAGAAATTAGTAGTGGAGTATTGTAGAATTTCGTCAACTGCTCTAGACGGGAACCAAGATTAACCGTATCGCCAATGGCAGTAGTATCAATACGAGAGTTACCGCCTACCGTTCCTAGCATCAACATCCCTGTATTTATCCCAATGCCAATTTCTATGGGTTGGCGGTCTGGGCGTTGTCGGGTTAAATTATATTCAGCCAGGGTTTTCAACATTGTCACTGCTGCATTTACTGCAGAATCAGCACTTCCTTCAAACAATGCCATAATTTCATCACCAATATATTTATCAATAAAACCACCATTTTCAATAATTGCAGGTTCCATACGTCGGAGATAGCCATTAATAAACTTAAACGCATCTTCTGGAGTCATCTGCTCCGAACGAGTTGTGAAAGCACGGATATCGGCAAACAACACTGACATCTGTTTCTGGACGCACTCCCCTAGTTGAATTTCAGTGATACTTTTGTGAGCAAGAGATTGGAGAAATTGACGAGGAACAAACCTGGATAAAGCTTCATTGAGTTCAAACAATTCTCGAGTATACTGTTCTCGCTCGTCTTCAGCCTGTTTACGACCGCTAATATCTTGGAAAGCGGCGATCGCCTGAGAAATCTGGCCTGTTTCATCCCGAATAGGTGTAGTCGAGACCTCAAGCGGGATAACTCGATCTGGGTGATGAATTTCTATATCCTCACAATGAACCGTTTCTCCTGCCAGCGAACGTACAATTGGCAGTTGTGCTGAAGGATACAACTGCTTAGTTTCTGTTTGATAAACTTTAAAAGTATCCGAAAGTTGCTCAATCTTGCTATCGGGTAAAACGCCTAACTTGAGTAATTCCTTCGCTTTCTGATTGGCATAGATAAGTTTTCCGGTCACATCGTGAACCGAGACACCAATTGGCATCGCCTCCAAAAACTGAGTCAGGCGACGTTCGTTTTCCCGCAGTTGAGCATTTTGTTGTTCGAGCTGTTTGGCCCGCAAATATTTATTGAGAGCTTCCTTAACAGTCAGATTCAGATCGGTGGCATCCCAAGGTTTAGTGATATAGCGGTAGAGATTAGCTGAATTCACAGCATTTCCCACTGCATCTACTCCAGCCTGACCCGTCAGCATAATCTTCAAGATATCTGGATACTCAAGATGAATCTTACTCAGGAGTTCGTCTCCTTTGATACCCGGCATCAATTGATCGGAAATCACTACAGCAACTTCTATCCCTTCATCCTGCAATTCCTCTAAAATTTCGAGTGCCTCTTCACCACTTTCCGCTGCTTCAATACTATAATTTTGACCAAAGTTTCGTTGTAACTCTTCAGAAAGACTTTCCAAAACCATCGGTTCGTCATCGACTAAAAGAATGGCTAGTTCGCTCATACTGACTCAAGGGCTGCTGTGATGATTTTAATTAACTCTTCTTCCCGCCATGGTTTATAGATACAGGAGTACAGATTAGCTTCTTTTTTAGCTCGTTCAATGGCATACTCATCAGCTTGCCCAGTTAACATAATTGTTTTAATGTCACTAAATTGCTGATAGACTTGAACTAAGAACTCATCCCCCCGCATTCCAGGCATCAGCCAGTCAGAGACAATCACAACAATTTTGACTCCTTCTTCATCTAACTCTTCGATAATTTCTAAGGCTTCCTCAGCACTTTCGGCAGCCTCGTACACAAATTGCTCGCCAAAGTGACGACTAATTTGTTCCTGAAGGGTTTCCAGGATAACAGTTTCATCATCAACACATAGAATTGCTGCTTCAGTCATAATATTTAGGAGTTAAGTGGCCAATTTTCAGGAGCTTAAATATGTTATACCAATTCGATCAATTTTTGCTACAGATAGCTTGGGCATTTTTTATATCAAATCCGTTTAATTCGGATAAAAAAATGTTCCATCTTCAACCATTACCAAATATTTCCTCATCTCCCCATCTCCCCATCTCCCCATCTCCCCATCTCCCCATCTCCCCATCTCCCCATCTCCCCATCTCCCCATCCCCCCATCTCCCTATCACCGATGCTACCGGATTTGATATTAGGGGTCAGGTAGGGGAACAATCGAATTTGAGATGTACAGAATGAATAGCTTCGATGCCATTTATTAGTTCATAAATTATCTGATTAGTCAAAGGGACAACTCCAGAAAAGAGGGAGTAGGGAGTAGGGAGTAGGGAACCCACCCCTAACCCCTCCCAGGAGGGGAATAATCGATAATTTCTGTGGGATAATTCATTTGATTTTTATTATTATTTGATTTTTATTATTAGGAGAGTTCTAGAGGGACATCTCCTGTAAATTCTGTTTATTGCCCCGATTATTCGTAACATTCTTTTTTCACGCTTGGTATTACATATATTACACCTTTAAATTATAATAAGTAATGGCGTTGGTGAATTTAGCTATGATTTTCGTGGCTGTAGGAATAGGGAATAGGTATGGAGGGAATAGTAGGGACGTTGCATGCAACGTCCCTACAGATTATTTCGTTTACCGAATAATTAGGGCTTGCTGATTAAATCTCAAAGCATTGACATATAAAGACAAGTACCTTTTTGGAGCCTTTAAAAAGTGCATGGTATCACGTCTAATATCATGTCCGGTTGAACAGTTATAAATAAACGACGAAGGAGTCAGGAGACAGGAGACAGGAGACAGGAGGGTAGAAAGAAGAAGAAGGAGAAAGTTTTTTTATCACGCTCTTATCCGGACATGATATAAAAACGCTCAAAAAGGAGCGTATTTTAGGCGCATAGTTGGGCAGAACAATCTTGGGACAAAACGCCCGCTCCTACCTCCTCGCTCATTCCCATTTCTTCCCCTCCTGGGAGGGGTTAGGGGTGGGTTGTCTCCTGTCTCCTACTCCAGCAAAAAGACTTTTTTCAGCAAACCCTAATTAAGGTTTAAAGCCTTTCACTCGCCGTGGAGAAACAAGCGGTCGCCGACGCGGGGTCGCACTGCTTCTGCCCTCTGCTTTCCTTCCGCCAAAGTGTAACTATTCAACCGGACATGATATAATAGGACTATGGAGAAGCTTTTAGCTCAATGGGAATAGTCACAGTAAAAGTGGTTTTACCAGGAACAGAGACAAAAGTAATTCCTCCCTGATGTTTGTCAACAATCTTTTTGACAATTTCTAACCCTAAACCACTACCTTCTCCAGCAGGTTTGGTCGTAAAGAAAGGTTGAAAGATTTTATCTTGAATCTCTGGGGGTATACCAGTTCCAGAATCTGTAATTTCTACAACAATATTTTGATTTTCCTCCCGCACCTCAATCTCAATCTTTCCCTTTCCATCGATCGCTTGAATTCCATTATGAATCAAGTTGGTCCACACTTGCACTAATTCATCAGCATAGCAAAGAATTTTGGGAATATCTTGATAGTGGTGAATTACTTCCACGCCCTTTTTCAAATAGTTGTGGTACAACTCCAAAACTGTTTCGATACCGTCACTAATCTGAACTAACTGTTTTTCCCCACTGTGGTCGTAACGGGCGTAGCTTTTGAGGGCAAAGACTATTTTTGAGGCTCGCTCCACAGCTTGGTTAATATTTTGACTGTTGCTGTAAAGGCGGGCAATATCGTAGGCAATTTGCACAATTTGGTTGCCATGAGGAGTTTGCAGTAAAGATATTTGAGATGCAAAACTATCATGTAACCCTGCTTCGGCGATCAGGTGAGCTAGTTGTTTGGCATTGGTAATATGATGAGATTCAAGTTGTTTGGTAACAGTACGTTTAATTTGACGTTTTTCTCTAGTACTGAGACTGGTTTGGTTGTTCGTGGCAAGTTGTAGGAATTTGAAACAGTGGGTTTGTTGTTGTGGGTTGAGTAGGGGTAATAGTTGAGGTAGTTGAAACAAGGATGCTTCGAGGGCTTTGCCGGTGTTACCAATGGCAGCGCGAATGGCTCCGAGAGGTGTATTAATTTCATGGGCAATTCCGGCGACCAGTTGTCCGAGTGCTGCCATTTTCTCAGATTGAATTAATTCATTTTGGGTGGTTTTGAGTTGGTTGAGAGTATCAGAGAGTTCCTGGGTACGTTCGGCGACTTTTTGCTCTAAGTTATGATAAAGTCGAGCATTGTCAATGGCGATCGCTGCTTGCCCAGAGAGGAGTTTTAGGAGTTCTAAGCGCTCTGGTGTAAAAGCACCTGTGGTAAGATTATTTTCTAAATAAACAATACTGCTGAGTTTTCCTTGGTTAAGTAGGGGAGCGCACAGAACAGATTTAACTTGATATTTTTGAATGTAGGGTTGATTAGTAAAATTGCCCTGGTGCATGGCATCATCAAGAACTAGACTCTCTTTAGTCCGCATCACATAGTTGATAATGGCTGAAGACAGCAGCAATATTTTGTCATCCGGTTTTACTAACTTAGACTGCAAGGTGGCGATCGCTCCATCAACGGATGCTTCGGCTTCAATTAACAATTCATTATTGGTTTCAAGAATTAAAAATCCTGATCTAGCACCTGTATTTTCTAGCAAAATTGTCATCAGTTTTTCTAATAATTTATCCAGTACAATTTCCTCAGAAATAGCTTGAGATGCTTTCATTACTGTTGCAAAGTCTAGGAAGTTTATAGCATGATTTTCAGTTACATTATAGGTTGTGGTGATGGGTTGATTTTTAATACTTCTGACTGTGGATAATTGAGAGAGTAATTGTGAATATTTTTCTTCTAAATCTTCTAATTTATATTTAGCACCCCAAAGTTTATAACAATAGTAGGCTTTCTCAATGTAAAGTTGAGCAAATTCTTCTTTCCCTCTCCTCAGCCAAAATTTAGCAGCTAATTCATTTGCTAAAGCTTCATTTTGAATAAATTGATTTTCCTGTGCTGAAGTGATGGCCTGGTCATATAATTCCATTGCTTTTAATTCTTTGCCTGAAAATCTAGCCATTTCTGCTGCAATTAAAAGATATTTGTGCAGAAAGTTATCTGGGCAGTTATCCGCCCAAATTTTCATTTGTGTTTGATTTTCTGTTAATTTTTCCCAATATTTTTGTTGCTCATGTTCTGAAGCATCTTCATAGAGTGCTGCCAAAGTAAGTGAATAGTGAAAGTTATATTCGGAGCTTTGAAAATGTCCGAGAACAAATTCAATTTTCTCTGCAGCTAACAAAGCACATTTGAGGGCTTCACTATATTCTCCGTAGAGATAAAGTACCTGACATTTAAAAATATTAAAGGTACAAAGCCAAGCCAAACTATTATGTTCTTCACAAATTTCTAGATATTGAATATCGGTAATTTTTTCTGTACAAAACTCAAGCTTATTATCTGTTTTTCCGGTCAAGTTTAATAGAGTGATTTGAAAACCTAATAGTCCATCAGTTGACCAATGATTATTATGTTTTTGGGTAAATTGTAAGAATTGAGTCACATCTTCCAAAAGAGATTTGAGATTTTCACCTTGATAAAATCGGTAACGGGATTGATGTTCGAGAGCATATCCTGAAAATGTTAATTCTCCAGATTCTAAACCAGTTTTATAAGACATATCGAAAATTGATTTAGCCTCTTTAATATGCTTCACCCAATGATTTAAATGACCTGCGAAAATCAAACATGAACTACTTTGTTGAGCCAAATCATTGAATTTTTTACTCAGTTCAAGTGCTAGTAAACCAAACTCATAACCAGATTGATAATCTCCTAAAACTGAACCTAAAATAAGCCCGTAGGTAACATAAGCTTTTGCTGATTCAGCAACATGACCATATTTAAGAGAAAGCTGCGCCATTTTGACAACAATGACAGCGTATAATTCTTGGTGACTAAAGTAGGCTACTGGATCGATAGCAACTAATAATTTTATCGCCTCTTTTATTTCGGGTTTTTCAATTTCTGGCGCATCAATTAATGAGGTAATTTTTCGACCTGCTAAATATTTGTTTGCCTGAGTTAATTCAATTTCTAAAGTGGTTTGAAAATCCCGTTCTGGCAATTCAATATCTAGTATAAACAGTGCTTTTCTACCTATTTGAATAGCTTCTGAATATTTTGCTATTAAGGTATATTGCACGATGAGCATCTTGTAGATTTCTGTCTTTTCTAAAACAGATTTGACTCGCTGCAAACTCTGATTAATTAATTCTTCGCTGCGGGAGAAATTCCCATTCAAATACTCAACTTCAATCAATTTTTTGTGTAAGACAAAAGCAAATTCATAGTGAGAATTCCAAATATCTCCAATCATGGCTTGACTAGCTGTTGTTAAATATTCAAGTGCAGCAGAATAAGCAGTAGCATCTTTGGCTTTCTGACCTGCTTTTAAGTTCAGATTTGCTAAGTCAAATTTTTCCTGTTCATCAACAATTAATTCTTGGCCGATATTGAGATGATCTACTATTTCAAAGATATTTTCTAATTTGGTATTATTAGCGAGTAAAAGCCTACCTATTTTCAGATGAATAGCTTTTTTATTAGACTCATTAATTAAACTATAAGCGGCTTGTTGGATGCGGTCATGGCCAAATTTATACTTTTGAATTAACAGTTGCTCATCCAACTCAGAAATAGAAACAATTAGACCAGATTGAATAGCTAATTTTAAATCTTCAAAAATTACTAAAGTAGTTTTTTCAGTGGTTATTGCTAGAGTATGTAAATCAAACTCGGCTCCTAAACAAGCAGCTAAACACAAAATATGCTGAGTAGATTCCGGCAGTTTTTTCAACTTACCAATCATCAAATCTACGACATTATCTGTAATATTCATCCCATCAATTTGCCGGATATTCCATTGCCAAGCCCGGTTTTGTTTATCAAAAGTTAGTAAATTTTCTGTGTACAAAGATTTCAGAAATTCATTCACAAAAAATGGATTTCCCTGAGTTTTATTAATAACTAATTCTGCTAAAGATTTGACCGATAAAATATCGGAGTGTAGTGTATCAGCTATTAGTTGACTTACGTCTTCAGTTTTTAAAGGCTCCAAAGTGATTTGATTAACAGTTGTTCCATGTTCCCTAATTTCTGACAAAGTCATCATCAAAGGATGAGTCAAATTAACTTCGTTATTACGATAAGCTCCCACTACGAATAAATATTTAGTTTCCGCATCACTGAGCATCAATTTAATTAAATTCAGGCTAGCTAAATCTGCCCATTGTAAATCATCTAGAAAAATAACCAAAGGATGTTCTTTGGCACAAAATACTCGGATAAAGTTATGAAAAAGAAGATTAAAACGGTTTTGTGACTCTGTTGCACCCAATTCTTGTACAGGTGGTTGTTGACCAATAATCTGTTCAATTTCAGGAATAACATCAACAATAACTTGACCATTAACTCCCAATGTAGCTAACAGTTTTTCTCGCCATTGCTTTAATTCTGTTTCCCCTTCAGTCAACAGTTGTCGAACCAAATTTTTGAAAGCAGCAACAACAGCAGAGTAGGGAATATTCCGCTGAAATTGGTCAAATTTTCCAGAGATAAAATAACCTCTTTCTTGAGTAATTGGTTTATGAATTTCCTGCACTAAAACTGATTTGCCAATCCCAGAATATCCTGCTACTAACATCAGTTCACTTTGACATTTTTCTCCTTGATTTTCATACCAATAAAATTGAGTATCTGTGCCTGCAATTCGTGAAAATGCTGCTAATAATTGTTGGATTTGAAATTCCCGACCATAGAGTTTTTGAGGGATTTGAAACTTATCTGAAATATCTTCTTTTGCTATAGTAAATGTCTCAATTTTTCCCGTAGTTTCTAACTGTTGTAAACAGTTTTCTAAATCCGCTTTAATTCCCCAAGCACTTTGATAACGTTCTTCAGCAGTTTTTGCCATTAATTTCATAACAATATGTGAAATTACTGGGGGAATTTCTTCTCCCCCCATCTCCCCATCTCCCCATCTCCCCATCTCCATAAGAGGGGGTATTTTGGCAATATGACAATGAACTAATTCTAAAGCATCAGTCGCTGTAAAAGGGAGCTTTCCTGTTAACAATTTATAGAAGGTTACTCCCAGGGAATAAAAGTCCGTGCGATAGTCTAAAGAACGATTCATTCTACCTGTTTGTTCGGGAGAAATATAGGGGAGAGTTCCTTCTAGAACATTGGGATTTTTGAGGGTGGGATTTTCTCTAGTTAGTTGAGTTGCCATCCCAAAATCAATGATTTTTAGTTGTTTAGTTTCTGAGTTAAAAACAATATTGGCTGGGTTAATATCTTTGTGAATTATATTATGATGATGAATTTGTCCTAAAATTTCTGTTATCTTAATGGCTATTGGGAGAAACTCAGTTAGAAGTAAAGCTTTGTTTTCAGTCAATTCTTGTAAAGATTTACCACCAAAATCTTCTAAGACAATTGCCAGTGTGTATTGATAAGGAATTATATCGTAAGCTTTGACTACACCATCATATTTTAAGTTGGAGATGAGTTGATATTCTTGTTTGTAACGAGTTATTTCTTGAGGGCTGGGATAATCTTGTTTAAGAATTTTCAGAATTACAGGTTGACCATCATCTTCTCGAATAGCTTTATAAACTTCTGAGTTGATACTGTTGTAAATTGCAACCTGGTTTTTGTATTTAGAAATTGTGAGCATAATGAATAGTTAATCGAAGTCGTGTTTGCTTTAGCGTTGCCGAGTAATAGTGGAGCGCGGCGCTCAAAGTCTAGTATTAGACATCTCTAGAAAATGAGGGAGTAGGCAGTAGTAGGGACGTTGCATGCAACGTCCGTACAGAGTAGGGAGAAAGAATTGATAATTTCTGAATTGATTTTATTTTTGATTTTTGGAGATGTCTATTAGTTGCTCGGAATGATTTTCTAATACAATTGAAGTCCATTGTCGCTATAGAAATCTGTTTTGCCATAAGTAATATTCCACCCTTCAATTTATATTGTAATATCATGTATCTTCAAAAGACCCACAATAAAAATTTTAGAACACAGGAAACAGGTTCAATAATTATTAATTATTAATTATTAATTATTAATTATCTCAAACCTTAATTATTCTGTAAAATTTATCAGAGAAAACATTTTTATTATGGCTAATTAATGAGACTTGATATAATATTATGTCCGTTTGAATACTTATACCAAATTAAAAAAAGGTAGTTATATCATGTCCGGTAGCATCGGTATTGTATAGAGAAGCTAAGGAAGAAGTAGGGGCGATTCGCGAATCGCCCCTACAAGGCAAGGAAAAACCTTATATGACGGTAGATACTTCCCCAACTTTTACACAAACGATACCAACGGACACGATATTACATCTTAATTGATGATTTATTCCTACAATAAAAAAATATAAATCCCATAAATTCTAACAATTCAACCTTTTTTCCTCTTTAATATTTCTGTTTTTCTTTCCCTATTCCCTATTCCCTGTGCCGTGACTGTAGCAATATTTTATGAAATTGGTATTACACTTTAGAAGAAAGAAGGTAGCGGGAGCTTTTGGTACAACTCCCCCTACCTTCTACCTTCTTCAATTATGGGTAATTCCGCTCGAAATGTTGTCTTTCCCGGTTGACTTTCAAAATCAATCTTTCCCTGATGTTTATCAATAATCTTTTTGACAATTTCTAACCCTAAACCACTACCTTCTCCGGCAGCTTTTGTCGTAAAGAAAGGTTGAAAGATTTTATCCTGAATCTCTGGGGGTATACCAGTTCCAGAATCTGTAATTTTCACAACAATATTTTGATTTTCCACCCCCACTTGGATTTCTATTTTTCCCTTTCCATCCATCGCTTGAATTCCATTATGAATCAAGTTGGTCCACACCTGCACTAATTCATCAGCATAGCAAAGAATTTTGGGAAGCTCTTGATAGTGACGAATCACTTCCACACCCTTTTTCAAATAGTTGTGGTACAACTCCAAAACTGTTTCGATACCGTCACTAATCTGAACTAACTGTTTTTCCCCACTGTGGTCGTAACGTGCGTAGCTCTTGAGAGCAAAGACTATTTTTGAGGCTCGCTCCACAGCGTTGTTAATATTTTGACTGTTGCTGTAAAGGCGGGCAATATTGTAGGCAATTTGCACAATTTGGTGGCCATGAGGAGTTTGCAGTAAAGATATTTGAGATGCAAAACTATCATGTAACCCTGCTTCGGCGATCAGGTGAGCTAGTTGTTTGGCATTGGTAATATGATGAGATTCAAGTTGTTTGGTAACATTACGTTTAATTTGACGTTTTTCTCTAGTACTGAGACTGGTTTGGTTGTTCGTGGCAAGTTGTAGGAATTTGAAACAGTGGGTTTGTTGTTGTGGGTTGAGTAGGGGTAATAGTTGAGGTAGTTGAAACAAGGATGCTTCGAGGGCTTTGCCGGTGTTACCGATGGCAGCGCGAATGGCTCCGAGAGGTGTATTAATTTCATGGGCAATTCCGGCGACCAGTTGTCCGAGTGCTGCCATTTTCTCCGATTGAATTAATTCATTTTGGGTGGTTTTGAGTTCTTGTAAAGTTTGGGACAGTTGTTGATTATTTTGCTGCAATTCCTCCGTGCGTTCGGCAACTTGTTGTTCCAGGGTACGGTTGTAGTCTTCTAGTCGCTGGTAGAGGCGGGCATTTTCGATGGAGATGGCTGCTTGGGCAGTTAATAGTTTGAGGACTTCGATGCGTTCTGGGGTGAAAGCTTCTGTGGTAAGGTGATTTTCTAGGTAGAGGATACCGATTAATTTTCCTTGGTTAACGATCGGAGTACAACAGAGGCTTTTGGGTGGTTGTTGAATGAGGTAGGGGTCTGCGCTAAAGGTTTTGTCTTGTTTGATATTGTTGATCAGCATTGTCTGTTGAGTCCGTTTGACGGTGTTAATGATGCTAATTGGTAAGTTGTCGGTTTTGTCAAAAGGAATGGTGGATAGGTAACATTGGTCACGATCGCATTTTGCTGCTATTTCCCAACTGCCAGAGCTGTCTAAAATTAAAGCTCCTGCGTCTGCTCCGGCGTTTTCGAGGACTATGTACATTAGTTTGGATAGCAAGGCATTAAGTTCGATTTCCTCAGAGAGAGTGTGAGAGGCTTTGATTATACTTGCTAGGTCGAGACTTTCGGAAATTCCGCTTGAGGTACTGGTAATAGTGTCCGTCATCTTGCGCATCATCATTTGGTTTTTTGATTGCGGAATTTTACTGTTGAGAATAGGCGCAAGCAGTTGAGGATATTTTTGTTCTAGTTGGTCAGTCTTAGCTTTAGCTCCCCAACGAGCATAACAGTAGTATGCTTCCTGCATATAGATAGCAGCAATTTTTTCTTTCCCCCAGTCTAGGTAAAATTTGGCTACGAGTTCGTTCCCTAATGCTTCTTCTTGGAGATATTCATTTTCTTGAGCTAGAGTAATGGCGCGGTCGTACAATTCTATAGCTTCTAACATTTTTCCCGAAATTCGAGCAATTTCTGCTTCTACCAAACAACACAGATGCAGGAAATTTGCCGGACAATTCTGTGCCCAAATGGCAAGTTGTTTTTGATAGGTCGAGATTTTTTCCCCATATTCTAATTTTTGAGTCTCTGTTGCATTGGGATAAAGTGATGCCATCAGCAGTGCATAAATAAATAAATGATGGGCATAAGGAAGCAACCCTTGAGGTGCAACATTAATAATTTCTGCATCAGCTTCCTGGCAACATTCTAACGCCTCCGACTGTCGGTCGTACAAGAACAGAAGTTGAGTTTTCAAGATGTTATAAATGCATATTACTTGCCAGTTTTTATGCTGTCTACACTTTTCTAAATATTCAGATTCGACTATATTTGTTCTTACTCCCATCAATTCTGAAAAGAGCATCCCACCGCCAATGAAAAGGTCGATCGCCCATTGATTTTTGTATTTTTGAGTGAAGGCTAATGAAGAACTAATTTCTGCTAGTAGTTTTTCTAAGGGAATACTTTGATAGAAACGGCAATACATATTATGACCAAAAGCATAAGCTGCATATTGCAAATTACTAGATTCTAAACCAACTCTATAGGATGATAGATAATCTTCACTTGCTACTTTTAGAGGATGTGACCAATGTCTGAGGGAACTACCTATCATCAAATAAGCCACACTCTCAGCAGATTTATTATTAAAGGTTTTGGTTAACTCGATAGTTACATCAAGCAACTTATCTGTATTTTGATAATTATTCAGAGCATATCCTCGCAAACCGCCAAAAGCAGGATAAATATATCCAACTTCTGGTGTATTTCCGTATTTCAAGCACAGGTTAACTGCTTTGGCGCAAATGACAGACCATAGTCGTTGATGAGAACGATAGGTTGGCGGTCCTAAGGTAATTAAGAGTTTGATTGCCATTTTTTGTTCTGGTTGAGTCATCAAAGGCAATTCAGTCAGGGAAGTAAAGGGTAGATTTTTAAAGGTTTCTGTGGCGATGGCTAGTTCTGCGTCTGTTACTTGTTCAAAATTTTCTTTGGGAAGGTCTATATTAACTAATCTCAGTCCTCTACGACCTGCTTGAATGGCTTCTGGATACTTTGCTTGCAGGGTGTATTGGATAATTGACAGATTATATATTTCGGCTTTTTCCATGGGAGTATGGGCATTTTGCAATATGCGTTCTATCCACATTTCAGCAGCTTCTATGTTGCCATTGAGATATTCTACTTCTGCTCTTTCTTTGTATAGAGAAAAGGTGAGTTGATAATGTTGTTGCCAGCAGTTATCGGGTAAAAGTTCGATTCCTATTTGGATGTAGCTCAAAGCTCCGGCGTAAGCTGTGGAGGCTTTGGCTTTAGTTCCTGCACTTAAATTGAGTTTTGCTAGCTCCTCTTGTTGTACTGGTTTGGTGATTAATGTCCGACCAATATTTAGATGGTTGACTATTTCAAAAATTCTCTCTTCCCGTTGGGTGGTTGATAATTTTTCTAGAAGTAAGGTACCAATTTCAAGATGGGTGGCTTGTTTTTTTTCTTCTGTAATTAATGAATAAGCTGCTTGTTGAACGCGGTCGTGTAAAAAGCGATAGTTTACTGAAATTGTTTTCAGTTGTTTTTCTTGGTTCTGCATTCGGTGGAAAAATTTATAGGTCTGGCTTTCGGGAATGATAAATCCTTCTTGCAGTCCTCGCCACAGGTCTGTTGCTACTTGTTCCTGAGTGCTTTCGCATACTACCGCCAAGGTTCCTAAGTCGAATTGGTTGCCAATACAAGCTGCTAGTTTCAATACTGACTGGGTTGCTTGGGGTAGTTTCTGTAACCGTCCTATCATGAATTTTACCACATCGTCTGTCAGCGCCAACTGTTGTGTCTGTACCAAGTCACACTGCCAGTAACCTGCATCTGCCTCAAATGTAATGCAGTCATCCTCATATAAACCTTTCAAAAATTGGGTTGTAAAAAACGGATTTCCCTTTGTCTTATGATATACTAACTCAGATAAAGGTAAAGCAATATCCACAGAACACAACAACGTATCAGCAACCAAACGAGTAATATCTAACTCTTCCAGAGGTTCTAGAATTATGGTATGAATGTTAGCTCCCCGTTTTTTAATTTCATCTAAAGTCAAAATCAATGGATGAGCTGGAAAAACTTCATTATCGCGATAAGCTCCCAACACCAATAGATAACCTGTTTCCGACTCATCCATCAACAATTTAAGTAAGTTCAGCGATGCCGAATCTGCCCACTGTAAGTCATCAAGAAAAATTACCAGAGGATGCTCTTTGGAAGTAAAGACCCGCACAAACTTGCCAAACAGTAGATTGAAGCGATTTTGTGCTGCGCTACCAGAGAGCGGGGCAACAGGTGGTTGACAACCGATAATTCGTTCCAGCTCTGGAATTACTTCTACAATTATCTGTCCATTTTCTCCTAATGCTTTGAGAATTTTAGCTTTCCAGTTAGCTAGTTCAGCATCCGACTCTCCTAGCAACTGTCTCATCAAATTTCGGAAAGCTTGCACAAAAGCGGAAAAGGGGATATTACGATTGAACTGGTCAAATTTACCCTTGATAAAGTAACCACGCTGCTTAACAATAGGTTTGTGAACTTCATTAACAACTGCCGTTTTCCCAATTCCTGAAAATCCTGCCACAAGTATCATTTCTACTCCCCCCTTACGAAGGGGGGTTGGGGGGGATTCTACTCCCCTTACGAAGGGGGTTGGGGGATTCTACTCCCCTTACCAAGGGGGTTGGGGGATTTTACTCCCCTTACCAAGGGGGTTTGGGGGATTTTACTCCCCCTTACCAAGGGGGTTTGGGGGATTCTTCCTTCTTCAGGGGGTCTGGGAGGGGTTGGCAACGCGCTCAAAGCCATCTAGTAACACTTGAACTTCTGATTCCCGTCCGTAAAGTTTTTCAGGAATCAGGAAGCGATCGCACACATCTCTCTCTCCCAGTTCAAATGACATCATCTTCCCTCTAGTTTCTAACTGCTCTAGACATTTCTCTAGATCGTATTTCAACCCAAAAGCACTCTGATATCGCTCCTCAGCATTTTTAGCCATCAACTTCATTACAATATCTGACAGCACTTGGGGTATCTTTTCCCCGTCCCCTAATACAGTTGGCATTTTTGCCAGATGAGAATGCACAAGTTCCATAGGGTCGCGGGTATCAAACGGTAATTTTCCCGTTAGCAGCTCAAAAAATGTTACACCAAGAGAGTAGAAGTCCGTGCGATAGTCAATACCTCGATTCATGCGTCCAGTTTGTTCGGGGGAAATGTAGGCCAGGGTTCCTTCGAGAATATTGGGGTTGATAAGTTGTTGTTGTTCTTTTGGTAGTAAAGTGGAGATGCTGAAGTCAATGAGTTTGACTAGATGAGTTTCAGGGTGGATGAGAATATTCGCGGGTTTGATGTCTTTGTGGATAATACGTTGTTGAGCGAGATATTGGAGAGCTTCTGCTAGTTGGATGGCTATGTGGAGAAATTCATTGAGAGAATGGGTTTGAGTCGGCCAATGACCGGACAGAGCGATCGACCCTGAGTCGGCCATTACTAAAGCATAACCATTACTATAGGGTTCTAAGGATAAGCATTTAACAATAGCTGAATGTTCCAGGTGACTAGCGATCGTGTATTGGTTGCGGAATTGAACCAATTCATTGAAGCTAGGATGAGGATTGCGTAAGACTTTGACGATCGCCGGTTGCCGAGAAGTTTCTTGAATTGCTCGATAGACCAGCGTGCGTTGTCCGGCATAGATTTGATTGATTTCTTGATAACCAGCTAAGTTTAGCATCACTATCACCAGGAATTTAGGCTAAATATATGAGTACTATCTTATCTGATTTCGATTTCAATTGCCAAACAAGTCATGGTTAGTCTGTATAATTAACTAATTTGATCGAATTAATTATACAAATCATAAAAATATATTAGACATCTCCGGAGGAGTAGTAGGAAATAATTGATAATTTCTGTACGATAATTGATTTAATTTTTTATTATTGGAGATGTCTATTATTCTAAAAACATTGAATTTTAACTAGCTGTCAGCTAATAGCTTTGAGCGATCGCTTCGGATAATACCAATTTTATAAGTGTTTGTTACAAATAGTAGAAGTAAGAAAGAAGAAAGAAGGAAGAAGGAAGAAGAAGTAAATATTGAAAAAAGGTAAAAACGATATAAATAACTATCTAAAATCCACGATAGTCACTATTTTTAAGCAAATCTGATAGAGTGGCACTTTTCATAGCATTCTTTTTTCAAATTGGTATAATTACAGGACTTACGCAGAGACTCTACATACAGGGAGGGCAAATGCCATTCGCCCCTACAGATGGTGTGTGATTTGATATTTTGCGTAATTCCTGTAATTATAATATCGTAGGTTGGGTTAAGCGGTAGCGCAACCCAAAAAACACAAAAGGAGAAAGTTTTTTGTTTGCTGGCGCAAAACTGCGTTAAGGCGGAGCGGAACGGAGTTCTATCACTAATTATCCGGACATGATATTAGTCATCAGAACCTCCACTATAACTACTATCACTTCCAGAACTACTACTGGAACTGCTACTACTATCACTGCCAGAACTACCACTGGAACTGCTACTACTATCACTACCAGAACTGCTGCTGCTAGTCACACTAGAATCACTGGAACTACTACTACCAGTTTCTCCACCACTACTACTGCCACCACCAAAGTTTTCAGAACTAATGCTGCTAGTGGTTTCAGACCAATTAGCTCCCGATCCTCCACCATCACTACTACCTCCGCCAAAGCTAGCATCATCACTACTACTATCATTGTCACTATCATTCGTATCTGTGGAGCTATAACTACTTCTTTGAGTGTGGTTGTCACTACCATTGTTTCTATTGGCTCCACTATAGCTACTGCGACTACTATAACTACCAGGAGTATAACTACTTCTCGACCTCTTTCTGGTATTCATGTAAATCAGAATTGTCAGAAACACCAATACCAGTAAAATAGTAATTATGATGCCCATAATAAGTATGTTATTTTGAGAGACTGAAGTTTCAACTAGACTATAGTTCCCAGTTTCTAGGGATGTTACTAACGCTGTTGTACCTGCAACTACACCACTTTCAAATAATCCTAACTTAAATTTAAGGATAACTTTGGTATCGAGCAAGTGGCTAACTTTAGCATCTGGCAAAATTTCCTGTACTCCTTTCCCAGTTTCAATTTCCACACGGCGATCGCCCTGAGAAACCAAAAACAACACCCCATTGTCTCGATCTTTCTTACCTATTCCCCAATAGTTAAATAACTCAGTAGCAAACTTTTTTGGAGTTGCAGCAGGTTGAGTTTCTGAGACAGTGACAACTGCAATTTCTGAACCATTGCTTGCTTCCAGGTCTGAAATCATTTTGTTGAGTTTAGCTTCTGTGTCAGTGCTGAGTATTTCAGCCATATCTGTCACCCAACCACCATAGTTTTGTCGGGGGTTAGGCACATCTTGGACAGTTAAAGCCAAAGTTGGCAAAGAATATAGCATTAATGCTAGAGATAGAGAAATTGTCCAAAAAGCACTTTTAAAGATGACTACAGAAAATTTCATGTTTTTGACCTCCAGAGAGCAACATTCAATGGCGTTGCTGAATTAGTGTATGATATTAATCCTAATTACTTAGGAGTCAGGAGTCAGGAGTCAGGAGTCAGGAGGGAAGAAAGAATAAGAAACAGGAGTAGAAGGAGAAAGTTTTTTGCTCGCCCTCTTATCATGAATGATACCATACCTCAAATTAGTAACGCCTATTAAATTAATAGACCAATCAGAAAGTAAGCAGTTTTGGTTGTACAATTCAATATATTTCTTGAAGTTGAAGGGTTATGCAATAGACCTCTGGTGAATTTGATTATGCTAATATGTGAATATGTGAATATAATTTTAGCGACTCAAAAATTAAAGGAGGTGATAGTTACTATGGCCAATAGAAGATTGACTTTTCGACTGTACCCGACAAAAGTACAGAAAGAAAAACTATTTTTAGCCAGAAAGCTACACCAACTTTTGTATAACGCTTGTGTCGCTCATAGACATTTTGAGTGGAGAAAAAACCGCTCAAGTGTAGACTACTTGACTCAGCAAAACGCATTACCAGGTTTTAGGCAGCAGTGGTCTGATTATCAACAGCTTAATCTGAGTTCATTGCAAGCAACCGTAAAACGAGTTGACTTAGCTTACAACGCTTTTTTCAAAGGGATTAGGAAACGTCCAAAGTTTAAGCCAATTAGAAATTACTCCGGTTGGACTTACCCAGATGGTCGGCAAGGTTTTAGAGTGCAGATTGAGTGTAGCCAAAAATATACAGTCAACTGTGGATGGGTGACACTCAATGACTTGGGTATGAGACTCAGGATGCGGGGTAGGTTTAAGTATTGGGGAAAACCTACTACTTGTACTATTGTTTATCGTCCTCATAAAGATGAGTGGAATGCTTCATTTAGTATCAAGACCTCGGAACCATTACCATTATTTGGTAGTAAGTCTCCACTGGATTATGAATCAATGGTGGCTTTTGATTTAGGATGTGAAACAGCATTGACCTGCTATGACGGGTATGGGTTCGACTCAATCAGTAATCCTAGATTTGACAGGGAGTTTGCTCCAAAAATTCAGCAAGCTTCACGTCAACTCAAAAGAAAGCAGCGACCAATTAAAGGTAAGCAAAAAGCATCAAGTAGATGGAAAAAAGCGAAGAGAAAAATCTCTAAACTCAAGGCCAAACAGTCAGCCAGAAGAAAAGATTGGCAGCACAAAGTCACAACAGAAATTGCTAGTTGTTATGACATCGTTGTGACCGAAAAGTTAAATGTTAGAGGTATGACTCGCAAGGCTAAAAAAGGTAAACGCAAAAAGCAGAAAGCAGGTTTAAACCGTGCCTTGTTAGATGTGGGTTTCGGAGCGTTAAACCAAATGGCACTATATAAAATCCTAGCGAAAGGTGGTTTGCACATAACCATAGATACCAAAAAAGTCAAGCCATCTCAACGTTGCCCAAGATGTGGAACTGTTAATAAGGAATGGGCGCAATTGAGTAATCGTTACCATGTTTGTGATGATTGTGGTTTTGAGATACCAAGAGACCAAGGCTCGGTCATGGTGATGTGGAATGTTGCTGCAGATAGGCAACCGGGGTTAGGAACTGGCCTCGTTAATCGTCGATGCTCTAGCTCTACTGATTCGACCCGTAAGCATACTGGCTCGATGAGGCAACTGGGGCAGATGAAGCGATCAAAATCTCAAAATGTAGATGTTTCGGGTGCGGTTTTAGAAACCTCGCCCGTCTACACGGCGGGGTAGTTCATAATGCTAGCTAAAATCAGAGATACAGAAATCTATTTTGATGTTGAAGGTGCTGCCTTAGTGCCAGATGGGGAAAGGATGCGAGAAAAACCTGTTGCTTTTGTAATTCATGGTGGACCTGGTGCAGACCATACTTCCTATAAACCTACCTTTTCTCCTTTAAGTCAAAAATTACAATTAGTATATTTTGACCATCGGGGACAAGGGCGATCGGCGAGGGGAGCAAAAGAAACTTATACCCTCGAAAATAATGTGGAAGATATGGAGGCATTGCGTCAATATTTAGGGCTAGAAAAAATTGTGGTTATTGGTACTTCTTATGGAGGAATGGTTGCCCTGAGTTATGCAGTGCGTTATCCAGAAAATGTTCAATCTTTAATTGTTATTGCTACTGCTGGCAGTTCTAGATTTTTGGAACTAGCAAAAGTTAATTTAGCCAAAAAAGGAACAAAAGAACAACAAGCGATCGCTCAATTTTTATGGGATGGTAAATTTGAGAATGAAGCCCAACTGCAAGAATATTTTCAATTAATGATGCCCATGTATTCATTAACTTACAAACCAGAAACATCAGGAAAAAGTTGGAACAGAACTATTTTATCTCCCGATGCTATTAATGTTGCGTTTGGTGGTTTTTTACGTTCTTATAATGTGCTTGATGAACTAGGTAAAATAACAGCCCCCACTTTAATCATAGCAGGAAAACATGATTGGATTTGTCCTCCAGAATTGTCAGAAGAAATTGCTACAGCTATTCCCCATGCAGATTTAAGAATCTTTGAAAATAGTGGTCATTTAATCAGAGTTGATGAACCAGAAGCGCTTATGGATGCAATAATTGGGTTTTTGGTTTACAAGTAATATCATGTCCGATAGCATTGGTATAATTATATCACTGTAAGCATTCAGCTATTAGCAGTCAGCTATCAGCAAACCCTAATTATTCATTACTTCTAAGATTTAGGGAGGGAACTTTAACAGTAACTTTTATTCTGTCTCAATTTCTCAATTATTTTTACCTTCCCCAAAATTAATAGCTGAAGTTCGCAGTTCCGACCATAGGAGGCTAGCTGAAGTTCGCAGTTCCTCCGACAGGAGGCTAGCTGATGGCTGTTTGCGCAGCATTCCGGAGGAAATGCTTACATATCACTTACGCAAATTCTTAGACAATAGACATAGGCGTGAAAATCAAAAATAAAATCAATTATTATCCATAAATTATCAATTATTCCCCTCCACGGTCGGGGGAGGGGCGAGGGGTGGGTTCCCTGTTCCCAGCTCCGGTGTTCCCTGTTCTCTCTTTTCTGGAGATGTCTAATACCAAGCGTGAAAAAAGAATGTTACAAATGATTAGGAGCGATCGCATAAATTAAAAATCGATGTCTGGAATACTAAAAATTAATATTACAGAGTCAGAAGAAGTCCTAAAAAAGTTGTTTTTGGACCAAAAAACGGCTAAACACAGAGAAAGAGTACAAGTTTTATATTTGCTTGTTACTAATCAGGCTGAAACTGTTGGCCATTTAGCTGCTTTGACTGGTCGCCCCGTGAGGTGACAATTTCTAGGTGGTTAAGTCAATATCGTCAAGGTGGACTAGAAAATTTATTAACAATTAGCACAAGTCCAGGTCGTCAATCATTAATTCCAGAAACAGTTAAAGATAAATTAAAAGGAGAATTAGAAGACCCAGAAGGTTTTGATAGTTATACTGAAATTCATGGCTTGGCTCCATAGTGTTTATGATATTCAAGCAAGTTATGGAACTATATATAAAATAGTTTCCTAGGTCATGCTGCGCAAACGTTATCAATGTTAATTGCCAAACTTAAAGTACCACGTCCAGTTAATATTAAACAACAAAAAGATGCCTTCAATAATTGATAATTGATAATGGATAATTGATAATTACCTCTCCCTAAAAGGAAGAGGATTGAATAAAAGGAAAATTTTTTCTTGTTTCCCCTTGAAAGGGGAGGCTTTAAACCTAAATTATTTAATTATTTAATTATTTAATTCTTAATTCTTCGGTAAATAACTTTTAAAAAAACTCCCAGAGTTAATTAAGTTTTTGTTAGATAAAAATCAAGAAATTTTGAAATATGCTCATAAAATTCGTTATTGGTGTCAGGATGAAAGTCGTTTTGGGATGAAAACTGTTTCTGGACGAAAGGTAACTCTCCCTCGTAGTAAAACCAATTGGAAAAGAACAATGGAAATTTTTATATAGATGGTTATATGGTTTAGTAGAGCCATTAACAGGGGAAAGCTTTTTCTTTGAATTTACTCACCTTAATAGTATTTGCAAATGAATTGTTTTTAGAATTATTTGCAGAGCAATTCAAAGATGAAATTCACATAATTCAGCTAGACAATGGTGGTTTACACAAAGCTTTAAACTTAAATCTTCCTGAGAATATTATTTTATTGTTTCAACCACCATATAGTCCACAAATTAATCCCATAGAAAGATTATGGCAATACATTAAAGAAGATTTTAAGTGGATTAATTTCGACAGTATAGAAGAGTTACAAAATGCTCTGACTAAGAGTTTAAATAAATTAACCCAAAAAGTAATATCTCAAATAACTGGCTGGGAATTTATTATCAATGCTTGATCAATGGCCAATATTTAGCACTGCGATCGCATTTAAGTATCCAATATTTTCAAAGTGATTGCACTAAAGTATTTGTAACATTCTTTTTTCACGCTTGGTATAATACACTACCTGTAGAGGGCGAATGCCATTCGCCCCTACTGACTCCTAAATAATTAAGATTAATATCATGCACTAATTCACCAATGCCAAAAAATTAACCGTGTTTTTTCAGCCAGCTAAACATAGCGCGCAAGTCTTTACCCACTTCTTCAACAGGGTGTTCTGCTTGTTGGCGACGCATGGCGGTAAATACAGGTTTGCCTGTTTGGTTTTCCATGACAAACTCGCGGGCAAATTGACCAGATTGAATTTCGCTTAAGATTTTCCGCATCTCGGCACGAGTTTGGTCATTAACGATGCGAGGGCCACGAGTATAGTCGCCAAATTCAGCAGTATTGGAGATACTGTCGCGCATATTTGCCAGACCACCTTCAACAACAAGATCGACAATTAGTTTAACTTCGTGGAGACATTCAAAGTAAGCTAATTCTGGCTGATAACCTGCATTTACTAGAGTTTCAAACCCAGCTTTGATTAATTCACTCAGGCCACCACAGAGAACAGCTTGTTCGCCAAAGAGGTCAGTTTCGGTTTCTTCTCGGAAACTGGTTTCGAGGATACCTGCACGAGTACCACCTATACCTTTCGCATAAGCCATAGCGCGATCGCGTGCTTGACCAGAAGCATCTTGGAAGATGGCAAATAGACAAGGTACTCCTTCTCCTTGTTCATAAGTGCGTCTGACTAAATGTCCTGGCCCTTTAGGGGCAACCATGACCACATCTACGTTTGATGGAGGAAGAATTTGACCAAAATGAATATTAAAGCCGTGGGCAAAAGCTAGAATTTTTCCTTCTGTGAGATTAGGTTCAATTTCGTTTTTATAGACAGTTTTCTGTACTTCGTCTGGCAAAAGAATCATAATTAGGTCTGCTTTTTCAGCAGCTTGGTCTACTGGGTAAACATCTAAACCTGCTTCTTTTGCTTTATGGGCAGACTTACTGCCTGGATATAGTCCTACAATTACTTTTGAGCCACTATCTTTGAGATTTAGGGCGTGAGCATGACCTTGGGAACCATAACCAATGATGGCAATAGTTTTGTCGTTTAAGATGTCCAGATTGGCATCGGAATCGTAGTACATTCTGGCCATTGTTTTTGTCTCCTGTCAGCAACTATATATTATTTATGCAAAACTTCTATTGTATCAAATATCGGTAAAATTTTCTACTCTACACCCTATAACCCAGGTAGTGGTGCATTGTCATGGTGGTTTATTTTGACTACTCCCCGGAGGTTAGTCACGGGGAAACAAGCGCAGATACTACGCAACAGGATAAATCCATGTTGCTCCGTCTATTCTTAGCTGACCAAAGATATACTCTTTGGGGACAATTTCCGCGGTGCCCCTACACAGTCGGCTTAAGTAGGGGCGTTAACGATAGTTATGCGCAAGCTTTCGGCCGGAAAGCTGACGCATAGCTGACGAATGGCGTCCCTACAGCTTTGCGGCTTACTTTTGTGATTATATTTGCAGCCCCATTACAGTCTGCATTAATACACCAATTACTACTACTCCTATACAAACCACGCTGTCTTGATGCAGTCGCTCATGGGGGAAACCCCCTTTGGCGGCGCTGCATCGCTTTATTCTTTTCGGTGATGGTTTCCAATCATTGGGTTTCTCACCATAATTAGGTAGATCGTCACCATCTAAAAATGAAGGGGCGAATGCCATTCGCCCCTACAAGTATAACTTTCTTCTGTTTCTATAAATATTATTCCATATTCAGAGCATAACTGAGCTATTCTTTCTTTGAGTCTAGCTGTCGGAATTGGTACAAATACAGAAGTAATAATTAATTATTAATTATTAATTATTAATTATTAATTATTTAATATCCATCAGGTCCAATAGTAGTGTCATTGTGTTCTGCCATAGATAAATCAACTTTTTTAGCTCGAAATAAATTACACCATCCCAATTTAGCATTATTTAATTTTGCCTTCTCTAGATTAGCTTTTCTTAAATCTGCGTGCCTTAAATCTGTGTCTGTGAGGTCTGCATTATATAAATTTGCACCTTGTAAATTGGCTCTATTCAAATTTGCACCACTCAGAATAGCATGACGTAAATTAGCTCTCGATAGATTTCCTAGGGAAATATTTGTATTAGATAAGTTAGCTTGATAAAGTTTAATATCTCCCATTTCTACTTCTTGCAAATTACACCCTTTAAGATTAGCTTGATTCAAATTTGCATAAGGCATATAAGCTCTTGTTAAATCACTACCCTTTAAATTAATTCCTTCTAAATCAGCTTCAAACAATTCAATATTACTCAAATCAATGCCACAAAATTCTCTTTGACCCTCCGCGTATCTTGCCAGTAATTCCTCTGCACTCATTTTCTCCATCTTAATATTTTTATAACTACTTGATTAGCAGTTGATAATTATTATTTAATAAATAAATAATAAGTATTTATACTCAGCTTTTTTTATTAAGCTTAATATTAAGATGGCCTTATAAAAATTACTGCGATTCTAATCCTTTTTTAAGATTTTTGACACTCCACGCACCTATTAGCGAGTGGATTCTTGGTTTGCTGACGCAACGCTGCGCGAACACTGACTCAAGTTGTCTTGACAGGTATTGCTACCAACCAAGATAGAGCTTAAATCTCCCCAAGCGTTAAGGTCTTCTGACCAACTTCCCCAATGCCCTTGGGTAGCTTTTTTAAGTATGTTTAATGCTGCCATTTTGTCTCTATCTTCAACGTATCCACAGGAACAAACATGAGTTCTAACTGATAAAGACTTCTTGATTAATTGACCACAATTAAAGCATTCTTGACTGGTATAAGCGGGATTTACAGCAATAGTTAATCTACCGTATTTCATCCCAAAATACTCAATCCATTCTTGATGCAGTCGCTCATGGGGGAAACCCCCTTTGGCGGCGCTGCATCGCTTTTCTTAATTGCGACCAACCAGCATCATTAATACTTTTAGCTAGTTTCTTGTTTCGCACCAGGTTTTGACCTTTAAATCTAGCCTTCGGCAAGCCGCTTCGCGTCTACATAAGCGATCAAGTCGTTGGACTGAATTAAACGGAGTGCTAATCTTTTCGCAAACTCTTCTCGCTGCCTACTTACTTTTAAATGTCCCTTGGCGTACTTTCTTCTAGCCTTGATGTAGTTGTTAGACTGCTTTTTTCCTCTGTTAAACTTCTTGGACTTTCTCTTGTTTAGTTTATTAAGACGCTTTTGTGCTTGGCGATAATATTTAGGAGGTTCTACAATATTTTGATTGCTATCAGCATAGAGGTATTTTAAACCCATATCTAAACCTACACACTTTTTAGTAGGTTCTAATTGAGAAGTGATATCTCTGACATCAAGTTTTAACAATAACTGGACAAAGTAGCCATCAGCACGTCTAACTATTCTTACTCGTTGAATTTGCCATTCTTGGAAATAAAATAAATCTCGACTACCTATTAACTTTAGTTCACCAATGTTTTTACCATCGGTGAAAGTTATCCTCTTGGTATCTCGATTAAGTTTCCATCCTGACTTTTTCAACTCAACAGAGTGCGTCCGTTTAGCGTATTTAGGGTATCCCTTTTTGCCAGGAATATTGTTTTTGCAGTTATTGTAGAATTTAAGGATTGAAGTCCAGGTTCGTTCGCAAGCTTGTTGACAAGCCGTAGAGTTGAGGTCTTTGACAAAAGAATATTCACTTCTTAATTGAGTCGTGTATTTATAAATATCCTGTTGTCCGACACCCTGATTATCTTCCCAGTATCTCAGGCATTTGTTCCGCACGAATTGGACTGTACGAATTGCCTCATCGATAGCTGAGTATTGGTGTTTTTTACCCCTAAGCTTGTACTCTAAAACAAACATCTTGCGTTATTGACCTAAAAAATTAATCATCATAGCACAATAAAAGCTAGATTGACATAAATCTATCAAAAGCCGTCCTCCACTACGCTAAAGGACGGGGCTTTCAACCCATATTTCCGGTAAAATTTTTATTCATAAATGTCAAAATTATAGTTATACCAAATAATACCTAACAAGAATTATGACAGAAGTTAAACAATCCATCGCTCAACACTACCATGAGCGGACAAAATACGACCCAGAAACAATAGGAAGTAAGAACCGCCAACTAGACTGGGAAACACAACCAATACCATTCAAAGAATATAAAGTTGGGACAACTATTGACCTCAAACCCTATCTGCAAGAACAAATTAATCAAGAAAAAGATTTAGAAGAAGGAGAAAGGCTATCTAATTTATTTTTATGTAGCTATGGCTTAACTGGTAAAGTGGCAACAATGATGGGAAATCATTACTTAAGAGCTGCTCCCTCTGCTGGGGGTCTGTATCCTGCGGAGGTTTATTTAATTTCCCGTGGGACACCTCTATTACCTGCCGGACTATACAATTATCAGGCCAAAACTCATTCCTTACTCAGATTTTGGGATAATAGAATCTGGCCAGAATTGCAAGATGCTTGTTTTTGGCATCCAGCTTTAGAAAATACAAAATTAGCGATCGCCATAACTACTATTTTCTATCGCTCTGCTTGGCGTTACGAAGACCGAGCATATAGAAGAATATTTTTAGATACAGGCCACTTACTAGGTAATATTGAATTAGCTTCTGCTTTCACTAACTACCGACCTCACCTAATTGGTGGGTTTACCGATGAAGCAGTAAATCAAATACTTTATCTAGATACTCAAGAAGAACAGGCGATCGCTATTGTTGCTCTGGCAGACCTACTAGATATTGAACAAAATCTCTCACAATGGGAAAGTGCTTTACCTTCTAGCACTCAAACAGATTATCCTCTGATTCCAGATGGCGAGCTGCTAAAATATTTACATCAAGCTGCTCACATCAACTCAAATTCTCCAAAAGTGCCTACCTGGAAAACAAGAGAAACTCCTGAATACTCAGAAGATAAATACAACTTTCCATTCTGTACAAAAGTCTCCACTGTCACTCCCTCTATCTCATGGGGAAGAGACTTAGGATCTTTAAGAAAAACTATTCTCAAAAGACGCTCTACTCGGGAATATACTGGGGAACCAATTAGTTTAAAAGAACTATTGGCCGTATTAGATTTTACCTATCAACCCCATCATTATATTAATCAAGGTTTAGATCGTAACCCCGATCATTTTGACCTGAGTTTAATCCAAACATTTATTGCCGTTTCGGGAGTAGATGGTTTAGAAGAAGGTTGTTATTATTATGCTCCAGTAGCTCAAGAGTTACGACAAATTAGGTTTAAAAATTTCCGACAAGAGCTACATTATCTTTGCTTGGGTCAGGAATTAGGCAGAGATGCTGCTGTTGTACTATTTCATACTGCCGACCTCAAAAAAGCTGTAGCAAAATATGGCGATCGTGTTTACCGTTACCTTCATGCAGATGCAGGCCACCTTGGACAAAGACTAAATTTAGCAGCTATTTATCTTGATTTAGGTGTTAGTGGTATCGGTGGTTTCTTTGACGATCGCGTGAATGAAGTTTTAGGTATTCCTCTAGATGAAGCCGTTTTGTATATTTCTACTTTAGGAGCCACTTCAATAATTAATAATTAATAATTAATAATTAATAATTAATAATTAATAATTATTACCTCTCCTTGAAAATAAGAGGATTGACGCAAAAAGGAAAATTTTTTCTTCTCAGGACTTACGCACGGACACTAAATTCAGTGAGGGCGCCATTCGGAGCTTTGCGCTAGCAAATGCCATTTCCTAAGGTCATGCTCCGCAAACGCCCCTACAGATGGCGTTTTCAAGGTGAAGCATGCGTAATATAGAATCCGGTTATATAGTATAGCGCTGCGCGCAGGCAACAGGCAACAGGCAACAGGCAACAGGGGGAATAAAAAGCTTATCAGATAAGACTTTTAGCTATTGGACACCTCCTGCAATTTGTAAATATGCCAGCGCACATTGCTATATATGTTGATAATTTCTTAAATTACTTCAAACCTTTAATCTCCCCTACTCCCCCACTCCCCCACTCCCAACTATACAATAACTATTCAACCGGATTCTATATAAGTCCTGTTCTCTTGGTCGATTGGATATGGCTAGGTTTCCTCAGCATCCCTCGACCGCTTTTTTCTCCTTTAAAGGAGAGGCATTTTACTTTAATTATTCGGTAAAAATAAGTTGTACAAATTTTATCTGGGATAAATTGTGATATCATGTCCGTTTGTATAGTTAGGAGCCATGTAAGAATAAGTTGTACAAATTTTATCTGGGATAAATTGTGAAATATAGCTTCCATTAAAAAAACTGTTCAAGTTATTTTTACACGACTACTTAGTGTAAACGTAAGGGTGAATATCTACAGGAAATAATGGTTTTTTTCTTGCGAGGGTAGCCTTCGGACCTCTTCCCTCTTCCTTCGGACCTCTTCCTTCTTCCTTACCTTTGTTATACAAGACCGATGCTACCGGACATGATATGGAACATAGCTGTTTTGAATCTAGCTATTTGCGGAGCATGACAAACGGAAATGCTGATAGCTATAACTATAAGTAGTGCATCATAGAATAAAAATATAGAGTTAATTATGAGTAAAATCTTGGTAGTGGACGACCAACATTCTCATCGGGAAATGATTATCAACCTCTTAAAAAAAAGTGGCCTCAAGGTGAAATCTGCTAATAGTGGACTACAAGCATTGGAGCAAATAGAAATACATAAACCTGACTTAATCATATTGGACATTGTGATGCCAGATATTAACGGTTATGAAGTTTGCCGTCGTCTCAGATCGAGTCCCTCGACAAAAGATGTACCAATAATTTTTTGTTCTATTAAAGGAGAAGATTTTGACCATTATTGGGGTATTAGACAAGGTGCAAATGCTTACATTGCCAAGCCATTTCAACCACGAGAACTGATCGGCACGGTGAAGCAACTGTTAAAATAATTTTGCCTAGTGAACCTGGTTATATCAAGTCCGGTATAATCAGGTTCGTAGTTTTGCTCTAGCCGCCATTTAACGAAGTCATATCATGTCCGGTAGCATCGGTGTAATTAGATGGGGAGATGGGGAGGTGGGGAGGTGGGGAGATGGGGAAATATTTGGTAATGGTTGAAAATGGAACATTTTTTTATACCGAATTAAACGGATTTGATATCAGAAGTCAGAAGTAGGGGGGAAAAATTATCAATTATTCCCCTCCTGGGAGGGGAGGGGCGAGGGGTGGGTTGCCTGTTGCCTGTTGCCTGTTGCCTCTTTTCTAGAGATGTCTAATTTGCTAGTTAGGGCTTGCTGATTAATTCTCAAAGTATTGACTGATATTGGCTAAGTGCGTTTTTGGGTTAAAAAAAGTACCAGCTTTTCGGTGGAAAAAGCTTAAAAAGCTAGTATTTTGGGATGATTATGGCAGAAAAATTGTCTCTCAATTTTTCCGACTACCTCCTCTATAATTCCCATTTATTCTGTCTTCCCCTCCCCTCCACCGGAGGGGCTAGGGGTGGGTTGGGAGGGGAGGGGCGAGGGGTGGGTTGTCTCCTGTCTCCTGTCTCCTACCCCTACTAAAAGACTTTTGAGCGCAAACCCTAGTTACTTATTCTTGTTCTTCATCTCCTTCATCTCCTTCATCTTCTTCATCCTCTTCATCTTCTTCATCTTCTTCATCTTCTTCATCCTCCGGGTCTGGTTCTTCTAGACCCTCCTTACCTTTGCGACCGCCACGATGGGGAATTTCAATCCCTTCTTCTTCAAAAGCTTCCACAATCATTTTACGCAAACACAATTCTATATCTTCGTTTGTGCCCGGTTTAACTTGTGTCGTCGTCTGAATTAGTAACTGATATCTATCAAAGCTTTCAACCCCGTCTACCTCAGTTGCTTCTAAAACATCCTCATTCTCCTGCTTTAATTTTTGTCCCACTGCTTCTATAACTTTGTAAACCTGTTCGAGATTAGCATCATAAGCAACACCGACACTTACCCCAGCTTCACTATATTTGGAATAGTTAATAATATTACCAATTTCGCCATTGCGAATAATATAGTCTTTATCGTCAAAACTAATACGGGTAGTTTTAAGTTCGATCGCTGTAACATAACCTTTTATATCATCAATTTCCACAAAATCACCTACTAAGTAGTAACCTTCAAATAAATTAAACAACCCAGCTACTACATCTTCAACAATACTCTGTGCTCCCATGCTCACACCAAGACCAAGAATACCAGCACTTGCGAGTACAGGAGTAGAGTCAATACCGAGGACATTGAGAATAGCAATCATTGCACCAACGTAGGTGAGATATTTGAGGGTACTCTCGAACAATGGTAAGAGGGTTTCTCGTCTCTTTCTGTTAATTTCATCTAACTCTTCGTCGTCACCAAGTAGAAATTTTCTGGCCAAAAGCTTACCAATTTCTTCAATCACACGGCTAGTATAAAATATGCCGACGATCTGAATCACTATAGGTCCAATAGTTGCTAGATAGGCAATAAATTCTAGTTGCTTAAACACTAGAGTTGCCATAGACAAGTAGATTACATACTCAAGACATCGTTTTGACAAGGGGATGAGATGGCGGAGACTATCATATAAGCGTAGCAGCTTGTTAGAACTAGGACTGGAGTATTTTTCGCTGAGAGCATCTAGTGTGTCGATAATTATGATGTTGGCTTTGACCAGAACTATGCCTACTGCAATAATGACATATATCCTCAGAGCAATATACATATATTGCGGAATTATTTCTGGTAGTTGGATAAATTGAGTACATAAGGTTAGACTCAACAGCCAAATAATGTTAATTAGGTTGAGACTGACAAAGTTAAAGAAAGATTCTATATTTTCATCATTAGCTGTAATATGTTCAAATCTTTTGGTGCGATCGCACAGGTTGTCTATTAAACGTTGGAGGTAAGGTTGGGTAATAGCTACGAAGAGTAATAAGAATAAACTTCTGCCTACTCCCATACCTAGATTTTCCCAGAATTCTTTGGGAATAGTATTAATAAATGATTTGGTGTATTCTAGTAGATTTTCTCCTTGATATATTAACCAACTATTAAATCCTAATATCAGGATTCCGAGTAATCCACCACTTAGGATTAATATAGTCTGGATATTCTTTTGAGTATTTTGAATTGTAATTCTAATTTTCTTACTTGAAACAGCTTTGGTTAGTTGTTTTAAAATTTCTCCAGCTAACCAATTAATTATGCTGAAAATCACGAGTAGCAAACCAATTTCTGCTACTATAACCAAGAAATTTTGTACTGCCAACATTTGGGAAAGCTCCTAAGTTGTTTAGTTGTTTTTTTAGAGCTAAAAAATTTTCACTCTAATGTACCTCAAGCAATAATTTTTCTAAATTATTTTATTCATCTAAATTATACCAATTATTAATCCTTGACAAACTCTCTATTAACTCTTGGTCATTTCAGTTATCATTTATCAGTTAACATTACCTCCTACTGAAGTAGGAAGCAAGAAAATACTGAATATTCTTTTTTTGGCGGAGGTATGATATTTTGTCCGGATAAGAGCACGAACAAAAAATTTTCTCCTTCTACTACTCTTTATTCTTCTTTCTTTCCTCTCTTTATTCTTCTTTCTTTCCTCCCTACTCCTGACTCCTAAATAATTAAGATTAATATCATGCACTAATTCACCAACGCCCTTTTTGGCGTTGCTGAATACTGGGATGATTTCGGCGCTCCGCGGGGACACACCGGACACACCGGACACGGGGATTATGGTTTCTGCTAGGAGTGACAAAATCATCCCGCAATTATGCAATGCCTACTAAAAGGTTCGTATTTTTGCTTCTCTTGGGGAGACTCTAAGACCGCACTAATATCAAATCCGGTTGAATACTTATTATATGAGATGGGGGGATGGGGAGATGGGGAGATGGGGAGATGGGGAGATGGGGAGATTTAAGGCGAGAAAGTGTGGATAGAATTATAAACATATACAGTATAACCGGATTCTATATAACTCATCGCGTCGGCGACAGACAACAGTATCAAATTCGGTCGAGAGAGAGAACAGGAATATAGAAAAAGAGAAGTATGTAAAAAAGGTATAACTATTATAATTATTATAATTATTGTAGTTGGATGGTAGTACTAAAGATGTAAGTGCATTGGTTAATATATTGCTTTAATTGTTAGAGCTTAAACTGCAAAAATCATTACTTGTTTACCATTACCTAAATATTGTGGTTTAAAGCCTCCCCTTTTAATATCATTTTCGGTTGAATACTTATAAATAACTTAGCGAGGAGTCAGGAGTCAACCCACCCCTAACCCTTCCCAACCCACCCCTAACCCCGACCGTGGAGGGGAGGGGAAGTCAGGAGTCAACCCACCCCTCGCCCCTCCGGTGGAGGGGAAGAAAGGAGAAAAATCAAGATAATTTAAGTATTTCAAGATAATTTTAGTATTTATTCGGTACTGTCAGTTCTGAAATTTTATTTATAACTGACCCGTCCGAACATGATATAAGGGGATAATAAATAAAAATTTTCCTGTTCGTCAATCCTCTTCTTTTCAAGGAGAGGTAATTCGCGCATTCTAAATTCGCGCATTCTAAATTCTTGAACATTGGAGTATTTTATATAGCAGTCGAAGGAAAGGTGAGGACATATCAAAAGCTTAAAACTCAGACAACGCAATATTTTTCCTTCTGCCTTCTGCCTTCTTCAATTTGACTCTTTTTCTCTTTCTAATCTACTACTAACTGCCCTATAGTTAATACGGTAGACATCTAATCTTTCTACTGCTTCGGCAGCAACAAAAGTATCTTGAGGTATTTCTTGCAGTAAATCTATAGCTTTTTGCCATTTAGCTTGAGCTTCTTGCCATACCTCTAGTGGATGAGGGGGGTTTTGCACAATTACACTTGCTTCTGTGCCTAACTTTTTAGCATTAACTAACTTAGAGGTTGCTGTTTTTTCTACAATAAGTTTTTCTCGGAGATTATTATAATCTTGGCGGTAAGTTTGAAGCAGTTTACTAGCCTCTTTTTCAACAGTAGTATCCTCAGGAATTTCTTCTAATAATTTAATAGCTTCGAGTAACTTTGCTTCTGCTTCTTCCCAAGTCGCTAAAGGCAGTGGTGGATATTTCACCGTATTCTTACCTTGAACATTTAGTTTTTTAGCTTCTTTTAAATCTTTTTCGGCTTGTTGTTGTTCCAAAAGAGCTTGTTCTTCAGGAGAAACAATTACTATTTTTTGACTAGCTTGTAGAGCATAAACGACGATGCCTACTTCTATCATTAGAATAGATAATAATAAGATTATCAAACGTTTCTGGGAAAAAGATTTTTCTTCAGAAAGTTGTTCTTCCTGTTGTTGCTGTTGTTCTATTTGTTGTAGTAAATCTTGAGAATCTAAACTTTTCTCAAGTTCGCTTAAAAGTTGATTTGGTTCCATGGCTAAATTCAACAATTAATAATTAATAATTAATAATTAATAATTACCTCTCCTTGAAAAGAAGAGGATTGACGCGGAGCGTGAAAATTTTTTCTTATTTCTCCTTTAAAGGAGAGGCTTTAAACCTTAATTATTCGGTAAAAAATATTTACCCCATCGATCAATAGTACCACATTAATCACCTAATCTGCTGTAACATTTAGAAGTAGGGAAAAGGGGACATAAAATATCTTTAGGGTTTGCGCTTCACTAGTCTTTTAGTAGGGGTAGGAGACAACCCACCCCTAACCCCTCCCAACCCACCCCTAACCCCTCCCAGGAGGGGAGGGAAAGACAGGAGACAGGAGACAGGAGAAATGGGAATGAGCGAGCAGGTAGGAGTAAGAATTTTCCCAAGATTGTTCTGCCCAACTATGCGTCTAAAATACTAACTTTTTGAGCATAAAGAGCTGAAAACCAGGCACTTTTTTCGACTCCAAAAAGGCACTTGTCTTGTAAGCATTCAGCAGTCAGCTATCAGCTATCAGCTATTAACTTATTATCTTAGAAGGAGAATTCAAAATGATGTTTATGCAGCATTCACTAGGAAAGAAAAAGGTAACAAGCTAACTTTACTATATTACATTACGCTCAAAAGCTGAATGCTGTTTCGGAGCATGACAAACGAAAATGCTAATAGCTGTTTGCGCAGCATTCCGCAGGAAATGCTTACCTTGTCTTTATATGTCAATGCTTTTAGATTTAATCAGCAAGCCCTATTTAAGTACATATATACAAATGATTTTGCCCACCTACTCATTAACTAGAAGCACTTGTATAGTAGCGCAAAGCCAGCCTCCAAAATCTAATAGAAGCAAATAACAACCCACTTGCCAAAACAAAAGAACCTATTATCCAAGTTCCTCCAATTCTACCTAAGATTGCTTCAGTTGGCACAGTGGTTAAAAATGCAACTGGTACTAAAAAAGTAAAAAAGAAACGATAAGCATTGGGATAGGCGGCCATTGGGTATCTTCCTGCTTCTAATAAACCTTTGAGGACTTCTGTCACATTATAAATTTTTACGAACCAAATACTTGTTGAACCCAAAATAAACCACAGACTATAAAGAGTAATTATTCCACAGACAAAGGGTACTAAACTAAGCAAATAATTATCTATTCCTAAGCTTAATTTACTACCAGCATATCCCAATAATAGAATACCGAAAATTATATCTGGTATTCCCCAAGGAGAAACTGTACGAGTAGAAAGCCAAAATTGACTGCTGATGGGTTTTAGTAGTACAAAATCTAGAGTGCCTTCTTGTACTTGTTCTACAATGCGATTTAGATTTGGAATTAAAAAAATAGCGGATATACCCTGTAAAATAGTGAAAATTGCTAAGACAATTAAAGCTTCTTCCCAATTCCAATTCTCAAATTTATAGTCTGTTCTATAAAATAAAAATAACCCAAATAAGCTACCTAATAAATTCCCTAAACTGCTAATTGTTGCTATCAAAAAATTGAAGCGGTATTCTAATTCAGCAGCGATCGCTGCACCCCAAAATAATTTTAGTATTTGTAGATATCGTTCCATTTTTATTTGATTTCACCAGAAAATTTACATCTTGAAAAATTATAGCGCTACTTGAATAGGCAACAGGCAACAGGCAACAGGCAACAGGCAACAGGCAACAGGGAATAGCAAGCTGTAATATCATGTCCGGATAAGAGCGTGATAAAAAAACTTTCTCCTTCAACTCCAGTTCTTCTTCTTCCTTCTTCCAACTTCAGTCTTCCCTCCTGACTCCTGACTTCCCCTCCCCTCCACGGTCGGGGTTAGGGGTGGGTTGACTCCTGAGGACTCCGTCGTTATTTATTTATAACTGTTCAACCGGACATGATATAAAAGGGTTTTAGGATTGAAAAATGTCCGCGCCCAACTCTTGTAGTGCTATATACCAAAATCATGTTTAGTTTAGACAAATTTTATCTGAGGCTGCACAGAGTTACGAAAAAGAAGATGATTCGGGAGTTTTAGCAATTATTGAATTAGAGTTAAATTCGCATTCCAATTGATGTATAGCAGTTCAATAATGTATAATTTAGAATTTATAATTTAGAATTACCTCTTCTTATAAAGAATATCATGTCCGGGTAATTAGTGATAAAAAAACTTTCTCCTTCTCGTTTTCTTTCTTCTCCTTCTTATCCTCTTTTTTCTTCTTTCTTTCCTCCTGACTCCTGTACGGGTGGCGTAATTAGGAGCATGACAAACGGAAATCACCCCTACGACTCCTGACTCCTTAGTCGTTTATTTATAACTGTTCAACCGGACATGATATAAGAGGATTAGATAAAAGGATTTTTTTTCCTTTTTCTCCATGAATGGAAAGGCTTTATACCTGAATTTTTCGGTAAAGGTGGGGTATTAATTTTAATAGACATCTCAAGAAAAAAAGGGAGTAGGGAGCAGGGAGTACTAAGGAGTGAAACAGTGATATTTCTTATTTCCTATCTCTCTCCAACGAAGGTGGATAAAAAGAATATTGAGACCATCCATTAAAGGTAATTCTGACAAGATAATAAATTGAATTTCCTCTTATTTCACCACAAATCTACAAACAACTTATCAAAAGAATAAATCTTGGTCTTTAGTCTTTATTTCTCTTTGATTCAATTAATCAAACTTGGAGAAGTCAGAACAAATACATCTCGATATCCTGCTTTTTCAGTTACAGGTTTAATTGGAGTTGTAAAGTGGAAAAATTCATGGTCATTTACCAATAATAAATCCCCGGAATGGAGAATTTTACTAAACACAGGTTTTTCTTTTTTCGCAGTATAAAGATGGGTTGCACCTCCTTGAATATTATGTCGATCTACTGCAAATATACCAATAAAATCTGTGCCATCTCTATGAATACCTTCCGGTGCTGGATTACCTGAATTATTAGGGGAACAAATAGTTCTGATTTGATGAACTCCAATATCTGCTTCTGGATGTAGTTTGCAGGAATCGCAGAAAGCTAAAATCATTTTTTTAAAGTTATCTAAGACAATAAGTCCGTCGTCTAATTCGGCAAATTCTCTTTTAATGCCTCCTACTAGGGGATTATAATTTTTACTTTGATAAAGATAACCGTGAGGCTGTTTTATTAACTCTTCCCCTGAGATAATAAAACGAGAAAGTCTTCTGTAACGATACTTAGCTTTTATGTAGGGATCGACTGGAAGAGCGGAAAAAAATTCTTCAAAACCTTCCATGCTAATAGAATTTACCTTTTTGTAGGTAAACATAAAAGCATAATCTAAATGAATTGAATCTAAAACTCTTTGCATAAATATTTCTCCCTATTTTTATAGAGCAAAATTTTAGTTTTATACAACTATATTTTTAATATAGCTCAGATTTCTGAGAAGTGTTACTAAATAATATACAAAGTATGAATTTTTGTTAAAAAATGTGGCGTTGGTGAAGCCCGTGTATGATTTTAATCTTAATTATTTAGGAGTCAGGAGTCAGGAAGAAAGAAAGAAGAAGAAAGAATAGTAGAGGGAGAAAGTTTTTTGTTTGCACTCTTATCCGGACAAGACATTATACCTCAAATTACCAACGCCAAAAATGTATAATACTAATTGAATAAATGTTGGCTAAAAATAGCTAGGCTATTTATTAGGAGTCAACCCACCCCTAATATCAAATCCGGTTGAATACTTACTATACAGTTGAGAGTAGGGGACCCACCCTAGCCCCTCCCCCGACCGTGGAGGGGACCCACCCTAGCCCTCCCAGGAGGGGAATTTAGGGAGTGGGGGAGATTAGATAGACATCTGGTAATAATAAAAAATCAATATCGTGATTCGTACAGAAATTATCAATTATTTCCCTGTACGAACCTTGCATGCAATGTCCCTACTATGCATGGAAGAGATGTCTAATATTTAAGTAATTTAAGAAATTATAAACAAATATTATACAACCGGATTCTATGTGCAACCCCACCGGATTTGATATAACCCCTCTGCTCCCAGGAGGGGAAGTAAGGAGTCAGAATCAATGTTTTTTATACTATTTAGTCAAAGGGAGATTTCCTGTAAAATCTTTTAGTCACTCCAATTATTGATAACATTCTTAGATTAACTTTTTCCTTCTTATCGAATAATTAAGTTTTAAAGCCTCTCCTTTAAAGGAGAAAAAGAAAAAATTTTCCTTTGAGTCAATCCTATCCGTTTTCAAGCAGAGGCAATTATTAATTATTAATTATTAATTATTAATTATTAATTATTAATTATTGAATTCTTCCTTCTTCAAAATTAACCTCTTACACCTCTGACCAAAGCTTGACAACCTTGTAAGAAAATACTCACATCTATACCTAATCCAATATATTGAACTCCACAGTCGATCCATTTTTTAGCAGTTTCAGGATTATTAGTAAAAGTACCGACAGTTTTACCCGAATTTCGGATAATTTCTACTGCTTTTTGCATTAATTCAACAACTCGAATATCATCTACCTCCCCAGGAATACCTAAAGATTGAGATAAATCATAAGGGCCGAGAAAAATCACATCAATATGAGGAACTGTAACAATTTCTCTCAGATTTTCGATGCCTTTTGTACCTTCTACATGAACTACAACTAAAGATTCTGCATTTAATTTATCGGTTATATTACTACCTGCTGAAGTGTAAACTCCTGCACGAGTTCCGAATGATAAACCACGGCAACCAATGGGATTATATTTTGCACTTTGCACTACTATTTCTGCATCGGTTATTGTTTCTATTTGTGGAACTTGTACACCCGTACTACCAATATCAAGAGCACGTTGAATTTGTGAAGCATCGTTTTTGCTGACCCTGACAATAGGTGCAATACCAACACAGTCAGCAGCACGACAAAGGTCTTCTGCAACTAAAATATTTAGAGGTCCGTGTTCGAGGTCAATGACTGCAAAATCAAATCCTGCTATACCGCAAATTTCTATGAATGCAGGGTAAGCGCAATTCATAAAAGGTCCGAGTACAACTTCGCCGTTTTTGAGTTTTTGTTTGAGTTGATTTTTTTGCATAGTTGATAAATATATAGAAAAGAGGTAATAGGGAATAGTAGTGGGAGCATCTTGCTCCCGTTCCTGGTATTTCTTATTCCTGTATACCATTACTATGTAAAACTACCAACAATATTACTAGAGAGTTTGGAGACCAAACCCCTACCAAGAATTTTAAATTTTTGGAATAATGCTTATACATTATCCGGATTAATTCCTCTTTCCTTGAGCATTTATACTGCTCTGTCTGCACGTTGTTTTTCCTGAATAGTTTTGTAGAATGAGCATTTTGCCTTTTCATTGTTTTATCCTGAACAAACACTCAGCTCTTGGTATTAGCGGTTAAAGAGATGATTTTTTGCTAGGAGTAACATTCTTAGTCGGGTATTCAGGGCGATCGCTTTGGATGACCTTTAAATTTTTACCTCTTGATTTACTAACGCCCAAATTTAAACTTTAGGTGCAACTGATGACTACTTCACAAAATCCAAACAATAAAAACACTCAAGCAAATCAAAAAAATTTCTTGCACAGATTTATTGAATCTTTCCGTAGAAATAGTACGGTATTTGTTGTTGCTACTATTGCTAGTATTATGATTTCTATCATAGGATTTGTTGTTGATTTTGTAGAATTTCAAGCAATTATTCATCCTCCAATAGATATTAGCAATTATAAATCGGGGTCGGTTTTGGTCAAAATCACAGGATGGTCAGAAACATCTTATAATTTTGCTGAACAAGATGGAACAGATGGACTCAGAGCTTTTTTTGTTCAGAGATTCAAAGGAAAATCTGAACAAACTTCTATGATTTATACAGACCATCAACCTACGGATCGAATGCTAAATAAAGGTGTATCTGCAGAGAAAGATATTAGTGTTCTTAAAAATGTAGACTACGAAGGCACAATTCCTGATATTACCAAACCCATATCAAAAAGAAATTCTCAAACGCTTCTTGCACGACTTATTCAAGCCAGTAGAAATGAAGAACCTGTTTGTCTTTTTGTTTATGGTATACGTGATAATGAAAAGTCTCAATTCTTGAATATTATAGACTTTAAAACAGTGAATCAAAATTTTCAAGATGAATATAATACTCTTATAAAAGAAGAAAATCCACATAGGAAACAAGATAAATTAGTTAAGTTAACTGGGGATGCTTGCTCTGGTCTTGGTAAACCCTTATTTGAGTAATTATCAAAATATCAATCCTTGGTTGATAGATATTTTGACTCTCGAATATGAGCTTTCGTTAATCAGCAAAAAGCTGTTTTTTTAACAACCATTAATATTTTGAGTAAATAGAGAAAATAGGGAACAGGAAAGTCTAGGGGTTTTGTCTCCAAACCCCTACAAATTATTCTATTTATCATCATCCTTTTCTACTAATTGAACTAGGTTTTCCAAAACACCATAAACTATTGGCAAATTATCTATAGTGAAATTCCCAGAATCTTTGATAAAATTGTCTGCCACAAGGTTTCCAAACTGCCATAAATTACCATCTGTAACAATTCCATATACTCCCCTGAAAAAATTATCATTTATTTTCTGCGACGCGAACAACTCTGCCAGACATTGCCCCCAACCATGCTCAAAATCATTTTTCTTGGCTTCAACAACAATAACAATAGGCTTTTCTAATACAGTTTTACCAAGTTCAGAACGTCGTGAAAAAATATAGTCAGGTGTTCCAGAGAGAATTTCATCGTAATAAATACTTTTGCGAATCCAAAATGAATATTTCTGATAATATTTCTTATAAACTTCACGCAATAGTGGCGAGATTATAATTTCACTGCGAGATGCTTCTGAGGCAAACAAATCTATATTTTCTTTGTTAAATTCAAAGTCTTTGATAAAACTGTCTGAAGGCAATAATTATTGACTAATTATTAAATTCTCTTCTGAATATTTAACTCTATACTTTTTTTGTACATCCGAGATTGTTTTAAAATCACTGAAAGCCATATTTAATAGCAGTTTTATAAATGTTTGCTATAAATAGATATAGCGGTTTTCAGTCTGGTGAGCTACATCAACGATCCCCCTAAATCCCCCTTAAAAGGGGGACTTCCAGTTCCCCCTTAATCCCCCTCCCGTCCCCCTTGGGAAGGGGAAGCCAGAGGATGCTGCGCTTTTTGTTAAACGGGGGTTAGGGGGGATCTCCAGCGCTGTACCTCACAAAGGGTAATGCTATAGGGGTTTTTAGGAGTCAGGACTCAGGAGTCAGAATTCTCAATTCTCAATGGTAGAGACTTTGTATGAACATCCCTACTTTTTAAGGCGAAATGTTTTTGGAGGGTTTCTCAAAATTCCCATTACAAAAACAACTTCTAAATTCTGAATTCTGAATTCTAAATTCTAAATTCTAACTTACTGCACCGTTACCACTTCTTCTACACTTTCATTTGCCAAGCGATCGACTGCTCGTAAAGCATAAGTTCCTGGCGTAACTCTCACCGCATTAGTAGCAGAATTTAATACTTGTACAAGTGTCCATTGATTACCTGTTTGCTGATACAACGTCCAAGAACGAACATCTCCAGTATTATCAGCACTCCAACTAATAACATCAGAATTAACTTGTATTCCTGTAGGTGGTGCGGGAGGTTGGTTATCTAACCACGGCATCGCGGGGGGTAATGCGGGAGTTGGATAAACTGAACTTTTGAACACATTATTCACACCTGCAAAATTATCTCGAAACATCTTCATACTAAAAAAGATATTTCCTAAAGAAAGTTGACTTGCTCTCTGACGAGAAATTGCAACTTGTCTCTCAAACTCAGATACTGACCAACCCGAAACTTGCAACTGACTTAAATAGTTTCCCGCATAAATATGACGGCGTTGTGGGTTTTGTTGTAACCACCAATTTAACAAAACTGGATAACTTTGTTGAGGGGGGTCGATTCGCCAATAAAGTTGCGGTGCTAAATAATCTACCCAACCCTGCTCCATCCATAATTTCACGTCAGCATATAAACCTTCATATTGATCGAACCCGACAATACCAGGAGGAGTCCCTGGGCGATAAATGCCAAATGGACTAATGCCAAATTTTACATAAGGTTTCTCAGCGTGAATACCTTGGTAAAGACGTTGCACCATATTATTTACATTCTGTCGTCGCCAGTTAGATACAGAGAGAGTACCGCCAGATGCTTTGTATGCGTTATAAGTTTGGTAGTCGGGGAAGTCTTGTCCCCTTTGAGGATAGGGGTAGAAATAATCGTCAAAGTGAATGGCATCAACATCATAACGACGGACTACATCCATTATGGTGTTGAAAGTTTGGTCTTGAATAACTTTCGCCCCTGGGTCCATCCAAACATTGTTGCCGTATCTATAAGCATATTGGGGATATTTGACCGCCATGTGATTTCCATCAAAGGAACCATCATTGGGACTAAGTTGAGCGCGGTATGGGTTAAACCAAGCATGGAGTTCGATATTGCGTTTATGACTTTCGGCGATCGCAAATTCTAGTGGGTCGTAATATGGTTGTGGTGGGGTTCCCTGTTTACCTGTCATCCAACCACTCCAGGGTTCAATGGGAGAATCATAGAGAGCGTCTCCATTGGGTCGAACTTGCAATACTAAAGCATTGAGGTTAAGTTCTTGCATCCGGTTGAGGATGTTGAGTAATTCTGATTTTTGTTGCGCGACAGATAGACCACGTTGGGAAGGCCAGTCAATATTGGCAACGGATGCTACCCATACTCCTCGAAATTCTCTGGGGGAAAAGGAGGAGGGTTGTTGAGCAGTGGCGGTTGGTAGATAGGTGTAGATTTGAGTGAGGGTTAGTCCAAATATTATTAGGCAAGTCCATAGGAGGTTTTTGGGTCGAAAGCGAATATTCGGAGGGATGTTAATTTTGGAAAATAGTTTGCTGATTAAGTTCATTTTTGGACAATTTGGATAATTGACGTTGTTGAATGGTAATAATTTTTAGATCGGGACTTACGCAAAATATCAAATTAGACCCCATCTGTAGGGGCGTTTGCGGAGCATGACCTTAGGAAATGGCATTTAACCTCCCCATCTGTAGGGGCGAATGGTATTCGCCCTCCCCATAAGTAGAGTCTCTGCGTAAGTCCTGTAGATTAAGTATCAACGCAAAACATAAGTTTTTCAATTTTATCTTCAGCTACTTACCATTACATTTCAGCAAGGCAGGATAATTTAACTTTATAGTAAATCTAATTCTCCTAAAAAGGAGAGGCTTTCAACCTTTGGAAATTAATGATCAATTTTATGATTTGTTAATATTCTTTAAATTTTTTGAAGTTATAGCTGATATCAAATCCGTTTAATTCGGTATAAAAAAATGTTCCATCTTCAACCATCCCCCCATCCCCCCATCCCCCATCCCCCCATCTCCCCATCTCCCCATCTCCCCATCTAATTTATACCGATGCTACCGGATTTGATATGATTTATCAAGTAAATATTCAGAAACTGAATTCTTTACTGTACTTAGGCTTTGCGATTTATTGTCTAGTCAAACCCAAATTACTAAAAGCTAGGTAATATAAGACTTTTCCTTGGTCATGCTGCGCAAACAGCTAATTTGTAAACTTAGCTCTTAGTACAACTGTAGTTTTTTTTATTTGTTAGGATGGTAGAAAAATACTAAAGAAATAACTTTCAGATGGATACTTTAATAAGAATAGGAAGTCGAGGGGATCAAGTTATTCAGCTTCAAGAACAATTAAATAACTGGGGATTTCCAGTCGGGGTAGATGGAATATTTGGCCCTGAAACTCGTGCTGCAGTTATTCGTTTTCAGGAATCTGAGGGGCTGAATCCAGATGGAATTGTTGGTCCAAAAACAAATAAAGTTTTTACGGATAGAGATGTTCTAGTTAGTGCAATTCAGGAATTAGGAAGGATACAATTAGAAGAAAATCCAACGAACACCCTTGGTATTCAACAACCAATTATTGTTGAACTAAGAGAAACTTTTCAATCTTTAATAGACATTATAACAGATACTGGTACTAATAATGATGTTCTAGAGATTGCAATTGATGTATTAGGAAAAATACAATCAGAAGAGGCTGTTCAACCTTTAATTAACATCATCACAAATACTGATACGGATACTTCTGTTCGTCTATTGGCAATTTGCGTATTAAAAAACATAAAATCAAAAGAGGGTATTCCACTTTTAATTAACATTATTCAACCTTTAATTAACATCATCACAGATACTGATACGAAGACAAATGTTCTAAAGATTGCAAATGAAGCATTAAGAAACATTACTGATGAGATGAATATAGATGTTCTAAATATTTTAATTGAAGCATTAAGAAACATAGAATCAAAAGAAGCTGTTCAATCTTTAATTAACATCATCACAGATACTGGTAAGGATAGTGATGTTCGTATGGATGCAATTAGAGCATTAGGGTACATAGAACCCAAAGAGGCTGTTCAACCTTTAATTAATATCATTACAGATACTGGTAAGAATAGTGATGTTCGTGATAGTGCAATTTACGCATTAGGAAACATAGAATCAAAAGAGGCTGTTCAAGCTTTAATTAACATCATCACAGATACTGGTAACGATAGAGATATTTGTATGTCTGTAATTAACCAATTAGAAAGGATAAAATCAAAAGAGGCTCTTCAAGCTTTCATTAATATCATAAAAGATTTAAATTTAATTAAACTCATAAAATATACTGATAAATATGTTCGTATATTTGCAATTAAAGTATTAGGATTAATCCAAGAAAAAGAGGCTGTTCAATCTTTAATTGAAATCATGAATAATGATACGGATATAGATATTCGTATATTTGCAATTCAAGCATTAGGAAACATACAATCAAAAGAGGCTGTTCAAGGTTTAATTAACATCATAAAAAATACTGATAATGATGTTAGTTCTAGTGCAATTGGAGTATTAGGAGACATACAATCAAAAGAGGCTGTTCAACCTTTAATTAACATCATAAAAATACTGATACGGATAGAAATATTCGTTCTAGCGCAATTTATGCATTAGGAGACATACAATCAGAAGAGACTGTTCAACCTTTAATTGAAATCATGAATACTGATACGGATAATAGTCTTCGTACTGATGCAATGCGCTCATTAGGATTGATAAAATCAAAAGAGGCTGTTGAACCTTTAATTAACATAATAAAAAATACTGATACGGATAGAGATATTCGTTATAGTGCAATTAGAGCATTAGGAAACATACACTCACCAGATAAAAGATTTGGTGGTTGGGGCGACGGCACGGGTGATGAGGTGGCAAAAAGAATTCGAGAGATGATGGGGAATAAGTAATTAGGTAAAGCTTGATGTTTTTTTCTATAATTATACTCACCTCTATTACTATATTTCTAGCTTTTTTTAGGCACAGATGATGCAAGAACAAACCCAATTTTACTAGCACTTTTTATGACGTTACTGATGTGTGGGCATTTTTGGTAATTACTAAACTATTGAATAACAACTATTTCAAATTGTTCAATTTTTTTTTCGTACCTTGATTCAGCAACGCCCTTTTTCTTGGTATTGAATGTATTGTATTTAAAAAGAATGTTTAAAGATTCCCAACAGCAAAACTTCCAAGGTGGTACTTCCAAAAGCCAAGATGGTCTTAATTTTAGCTATAGCCATAAAAAGATTCAAGGAAAAGACTTTTCTAGAAATATACTTGTTGGTGGAAATTTTCGTTATGCTCAAGCTGGGCTAAAAATAAGTTGGTTGCTGGTTTTAGGAATAATTTTATTATTTTTAGCAATGCTAGGTGGATTTATCTGTGCCTATGCAGGGGCTTTTATAGCTAGTATATTGATATTCGACAAGCAACCTTGGATTGCACTATTATTCCTTGCTGTTTTTGCATTAGTTTTATTTTTGGGTTTTATTTTCATCACAATTTTTAGAGGTATAGGTAAAGCTTTATGGCTTTTTGGTTTAATTATACTTACCTCTATTACTATATTTATAGCTCTTCCAGGCACAACTTATGCCAGAACAAACGCATTGTTACTAGCATTTTTTATTGGTGTTAATATTTCAGGGGTATTGTTAGAAGCAATTGCGATCGCAGTGATGAGAATTTCTTTCCCAAACAGAATGTTAGTATTATTGATTCAATTTGTAACTCTAACCGCAGCAATATTGGGAATAATAGCAGGGAGTGGGGGTAAGCGTTTGATCGAGAGTCCAGCTTTTGTCACAATTTTGGTAATTGTAATTCCTGCCACGATAAGTTTGCTCACTCTAAGTATTTTTATTGGTTGGCGTGCTGTGGTTGGCGATCGCAAATATGCTTTGGTTAGAAATATTGCAATTGTTCTATGCAACTATGGAGGAACGAGCTTTTACGAAGCAAATTTAACTGATGCCAACTTTTCTGGCGCTAGTCTCAAAAACACTGACTTGAGAAAAGCTATTCTCACTCGCACTTGTTGGTTAAATGCTAAAAATTTAGATAAAGCTAGACTTGAAGGAACTTACTTAGAAAATAAAATAATTCGTCAATTGGTTGTAACAGGCAACGGACGAGATCAGAATTTTGACAATTTAGACTTACGGGGATGTAACTTACGATGCGCTGACTTAACCAATGCTAGTTTTATCGGGACAAAATTGAGCGAAGCTACTTTAGAAGGGGCAAACCTAACTGGAGCAAAACTTGTTAAAGCTCAACTGTATGGCACTAATCTGAGAAATACAATATTAACAGGTGCTTATATTCAGGATTGGGCAATTTCCCTGGATACCAATTTTGAGGGAATTAAATGCGATTATGTTTATATGCGTTTAGGTACAGAGGAAAACCCCGATCCTTGGCGTAAACCAGACAACCGCAATGAAATTTTTAAAGATGGAGACTTTAGCAGTTTTATCGCTCCTATTATCAAAACTCAACAACTTTATCAAACCCAAAATGTAGACCTACGGGAAGTAGCAGAAAATTATTCAATTTTAGATATATTTCACCATGAAGGAGTAGACCCCAGTGCAGCAGCAATAGCTTTTCAAAGATTAATAGAAAAATATCCAGAATCAGGATTACAAGTTCTTTCAATTGAAGGGCGAGGTAATGATAAAATTCACTTTCAAGCACAAGTTACTGATGAAATTAACCGCTCACTCCTCAGTCAAGAATATAATGAAATTTATCATCAAATAAAATCAGGAAGTTATCAAGATTTATTAGCACTTTTAGCCGGAGTTAGCGAAAAAGATAAATATATTGTCGAGTTGAGAAACTTATTAGAAACCGCCTTAAAGCAGAACAGATTTTATGTTCAAACCTATCAAAAAACCCAGAATATTGAAGTCCAGAAAGGTGATTATCGAGAGACTTCTATTAACGATCGAGGGAGTTATGTTGAAGGCGATACTCATAATAACTCCCCAGAGAAGGAAAGGGACATAAACTAGCAACCTTTCTGTGAGAATTTGTTTTTATTTGCCTTGAATTTTGGTATTTTGCCACTCTTCCAAAGCATCAATCACAAAACTCGCTGCCGGATGATTTAAAATTTGCTTAAAAGCACTCACACCACCAGCTTTTAATGCACTAAAGACTCGATTCATTAAAGCAGGATTAGTTTCAATTTGTTCAATTACTTCCCCTGCTATTTTTATGTTTCCAGTCATCGTATTAGTAGGATTATTTTGACTTAGTTGTTCTAGCAATTGTTGAATTTCATTAGCAGCATCAGCCAGGTTTTGTTTTTCTGCGGAATTATGATAGTAATCTCCTTCAACATAACTTCCTTGGTCATTAATATTTGTCTCATGATAATCACCACTTCCCATTTGTATATTACGTTCGCCAGTCATTGTTTTATCTCCTTGATTAGAAGTGTTAAAATTAGATTTATTACTAGGTATAAAAGTCCCAGTTTTAGCAATTGAATTTTCCCTATTTCTAGTATACCACTGAGAGGTTGTCTGAGAAGTCCCATTTGCTACATCTAAGCCCCCTAAATCCCCCAATTTTGGGGGACTTAAAGATAGCAAATTGACTCTTTATTCCCCATTCAATAAAAAGCGAAGCATCTTCTGGTTTCCCTCTTTCCAAGGGGGACGGGAGGGGGATAAAAAGGGGGACGGGAGGGGGATTAATAAAGGGGGACTTAAAGATAGCAAATTGACTCTTGTTCCCCCCAAAGTTGGGGGGCTAGGGGGGCAAAATTCAGTATCAAAAAACTTTTCAGATATCCTCTGAGGAATTAAATCTTGAGGTATTCCTGCAATCGTAATACTATTAAGTCCTAACTGATAAGCAAAATCATAAATTTGTCCAGCTCCTGAAGCTTAAAACCTCATTCCTAAATACCAGAAATCTTCCAACTATCTAAAAGTTTCTGTAATTTTTCATCACTAAAATCATTAATAACAATACTCGCTCCTACCTCTAATAAAGATTCAGGTTCATGGGTAGAAGCAACTCCTACTGTGTAAATTCCTGCTCCGACTGCTGACTTAATTCCCGAACGAGAATCTTCAAAAACAATTGCCTCTTCCGGGGAAATTTCCAATTTTTCTAAACATAATTTATAAGGTGCAGGATCGGGTTTTTCCACAGTCATTACCCCACCTAATATTACTAATGGAAAAGTCTCTGTTAACTGCAAAACATCTAACATAAATTCAGCATTTTCTGGAGGTGCATTTGTCACGACCGCTTTCTGAAGTTTTTGTTTTTTAACCCATGCAATAAATTCTAATAATCCTGTCATTGGTTCTAAGCTTGTAGCCATTTCTCGAAATTTAGCTTCTTTATAATCTGCTAGTTCTTCTACTTCTGTAGTTGATAGGTGTGGTAGTAATTTTTTCAGAATTGTGGGATTGCTTCCACCACTAATTTTTTCCTTATAAGAGTTATGGTCAATTACTATTCCGTAATTATTTAAAATTTCTTTCCATAGCTGGAAATGTAAGGGGTCTGTATTGACTATGGTGCCATCGAGGTCAAATAAAATTGCTTTTAGCATCTCTTATATAGATAGTGTTTACTTTATGAGGTCTGAACTGAAAATTGAATGTTTCAGAGAAGGTCTAGATCGAAAGCTCGTGCAATGAGGGACAATTAAAGCTTAAAAGTATTGATTTATATAAATTTTAGCCCTCTTACTGAACAGTTATTTAACAAAATGATACTATCATTGTATCAACTTAATTCGGTGGTGGTGCATACCAATGGTAGAGAGAATGTGGGAGATGTGAGGAGTGTGGGAAGAAATTACAAAACATATATGCTTTCACCATTACTATGCAGGACTACCCTTAATTCTAATATCTGAATAAAATAAGGCATCAAAATAATTTAATATACAATTTTTATCTCTCCATACTTACTTTTTGGTGATTTAGGTTTAATCACTATTTCAATATCTTGATCTAGATAATTGAGAAACTGAAATAATTGGTCAGAATCAAATTCTTGCAATAGACCACTGATAAGTCTCGAAATTTTTTCCTCACTAATACCTAATAACTCTGATGCTGTAGAAAGAGTTAATTGACGTTCATTAATTAGTTCACATATACGGTTAGCAATTTTGGCCTTGGCTAGAGTTTTTTCAGCATTATTAATACCTAAATCAGCAAATACATTACCACTACTTGCAGTTATTAAAGTTTTATCACTCATTATTATTATCCTCTTGATTATTTATAAACGATTCATTAAAATGTTGTTCGGCTATTTTCAGTCGTTGCTTAATTAGTTCAATATCTTTTTGAGGTGTTTTTATCCCTTTTTTTGATTTTTTCTGAAAAGCATGAGGAACATAAATAACACCTTTTAATTTTACTGTATAAACAGCTCTATAAGTATCTCCATCAAAGTCTTCTACTATTTCAAGTATTCCTCCGCCTAAACCTTTGATATCATGTTCGGTTGAATACTTACACTTTGGAGGAAGGAAGGCAGAAGGCAACCCACCCCTCGCCCCTCCCTCCTGGGAGGGAAGGCAGAAGGGAAGAAAAGGTTAAAAGGGATAAAGTTTTTTTATAACTGATTATCCGAACATGATATGAGATGTTTAACACTTATGTATTTACTACCTACTTGTGCTTAATACAAAGCAAATCCAATCTCATCTTTGAAGGATTCAGGAAACTCTCTTAAATTTTTCAATGAATCCCCAATCCAAAACAGGGGTTTAATTTTTTCGTCACTAGCCACAATATAAGTATTGTGACATATTTTTATAGATATTTTAGAGCTGGAAAAAATCTTAATTAATTAAGCGATCGCGTACTCTTTGAGGGTGAAATTTCGCCTCATTTTTTCGACGTACTTCTTGTGCTATTTTTTGTCGTTCCTGTAAATACTTTTCTACTTCTTCTTGATGCCTTAAATAATAGACAATAACTGCATAAACATCTGCTAAATTTAATGATGGATATGCCAAACAAATTTCTTCTGCTGTTGCTCCTTGTTGAAAAACATAAACAACTGTATCTAGGGTAACTCGTGTTCCGGCAACTAGAGCTACACCATCCGTATTTATAGTCAAAGGAATAGGTTCTGCTGCAATTGAAATTGTCATAATATTTTTGTTACTAATAAGTAAGAAGGAAGAAGCAAGAAGCAAGAAGGAAGAAGTAATAAGTAAGAAGAATTCAGGCGTTGCTGATTCTGGGTATGATGCAAGCCCCCCTAACCCCCCAATTTTGGGGGGAATAAAACTCTAAAAGTCCCCCGTTTTATCCCCCTCCCGTCCCCCTTTTTTATCCCCCTCCCGTCCCCCGCAGGATCGGGGGAAGCCAGATGTTGCTTCGCTTTTTGTTGAACGGGGGAAGCCAGAGGATGCTGCGCTTTTTGTTAAATGGGGGATTTAGGGGCTTGAGCAGAACCAAACAATAGCGCATTCATACTTCAATTCAGGAACGCCAGAATTCATTAGTGGATAATGAATAATGAACAATGGATAATGAAAACTATCTCTAATTATCAATTATCAATTATCCATTATCCATTGGTAATACCATTTTGAAAAAACAATTTTACAAACAGTAAGTCTGGTTAAAAGACTTTCTAAAAAATGGTATTAAAGCCATTCATTCTGACTCGGTCCTCCTGACTCCTGACTCCTAAAATCCTAGTTAATACTTCCGTTCCTGTGGCTCAAACATTGTAACTGCCACAGGTCGATAACCAATATCAATTCCTGCTAACGAATAATATGCCAAAGTATGCTGTAAAAACCTCTCATCATTTCGTTGCGGAAAATCTTCCCGACTGTGAGCACCCCGACTTTCCTGACGACTCAACGCCGAACTTAAAATTGTTTCCCCCACCACAATAATACTCCGCAACTCCAACGCCTCAATAACCTCCGTATTCCACAACTTACCCTTATCATCCAAATAAACCTCCTGATATTGCTCCTGCAATTGCTTCAATTTTTCCAACCCTTCCTGCATCACATTCTGAGAACGAAATACACCGCAATGCTCAGTCATCGTATCCTGAAACTGCTGCCGTAAAAAATCAATACGATATTCTCCCGAACGGTCCAACAACCCTTTAATTTGTTCTCGTGCCTCCTGAATATAAGGTTCTTCCTCAATATTCGGCAATTTGCGACCTTCCACAAACTCCGCGATCGCTGCCCCAGTCCGTCGCCCATAAACCACACATTCCAACAAAGAATTACTTCCCAAACGGTTCGCCCCATGCACCGAAACACAAGCACATTCACCCGCAGCAAACAACCCATCCACCAAAACATCAGCACTAGCAAAAACTCTACCATCAGTATTAGTAGGAATGCCGCCCATAGAATAATGAGCAGTGGGACGAACTGGCATCGGTTCGTTCACCGCATCAATACCTACAAGACGATGTGCTTCTTCCCAAGCAAACGGTACTCGACTCATAATTTTTTCCCGCCCCATGTGACTCAGATCGAGATAAACAAACGGACCACCCGCAGTACCATCCATATTAATTCCGCGACCAGCACTAATTTCCAAAGTAATAGCACGGGAGGTAATATCGCGGGGTGCCAACTCCATGCGACTAGGAGCATAATTTTTCATAAAGCGATCGCCTTCACTATTAATCAGATAAGCACCCTCACCGCGCACCGCTTCAGAAATCAAAACTCCTGCTGGATATAAACCTGTTGGGTGAAACTGTACAAACTCCATATCTTGCAGAGGAAGGCCAATCATTGCTGCCATTGCCAAACCGTCCCCAGTAGAAGCATAATCATTGGAAGTGGTATTAAATACCCGACCATAACCACCAGTGGCAAACATTACTGCTTTTGCTCGCAGGACAACAATTTCACCATCCAGAATATGGTACATAACCACGCCTTTTGCCTGACCATCTTCGAGTATCAGGCGCATTACATACCATTCCTGATAAATATGCACCCCATAACGTCGGAGGTTATTTACCAATTCATGCAAAATAGCGTGACCAGTTTTATCCGCAGCGTAACAAGTCCGGTTGTGGGAGTGACCGCCAAAAGCACGTTGAGCAATGCGACCATCTGGCAACCGAGAAAATAATACCCCTAAATGTTCGAGGTCAATAATTACATCTGGTGCTTCTTTTGCCAAAATTTCTACTGCATCCTGGTCAGCTAGATAGTCGGAACCTTTGACTGTATCAAAAGCATGAGCTTTCCAACTATCTTCAGGGTCTACATTTTGGAGAGAAGCTGCTATTCCACCTTGAGCTGCTACCGAGTGGGAACGAATGGGGTGAGTTTTGGCAACAACTGCCACATTTAAGCTAGGATTTTTGCGAGCTATTTCTACAGCAGCGCGGCTACCTGCTAGACCGCCACCTACTATTATTACGTCGTGTTCTAACATTAAGTAAATCTCTAATAGTTTTATGCTTTTATTATTTTATACCAAATAGACATCTCCAGAAAAAAGGGAGTAGGGAGTAGGGGAAAATAATATCAAATCCGGTAGCATCGGTGTAATTAGATGGGGAGATGGGGGACCCACCCCTAACCCCTCCCTGGAGGGGAATGTGGGGATGGGGACCCACCCTAACCCTCCCTGGAGGGGAGAAATATTTGGTAATCGTTGAAGATGGAACATTTTTTACGTGCCGAATTAAACGGATTTGATATAATTGATATATCTAGTTCGATAATTGATTTTATTTTTTATTTATTATTAGAGATGTCTAGTTTAAAAAAGGTATTTATATCATTTTCTGACGGGTCATTTCATTTATCATTTATCAGTACCTTTTTCTGAGATAAAAAACCCACCTGTGTCATTAAGCAGGCAGGTTTTTAACTTTTTAAGTACCTCGAATTAAATGAGGACTTTAGTTTTCGGTGTTGCTCAATTCAATGTCAGTAAGCATTTCCTGCGGACTGCTGCGCAAACAGCTATTAGCAGTCAGCTCTTAGCTTTTTAATGAATTAACCAAGTATTTGCTTAACTTCTACTACATTTTTGAACAAAGAATTGAAGCACAAGAACAACAAGCCTAAATTGTCTACTAAAGGTAATGAAGCTGAAGTCCGCAGTTCCGACCTTATGAGGCTAGCTGATAGCTGACTGCTGACCGCTGTTTGCTTACCAAAGTCAAAACATTTAGCCTAGAGAAGTTGCTGGTTGCTGACCAGACATTGACGTTTGAGACTCTTCTTCTTCGTTAGGTTCTACTGAAAGTACTTCAATATGATTTAATAAGGTCGTTACAAAAGCAAAAACTAGGAAGGGTAGAGACAAAACCACGATTAAAGCAATAGCTCCTAGAGCATAGACTTGGCTACTGCTAGTCCAAAGGGCAATTCCTCCAGCTATACTCAAGAATACCACTATTAACCAAACAATAATTTGGCCATAAATGTCGCCGAAAGTGAGTGTGCATTGGATACGATATTTTTGGAGATTATTCATCATTTTTACTTCGTTACATTACTTCAATTTTTAGGTTAGACGTATTGTCAAACCACAGTAATTTATAGGTTAGACCAACTGTCAAACTAGAGTAAAATTTATTACGATCAAAATCGTAATTGTTACAACACTTTACAGTTTTTCACTGTAAAATAATATAGTTGTTACAAAAGTAACAATTAAATCTTTTTTATCTTTTTTATCTACATTTTTCGGCGTTGGTGAAAAGAGGTATGAGGGGTTGGTGAAAACAGGTATGATTTTCGTGCTTAGGTAACAGGGAATAGGGAATAGGTAGGGACGTTGTATATAACGTCCCTACAGATTATTTCGTTTACGGCTCGCCCAAATATCTTAATTCTTATGTTGATTCACCAATGCCAGGAAAAGAATATCTAAAGTTAGAAGAAGGAAGAGGTTATTTTAGATTTAAATATTCTATTTATGATCTTTTTCTTTCTACCATCTTCCTTCTTCCAAAGCTGATATGTAAGCATTCAGCTATTAGCTATCAGCTATCAGCCAAAAGACTTACTCTTTAAGAGCAGTGTTTAAATTAACAACTGACTTTAAGGTCAAGGGAAGCAACTTTTGTAGTAAGACAATTAAATATTGCTTTTATCGTAAACTAAAAGCAATAGCTGTTAACATAGTTCCGACCATAGGAGGCTAGCTGAAGTCCGCAGTTCCGACCATAGGAGGATGGCTGACGGCTGTTTGCGGAGCATTCCGGAGGAAATGCTTACGCTGATATTAATTAATCTTCCAATTCCGTCATAATAGTTTCCACTTTTTCTTTACCTTCATAATTATTCTGTTTCTCAAACAATTTTAAAGCCGTTTCAAAAGACTTTCTGGCTTCTCGATCGCGCTCTCGACGGTGAAGAGCTAACCCCATTTTATAATGAGCATCTGCATTATCGGGATTTTTCTTAATTACTTGCCGATACATAATTATTGCTTGTAAATAATCCTGACTTTCTAAAAGTATCTCTGCTGCAGCAAACCTAGCTTCTACTAGATCGGGATTAGCATAAGCAGCTCTTTGATAAAATTTCAAAGCAGCTTGGGGATTATTTTGTGCTTGATAAATTTCCGCAATTTGAAACTGAATCTCTCCATTTCGAGGTCCTAGACGAGAAGCTAATTCCAGGGCAGCTAAACCACCATTAATATCTCCAGTAGATAATAAAGCAGTTCCTAACTTGATTTGCATTCCTGCATTTCTCGGAGATAATCTAACCGCTTCTCGAAGTGCTTGTAATGCTTCAGGAAAACGTTCTTGTTTTAATAATGCTAAACCCATTGAAGCATAAGCTTCAGCATTATTAGAATCAGACTGAATTGCTACTTGATATGCAACGATCGCCTCATTGTATCTTTCTAGGCGAAACAATGCAGCACCTAATCCTAAATGAGCATTAACGTTATTGCGGTCCAGTAAAGAAGCACGGCGATAAGCTTCAACTGCAGCTGGATAGTTTTCTAACTTAGCCATACTATACCCCAAACCATATTGAAAATCTGCTTTATGAGGTTCAATAGCGATCGCCTGTTGATAAAACTGACTTGCAGCTTGAAAATTTCCTTGGACTGCCTCTAAATAAGCAATACCAGAATATATTTTTGCATTTTTTGGGTCTAAACGTGCGGCCTGTTGATATATTATTACCGCTTGTTGGTATTTACCCGCATCCGCTAGCGCTCTTCCTTGGCGTAGTAGTTTGTCTAAGTTGGAATTGACAGATTGATTTTGAGCCAATAATTTGACTCCACAACCAGGAAAAATACCTATATTTATCCTAGATGTTTCTTGACAAGTAACCCCATAGGCAATAGAAGGAATAGTGGCCGTTATTGTGGCCACTACTAAACTACTAAATATTGATACTGTTTTTTTGTACACGGCCAGTCTGAAATATTAAGTGTTCGTAGAAATTATTAATCATAGCACCGCTTTGACATCTTCTCCGGCCTAAAGGGGCGGAGAAAAAACCGAACCTTAGTTCCTCGACGGGTTGATGTTTTGCGGGTTCAGAGCTTCCGCTAATACTGGGTACTGCACCCACCCCTCTTTCTCCCCCACATTCCCCTCCTGGGAGGGGCTAGGGTGGGTCCCCCATCTCCCCACATTCCCCTCCTGGGAGGGGAGGGGCTAGGGTGGTTCCCCCATCCCCCCATATTGCTAGTGACAATGAAAATCTTCTGAATGTCTACTTCTGCTTGAATATCTTTAAGAATAGGGAGGGCTAAATTTTTAGGACCATACACTGAGGATTGAATATACAGACCCACCGACTATCGGTATCAGTTCAACAATTAATAATTAATAATTAATAATTAATAATTACCTCTCCTTTAAAACGGATAGGATTGACTAATCATGAAAATTTTTCTTCTCTTGGTAGATACGCCACTATTATTCCCTCCATACTTTTTTCATCACACTTGATTTCCAAATTCCAGATAAAAACGCTATATTTTTTTCAAAATACAAATACAGTCACCCCTATATTCTGCTATTTATGGGAATTGCAAAATAAATTAAGAAGTTAGAAAATTTAAGATAATTCTCAGCAAGAATGCAATACAAACCGCAAGAATTAGAAATACAAACAAATATTTAGCACTTACTATCTAATTTAAGCTCTCATCCGAAATTTAACGGAGAGATAAATAATTTGATTGGGAAAAAATAATGAATATAAATAGTAAGACTTGGCTAAATATTCGTGGAGCGATCGCTACAGCAATAGCGGTAACTTCTACCTTTGCTATGACATCTACAGCAACAGCAGCAAGATTAAAAGTTACAGTAGAAAATGTTGCCCCCACTAATGGTTTCTTTTTCTCTCCATTATGGGTAGGTTTTCACGATGGCAACTTCGACATTTTTGACTTAGACCAACCAGCACCCGCATATCTCGAAGCATTAGCAGAAGATGCTAATACAGGACCCATCACCACTGCTTTTGCTAATAGTGGCGCAGGCCAGACTCAAGCTACAATATTAGGCCCAACAGGCCCATTTCAGGTGCTTACTGCTGGCGATCGCGCTTCTATGACATTTACTCTAGATGGCAGTCTAGCTAGCAGTCGCTATTTCAGTTATGGAGCAATGGGTTTGCCAAGTAACGATGCTTTTATTGCTAACGAAAACCCACTAGGGATAAGAGTTTTTGATGAAGAGGGCAACTTCTTGGGTGCTGATTTTATTGTTACTGGCGATCGAGTGTGGGATGCAGGTACAGAGGTCAATGATGAAGTTCCAGGAAATACTGCAGCTCTTGCTCAAGCAGCTCCTAACACAGGTGTTGATGAAAATGGAGTTGTTAAATTTCACCCTGGTTTTCTCGAAGGTGGTAATATTCTAGCAGCAGCACCTAATGGTGATTTTACTGCTCCAGATTATGAGATCGCACGGATAACTATTGAATCAGTACCTGAACCTACAACTACTTTAGGATTATTTGCTTTTGGTGGGTTTTTATTACTGGGAAATTTGTTCCAGAAATCTTTTAAATAGAGGGTTTGTATTAGACATCTCCGGAAAAGAGGGAGTAGGGAGTAGGGAGTAGGGAGTAGGGAAGAAATTGAAAAAGCAAGGGAGTAGAGAGTAGCTAGTTAACGATCTAAGTACAAAAATTGGGATAATCTATTTTCTGCTATTCCCTAAGTAAATCCCGATAGGTATTCCTTTCAAGTTCATTCTTCTCCCTAATTTTCCCCTGCTAAAGTCAAAACCTGCTCATAAAGCTTTACTGAAATTCTCGTCCCCTTTACCTGCATCTCATTCAAAATATCCTTAACACTTTCCAACAAACCCCGACGCTTTGCTAACAATAAAATTCCCACAGTACCAATTAAAGGTAACTTTCTAGCCATAGCAACTTTACGCGCTGCCTTTTCATCAATCAACAACTGAGAAGCTCCAATCTCTTCAGCTAAAGCAATAGCTTCAGATTCTCCTAAATGTAAATTAAAAGACTTTTGTAACTCCTCAACTAGCTGCTGATTATTTACTGTTACAACCTCCAACCAAGACAAGTTTTGTACAAATTTCGCGACTGGATGCGTTCCTTTTTGTAATTCATTAAAAACACCTTGCGGAATCACAACTTTACCAAAAATTTGAGGCAATAAATCAAGATGTTTAACCTTAGCTAGCTCACTAATTGGTGTAGTATCAGAAACAATAATCATTTAAGAAACTTGCTGATTTAAAATTAATTCGGCTTCTTCGACTTCTTGACGTAATTCCTCCAAATCTTGCGAATCATCAAAAATAGAAATCCCCCATTTATTCATCATTTCAATTATTTCAAAACGATTTACACCAAGAATTTGTGCAGCTCGGCCACTACTAATTTCTCCTACTTCTAATAAAGCCATTACATATCCCTCTTTCGCTTTTTGTAAAGCTTTTTCTCGAACTTCAGCTGAAACCTGAATATTTTCCAACCCTTCATCGGAAATTGTTAAAGCCATTTTCAAAATCTCCTAACTCTACAGTTTTATTTTATCTTTAAACCAGTTAACTCAACATTACCATAGTATTAGACATCTCCAGAAAAGAGGCAATAGGGAACAGGGAGAAATAATTGATAATTTATAGATAAAAATTTATTTTATTTTTGATTTTTGGAGATGTCTATGAGTGACAAAAAAACTCCCTATTCTTCCCTAGTAACTTCTCTATTATTTATAACTATTTAACCGGAAATGATATAATATAGTAAGCATTTCCTGCGGAATGCTGCGCAAACAGCTATTAGCTGTCAGCTATCAGTAACAAGACTCTCTCATATAGGAAAGTGTTTAAATTAATATAGACTTTAAGGGCAAGGGAGCTAACTTTTGTAGTAAGACAATTAATAAATCTTTTATCCAAAACTAAAAGCAATAGCTGTTAACGCAGTTCCTCCAGATGAGGCTAGCTGATGGCTGACGGCTGAATGCTTAGATAACATCTAATTATTTCAAATGCTTTACTTGAGCTGAAATTAATTTATTCAAACAATTAGCAACTTCAACTCGATGACATCTAGCTGGGTCTAGTTCAGCACATAGTAATAGAATATTTCCTTGAGCAACAATTTCTGCAATTTCACACAAATCTGCATCTACTTTTTCAGGGGTAGGTGAAACCCAATTTGCTTTACCTGATGTATTTCCTAAAGAAACTTTAGATATATATTGAATATTTTTGGATTGGCAAAGATTTTCTATTTTGTCTCCATACCATCTACGACTCCAAGCACGAGGACTTTTCCTCACATCAATCACACACTTAACATCAAAATTTTGTAGATATTCTAAAAATTGACTGTAATCTTTACGATTTCCGTAGCCAAATGTCAGTATATATTTATTTGAAAATGTCTCTGAAATATTCATTGTTTTTTCTCTATTTAGAACAAGCTTAATTGAGTAATAATCGTAGGATAAACTACGCCTATAATCATAAAATAATTTTTGTAGTTTTTTAAATTACCTACTATAAAGTATAAGTCTTTCTTGTTCATAAATTCAACCTCTAGCTTTTGTCTTACTTTTTCTACAGCTTCTTTTTCCTTTCCTATTTGAGTCGAACTCAAAGATTTATCTCGACATTTTCGATAAAGCTCTTGAATTTCCCAATCACTAATACTATAGCAATGTTTATCTCCATCTTCATCAATAAACTCATATCCAAACTTATAAGGTATTTTCTCAAGTTCTACTGTTGGTTCAAACAAATCTAACTGATCTAATACAGCTTGCTGTTTTGGTTTCCAATTACGTTCAGTTTCCTGACAAAAATATTTTTTAATTATCTTCGGCTTGATTATTCCTAATGATTTATCTTGATTTTTATTTCTTTAATTGACTTAAATTGTAATGGCAGTAAAAGTTTTTTTCGTTCCTCCCAGTTATTACTTGTTTTGATCTTTCTTAAAACCTCTATAGAAGAATCATCTATACGAAAACTTTCTGCTCTATAATCTTTATCATTTTTTTCAATTAAAGCCCTAATAATAGACCATCTAGGATAGCGCTGATCAAAATCCAATTGTCAAAAGCGAATAGGATAAATTCTAATCCACTCAAGAGGCTTTTCGTCTTCACTCAGCAATATTCCTGCTGTGCAGACAGTTTATTGATATTTTTGACTAATTGAAGGGTATGTTTTAGTAGCAATTAGTATTTTTTTTGATTCCATATTATACAATCTTGATTTATTACCGAATAATTAAAGTTTAAACCCTCTCCTTTAAAGAAGAAATAAGGAAAAAAATCCTGTTCACTAATTATATCAAATTCACTTAATTCGATATAAACAAATTTGCCATCTTCAGCTATTAGCAAATCTTTCTAAATTCTCTTTCCTCCTGTACGTTTGAGCGTGTAAAATTTTACTTTTAGGGCGAATGCCATTCGCCCCTACGACTTCCGTGAAACGGTATTTGAGCCTGTAAAATCTTACTTTTGACTTTTGACTTTTGAATTTTGACTTCCATGAAATGGTATAACTATCTCCCTTCACAAAGAAGCCGATCGCTCTCTTTAACATCGGGACTATTCTGCAAATAGTCGTGAACAATATCACAACCCCGTGCCAATAAATTATCTAAATCAAAGTTCCATAATATTGCTACCCGGTCTCTACCAACTGCACCGAGAATTTTACCATCTGGACTAAAGCTAACATCCATTACCCCTTCTCGAATACCTGCTAGACTCACCAACTCTTCACCATCAATAGTCCAAATTTTCACCGTCCCGTCATCACTACCACTAGCAATAATTTTGCCATCAGGAGTAAAACTCAGACTATTCACTTGACCCTGATGACCTCTGAGAGTAGCGATCGCTTGACCTTCAGGAGTTAATAATTTAACTGTATTATCAGAACAAGCTACAGCAAGAATTTTTCCATTTGCACTAAAAGTCACCTTCTTCGCAACATTACACAACCTTTCAACCTTTCCTAGTTCCTCACCCTCTATGCTCCATATTTTCAGCACAACCTGACTCTTACCCCCAACACCAACAGCAGCGATCGCCCTCCCATCCGGTCTAAAAGTCACACTTCTGAGTTCAGAAATACCCCCTGGAATAGTCAATAATTGTTGACCGCGAATATTCCATAATTTAATCGTTCCATCCAAGCTAGCAGTTGCCAACATTTTACCATCCGGACTATAGCTAATACTATAAACCCGGTCCTTATGTCCTAAAAGAGTCGCATTACCCAAACCAGCCAAATTCCAAACTATTCCCATTCCATCGGCACTTGCAGAAGCCACAGTTTGACTATCCGGACTAAAGCTCAAGCTATAAATACCCCGTTTATGTCCTTTTAAACTGGCTAACTCCTCCCCATCTCGACTCCAAATTTTCACATTTCGGTCGTAACCACCAGTAGCGATCGCTTTTCCATCAGGACTAAAACTAATAGCTGTAATATAACTGGTATGACCTTTGAGGGTAGGCAGTTTTTGTTCTTGAAGATTCCAAAGTTTAATGGTATTGTCAGCACTAGCAGAAACAAGAGTTAATCGATCGTTACTCAAACTGAGACTACTAACCCAGGTACCATGACCCTTGAGAGTAGCTATTTCTCGACCATAATGAGTCCAGAGTTTAATCGTGCCATCAGAACTTCCAGAAACAATAGTTTTGCTATCAGCACTAAAATTAACACTGACAACTGGACTCTTATGACCTCTGAGAGTACCTAGTTTTTTACCATCTATACTCCATACTCTCACAGTACTATCCCAACTTGCAGTGGCAATAGTTTTACCATCCTGACTCACACTCACACTCAAAACTCTGTCTTGAAAACCTTCGAGAATAGCCAATTGTTTGCCTTGAGAGTTCCATAACTTCACCGTTTTGTCTTCACTAGCAGAAGCTAATACTTTACCATAACTGACACTGTAAATTTTATCCTGATGTGCTTGAATAGACTTCAATAGTTTCCCTTGAAGATTCCATAATTTAATCGTTCCATCTACACCACCAGAAGCGATCGTCTTTCCATCAGGACTAAAACTCACACTATTAACTGCTCCTTTATGTCCTTTCATTGTTACTAATACTGTACCATTTTGACTCCAGAGTTTCACAGTACCATCATCACCAGCAGAAGCTAACATTCTACTATTAGGACTAAAGTCAACACTGTAAACCGCGCCCTGATGTCCTGTTAAGGTAGCTAATTCTTCCCCAGAGTTACTCCAGAGTTTTATCGTACCATCATCGCTAGCAGAAGCAATTATTTTTCTATCCTTGCTCAAGCTAATGCTATTGACAGGTTGTGTATGTTCTGCTAGTGTTCTGCGCGTACTCACACCATAAACAGTTTTGCCCAAAGCAATTAAAACTCGCATTCTTACATCTGCTGCTACTTCTGAATTATTGCCTAATCTCGTGCCAGCTTTGATAGCAGTAAGTAAAGCATCAAACCTTTGGTTAGCAGTAAACTGATTTTTTGCCAATAAGCTCAAAGCATTAAGTTGGGAGTTTAATTTCTCCTTTTCTGCAACTTGCCAATTAACAAAAGAAAATCCACTTAACCAACCTAAAATTAAAATTAATCCTATTATACTCCTGGTGCGAAAATGGTTTTGAAAACGTTTTTGGTTGATACTTTTTTCCAGAAATTCTTTTGCTAATACAGACACAAAAGCACTATCAGCATCACTTTCTAATAAGTTTTCAGCTAAACTTAACTTGCGCCCAGTTAGTAAATATTTACCCGATCTATTTTTTTTCAGCCACCTTTGAGCATCAGCTTCCATACCAGGTTTTTGTTTAATTGCCTCCCGGTTTGACTCTATCCAAAAATTTAACTGAGACCAATGATTAATAATAGTATTATGGGCTAATTCTACTACTGTTACTGTTTGATTATTGTTTTGATAGTTTGTGAATTTAGTAGTAATAATTAATCTTGCTTTTGCCAATTTTTTCAGTACCTTACTCACAACTGCTAATGACTGTTGAGGGGTAATTAGATCGGTTTTTAATACTTGTTTGCAGCTTACTACTGTATCTTCATTTATTTGTACCAGTTTGAGAAATATCTGCTTGGCAACTTGACGTTCTCTAGCATTGAGGGAGTGATAAATTGCATAAGCTTGTTTTTCTAGACAACCTTTTACACCACCTAAATTAATATATTGATTCAGAGTAAATTGGTCTGTTCGACGCTGTCGCCATAGTTCCGTTAGAGTATATTGTAATAATGGTAAATTAGCGTTACTTTCTGTATCTACAATCATTTGTTCCACTAATTCTGGCTGAATTTCTATACCTACTTGTTTGACTGGTTCGGCGATCGCTTGTTGCAACTCCAGTCGAGTCATCGGTGTTACTGTCACTAAATGAGATTGAATTTGTCTAGCTAATCCAGAATATTCCTGCTCAAAGCATTTACCCAAAAATTCAGCCCCCATAGTTATAATTAACAGAAAAGTATTACTATCTTGGTAATTTCTGTCTATTGCTCCCATCAAACATTCAAAAAATTGCTTTCTTTCAATTTTGTCTAAACACAGGGTAAAAACTTCCTCAAATTGGTCTACTACCATCACTATTCTCGGTACTTGAATATTTTGCAGCACTTGTCTAAACCCACTAGCACCCTGTTCCATTAATTCTTCGATTTCTATGGGCAAATGAATTATACGTTCAGGATCGGTCTTTTTTACCCCTTGCTCTAGGTTTTCATTGTCAGAATTTTCTGTTTTCAGTGGTGCTACGAGACCGGACTTTCTTTTTTCTGGCGATCGCCTACGAGGTCGTTTTGTTTCTTGTTTTAGTGGTGGAGGTGGAGCGGGAATAGATGATTTTGGCAGTCGCTTTTGTTGTCCATCCTGCTGAGAAGTTGATGATAATTCTCGATCTTTAGTAGCGTAAAGTTGTAATGATTCTTCCTCTGGAGTTGTTATTTCTTCTGTTGTCGGCGTTAACAATGTCTGTAGTTGATAATCTACAAATGCTGCTGCTAAATTTTTTAAAGGATGTTCCCCTGGTCTAATAATTAAAATTGGCCAAGTGTTACTTCCCGACAATCTTTGCCCCAGCTTAAGTTGATATAATAACCCTGCTTTTACTAGACTTGACTTACCAATTCCACTAGCTCCGACTACCGCTAAAAAATTCCGAGAACGAACCTTTTCTAAAAGTACATTTGTTAAAGTTTTCCGACCATAAAAATATTTAGAATCTTTATCGTTAAACTCAAATCCAGCTAATCCTTTATAAGGGCAAACTCCGGCCGTCAAATCTGGATTTTCTGTTACTTCTTTTTCCCCTGTCAAAATAATTTCATTCCCAGAATTATTAAATACTGGATGTAGATTAGAAAGACTTATTTTTCGATTTATATAGTCTATTAAATTATAATTTGTTACACAAAAATTTGGATAATTTTCTGGTTCTAATGCTTCTAATAAACAACTTGTGAGAAAGCTATATTCTGAATTTATTTGTGTTGTATAAACTTCTATTTCTTGAGAAACAAAAATATAACACCTATCATTATAAGTTGACTCTATATTACTAAGACTTGTTTGTAAGAAATCAATTTTTTTTCCCTGATGGTAACAGTCTAACCATACTATTTGTTGTTTGACAGGAGATTTTTGTAATAGTTGACTTAACCAATGTAGTGAAATTCCCCATTTTCCTTTTTGAGGGTTCGTATCACTGGTTGCTAAAAATCCTTCTTGTACCCCCCCTTGTTCATCTAATAAACTATTTCCCACAAAAAACAATAAAGCAGTTTCAGGAATATTATCTAGAGGATTAAATAATTTAGAAATAGCCTCTTTCAAAGCATTTATTTCACAATTTTTAATCTTAGGATGAGGATCTACTTGCCAAGAACCCTCTATATTAGCCCCTGGAAAGCGCTGCACTTGAAAATTCCCATAGGTCTCTAATAGTTGAGCGATCGCCTCTGCATCTGCCGCTGGTTTAATCAAATTTCGGGGTTGAGCAGAGCTATCTTTCAGCAAAGGATAATGATTGATGCCTACTACTAATGCTTTTCGGTTCATGCACGGTAGCCCATTTTAGTCAACAACTAGCCAACTTATTATAATATCATGTCTCTTTAAACATCGACAATGAAAATTTTAGGGAACTAGGGAATAGGGAATAGGGAATAGGGAGAAATTTATCAGAGAACACATTTTTATTATCTCTAATTAATGAGAGTTAAAATAATAGCAATTTGATGTGAGGCTGTACAGAATTATCAAATTCACGATTGGGATTCTAGTTCCTTTGTTTTAAGATTTAAGAAATGTTAAAAGAAATGATTTTGTTCGTGACTTTTACGTAAGCATTCAGCCGTCAGCTATTAGCTATCAGCTATTAATTTGGGAGAAGGTAAAAAGAATTGAGAACTTGAGACAGAATAAAAGTTACTGTTAAAGTCTCCTTCCTAAACCTGAGAAGTAATGAATAATTACTAATTGCTGTTAACGTAGTTCCTCCGGAGGAGGCTAGCTGACTGCTAATAGCTGAATACTTACGGTGTTAGATAAATTTTTATCCTCTACAGCATCAGACCTATAAGCACTATTTAAACTGTTGAAAATTATCATTTAATCATTACCGAAAAATGCTGATAGCTGATGGCTAACGGCTGAATGCTTACACTTTTACAACTCTAGCTTACAGAGGTTTTCCTGATTGGACTTCACGAGTATCTACTAATTTGTACTATTCTTGATGCTATTTATACCGTCTAATCCTCTTTTGTGTAATATCATATCCGGATAAGAGCGCGATCAAAAAAACTTTCTCCTTCTTTCTCCTTCTTTCTACCCTCCTGTCTCCTGTCTTCCCCTCCCCTCCTGGGAGGGGCTAGGGGTGGGTTGGGAGGGGAGGGGCGAGGGGTGGGTTGTCTCCTGACTCCTTAGTCGTTTATTTATAACTGTTCAACCGGACATGATATAACAAAGCCCGCCAATAAATAAAATTATCAAATTATCAAAACGTCTCAGCGTTAACCAACTCAACCCGTTTGGGATAAGATTAGTTATATCAACTACCCAAAGTTGTTGGGATTTGGTAACAAGTAGTAGGATTTAATACATGGCACAATATAAGCAAGCACTGGTTAAGGATGGTAAAAAACCCAGAAGGTCTAATTGTCTTTCCTGCGTTCATTACCCAGAAGGAAATGGATGCGCTTAAGGATTTTAGAGTCGGCGATCGGGATACATTTGTAGTAGCCTATCCTAAATCTGGTACGACATGGATGGAGCAAATTGTTCACTTGCTTGCTAGCAATGGAGAGCAAGGCGATAAAGTATTAAGTGAAGCAGTTCCTTGGCTAGAAGGTGCTGCAACTCGTTATGGAGGTTTGGATAATTTGATCGTAAATAGTGGCGATCGCCGTTATTTTCATAGTCATTTACCCTTGTCTCTGATGCCAATGTTTGGAGAAACCAAGGCCAAATATATTTATGTTGCTCGCAATCCCAAGGACAATGCTGTCTCCTATTATTATCATGCTTGCAGCAAAATGGGATACGAGGGTAGTTGGAAGGAATTTTTTCAGCTATATGTTGAAGGCAAAGTTGCCTATGGCTTGATATTCGATCATGTTTGGGAGTGGTGGAAAGCTAGCCAAAATTCAGATAATGTGATGTTTGTCAAGTACGAAGATATGAAAAAGGATTTAGCTCAAGTAGTTACCGATGTTGCTAGCTTTATAGATATCCCCTTAACTTCGGATTTACTGGATGCTGTGGTTGCTGCAAGTAAATTTTCGGCAATGGCCATCAATCCGAAGGCTAATCTTGATTGGGTTCCCCAGCGAGAAGGTATTCCCAAACATATGCGAAAGGGAATAGTTGGAGATTGGAAAAACCATTTATCCTCAGAAGAGAATACGATCATTGATGCTCTATATCAATCAAGAATGGTACAATCTGGTCTAGAGTTTGAATTTGAGTTAAGCAGAAGTTAGAGTATTTTTCAATAGGAGCAAACTTTCAATATGTCTTTTCAACAGTTAGAATGCTGTGATTTTCTCACCACAGAGTCGTTAATGGCACTAATTAACAGTCAAGTTCTAGCAATTAAAGTTCCTAATTTTGTCGAATCACAACTCTGCGACCGATTGGCCAATTGGTATAAAACACATCGGAAGCAAGAAACATATACTACAGAGTATTATATTAACGGAATTCCAGTTCAAAAAAGATGTGGGTGTGATTAGAATCGGAACCCTTACTTAACTCTTGTTTATATAATTGGCGTTGGCGGAGCAAGTGCGGCAGCTATATCGCTACTTAGTATAACCTTGGACGGAAAAGATACGGTTAGGGGTTCTATAAGCCCCTGTATCCATCAACGCCCTATCCCACATTTACTGAACATCCTTCAATGAACCCAAACATCAAGGAAAAGTTGCATCTCTCCCATTAACCGAGAGCTTCACCCAGATTTAGTATTATCCCCTGTCAAACTCCGCCACATAACATACGGTCTCAACCATCGCATCTGCTCCCTTGATAAGCAACAAGGAACAGATTTTTTCTGGCAACTTTTGCTAGCAGTTGATAGGCAACAAACAACAGACAAAAAGGAAGAGATTTTTTCAGATAATGAGCGGTACAAAAAAAGATTTTTCTGAGAAATTTTGCTTCCAGTTCCCAGAAAAGGTTTAATAAAATTACTGATTTTCTCGAAATATCTATTATCCTTTGATATAGAATCCAGTTGAACATTTGTCATGGCCACGATAGGAAGGAATTTCCTAAACTCCTGAGATTACTTCCTTCCACGGAGTGTAAGTCGCAATGACTTGGATATAGTAATTATCCTGATTTGATATGACTCCACCGAACTTTCGACACACCCATCTTTTTCTACCTCAACTACCTCGACACACCCTATTTCTGTTAATTCTGTAGCGGTTTCCAAAATCATCTGACCAACTAGCTCTCTTGACTCGACTGAGCTATCAACACACTCTTGTTTTTCTGCCTCTACTACCCGATCGCCCTCTTTTTCAACCGATACCGTCGCCATTTCATGAATTTTCTGACCGACATTATCCCTTGCCACAGAACTATCCACAGACTCAGCTTGTTCGGCTTCTACTACCTCAGGTTGTGATGGGGGGATGGGGAGATGGGGAGATGGGGAGACAGTCGCCGTAATCTGATCTTCCGACTCGATTCTCTGCTGATTTTTCCCATTTTCCTTTAAGGTAGACGACTTCCGACTCGCCCTCGCCGTAACACTCACTTTCTCTTGGGTCTCTAGAAAATAGCTGCTCAACTTCTCTTTGAGCTGTTTCCTCGCCCGAGATATTCGCCTGGACACATTTTCGTAGGTTATCCCTTGGCGTTGGGCAATTTCTGTATGGGTTAGCTCTTGGTAAAAATGTAAAATAGGCGAAGGTGACTCAGCTTTATGAGCAGGGTGCGGATGTTTGCCGCATTGAGTCTTTCCTTCGCCATTGGTGGAGTTGGGTTAGAGCTGGGGTCTTTGCTTCCCTAAACAGCGATCAAATTGATAAATCAGATCAGCGTTGGTGGTCATCTAAGTTGTAACACACAGACCCCGGTAGGACGATTGGCCTCTCTGCCAAAGAACGCTAGCTTTGGACACGGGACCTATACCTTTTTTGGTATGACGGATGCAGCAACAGGCCTCCGCCGCAACGCGATATGATATTCGCGCTCGCACACCGCCACCGACCCATAAGCCTAACTCTGCAGGTTGATCACTGGGATTTTCAGCGCTTTTTCTTGTTCATATGCCTCTTGATAACTGATCTTGTAGGTAGGTATCACCGCTAGGTCAACATCATAACGGTTGGGTGGCTCATAGGCGGCATCAACGTCACGTAGGTACTGGATTTCCATGTAGAACGTTTTCCGCACATTTCTATTCGGAGCAATCGTCCCATGCGAAATAAGCACCCGATCATCAAATTGGCCAGTAGATATCCTGGATATCGCCGGATGAACGTACCGCACCGAGTCGTCTGAGTAATCATTGTGATCATCAACAAATATTCCCGCTGTGACATCAGATAAGCTAACCCTGCCAATATTATATATTGTGTAAGTTAACTTCGCCACCATCTTCTTTCCTTTACGGTCCAGAAAGATTTGCGATGGGTATTCGAGTTTTACACGAATGTGGTCGTCGAAATCCTTAACAGAACTTGTCATTGCGCCGGTAGACGTGATGATATTGATTGACATTTTGCGAACTTTGAATACTACATATATCAGACGGCTGTTCGGGGAATTTATGACAAATTTGCTTCTTCTCGCCGACTATAATAGTATTTTTCGCTCATTACCCGGCTTAGTCATATGGAACGATAACCTGGTAAAGCATGCACGCTTTGGGAAGTCCCCATGACTAGAATGCTGAACCAAATTTCAATCTGATAGAGCCAAGAATATGTTTGCGCACGTAGTGAAACACAATTGGGAAAAGGGATGAGCTAATAGAATAGCGTACTGTTTATACCAGCACAGATGATGCCTCTTTCTCAATAACCATACATTCCTCATAAACGCTCGTTACCCTCTTACTGAGCTACGAAACGAACTAAGGATTCGGATTATTGACTTTCTCCTGAAACTGTTCCTCAAACGGGGGTTAACCAGTAGCGAATCTTGTGAGGTAAAAATTGCACTTCTAAATACAAAGAACTAACCTGTAGTGGCTATATCCTATAGACAAAACTCCGTCATACCTAATCCCGTGGTAGCTCACCAGCTGTCCAATTGCTAATGGGACGCTCTCTCTCAGCCGGTTTCTCACAAGCGCTCCCAAACAGTAGGATGACTAGCTATGCACTAAAAGTCAATGGCGCATCACTGCGCACCACTTCCGGCAACCGTTTCTCCGTCCCTTCCTCCCGCTCAGAAGTTTCTCACCAACGCTCTCGCCTTGTGCGTGCCATACAATGGCTAATGTATAATTCACCTGACAATTTGACGATGATTCTTCCCCTCACTTGCAAGCTGGAAAAATTTCCGCTCACAGAAATATTTGCTGTGGGGTGGTGTGGCGGTTAACTAGCTGTTTGAGTTTACAGCGTTCCACCTCATAGAGTTGTACTACAACTGGGTCTTACCTAGGCAAAATGTACTTAATCACCATCGAGTCTTGAACAGAGAAACAACTGCGTTAACGCTAGTGTTCCCTGTTAATAATGGTAGGCTAATTTGCGCCCGCCTGTACTCAGTAGCTTGAATAGCAAAGCCTTCAAGTTATCGATTGGCCCCGCGAAGTTTCTCACGCTATCCCTTGCCTTGAGCATTGCCTGAGACATTGTTTCAACGGGAAAGCCAACCAGCGAATTAAAGGAGCAAGGGTTTGATTCCCCCGCTTCCACAAGAGAGGTGCTTGTATACTGTTGGGGTAGAATCAACATAATACTCATACCCGCCTCCTGGCCTCTCCTTTCTTCTTTTCTTTTTGCCGTTTTTATAAAAACACAATCCGCAAAAAATAGGTAGTCAATAAGAGAAGCGAATCGGCGTTCCGCAGTCGGTTGTTCCTGATAGGCAAAGTACTCTTCCTCTGCTCTTAATTGTTGAGAATCAAGGATATTGGTTGCTAATATAAAACGACCAGCCGGTTTGTTTTCTGTATCATAAAACGAGGTATTCTCTACCAGGGTTAATTCTTGTTTATAGACATTATCCCAAGACTCCACTGAACTATCCACACACTCAGGTTTTTTCACCTCTTCATACCCAGTTGCATTCAGAGGTAGCGCATTCATTTTGGACCCGTCCCCGTGTCTTTGCGTCTCCAGGTCTGTCTCAACATCATTCTTTGAAAGCAACTGCGTATCAAATGATGGGGAGACAGTGACTGTCTCCAACCCAATATTTTCTTGCGACTCTATTGTCTGTTGCTTTTCCTCATTTTCCCATGAGGTAGATGACATCTGAGGATCCCTTGCTGTTACACTTATATCATGTCGGCATAATTGCCCATTTGAAAAACTTCCCTGCGTCCCCGCGTCCCCGCGTCCCCGCATCAGTCCTAACTGGCAGTCTTCAACCTGACATGATTTTACTTTCTCCCCCGTCCCTCGAAAATAGCTACTCAACTTCTCTTTGAGCTGTTTCCTCGCCCGAGATATTCGCCTGGACACATTTTCGTAGGTTATCCCTTGGCGTTGGGCAATTTCTGTATGGGTCAGTTCTTGGTAAAAATGTAGAATAAAAGTTTCCCTCAAGGTTTTTGGTAAGTTAGCGATCGCCTGTCGTATCTCAGTGGACTTTTCCTCTCTCTCCAGACAACTCTCTGGCGTCGCAATCGTTGAGCCGATACCAATATCTTCAGTATCCCCCACCCATTCTATACTTTCTACACCCACAGCCCCTCGAGAACGTTGTCTGATGATATCAATACAGAGGTTGCTAGTCAGTTTGAATAGCCAAGCCTTCAAGTTATCGATTTTTCCAGCATATTTCTGTATCTTTTCCCAAGCCTTGAGCATTGCCTGAGACAAAGCATCTTCGGCATCCGTTGGGTTAGAGTTCATAAATTTGAGACAACACCGATAAAGCTGGTCCTGATATTCAGTCCATTGTTGCCAAAACATAGATGTGAGCTCGGAGTTGCCTTGTTCTGTTAAAGCACAGTCCATTATTTGTTCCCTGGATATTGCTTACTATCGACTAATGACGTAAGGATAACTACTTCTTTGACCTATAAAACCCTATATAATTTGGCTGGTTTTCCTATGAGGTTCTACTGGTTATTGCTGATGACCTCTTGCGCCAGAAGTTCGGAAGGCACTGTGGGAGGCAAAACTATTGCTGTGACTCAATTTGAGAGGGGTGGGAACGGCTTAAATTAACAGGGTAACTGCCATGCCTCCATAAGTCTAATTATTTGTCAACCCTATAAAACTAATAACCCAAGCTGTGGGTTATGTGGAGTTCATTATTTACTGGAGTTTAGACTATGACTTTCATAGCCGAGTCTTCTTTTTGGGCTGAGAGTTAATGAGTTTGGCTAAGGTTTATCTTCTTTGTTAGGAGTTTGGTCATTTCTCTTTTTACAACCATTATTATTATTGATTTTTCAAGAATCAAATTGATAGTTTAGCACACTAAGTACGGAAGACCCAGGTTTATCAAGTACAATCCCCTTATGGAAGCTTTCCATGAGGGGATTATACGACGCAATTTTCTGTGAGCAATTAACTAGCGACTTAGATTAAAAACATTTAGCTTAGAAATCTCAGACTCGAGTTTTTCAACTCGCTTTTCTAAATCTTTAATTTTGCTTGTTGGGTTAGTTGAGATTCCTTTATCTTGGTATCCTGTCCAAGAGATAGGAAGTCCCTTACACTCTCCAAGGTACCCAATTTGAGAAGGATCAACTACTTTAAAGTCAAAAGTATGACCATATTCAGGATCCAACTCCTCTCCTTTCTCCCAGCAGATATCGCTTTCGCCGATAGTCTGTGTTATCTCGAAATCTACTATTACATCGCCATCTGGACTATTACTAGGTGTGAAATAACCAACTATGTGGGCGAATGCTCCGGTTGGGGGGTATGGGTGATATATATCAGCTTCAAGTTTCTTCCCCTCATCAATATCTTGTTGTAGTAGACTTCCTACTATCTGATATCCTTCACCAACACAGGCTACAATTGGCTCTCCGTTTGGGTCGTCAACATCACGAACTTTAATTGAGAGACAATCTGTACTTTCATCTGCTTGCTCATTAAGAAGGCGAACACTCAGTAACTGTTTTGCCTCCATAGGCTCAACGTGCATGAAATAAGACTTATACCCCTCTAGCTGGTCAACAAAATCTGGTTGGTTAAAGTCCCAGGTGAGATCGGGATATTTATATTCTATTGGCAGTGGTGGAGTAGTGTACCATATCCATACTTGAGACTTTTTGCCTACTTCGGCGGATTTGAATTTTGTGGAGTCTATTATATACGACGCATAAGGATCCATATCCTCATAGTACGTTGATGAACCACCAAAATTGACATCTTCGTAAAACACTGCTCCTGTCTCAAGCTCATCAGCAAATACGTTGTGGGGAAAAACAGTTATTCCCAAGAAACAGAAAAACAAGACAAGTAATAAGCTACAGATTTTTTTCATTACTACAAACTCAATCAACAATCTAAGGATAGCTTTTATTTGACCTATAAAACCCTATATAATTTGGCTTGTTTTCCTATGAGGTTCCACTGGCTATTATCTCGGAGCTCTTGTGTCAGAAGCAAAGGAAGGAACTGTGGGAAGCAAAATTATGTGACTCAATTTGAGAGGAGTGAGAACGCCTTAACTTAACAGGTCAACTGCTATATCTGCATAAGTATAATTATTAGTCAACCCTATAAAACCTATATAATTGGTACTCAGTTTTCTTCGATTCGAGGTGTTCGCTGTCAGTCAATCCGTGAATACCTCTTATCTGTCTTTGCCTATACTCACCAATTTGAAATGAGTGAAAGCCTTATTCTCTCGTTACCCTCTAAACAGTTACCTTTTGTTTGTCAAAAATTGCGCTGTGAGATCGTCTTATAAATAGAGCTACAGAGGACAGAACATCAAATTTTGTCCAAAGTCCAATAACAAGGGATGTCTAAACAACCCATAAGCAATCTAAAAGGAGAATTACGATGATGATCAAATACCAAAACAAATGCATCCTGAGTGTTAAGAAAGCCGACAATTTGATGAATGTCTACCTCAATGCCGACTCCGGGGAAGCTAACGGGACACTCTTCGGCTACTCTACTAACGGACTAGGCGCAGCACCTCCAAATGCCACGGTAGATCTCGTCCCTGCGCTGCAAGGTGTTGGAGGATCTGGCAAACTTTCAATCATCGGTGCCAACTTTAGTGGCGGTGGATCAATGGAAGTAGAGATCGTAACCGACGGCACTTCGCATCAGGTCGTTAATGAAAATTTAGGTGTGTTTACTTCCAAGATGTGGAGCGTAGATATCCAAAAGAACTGATCTGGTCAGTAAAGCTGTAAGCTTCTCTGCTGATATTTCGTTGCCGTCGTCACGATAAACCCGGTTTCTAGAGAATACTTGACCGGCTCTCTAGTCTACGGCAACAGCATAGCTGAACTGCCTTCTGCCTTATTCCTGCGACTCGACCCAAACAATATCAAATATCAACTCATAAATCCGATTATAAACCTTGATATCTCCCTCTTCCTTCACCACCAAACCCGACAACAACAATTCCTTCTCCTCTAAAGTACCACCTGCCGTCACCTGACCTTGAGTTAAAATTTGTCTGTATAAATCTAGCAACTTACAACTAGGCTGGGTACTATCAAGAATCCGATCGCGTATAGTTCTTAAATGTTCGGGTTCATCTTGTACTTCCCAATTTTCTATCACCTGAGCTTGGACTAAATTCTCCACCCATTGAGCTTCCTCATCAGTGGGAATAGGAGATGAGCAGTCCCGGATCATTCTACAAATCTTTTGAGTGAGAAACGGTTGCCCATTTGTCCAAGACAAGACTTCTTGCAAGACGATTTGCGGATTACTCACCTTTTCTGTCAACCCTTGCAGTAGAGGTTGAGCTTCTTGTAGTTGAAAACCTTTTAAATGAATAGCTTGACCAAGATTAAATGGTGTTCTTTTGGAGTCAGAGATTAAATCTGAAGGGGTAGCTACTCCCAATAACACAAAAACTAAACCTTGATATCGGGGATTAAGACTACGTTTATTATAGCAAGCACGAATTAGGGCAAAAAACTCATTCACTGAAAAATCCAAGGCGAGGATATTATCAATCTCATCTAAGAAGACTACTATTTTTTTTGCAGGCAGCTCATTATCAAGCTTGACTTCAGTTAAAAGAATATCTTCAATAAACTGACTTAAGCATTGTAAGGGAGAAATATCTTTGCGTTCATTCCACCAAGCTTTGAAATTAACCTTGTCTAACAAATCAAAGCCCTGCAATAATTCGATCATCAATCCTTTGTACCATTGCTCTGGTGTGACGTTATCACTACTAATGGAGGTTATATCAATGGTTGCACAAACCAGATTTTCTCGTTGTAGTTGATGCACCATGCTCACCATCAGACTGGATTTTCCCATCTGACGCGGGTTGAGAATATAACAAAATTCTCCTTTTTTCAAAGCTTGATAAAGTTCTCTGTCTGCGGAACGCACTACATAAGTGGGAGCATTACTGGGTAAACTACCCCCTACTTGATAGTCATAAGTGGAAGTGTCTTCTGCACTGCGCAACAGAGCATTTTCGACTCTGAGGATTTCTAACTGGAGGCGTTCACTTTCTGCTTGTTGGCGTTGAGTGATGTCTTGAAAAGCAGCTATGGCATAAACTATTTCACCTTTGTCATTGAAAACCGGAGTAGCAGCAACTTCTAGGGGAATAAATTTATCTCCTTGGTGAATTGTCAGATTATCAATAGTTGTACTTTTACCTTTTAAAGCTTGCACAATTGGTTGTTGCTCGGTGGGATACAATTGCTCCGTTCCTGAGAGGTAAACTTGATAAGCTTTGGTGAGCTCAGTTGAATCGCTTTGGGTGATAATGCCTTTACCTAGTATTTGTTGAGCAGTTTGATTAGCGTAGTAAGGTTTACCCTTAGCGTCTGTGACAAAGATACCTATGGGTACTGCTTCCAGAAACTGAGCTAGTCTGGTTTCACTTTCACGCAATACTTCTTCTGCTTGTTGCCGTTTGACAATTTGCTGTTTTAAGGATAAATTAATATTAGCCATATCTTCATAAAGCTTGGCATTTTTGATAGAGATAGCCACTTGAGAAGACAGTATTTTTAACAGTTCTAATCGCTCCGGTGTAAAAGCTCCAGAGGTTAAATTGTTTTCTAAGTAAAGCCAACCCATAAAATCTCCTTGATACAGGACTGGGTTACATAAAAGCGATTGAGGTTGATTTTTAATCAGATACAAGTCTTGAGCAAAAATAGATTCGGGAACATCTTCCGAGTTTAACAAAATAGTTTCTTGGGTTCTTTTGACATAATTAAGTATAGATAAAGGTAACTGTAACTCATCTTGGATTACTGCTGGTTTATGCAAAACTAACTGGTCATTTTCCAGAGATGTCATCGCTTCAATAAAAAGCCGATTCTCCTGCTCTAAAATCAAGTAACTGATTTGAGCACCAGCATTCTTCATTAAGATTTGCATCAATTTCTCGAGTAGTTTATCAAGAGTGATTTCATTAGCTAGGCTTTGGGAAGCTTGAATAACTGTGGTTAAATCGATAACTTCTGTAGCCTTGGCAGATTTAAAAACAGGCTGAGTACCGGATACTAATGGTTGCGGTGGAAATCTTGCCGATACTGGAGCAAGGAGTTGTGGATATCTTGATTCCAAATCTTTGACTTTAGCTAACGCTCCCCAAGCAAGATAACCATGATATGCTTTGCTCATGTAGGTTGTAGCGATTTCTTCCCTACCTAAAGACAGATAGAATTCTGCTGCTCTTTCGTAAGCAAGAGCTTCATCTTGAATATACCCCTGGTCTTTGGCACCGCGAATGGCGCAGTCGTAATACTCCATCGCCAGCAGAGTTTCTCCCAACACCCGAGCTTTTTCTGCTTCAACCAGCTCATACTTATGTTGATAATTCATTGGACAATGATCTGCCCAATATTTCATTTTCTCTTGATTTGCTACTACTTGGTTAAGACTCTCTGGGGAGTCCTTTTCTATCTCTAGATTACCGGGAAAATAAGCATGGGGATATGAGGCTAAAATAGCTAAAGAATAGTAAAAATTATGCTGGCTGAAGATAATTCCTGCTTGGACAAAACCAGCATATTTAAACCCAATCACCGCATATTTGATAGCATCTTGATAATCTTTAAATAAATAGCAAAGCAGACATTTAGCAAAATACAAACTAAACAGGGATATTAAATCATTAGTACTTTCTAAATAAGATTGCATTTGGTTCTCATCTAGATAATTCCCAATCAACAATAGCTTATTTGCCGACTCTCCTCTTAAATTTGCTACTAACTGGCTATCTATACTGCACATACTAAATTGATGCTTTTGTTGAAATTGTTTGATAAATTTAAGATATTTTTTTGATTTTTTTTGTACATCGTCTAAGTTGTTGCCATTAAAAAATAAATGAGCACAGTAAAAATTAGCAGCATGACAAGCATGTTCTATATCACCGACTTCTAATCCACTTTGAATAGCTTGAAAAAGAGGTTCAATTGTTTCCCTACAATGCTTCTTACGGTGTTTAATATTAATCGACATTGCTACAAGAAATTTAGATTGAAGCTCTTTAGCATTCAACTGAGCTAAGAGCAGTTCAGCTAAATTATTTAATTCATACGCGGTATCTATATCAGGTACGAACCAACTTGTTATAGAACCATAAGTAACATAAGCAAAAATAGATGGTGGTGAATTTCCATATTGCCGAGAAATATCCACCATAGTATATAAAATAGGTAAAGCTAATGTACTTTCTTCAAAACAAGCAGGCGGAAATATCAGTATTAAAATTTCCATTGCTGCAAGTTGATTATTATCGGTTATTCTAGGGAGCTGTGCTAACTCCTCAATCTTCAATTCTTGAGGTGGTAATTCAGATAAGGTTACTCCTAATTCTTTTAAGGCAGTTAATCCTGTTTCTAGGGCTGAACTGATTTTATTTTGAGCTAGCAGGAGCTGTGTTTTTAGCTGATATAGCCGGGCTTTTTCTAGTAGATATTTGACTGTTTTTAGAGCTAAATTGCACAGTTGAAAAGCGGGTTCTAAATTAGCATTAAGGTATTCGGTTTCTGAAGCTTCAAAATGCAAATCGAAGGCTAACTGATATTGCTCTTCCCAACTGGCCGCATTTAAAAGTTGCAGACCTACATTAAAATAGTTGACAGCAGCTTCATAAGCTGTAGCTGCCTTAGCTTTCTTGCCAGCAATGAGATTTAATTTAGCTAACTCATATTTTTCAGTTTCCGTCTGCAAAAAATTAGTGCCAAAATTCAATTGATTCACTACTAAAAAAATCTGCTCTTCTTGCTCTTCTTGGAGATTATTTTTGAGCAACAGTTGACCGATTTGATAATGAGTTATAGCAATTTCTGATTCAGGTATCAAAGAATAAGCAGCTTGCTGTACTCGGTCATGCAAAAACTTATAATTAACCTCAACATTTTGCTGTTGAAAATTTAGTGATTCTGACTCTGAGAAAACTAGCGGGATTTTATAGGTATCAGACAGAGGTAAAATTAACCCCGCCATAAGTGCAGGTAACAGTTTTTTTGCTGCATATATTTCTGAGTTTTCATTAATTACAGCTAGAAGCTTGAGGTTAAAACTATTACCAAGACAAGCAGCAAATTTTAGGAGTCTTTGTGAAATAAATGGTAAATCTTGAATTTTTTTGGCAATTAAATCAATAATATTATTACCTAAAATTTTCGTAAATTTATGATGATTTAAATCTAAATTCCAATGACAACTAGCAGTCTGATAAACCAGTATTTTTTCAGTATATAGAGTTTTGAGTAACTGAGTTAAGAAGAAAGGATTGCCTCTGGTTTTTTCAAAAATCAACTCCGACAGAATCTTTAATTGCTCGGCATCTATATTTCGGCTTAAGCTGTCGCCAATTAATTCCGTAACCTGAACTTTAGACAAAGGTTCAACTACAATATTATTAATAACCGTGCCAGTTTCTCTCACCTTATCTATAGTTTGAAATAATCGATGACTGGCAGTTACTTCATTATTTCGATAGGCTCCAATAATCAATAGATATTTACTACTATCATCAGTACTGATTAACTGCATCAGTTTCAGAGAAGCTGCATCTGCCCACTGTAAATCGTCTAAAAAGATAACCAAAGGATGTTCTGGTTGACAAAAAACATGAATAAATTGTTGAAATACACGATTAAATCTATTTTCCGCTTCCAATAAACCTACTGCTAATACTTCTGGTTGTGGTCCGATAATTAATTCTACTTCAGGTATAACATCAATAATGATTTGACCATTAGCCCCTAAAGCCAGCAGTAATTTTTCTTTCCAAGTAGCAATCTTGGCTTCACTTTCGATTAATAACTGACGAATTAACTCTTGAAAAGCTCTAATAAAAGCACTATAAGGAATATTTTGTTTAAGCTGGTCAAATTTGCCTCTAATAAAATATCCTCTGTATTTAACCAGAGATTGAGAAACTTCATTAACAATCGATGTTTTGCCAATACCTGAGTAACCTGAAACCAAGGTTATTGCCGTTGTTCCTTGAATTACTCGATAAAAACTATCTAATAAAACTTGTACTTCTTGTTCTCGTCCATAAAGTTTTTGTGAGATAATAAGTTGATTACCCTCATCCCCCTTACCCAGGACAAAATCTTCAATTTTTCCTCCAGTTTCTAGTTGCCATAAACAATTTTCTAAGTCAATTTTTAACCCTGTAGCACTTTGGTATCTATCCTCAGCATTTTTAGCTAAGAGTTTCATGATGATATTTGAAATAGCTTCAGGAATATTTGCTTTTTCTGTAGGATTTGTGGGTTGTCTTGCCATGTGGCAATATAGCATTTCCACTGGATCATCACTGTAAAAAGGTACGATGCCAGTGAGCATTTTATAAAAAGTAATCCCCAAAGTATAAAAGTCAGTGCGATAGTCTAGTAAACGATTCATTCTTCCCGTTTGTTCGGGAGAAATATAGGTAAGAGAGCCTTCTTGCCAGTCAAGATGACTAATTGTTTGTTGCTCTGGGGGCAGAAGAATAGCACGACTAAAGCCAGTAAGTTTTACTTCTTTGGTTTGGGGATTAATAAAAATATTATCAGGTTTGATATTATTATGAATAATCGACCGCTTATGGATTTCAGTTAGAGTTGATGATAAGGAAATAGCAATTCTGAGGAAATCTTTACTAGAGAGTTGATTGATCTGAAGAAACTGAGATAAAGGTTGACAGCCAAAGTCTTCTAAAATTAAAGCTAAATGATTTTGCTGTCTCTCTAATTGATAATGTTTAACGATGCTTGGACAATCTATAGTTTTAGAGATTTGATATTCTTGTTTAGATTGGGTAATATCTTCCAAGGTTGCATCTGCAAGGGGAAGTATTTTGAGCAATACTGGTTGTTGGCTTGTATCGTCTATTCCTTTATATAAAATAGTTTTTTGATTAACAAATAGAGTTTCTGTGAGCTTAAATCCAGGAACTACAACCATAATAGTTTTTAGATAAATGATTGTGGCAATACTACCACAATACACAAGTGATCATTGCTCTAATTGTGAGGGAATTTAGGGGGAAAGTGTAAATTTTAATTTTTTTTTGCTGCCTAACCAGAAGAGACAAAAATGATTGAAAGCCTCTTCTGGTATTGCTTACACTATCACGCAGTCAACCCTATTTAATCAGGGGTTGTTACATACCTGATCAATTTCACTCTTTAGTGTCTCTTTGTCTTGACGAGAAAAGGAAGAAAGACGCCAATTATCTATCCAAGTATCTAAACCATGGGTTACATCTCCACTATCACTAGAAGAACCACTGTCAGATATATTTTTCAACCACGCTGTGTGCAATGTCAGTCCAAAATTTAGCTCTTCATGCCACAATTTACATACTGGTCCTTCTTGGAGAGCAGCAGCATCAAAAATCCAGATTTCACTCCTATCTGGAGTAAAAGCAACACATACAATGTAACCATCGGTAGGGCTATCTGTTCCACCCTTGCGTGGAACAAACTGTGGTGAAAACCCTATGTAACCTGGGGGAAACTTGTAATAGTCTTCAAAGGTCACTGACTCAGCATCCAATCGATATAAGCAAGAAGGTATACCTGCTTCGGCTAGTTCAATAACTTGATTCAATTCTACTGTTCTATATTCATAGTTTAGGTATTGATCATACATAAACTTAGTTGTCAGCTCTTCCCAAAGTCCTAGAGAAGTCCAGTAAATTTTATCCAACTTATTTAGAGGAGTGTGACCTGGAAAATTAGGACTATTATAAGTATACAATCCTGCTCCCCAAGTGAGACCTTCATCCAAATTATCATTAATCGAAGATTGAACAGACGCTTCTTCACTAAGATCTATGACATGGCGTCCCATTAAGCTAATATCCATTTCACCTATCTGTATCCCTAACAATTCAGGAGGTATCTTCTGATTGCCTTGGGCTAATTTATCTCCCTTACGGAGCCATTGGGCAATATCCCAAGCACAAATATGGGCAGTATTAAGTGTAATTTTTGAATCACTATTCTCATGAGAGTAATCCACTAAAAAGTGAGATATTTCACGATGTATTTCTACTTGATGTGCCTCGACTTCTGCTGAACCGTTTAAGTTTTCGCGAGGTACTATATATATCATGTTCTCCGGTGATGGTGTAATGCGGAGCAGCTTTCGTAACGGCTTTGTGAATAGAGATAGAGGAAAAGGGAAATTATTGATCATCTGCTCAATTCCAATAGCAAAAGATGTATCTATTAGAACTAGATATTTCTCAGTTATCCCAATCTGATGCATACTTTGGCGAATTTTGATTGGTTTACCCCTGAAATCAACTATCTTCCACTTTTGCAAATTCTCTGTAGCATCCCATTTCATCACATAGACAAAATTATCTAGACTTAAAAAGATTGAATATTTAGACAAAGTACCCTCCAAATTAATTCAAGATATTGAATTAGATTGATCAACCAATCAAAGATTCCAAATATTTTTTATCAGTTCTGGATTTTGTTCTATTTCCTACTATTATATTAGTGAGCAGACTGAAAGACCAAGGAAATATTCTCAATAAATTCAATAATGACCTAGAGTAATTAACAGTAAACATCTCTTCTGTCTGGTGGTCGAAGATCGGATGAGCAGTGCTTAAAATTGTTGGGAAAAGATGTCTTGGTTGGTTGGGATCTGGTATCCATTCATCCAAACTTCCAACCGGAGCTTTTACATCGAGGGTCTTTGTATTAATTTCGTAAGGGATACCTGCATCATAAGTTATTAACAGGCGTTCATGGTTATCTTTACCAAATTTAAAGGGAACAAATGCTGTATTTAATTGATTGCGAAGACCAAGTGCAGGAGAAAATCTGATCAATCCAAAATTATAAAATTTTAATATTTCACGATATTTTAAATCTGGACTTTCTTCAATTTTTTTGTCAACTTTGTAATCGGGAGAATTGGCAATTTTTTGCTTCCATTTTACTTTACCCTCCTCGTCAAAATCAAATCGATAAATCATTCCGTCACCATTCATAAATGTATTTCCGTTATCATCTATCAGATTACGTTGACTAATCCTTTTATATATGTCCTTTAATATAGGTCTCCCTTTGTCGTCAACCTCAAAATTACCGACTGGTGCAACTATAAACATATGACCATGTAAACCAGAAGGTAGCTCTCCTTCTAAAATTGTCAATTCATCTGAAATTTCTTTACGATTCGCATCCATAATAGATCGTGGAACTTGCGTAACTTGATGTTTAACCATTGCCTTCTCTTTTTGATTTATAATTTATTTAGTAGTCTACTTTAATTGAGCAGAAAAATACAGAGCTTACGACCAAGATTAATTAGCGATCGCTCATTTCCTTTAACGCTTGCTGGAAATAATCTCGATACAACTGACAACTAATAACTGCCTTATTATTAGATAATTTAATTAACCCCATACTATTTAACTTGTAAGCCTGGATCGGTTCTAATAATATAGGTTCAGTAGCCACTACCACTTTACTCAAAGCGCTTGCTAATTCTGAGTTTTCGTACAACTTCTCTTGATGACGATTCAAGTGACTTGCATAAATTCCTGTAGAGGTAGGAGCCGTTTTTAATAGTTCTTTCAATGTCATTTTCTCCTGACTAAGATAATAAATAGCAAGATGCACTAGAGCAGGATGTCCTCCTACCATCCTCATCAAAAGATTTGCTTCTTCCCCATCTATCCAGCTTAATTCGTAACATTTAGCTAATTCTACAACTTCTTCCCAACTCAAACTACCTAGCTGTATAGGCAATCCTACATTGAAAGGTGACTGCTTAAGTTGCAGAGGGACATAACTTTCAGTTGAGTGAACCACCACTAAGCGCAACTTCTGCCACACCAAAGTTGTTTTAGCTTTCTCATACCACAAACGTAACAAAGAGAAAAACTCTTTTGCTATTTTCAGATTCTCAAAAACCTGATTCACTTCATCCAGAGCTAGAAGTAAGGGTGCGTTGATTGATTTTAGCAAATAATTTTGGAAGTATAAATTGCAACTAGCCTTACATCCCAGCTCCTCATCCCAATAGTCATCTAACTTGATCTCTAAGTCTAGCTCATGGGTAATATTAATACAAAAAAAGCGCAAGAAGGTGCTAACATCCCTGAAAACTTCTTCGTCTAACTGTTGCAGATTGAAATAAATGGTGTGATAGCCCGACTCATTTGCACGCTTAATAAGACGGAGTAGCACAGAAGTTTTGCCCATTTCTTGAGGTGATTTTATTCTTACCAAGGCTCCAGGTTTCTGAATCTCTGCATATATTTTATTTTCAATATCAGACCGTCTGATATAATATTGAGAATCTAAAGATATAACTCCCGAAGGAAACAGAGGCTTTTCTTTCCAGACCATAAAAAAATTTTTAACTAATTTCATGCAGTTTCTTTTGCCCACCCTTTGACCAATAAGACAAGAAAGTTTTTTAAATAAACTAGGGGCAACAATATTGGTAATATAACCGCAGCTATAGTTTTTCTCTAGGGCTATTTGGTCATAGGTATAATCCCGCCAGATACCCTTAAGAGTTTGTGTTTCTATGGTACTTAGAGGAGAATAGGAAATCTGAGGCAGTCTGAGATTTATGGTCTCTAGGACAAAATCTATGTCTAAATCTTTAGTTCTTTCTTCACACATACAATGGTCTATCGTAAGTTTTACACTATTTCAAACATAATACTTTGATTGTTTGTCGTTACAAATTATACTGGACTTTGGACAACAGAAAAGTGCTGAAAAATCAAAACCTCATAATCCTCTCACTGTTATCAGCATCAACTTTTAGTTTAGGTGATGCAGGAGATCTAAGAGGTGGTTTAAAAGAATCTACTTATACCTGGGGTAAAGAATATTCTGCCAAAAAAGCCAACACCAGGCAAGGATTTTTTCCCTTTCTCAATACCAAAGCGGATGGTTACTTGGGAACTGCTCCCGTTGGTTCGTTCAAGTCGAATGGTTACGGTTTGTATGACATGACAGGTAACGTTTGGGAATGGACAGCCGACTGGTATCGGGTTGAACGCAAAGACATGGCTCATAGCCTTAACCCAGAAGGCCCCAGCCAAGCCGAAAGTTTTGACCCCAAAAAACCCGTCGAGGGTGCGTTACACGTGATTAAGAGAGGTTCTCACCTCTGTGCGCCCAACTATTGCAGTCGATACCGTCCAACTGCACGGGAGTCCCAGTCACCGGATACTGGAACCACTCACATTGGTTTTCGCCTCGTCAAAAATTTGGGCTAACTAAATAATGAATAATTAATAATGAATAATTAATAATTAGGGCTTGCTGATTAATCCTAAAAGTATTGACTGGCATTGGTTTTAGTGTTTTATAGTTGAAAAAAATACCAACTTTTCGTAAGTATTCAAGCAGATGTGATATTATGATAAACCTACGGCTCGCTATGCTAAGGCAACAAAAAGTGAACCGACGGACATTTCGTCCAGAGTTCAATATTATTGTTTAGAGGTTTTTCTTAATGATTTTGAATCGTATTTGGAAGCATCTGTGGAAGAATGTAGTGGTTATTGCGATCGCCACTACTTTCTTTTTGAGTGTCGCTGTCCCCCCGGCGACAGCATGGAACCTATTGGACTTCTTCAAAGGGTTTGACTGGTTTAGTAAATCCGAACCCGCTCCCACCAGCACTGCTGCCGACTCAGAGGCCACAACCTTTACCCTACAACTTCTCCATGCTTCCGACTTTGAAGCTGGCCTGGAAGCTCTGGAGGACGCGCCTCGTTTTTCAGCCGTCCTCAACGCTCTCAAAGAGGACTACCCCAATACCCTTTTCCTTTCCTCTGGAGATAACTACATTCCCAGTCCGTTCCTATTTGCGAGTGGCGACCCGGCCATGAGTGAAACCCCTGTGGGTAAAGCGGGTATTGGCCACGCCAATATCGAAATCCATAACCAACTGGGTGTCCAAGCTTCCACTTTTGGCAACCACGATTTCGATCTGGGCACGAAGGAAGTGAGCAACATCATTCAACCTTCTGGCGAATACCGTGGAGCGTTGTTTCCTTATCTGAGCGCGAACTTAAATTTCAGTACAGACCCTGACTTGGCAGACCGGGTGACGGAAAACGGACAAGAGATTAGCACGCTGGCAGCAGGAGAATTAGCAGGAACGGCGATCGCAACTGTTGGTGGCGAAGAAATCGGCATCGTTGGTGCAAGCACACCATTGTTACCTGCTATCGCCTCCACAGGTGAGGTGATCGTACTCCCTGAAAATGACACTGACTACGATGCACTGGCTGCTGATATTCAGGCTGCTGTAGACGAGTTGACGGCAACGGGCATCAACAAAGTGATTCTTTTGTCC
>NZ_BLZO01000185.1 GCF_014132355.1 Okeania sp. KiyG1
TAAGCCATAACTTAAAATGTCAAAAATCTCAATCATACTTCGTTTAACCTTTTGATTAAATTTGCCAGTAGCATTAATCCCGCATTACCCACACTCAGAATGATAACAGCAACTACTCCAATTGACCAATCATCTCGCAAAACCGATACCACCAACATCATAATTGAGGTTTTAGTGGCAATACTAGCAAAGGCGAGTATTTTCTGCCAAACATTATCATCCTGCCAAGATTCATAAATGGGTATGAGCAAAGCTAAAATCATAGCAATCAAAATATAGTTCATTTGTTTTTCATCCGTTGCACTAAGTGTACTTCATACCAACCTTGTTCATGGTATTTCAAGACAATGCTTTTAGGGGTAAAAGTAATTACAAATATATCCAGAAATATCAATCCAGGGTTCTTCGAGGTTTAATTTTTTCGCAAACCACAACTTCATCATTATGGGGACGAAGCATAATTTCTATTGCTTCTATATAAGCTTGGGGAATGGCGACAATTATTTCCCACAATACTCGCAGCCAATCTTTTAATGCTCCTATGGATTTTTGCTACGAGGTAATAGCAAAGCAATACTAACACCAATAATAATATTTGCCACACTCAAATCAGCGGTAAGTAAAAACCATATTGTCAGTCGTAATATTATATTGAAAAATCCGATTGTGTCCATACTATCCAGAAATTAAAAAGTAATCAGTTATAACTATGTTTATATTTATGCTTCAACAAGTTTAGCAGTAATAGGTTTTATACTAAGTCATTTCAGGAAGAAAAGCCAAATTTATTAGGCTATAAGTGTTGGCAATACCCCCAAAGGCGGGAATTTTAAACTTGCAATCGATGTTTGTACATTTCTTCATAAAGTGGCATACACTTATTAATACATGGTACTAATATATCTGGAATATTAATTTCTTTAGATTCCTGAAAAAAACTACTAGAATTAATAACGTCTTCACGAAATTTTTCAAAAATAGTATTTTTTCCATGATACAATATTAGTTTATTCTGGTCTCCAAAAAGCATTTTTTCAGAAAAATTAATCCCTAATTGGGAGCATAAAGCTTTTAAATAACCACTAGGATATTTGACTAAGTCTCCTGAGTCAATTATAATAGACTTTTCTCCTGTTAAATTTTCAATTTCTTTGAATAGTCGATAATGTTCTTCCCAACCTACAAAAGATTCCGAATCTTCCCAGCTAAAACCAGCAGATTTTCTAGCTTTCCAATATGAAATAATTGTTTCTCGTGGGTCTCTAATTAGGAAGCAGTTTTTACTTTAGATATCCAACTTTTATCAAATCCTGGAAGCAGATGAAATGACATATGTTTTGGAATGAAAAAGTTTTTCCTTCTGGAAGATCGCCAATTAGTTTTTCAATAATATTTGAATAACTATTGTTATAATATTTGGATAAATAGTCTGATGGAAAATCAATAATATCATGGTAATTAATCTGATCAACAAAGGAAAGATGATGTAAAGGTTCATCATAGACCATACAATCATCAATCTGCTCAAATGCTCTTGTTATTGCACTTGAACGAGTTCTCGGACAAGCCCACATAGCAATATGTTTAGTTCTCATTATATACTGTTATCGTTCTCAAGCTGTTTATTACCGAAATATTGTGGGTATGCGCCTCCCCTTTTAAGGCAGGGCTAATTCATTGTCGCCAGAGAAAAATATTGAGGAGTACAAGTTTGGCCATATTGTCAAGTATTTCATAGTCTTTTCCCCTAAATTATCATACTTATACAGGAAAAATTTATGTCACAGACTCAGTCGCGATCGCTAATATCAGTCGCGATCGCCAATACCAGAACTATTGAAATCGAAAACTAGGGGGGAGTGAGGTTCTGTGTATGGGCCAATTTCAATTCTCAATGACTACAGTTCTAGATTTATAATCATCAGAAAAATCTGCTCCAAATCGTGAGCAATGGTACGAATCGCAGTAGTGAGGGAAGAATAACCATGAAGGCGACAGATAGCGATCGCCAACTGACGAATCACAGAAAAATTAGCAGCAGCTTGAGAGTGCCGAATTAGACTTGTGTCCTCTCGAAACACTACATCTTTAACCCAATGTAGTCGATTCTCAATTCCCCAATGTCCCTGAATTCCTACTGCAAATTCTGCTGCACTTAATTTCAGACTGCTAATGTAGTAAGCTGTTTGATAATAGTCAACACTTGCTCGTGTACCCTGACGCTCAACTCTAATCACAGACTTAATTCCTTCCCACTCAGAGCTAATTCCCAACAGATTATTAAACACAGACACTGTTCTACAAACCACACGATTTCTAGATCTATCTTCTGATATATCAACACTACTTGGTTGTGTTTGTTCAGTTGTTAGTTGTACTTGCTGGTACAGTTTTTTTTTGATTACCCTTGACTGCTATTGTGTAATGGTTACCTCTGTCAATGATTAACTTGACGGTTTTTTTTTGACAATGTAAAGCATCGCAACTAAAAACTACTCCTTCAAGGTTTAAACTAGCCAATATGGCTTGGACAACAGCAATTTCACTACTTTCTTCCCACGTGAAATTGTTCTATGGCTACAGGTACTCCTTGACAATTACTGAACACAGAAACAACATTGACAAAGTCTTGGTAAGAACCATAACAGTCACTGACAGTAGACCTAATACTCTTACCGTCCACTGCTAACCATTCGGCCTCTTGAATTGTTATTTGGTGTTGAGCCCATTGATTGAATACTTGAGCTAATTGAGCAAAATCAATTCTGGTCATAATTCGCCGAAATGTAGACTTCAGTTGGAAAACTCAAAGGCGATAGCTCTAGTTGTTGCTGTAATGCCAGATGATGACGACGAGCAAAATCTTCTAGGGCACAATAGGAGAAACAACCGCTCATTGTACCCATAATTACTAACAGTAATACTAACCATAATGGATAACGTCTCCCTCTAGCAGCTCGAAAATCTGGTAATTGGGCCAATATTTGTAATAAGTTCATTTCTATCTAAGCCCTAATATTGAGAATAGTTAGCTTAACTCAATACTTGACAACAATCATTGTACTCCTCAATATTTTTCTCTGGCGACAATGAATTAGCCCTGCCTTTTAAGGGGATAATAAATAAAAATTTTCCTGTTTGTCAATCCTATCCGTTTTCAAGGAGAGGTAATTCTAAATTCTAAATTCTTAATTCTAAATTCTTGAATTAGTTTAGTTGCCGATTCGATTGGATAGCCGATCTATAAAGGCTTTTACACTCCACATTTAATGATAAAGGAAGCATCATTACATCATCAAACCCATGATTTTCTGCCACTGACTTTGGATAAAAACGTTGGATATCAATGAATCCAGCATCAGTTAATATTGCTTTTAAAGATTCCTCGGTAAATACAGCATGATGTCTGAAAGGAATATTATTTGCATCGTCTCTAAATGGGTAATATGAGCCGTAAAGAGTAACGAATAATAACCGCTCATGGTCTTTCCAAAAGCTCAAATATTTCATCGGTTCTTTTTTAAATTCACTTAGAGCATAGTCAAAATCAGGAACGCCAACTATAAGACTTCCTCCAGGTTTTAAGGCAACGTGCCAAGTTCTCAGAATTGATAAAATTTCGCATGGAGGAAAATGTTCTAATAAATGTGAAGCACGAATAGCTTCAGGTATATCTTCACCAACGAACCAAAGATAACGGCTATCACCAATTAGATCGACACCTTTACCTGGAGTTATATCTAAATTAAACCAGCTTTCGCTTTTGGTTGAATTACTACCTAGATTTACTTTCATTAATCATGGTCCTTATTATGTATATGTACATACTTTATTGAAAGTCTAATTTAGTTGCCTTAACTAGCTTTGCATTAGTAAATGTTTCTTTTGTTTCCTTATATCTGTCTAGTTTAAAGCAAAATTGTAATTTACAATTTGAATTATTTTTGTCATTTTTTTGCCCAATAAACAGATAATAAGGTACTTTGACCCCTGGTAAAAAAGGAATAGTTGACATCCTTTCAATAAATTGAATACTTTCAAAACGGTAATGAAGATAAGGAGCGTGTTCAGCAGATAAAAAAACATTATCCCTGCCAAACCAAGCAGGCCAAAAATGACGAGATAACCAGGAGTGGGAAGACCAATTTTTTACAGGATATTTACGAGAAACATAAAAATCCACGACCCCAATAATTCCACCAGATTTTAGTAAACTGTAGGCTCTATCTATAGCTGCAAACCAATCTGGAATCATTGTTAATGAGTAGGAGAATGTTACAATATCAACAACCTGTTCTGGTGGGGTAAATTTAGTAACATCAGCTTCCACAGTCTCAACGTTAGACCATCCATTGGTAATAATTCGCTCCTGTGCTATTTCCAATAAAGAAGGGCATAGATCGACAATGTAGAACTTCTGAAATTTGCTTAATTTATCGCCTATTGACTCAAGATTAGCACCCGTACCACCTCCTAGATCGAGCCAGATATCTCCAGGATATTGAATCAGGGATTGATACAGTTCCTCTCTCCCTTGTAGCAGACGTTTGCGAAATTTGTCATAACCCTGAGCTTGACCCTGATAAAAGCTCTCTAGTCTTTCTTGATGATTACTACCCTGAATAGGTTTAACTAGATGGTATAATACATTTAAGTCTTGAGCAAGACCGCTAAAAAATGACACTTTTACCTCCTTAAGCTATGATTAGATCGGCAATATAAAAACTACCATAAGTACGAACCCGGTCTTTTTGATGGAGTTGCTTTGCTAAATCATTTTGGTATTGCAGCAGTTCACCTAAACTATACTCCTGACCTTGGATAGACACACAAATAGGATCGACATATTCTACTTCAAAACCACCACTCCGAAATAAAATGCGCGACTTTTTCTCAGAGCGATCGACAATAGCTTGCCATTCTCGTTTTAGTTCTGCATATTCATAATTACTAAGCCAGTCCATATGATCTAGTAAAACAAAATGTGAAATATGAATATTATGATTACGCTCTAAAAATTGAGCTACTGTATCTGTATGAATTGAGATGCGATCGACTAATCCAGCTTTGAGTAATTGAAAATTTTCTGGCTTCAAATATTCTGGGCAACAACTTGGTGTATATTTGCCTTCAATAAAAACCCGCCAGAAGTAATTATCCACGATCGGAATTTCGCTAAAAACTTGCCGACAACAATCTTCTACAAAGTCTGCCACTCCATTTTTCAGGTAGCGCTCCATTTGTTGTCGTTGTTGAGGAGGAACACCTAGCATCCACAGCGTCAAGTTACTATCCATAATCTGACGGATAAATTTTTTCCAAAACCTATTGTTAATCTGTTCATCATAATATATCTGACGTTGCTTCTCAATAGTTTGAGCTTTGAGCAGAGCATTAAATTCATCTCGAAGTTGGACAACACGATCAATATAAAAATTAATCAATTGAGCAAAGATTCCTGTTGTACCATGAAAGAAAAAAGAACGTTTACCTGCAAAAAATCTCGTTCCATTACTATCCCAATATTGTTGAGCAAAAGGGGATAGTTCAACACGAAGTTGTTGTTGATACACCTCTTTAAAGTTAGATAAATGACCTTCCCCAAAAAGTTTAAAAAAGCTAGAATAATCAAGTTTCCTAATTCCAGCTATTTTTAGTTCTAGTAGAGCATTTTGACGAGGGTTAACATCAACTGCATAAATATGCTCTGGTTCATCAAGTGCATATTCAAGAGCATTACATCCTGCTGAAGTCAAGACTAAAATCTTATCATCTTTGGTCAAATTCATTGCTACTCTATCTAGTCTTGGATCTTCCCAACAAGTTACATAAACTAGATTATTTCGATGTACAGAATGAAACCCTAAATCTAACCAATTGTTTATTTTTGGCATCAAATTCATGTTTTTATCTAACTCAACTCAATAACAATGATTGACATACTCCCGACGCTCCCCTACGGGAAAGCGCGGGATTCTTCAGTCAAAGAAGCCTTGACCGCAGTTTTTACAGAGGTGATGTCCTCCCCCTGTGTTGATAGTAATCCTATTTTTTGGATCAGAAGTGCTGAGTTATAATCTCTGTCTAACTCCTGTCCACACTTAGGACATGAATGCCTTTCATGTCGCGGAGCGAAACGCTCAGACCAGCTTTTGGGGACTTTATTCAAACATTCCCAACAATGCTGAGATGTGCCTTTTGGATCTACTTTGATAATTTTCTTACCTAGCTTCCAGGCAACATACTCTAAGACTTGAATAAATTGGCCAAATGCTGCATCTTGCAAAGACTTATTTAATCCTGATTTAGCTGATTGACCATTAGGTAAAAACTGACCATTTTCTCCTAGTTTAGCTTGACAACGCCGGACTAAAGAAGCTATCTGTAGGTCTTCGAGGAATATCACACTTGTGTCTGAAAACAGATGATAAGCAAGTTTAAATTGCCAATCCAACCGCTGTCTAGCTATTAGTTGATGAAGTCCAGCTATTTTATCCTTGAGTATTTTCCAAGCCTGAGAATACTTAGACTTTTTAGCCAGTCTCACTTGCAACTTGGATAAGCGATTTTCAGATTTCCTGAAAAACTTTGGAGTTTCTATAAACTCTCCATCGCTGGTAACAGCATAATACAGTAATCCTAAATCAATACCTTTTGAGTTCTCTAAAGTGGGTTGAATTTCTGCATGCCTCAAAGGTACAGTCCTATTTTCTATTGTGAAACTGATATAATACCCATCTGCAGCGCGTATTACGGTACCTGTCTTAACTTTGAATCCTTCTGGTATTGAGCGATTGTATACTAAAGGGACTAAACCTATCTTGGGTAAATTAACACAGTAACGACCGTTAGCATTCTTGAGGATATTGGCATTTGATAACTGAGGATAACTGAAAGAATTATAGTAATGTTTTCCCTTGAATTTAGGTCTACCACTGGTTTTACCATTCTTGTCAGGTTTGATAAAGTTATCCATTGTTGTCTGCACACGGTGGATAATATCTTGCAATACCTGAGAGTGTATAGATTTATATTCAGGGAACAATTTTTTAGTTTTCCCTAGGTCTGCTAACTGCACTGTTTCCCAAGCTACATAACCATTTATTATATTGGAATGCTTATCCCCTTTCTTTGTTATCGGATTACCGTTACCATCTTTCTTTCTACCATCTCGTGTTTGTGTTCTAAACTCAGGAATGTTTTGATAAATCCGCTCTACTGGTACTACTGAAACATTAAGTGGACAAGCATTAACTGGGGTGCGTGTTGCTTCAAACCAACTAAATCTTTCAGCTAAACGGTAATTATATTGTTTTCTGGCTAATTCTAACCAATTAGCAATAATCACCGCTTGACTTTTATGAGGTTTTAGCTTGTACTTATATTTCAGTAGCATTGTAGAGTCTGCCTGGATATCTCACATGGTTATAGTAATGGCTGTATATGTAGTTGTCAATAGTTAGCGTAAAATAACTACAGGAAAACCGCAAATTCTGGCCCGGCTTTCCCATACGACGCTCCCCTCCGGGAGAGCGCGGGACTTCCCGCCGGGAGAGTTAAATTTATTCATGGCAAAATTAATGTTGGTTCTTGAAAGCATTGAATACTCATCAAATCTCCAGGTGTCTGTGTGGCTGGGTTAAGTTTGAGGTCAATTATCCCAGCTACTTGTAAAGCTTTGGTAACAAGTTCAGAACAAAACAAACTTGCCGAAGTTTTAGATAACTTGATATTGGTTTGCGCATCAAAATATTTATTCTGTGCTAACCAAGCACCTACACTCTTACAAACAGCAAAAGGAGTATGACCATTCTCAAGATGCAACAACCATGATTGCATTTGAGCAATTCTATCATAAGACAACTTTTGTTGTAGTGGAAACCACCATACTTGTCCACAAGTTTTATAGTTATTGAGCCAATCACTCAACAAATGAACTTGAAATCCTTTTAAGGGTTTCTTTCCTTTGAAATCTGGTAATGTTGTATAAGTTGTGGATTCTGCAATGAGAACATCCTCACGCTGTTTATTTTGATATTCAGTCTCTAATACAATAGCAACATGACTATAGGGACTTCCGGTAAACCATCGAATAATTTTGGCATCTAGTCCATTACCTGAAAAAGCAATGACATCACCTGGACTTATGTGGGAAAATATTGCATTCATTTTGTTACTCATACTTACCTTAAGGGTTTGCGCTCAAAAGTCTTATGGGTGAGGGTAGGAGACAACCCACCCCTAATATCAAATCCGGTTGAATACTTATTATATGAGATGGGGAGATGGGGGATGGGGAGATGGGGGGATGGGGAGATGGGGGGATGGGGAGATGGGGGGATGGGGAGATGGGGGGATAGGGAGATTTAAGGCGAGAAAGTGTGGATAGAATTATAAACATATACTGTATAACCGGATTCTATATAACCCCTCCCAGGAGGGGAAGACAGGAGACAGGAGAGAGGAGAAACGGGGAATGAGCGAGGAGGTAGGAGTAAGAATTGTCCCAAGATTTTTCTGCCCAACTATGAGCCTAAAATACCCTCCATGCATGAGCATGAAGAGCTGAAACAGGCGCACTGCAATTCGACCCTAAAAAGGCCAATACCAATATCAGTCAATGCTTTATATCATGTCCGGATAATTAGTGATAAAAAAACTTTCTCCTTCTTCTCCAGTTCTTGTTCTTCCTTCTTTCTTCTTCCAACTTCAGTCTTCCCTCCTGACTTCCCCTCCCCTCCACCGGAGGGGTTAGGGGTGGGTTGGGAGGGGTTAGGGGTGGGTTGAGTTCTGAGTTCTGACTCCTCGGTCGTTATTTATAACTGTTCAACCGGACATGATATTATTCCCTATTCCCTAGCGCGTAGCGACATATTATATTGAAAAATCAGATTGTGTCCATACCATCCAGAAAAGTAAAATTAACACGAAGCTCATAAACCCAATCAGGTGGTCAAATTCTTCGACCACACGGGGGAATTTAATTGCCAACTTCTGAAAAATAAGTAGATATGCCACCCAACCAATAGCTATACTTACCAGTGGCTTGATTATATTATCTAGGGTGTAAGCTTCATAATAAAAAGCATTTGCCACAACTAATCCGCCGAGTAAGACCACTATTGCCCACCAAAAACCCAGTTTGACTTTGATTTTTTTTTCATTTTTCTGGTGAGGAAGAAAGATGAATTTAGCAAAAGAAATGGCTGTTCCCACTGCAGCAATGTTCATCCCAATAACCTGCCAGGGTAATAGATTTTTAGAGGTTAACACTTTTGCCCCAAAACCAGATAATAGTGGGAAACCAGAGATAGAAAAACTAGCAATAACTAAAGCTACCCAAATCTGACGATCGATGGGTTTATAATGTAATTCTTTAAAACTACGGCTTGGTAAAACCCCTGCAATTAAAAACAGAGCAGATTTAACTAAACCGTGGGTCAAAGCATAGAAACCAGCTACTACTGGTGCAGCAAGCACAAAACCTAACTGAGAAATGGTATGAAATGCCAGCATTCGTTTAGTATCTTTTTCAAATACAGCATAACCCACTCCTAGAAGTGCTGTACTCACACCAAAAAATCTCACGATCGGATCGATTTCCTCTAACAGTAGGGCACAACGCACTAAAGGAAAAACACCAGCTTTGACCACAACTCCTGACAACATTGCTGATACAGGACTCTGTGATTCGGAGTGAGTAAAAGGCAACCATAACCCTGAGACAAAGATACCTCCCTTGGACAATAATCCCAAAAATATGAGGGCGATCGCTTCAGGAGACGAGTTATGCAAACCCATAAAACTAAAGGAATGATTTGCCTTATATACGATTACTGCTCCCACCAGATAAAACAGCATTGCCGTATTACTGACAAACAGATAGCGCAACCCTACCCAAATCGATCTATCTGTACGCGGATAAGCTACCAGGAGAAACGCAGCAATACCAATCACCTCTAGTGCTACATACACGCTCATAAAATCTGCACAGATAAAAGTAGCATTAACACTACCATGCAGAATCACTATTTGCATATAGAAAAAAGCAGTTTTTTCGCTACTCCAACAGTAAAAAATAACTGCGAGGGTTACTATAGCATTAGTTATGATAAAAAAGGCACTCAGTTGGTCGATGATTAATGTTACACCGAAACTATCTAGTAACTGTATGTTCAAAGGAGACGGAGCTACAAATATCGCCAAGGCATAGTTAGTGGAAACTAATGCTATCCCCAGTGCGAGAAAGCGGTCTAGTTTGGGTAATAGATAGATAACGAAACCAGTAAAAAAGGGTAATGCCATCCAGAGGATAGTAATATTGGTCATATCTGCACCATCCAGAAAACTAGAATCAACATTAGACTCATTACCCCAATCAAATGATCGAATTTCTCTACCCCACGAGGGAATTTCAGAATGAATTTCCTAAAAATAAAAAGATATGCCAACCAGCCAATACTAATAGTTATTAGGGGTTTCAATATATTATTTAAGGTATAAGCTTGGTAATAAACAGCATTTGCTATAATTAATCCGCCGAGTAAAATTACCATTGCCCACCAAAACCCAGATGTTGCTTTTCCTTTTTCTTCGCTCTTTTGATGGGGGAGAAAGATAAATTTGGCAAATACAATTGTTGTTCCTACTGTCGCAACATTCATTGACACAACCTGCCAAGGTAATAAATTTTTGGAGGTCAATATCTTAGCCCCAAAACCAGACAATAAGGGAAAACCAGAAATTGAAAAACTAGCGATCGCTAAAGCTATCCAGATTGAGTTATTGAGCGGTCGGTCTTGCAATTCCTTAAAATTACGACTGGGCAAAATACCTGATATGAGAAAAAGTGCTGATTTCACCAATCCGTGAGTCAAGGCATAAAAGCCTCCTACCTCTGGCGCTGCCATGATAAAACCCAATTGAGAAATGGTGCTAAATGCTAGGGTACGCTTGGTATCTTTTTCCACAATGGCATAACCTACTCCTAACAAAGCTGTAGCCACACCAAAAATTCTCACAATTGGATCTATCTCCTCTAAAAATAGGGCACAACGCACTAAGGGAAACACTCCAGATTTGACCACCACTCCTGACAACATTGCTGATACTTGACTCTGTGATTCGGAGTGGGTTAGAGGTAACCAAAATCCTGATACAAAGATACCACCCTTGGACAATAATCCCAAAAATATCAGGGCGATCGCTTCGGGAGGCGAACCAAGCAAACCCATAAAACTAAAAGAATTATTTGCCTTATATACCAGTACTGCTCCTACCAGATAAAACAGCATGGCCGTATTACTGACAAATAGATAGCGCAACCCTACCCAAATCGATCTATCTGTACGCGGATAGGTAACGAGAAGAAAGGCAGCAATACTGATTACCTCCAGTGCTACATACAAACTAATAAAATCTGCACAGATAAAAGCAGAATTCACGCTACCATGCAGAATCACTACTTGCATATAGAAAAAAGCAGTTTTTTCGCTATTCCAAGTGTAAATAATAACTGCGGTGGTTACTATAGCGTTAGTGATGATAAAAAAGGCACTTAGTTGGTCGATGGTTAAAGTTACACCAAAATTATCTAGTAACTGTATATTTAACAGTGATTGGGTTGAAAATATCGCCAAGGCATAGTTAGCTGAAACTAATGCTACTCCCAGTGCGAGAAAGCGGTCTAGTTTGGGTAGTAAATAAATAACAAACCCAAGAAAAAATGGTAATGCCATCCAGGCGATCGTAATATTAGTCATTTTAGTTATCAGTTATCAGTTATCAGTTAGCCTCCTACCGGAGGAGCTACGCTATCAGTACCGACCGCTGTTTGCGCAGCATGACCTAGGAAAGCCAGAAACAAGAAAATACTGAAGTTTACTTTCTCTTGGTCGATTGTATATGGCCAGGTTTCCTCGCCATCCTACCCTACGGGAAGCTCCGAAGATAGAACTCCGTTCCGCTGTCGCGTTTCGCGTCAGCGTTGCGTTGCGCCAGCTTTGCGTTGCGCCAGCTTTGCGAAGCAAAAGCAAAAGCAAACGACTGCTCTCTTGGTCGATTGGATATGGCCAGGTTTCCTGCTCTTGACAGAGCCGCTCCGAATTGCGCCATCTCACCCTACGGGAAGCTGGGCTTTTTCCGTTTGTCATGCTGCGCTTGACCTGTCGGCGACAGCTGTTAACGTAGTTATGCGAAGCGCAAAACGACCGCTTTTCATCCCCTTAAAAGGGAGGCTTGAGACCTGATTTTTTGGTCATGATGGTGTATTATTTTCTTCGATTGCGCTAGTTTCCAAAGTGGGATTATCTTTTGCCAACTTCATCACACCTACCAACATCAAAGCTTGAATTGAAAATCCAATTACAATTGCTGTTAAGATAACGGCCTGGGGAACGGGGTCGGAATAAGCAACATCTTTAGTTTGGTCTGCAATTGGTGTAAACAAACCATCTACCGATGCTACTAGCACATAATAGGCAATAACTCCCGTACTCATAATATCCATTGAGATGATTTTCATCACCAGATTTTTCTTAAAGATGATGCCGAAAAATCCAAATAATATGGTTGAAAATATACAAGCTTCTAACATAGAAATTAGCTAATTAATTGTTATTTTTTGGTAGAAAATTAATGTTTAAATTACAAAAATCAAGGATTCAATCTCTATGATTAGGGTCATATAAGAATGAATTTTACAAATAATCAAAGACTTATGCCAGTTTAAATCAACTGACTAAATTAACTTATATTAGTATATTTTACAGTTGCATAAATGCATAAAATAGATGAGAAAATCTGAGATTAAAGTCGTCTCTTCTTTGGTCAATACATAAATTCATTTCTGTTTCCCTGGCTAACTACTCTTTTTTATTTTCAAGTTATCTACAATTTATAGCAGTTTGGACTTAATGAAGTACAGAGTTCTTAGATGTTCAGCCAATTGCTTAACTGATTAAGATTAAGCTGTACTATATTAGCTACCAATATGCCATACATTATTAAACATGAAATTGGGTCAAAAGAGAAGAGACGTTGAATATGAGTTCTGATAATTGGTTGGATTAAGTATTAATTATGGTTTGGGTGCTTAAAAAAATAACTATAATTTTTTTGTGCTTGGTTAAAAGTGGCCAAACTATAAAAGTTTGATCGATCTTTGCTACAAATATTTAGGTTACTGCTGAGGAGTCAGGAGACAGGAGGACCGAGTCGTATGGGAATAGGTTTGATACCATTTCTTATGTAGTAATTTATCTTTTTCGTCCCATAGATATTTCCTACAAATTATTTTAATATTGCTTATTATTTATAACATTCTTTTTCACCCTTGGTATTATACCATTTATCGAAAACTTTTCTACATTTTCGCATTGCAGGGTAGTGGGGGAGAATTCAATAATGGATAATTGATAATGGATAATTGATAATTACCTCTTCCTTTTAGGGAGAGGATTGAATAAAAGGAAAATATTTTCTCTTTTGGTCGATTGGATATGGCGAGGAAACCCGCTCTTGACAGAGCCGCTCCGAATTGCGCCATCCCACCCTACGGGAAGCTGCGCTACGACCGCTTGTTTCTCCACAGCGAGTGAGAGAATTTTTACCTTAATTATTCGGTAAACATAAGAATAATTAACATTAACTTAGTTAAAATCAGGAAAAAGTCATTCTGATTTTTTTAATTACTTAATAATTGAAGTGTTACCTAAGTATAGTATTACTTTTGAGAATTGGTATTAGTATTAATCAATTCAATAAATTATAAATTTTCCCAGCTAGCTTCTACAACTTGACACATTGAGAAAAAAGTTTCTTTTACTGGTTGGCCATAACTTTCCTATTCTGATTAGAATTAGTTCTGATATATAATACCAATTTGAAAGTACAGAACCGCGATCGCTCAATTTAGTCACCACTGCGGGATTAATATCAAAGCAAACCATCTTCTAAGTCCCAATAACTGTCATTCCTTCTGCAAAGCTACCAGAAATAAAGCTGGAGTCAAAATCTGAGTACCATGGTAGTATTTTAATGATAGCAAATCGTTATCAACTGACACCAAATAATCTGCTTTAGCCTCATAAGCTGCTGCTAAAAACTTATTATCATCCGAGTCAATTTCATCAAGGCGAGTAGCTTGATACGCACCCGGGATGTGGAGGGCGATCGCTGTAATATCCACAAGTAAATCTTCGATATCTGCCACAGCAACTCCCTGTCTTATCAACCTGCTGGTTAGTTCTTGAAGCAAAGGTGGAGCCATGACTAAACTAAAACGCCCCTCGCTCCACAATTTTAAAATTTGGCGCGGACTACTCTTGCTTGTTGGACGAAGGAGAGCGGTAATAAATACAGAAGTATCAATGACAACTTTAAGCATCAACACCCATGCTATTTGTAGAGGAATTTGAATTTTCAAGTTGAGGGGCAATGCGATCTACACTCGCTTCAAAACTTTCCCAAATTTCTGTCGCCGGAGTGGCATTGCTTCAGCACGAGCGATAGCCCGTTTAACGATCGCCTCTGCTTGAGCGACTTCTAAAGAGGTAAGGGGAGTCTTTTCCTCTAAGTCGAGAAACAGCAAATCATTGGGAGTGCATTGAAAAAAGGCGCAGATTCTTTTTGACATCCCATGGCATCAATTGTGACCAAACAACCAGAAATAGATAAAACTTTGAGAAGTTTGGGTATTGCAGTAATTTCGTTTGATTTATTATCTACTTTTACTTGACCTAAAACTAGGCGATTTCCTGTAGCCCAAGCACTGACCATGTGAATGGGTTTTTGAGATTTTTTCTGGTCATAAGAACCTCTCAGAGTTTTACCATCAATTGCTATTATTTCTCCTTGAGTTATTTGACTTACTGACTGAATCCATGACAAAAAACATTTTTGTAATTGTTCCGGGTCTAGACGTGCAAAAACTCGGGCAAATGTATCGTGAGATGGAATTCCATTAGGCAGTTTAAAAAACTTTTTAACCATTCATATTTAGACTCACCATAAGCTTCTATATCCACCCATGTATCCGCACCACAAATTACAGCACAAATAGTAATTGTAATAATATCAATTAATTGATGACGTTTAGTTCTATCTACCCTCGGGTCTTCTAGTTCACTAAAATAATCATAAATACTCTTTTTGGGCTGGAGTTTCATTGTTGAAAATTTCTATTATTACTAGGATAATTATTCTCAAGGAAACTCTAATATTCGGTTTTAATTAGTTTTTTTAAGTATTAATTATGAAATTTATTTGATAGTTTTGACGGTTGAAAGTTTGGGTATTTTTGGATGTTGATATGAGAAGCGATAGACTTCCAGTCCGCTTTCCTACGGAATGCTACGCAAACGCGTTGGCGGAGCCTAGCGGCAGCTATATCGCATAGTCTCCATTTGAAATTATCTTCTTGGTCATTTGTCAAAAAAATTAGATGCGTTGACCCTGCCACACCTCCCACACTCCCCACATTCCCCTCCTGGGAGGGGTTAGGGGTGGGTTCCCACACTGCCCACACCTCCCACACCTCCCACACCTCCCACACTCCCGACACTCTCCCTATATTTTTAAATAGATCCACTCAGGGGTTCTATATTTTGGCTCTGCGGAGATAAGAAAGGGGTTGGAGGCTAACATTGTTCACCAATAATGTTAGCCTAAACGCCCTACTAAAAATAGCTTTATTTCCTAACTCCTAAACTTACACTTTTGCCACAGAATAAGGACTTGTCAACTGCTCCAACTGGGCAACCAATAAACTGAGGAACAAACCAACATCAGTCACAACTCCCACTGACTCAACAGATCCGCGATCGCTCAATTTAGTCACCACCGCTGGATTAATATCAACGCAAACCATCTTCACTCCAGCAGGTGTCATATTCCCCACCCCAATAGAATGCAACATAGTTGACAACATCAAAACCATATCAGCACCTTTCAACAACTCTGTATACTCTTCCTGTGCCTTAATCAAATCCATCTGAGTATCAGGTAGAGGTCCGTCATCACGAATCGAACCTGCTAAACAGAAAGGTACATTATTTTGAATACATTCATACATCACACCCTTGGTCAAAGTACCATTCTCAACTGCTTGAGCAATGCTACCACAACGCCGAATAGTATTAACAGTTTTCAGATGATGTCGATGCCCACCATGAACAGCAACTCCCTGTTTCATATCCACACCAAGGGAAGTTCCCATCAGTGATTGTTCAATATCGTGAACTGCTATAGCATTACCACCCAACAACGCTTGCACATATCCTTGACGAATCAAATGTGCTAAATGTTCGCTACCACCAGTGTGAATCACAACTGGACCTGCTGTAACTACTATTTTGCCTCCACGATCGCGAACTTGCCGTAATTCCCAAGCGACTTGTTCGACAACCAATTCTACTCTACGTTCGCTAGAAACGCCAGCAGACATAAAGCTGAACTCTTCTTTATTTCGTTTTTCACGGGATTCTGTTTTGCGGATAGAACGAAGACCGATGACATCTACCACCACTTTTTCGCCAATTCTTACATCCCGTATCACTTTACATTTTGCTTGAATCTTACCGTCAGTTTCAGTAATGGCGATCGCTGCATCCATCCTTTGATTTTGTACTCGTATCCACTGACCTTTGACTCTAACTTCAGTAGGATAAATAGTAGATACATAAAAATCATCAGGAGCAACACCATCTTGTTCCACTGGATCCAACTTAGCATCTTGTAAATCTTCAGTTGGTACTACTGCACCAATGTCAATGAGTTGACTCATTATTTCTTCCATGACTTCATGGGAAGGTGCAGAAACTTTCACTTCGGCGAGGGAAGTGCTTTGACGTTGTTCTCCAAGATTAAAGTTGAGAACTTTGAAGCTACCCCCACCTTCAACTATTAAATCTAAAGCTTGGTTGATCAAGCCAGAGTCTAGTAGATGTCCTTCCATACGAATGGTACGACTTTCTACTTGAACAACGGCATGGCGATCTGGTATAATTGGCTCTGTAACTCTCAGAGTGAGGCATTTCGCTGCACCACCTGCTTTGAGAAATTCACCTAGAGGTGTTTCAATGACGCTGAAACCTACTTCGGTAAGGAGTGATTTCAAGCTTTCACTCACCTTGTTCATAATGATGGTTTGGTTGATGTTAACTGCATTACAGGCAAAGTTAACTGCATCTGCTTCTGCTACAGTTATTCGTTTTTCTGGTGGCACTCGCATTTCAATTAGGCGGTTGGAGTAAGAGTCGAATGCCGGAGGATAGTAAAGTAAGTAACCTCCTGTTAGAGGACAGAAGCAGGTATCGAGATGATAAAAGCGCTCGTCTGTAAGTCTCAGTGATAGCACTTCAATGTCGAGCCATTTTGCCAGAAGTGGGTGGGAGTCTAATTCTGAACGAAAGCCATATCCGGCCCAGAGGTAACGACCTTCTCTGTCTAGTAGTGCATCTCCTGCTCCTTCAAAGGGGAGGTCTTTGGGGAGTTCGTGAACGATAAAACCCTGGTTTAAGAACCATTCTTTGAAATGGGGTTCTTCTCCTTGACGTTCCTTGTGGTAAAAACGACTGAGAACAACAGTATTTCCCAGAATCAGACCTGCATTGGCAGTGAATACCATGTCAGGCCATCCTTTTTGAGGTGTTACTAGGTCTAAGACCGCGTTTTCTTTAATAATGTCGTGGAGTTTATACCATTGTTCGACGGAGCGATCGCGTGAGGATTTATGAATATTTCCTTCCATCCAAGGATTAATTACATAGTCTACATCATAGTGGTCGGGGGCACACATTAGAAAGCGAATTGAATCATTCATAATTATTACTTGGCAAATGCTATCTGTAAGTCTACTGAGTTTATTTGATAACCAGCCAAAAACCCACTCCTAAAATTATTCAGGAGCTTAATTTTAGCCTAAAAAGGTTAACATTTTATAGTATCACTTTCCTTTCATATACAATATTTTGTTTGAATAATTTTAAGGATTAAGATAAGAAATAGGCAAAAAACATTTGCTCATTCCATATAAAGCTGATATGATTTGCCAAAAAATAAATCAAATAAATCAAATACATCAATCCCAGAAGGCAAAATGGACAACTTTTTACCAGAGAACGACCCAATCCCCCTGGTAGAGCCAAATTCTATCTTCCCGGAAGTTGACTATTGGCCAGGGAGTACCCTAAATCCGGAAACTACAGACGCCCTGATACAAGCTGCTTGGGGCGAGGTTCGCGACGATTTGGCCGATTTTCTCTTGGCCCCGGATTTCGCTACGGATATGCAGACTGCTTTTGGCTCAGGGGTGAATCTGGATTTGTCGAGAGATTATATAGAAGATATTTTGACTGGGGAAAGGTTGCCTAAGATTCGAGTTTTGCCCGCAGGGGATATGAATACGGCGCTTGGTGGTTTTGATGGTTTGAGTGATACGGTTTATTTGGCTGATTCTTTATTTGCCCCCCTAACCCCATTTGCCCCCTAGCCCCCCAATTCTGGGGGGACAAGACTCTGAAGATATTGCGCCCCTAACGCCCCAATTCTGGGGGGAACAAGACTCGGAAGATATTGCGCCCCTAACGCCCGAATCCTGGGGGGAACAAGACTCTGAAGATATTGCCCCCCTAACCCCCCAATCCTGGGGGGAACAAGACTCTGAAGATATTGCCCCCCTAACCCCCCAATTCTGGGGGGAACAAGACTCTGAAAGTTCTCTACATTACGGAATTTTGGTGGATGTGATGTTGGAGGAGGTTGGGCATTTTTTGGATGGGTTGTTGCATGAGGAGGATACTCCTGGAGATGAGGGTGAGATATTTGAACGGTTGGTGAGTGGTGAGTTGTTGAGGGAGTCGGAGGTTTTTCGGCTTCGGGATGAGGATGATTTGGTGGAGATTTGGGATAGGAGTTTGTTGTTTCAGGTTGAGGCGAGTCAGGAGGTTGATTTTGAGCTAGCTGGTAGTCTTGTGGCAGGAAACGCACCTTGGTCTGTAGCAGTAGAAGATTTTAATGGAGATGGTGTTGCTGACTTGGCTGTGGCAAACGATGGTTCACACAATGTATCAGTTTTATCAGGGATCGGAAAAAGTTACGGTAGTTTTGGCGCAGCTACTAATTTTGCTGTAAGAGCCAGACCTAGGTCAGTAGTAGCAGAAGACTTTAATAGAGATGGTGTTGCTGACTTGGCAGTGGCAAACGCACTTTCAGATAATGTATCAGTTTTAACCGGAGTAGGTGACGGTAGTTTTAGTCCAGCTACTAATTTTGCTGTGGGAGACGGGCCTAGGTCAGTAATAGCAGAAGATGTTAATAGAGATGGCATTGTCGATTTGGTTGCGGCAAACGTAAATTCAGATAATGTATCAGTTTTAACCGGAGTAGGTGACGGTAGTTTTAGTCCAGCTACTAATTTTGCTGTGGTAGACCAACCTTACTCAGTAGCAGCAGAAGATTTTAATGGAGATAATATTGTTGATTTGGCTGTGGCGAACTGGCAAGCAAAAAACATATCAGTTTTAACCGGAGTAGGTGATGGTAGTTTTAGTCAACCTGCTAATTTTGCTGTGGCAAACGTACCTTGGTTCGTAGTAGCAGAAGACTTAAATAGAGATAACATTGTTGATTTGGTTGTGGTGGAGGATAGAGTATCAGTCCTATTAGGAAAAGGTAACGGTACTTTTAATGAAGCAACTAATTTTGGTGCGGGAATCGGACCTCGGTCAGTAGCAGTAGAAGACTTAAATGGAGACGATATTCCTGATTTGGCAGTAGCCAACCAATATTCAGGTAGTGTATCAGTGTTAACAGGAAAGGGTGATGGTACTTTTAATCAAGCGAGTAATTTTGATGTTGTGGGAACCTGGCCTGGGCCAGTAGCAGTAGGAGACTTTAATGCAGATGGTGTTCCCGATCTGGCTGTGGGCAGCACAACGTCAGACGACGTATCCATCCTCATCAACACAACTCTCGAAACTCCTCCCAATATCACCATCTCCCCTTGGAGCGTTGCCAGTCTAGAAGCAGGTCAAAGCTATACCATAACCTGGAGCGACAACATAACCGAAAACGTACAAATAGAATTGTACAAAGCAGGTACTCTCCACACAACCATTGACACTTCCACCGAAAGCGACGGTAACTACCTGTGGACAGTACCCGCAACCATAACCGGTGGCAACGACTATCAAATAAAAATAACCAGCATCAACGACACCAACATTTCTGACCTCAGTGACAGTAACTTTACCATTGAACCAGCAGACTTCATCACAGTAACATCTCCCAACGGGGGCAATATCTTAGAATCAGGCCAAAGCTATAACATAACCTGGAGCGACAACATAACCGAAAACGTAAAAATAGAATTGTACCAGGGCGGTACTCTCGACACCATCATTAACAGTTCCACCGAAAGCGACGGTAGTTACCAGTGGATAGTACCCACAACCATAACCAGTGGCAGTGACTATCAGATAAAAGTAACCAGCGTTAACGATACCAACCTTTCCGACTTCAGCGATATTAACTTTACCATTCAACCACAAGACATCATTGTTGAACCGCAAGATTTCATCACAGTCACCTCTCCCAACGGAAGAAATATATTTCAGTCAGGAGAAAGCTACAACATATCTTGGGATGACAATATTGCCGAAAACGTAAAAATAGATTTGTACAAAGCAGGTATTTTCAACAGAACTATCGCAAGTTCCACCGAAAGTGACGGGAATTACATTTGGACAGTACCCACATCTATAACCAGTGGTGGCAACTATCAGGTAAAAATCACCAGCATTAACAATACTACCGTTACTGACTTAAGTGATATTAACTTTACCATTGAAAATTTGCCTACCGAACCAGAAGAGTTACCCAAAATCTCCGTTGGAAATACCAGAATTACCGAAGGCAACAAAAACAAAACCGCAAAATTCCAAGTCACCCTAGACAACCCCAGTGATGAAATAGTCGAAGTCAACTACACCACAGCTAACCAAACCGCAAAAGTCAACCAAGACTACAGACGGAAAACAGGAACTCTCACTTTCCAACCGGGAGAAACCACTAAAACTATTGATGTAACTATTATTGGAGACACCAAAACCGAACCCAACGAAAAATTCAAACTGCAACTCAGTAAACCCCAAAACGCCGAACTTGATGATCAAGTCGGTGTCGCTACCATTATCAACGACGACAAACGTCAACCAAATATTTCTGTGAGCGATGCCAAAATAGTCGAAGGCAACCGAGGTCGCAAAAACCTCAAATTCCAAGTCACTCTAGATACCAAACCAGAAGAAACGGTTCGGGTTAACTATGCTACTAGCAACCAAACCGCTAAAGCAAACCAAGACTACAAAACTACCGAAGGGATTCTCACTTTTAGACCCGGTCAAACTAGCAAAACAATAACTATTCCTGTCTTGGGCGACGGAAAAATAGAAGGCGACGAAACTTTTCAACTGAACCTCAGTAAACCCAGAAACGGCAAAATAAAAGATAAACGAGGCATTGGTACTATCCGCGATAACGATTTCCCTACCGTTTCGATTAAAGATGCGGAAATAACTGAAGGGGATGATGGGCAAAAACAACTAAAATTCGATGTCACCCTCGATACTAAGGTTGACAAAAGGGTGGAGGTGAGTTACGCTACCGCCGACGGAGCTGCGAAAAAAGGTTCTGACTACGAAGAAACTCAAGGTAAACTTGTTTTCAAACCGAACCAGAAGAAAAAGACGGTAACGGTTCCTATTTTGGGCGACTTCTCTGAGGAAGACAGCGAGAATTTTACTGTCAGTCTCCGTCAACCTAAAAATGCTAAATTGGGAGATAAACGCGCCATTGGTACGATTAAGGATAACGACGACGGGAAAAATGACGGTAGTTTCCAGACAGCGATTAACTTAGGTATACTAACAAAAGAGGTTGTGAGTGACGAAATTGGTTTTACCGAGGGAGGCGATCGCGACACTAATGATTTCTACCGCTTCCGAGTCAATAAGGAAGGCAATTTTGCCTTATTCCTGGACGAGATGTTACTAAATGCTAACGTTGATTTATATGGCAGTAGTGAAGAATTGATTAATCAATCCAAAAACAAAGGCGCTGAACGGGAAAAAATTGTCACAGTATTAGAACCAGGTACTTACTATGTCCGAGTTTATCCTCAAGGTGGCGATCGTACTCCTTATCGTTTGAGTTTGAATTTGATTTAATGGTGTGAGTTACAGCGGTTTTCATTTCAGTAGACTGTAGGGACGAATGGCATTCGCCCTTATAGAACCCCTAAACGGATCTATTTAAAAATAGAGGAGGAGTAGGGGAGTAGGGGAGTAGGGGAGTAGGGGAGTAGGGAGCAAATTTCAACCTGCTTGGTGCGCTACCAAGTGCGACTAACCGTCGCGGGGTCCTATCCGCTGGCCTTCCCTATTCTAGTTTCTGAATTTCCACAACTTGCTCAGACTGAGGACTACAGTCAAAAGTACATACCGCGTGCAAAGATACGATCGGGGGTTCTATACAAAAACAACTTCTGACTTCTGACTTGTGACTTCTGACTTCGTTAAACCTCTTCTGCTGCACGCTGTATCAACTTTCGAGCCACACTTTGAGTACCTGTATGTTGAAAGTAATTTGTGGTTTTATCTAGAAATGCAGCTACAACATCTAAAGCGTCATCGGAAAAGTCGATAAAGCCACCAATTTTGTCAAAAATACTTTCTGGCGTTAAACCCACTGACCCGACCAAGTTATCCATCCACCCCTGAACCGCTCCGAAGGTCTCACTAATAAAGCCAAATTTGTCATCTCCAGGAATGGTGTCACTAATTGCTCCAAAAACTGCATTATCCGCAAAAGCACTTTCACCTTCTCCATCAAGGGTATCTTGTACTTTTTGTAGGAAGTCTGGACCTAGAGGTATCAAACCATCAAGACAAACTAAGGCAGCCATTCGCATTAGAGATGGACCACTATACTCCTCAGTCAGGTTTGTGACAAATTCTCCTGGATTAAGAATGGGCAGACCATTGAGTTTACTATAAGCTATCAATTCTGCTACAATTTTTAGGCACAGGTCAACAGATTGAGTTGTATCAGCTTTGGGAGTTAAGTTTCCTAAAAAGCTTAAAAAGGGGATTTTTTCACTGACTATTTCGGCCATAGCTGCTGCGGCAAGAGCGCCGTCTACATTATCAACGAGGTTGTAATACCATATAGCTCCCTGGTATCCATTATCCGCGTCATTGTATAGCTCGATCGCTTTATTGCGGATATCCATAATTCTGTCTGCATCTGTCTCACCTGTAATTACTTCAATAGTTTTATCAAAACCTACTACATTTTCCCACTCGCCAGGTACTACGAAATCTAGAGCATTGAGTGTTTTTACTGTTAGATTATCACTAGGTAGTTCATCTAGTAAATCAATGATTGAATCGCTCATTTTGACTCCTTTTGCTTTGTTATTTGTTTGCTTTGTCGTTATTTGTTCTTGATTCTATATTTGTATTGCGCTCGCAGTTTCGTTGAAAAAAACCGGAAATAGTATTACATTTTTTGATAATTTGACAATAATGGTGGGCGTTGCTGATTCTGGGTATGATGCAAGCCCCCCTAGCCCCCCAATGCGTGGGGGGAATAAAACTCTAAAAGTTCCCCTTTATTAATCCCCCTCCCGTCCCCCGAAGATCGGGGGAAGCCAGAGGATGCTTCGCTTTTGAACGATGGGAAGCCAGAGGATGCTGCGCTTTTTGTTGAATGGGGGATGCGCGGGGGCGAAGGCGAGAACCAAACAATCGCACATTCATACTTCAATTCATCAACGCCTAATGGTGCAGTTGAGAAATAAGACCGCGGTAACTCTTAGTCATCCGCGATCGCTCCTAGCAAAATTTATTTTATGAGGTTTAACAATGTTTCAAATAACGAGCATATACATAACCATAACAAGGATATGAAATTTTTGCCCAAGCACCATCGTAACCAATAACACGAACACGAGTACCTCGATGTAATCTGTTTATAATTTTACCCCAAGGATATGTCCTCACCCGCAAGTTGCGATGACGAGTTGCCACTCGACGACAACTACCGTAATGCTTACTACCATGACCATAACTATGAGCTAGTTGCTCTTCACCTTCAGTGGGGATTGTAGTGATAGACTGCTCTACACTTTTAGTATTCTGAGGCGATCCTACTGCTATCGAAGTAAGACTCATACTACCAATAGCAGCAATTGATAATAAAGTACTCACTGCTACAGATTTTGTCCAATTCATCATCTGTTTCATTCCTTGACCTTATTTGAAGAAATTCCGATGCCTTCTTATCCTCTCAGAAAAGAGACCCTCGGACAAGACATTGAACATTAATTTTGTTTAATCTAATCTAATTTTGTTATCTGTCTATAACAATCTTTTAAGATTATAGACAGCTTCAATCTTGATAGAAATATTGACATTAAACTTCTACTATGATATGCACATAAAAGAGTAATTAGTAATAACAATTCACTTTAAGGATGTCACAAATGGTTTCGCTCCTGATAAATGTCAAATAATTGCCTGAAAGTATTGTCTTGTATCTTGTCAAAGTTTTTGGCCGATCAAATATAACTTTTGACTTTTAACTTTTGACTTTTGACTTCCATGAAACGGTATAACGATCGCTCATCACTCTATTTTTAGTTTCTATAATCAAGAATTTTTATGTCATCTAATCAAAAGCTTTACGAAGGTAAAGCGAAAATTCTATACACTACTGACGACCCAGAAATATTACTTACTTCTTTTAAAGATGATGCCACAGCATTTAATGCTCAAAAAAGAGGCACAATAACTGGGAAAGGTAGAATTAATTGTACTATTTCTAGTCATATATTTAAACTACTGGAAGCTAATGGTATACCTACTCATTTTATTGACTGTCCTGCACCAGATAAAATGAGAGTCCGAAAGGTGAAAATTTTGCTTATTGAAGTTATTGTGAGAAATATTGCTGCGGGTAGTCTTTGCAAACAAACTGGATTAGCAGAAGGAACAGTGTTGAAGTTTCCCTTAGTAGAATATTGCTATAAAAATGATAGTCTTCAAGACCCACTTTTGACACGCGATCGCCTCTTAATTATGGAACTAGCTACCCCAGAACAATTAGAGCAAATACGGACTTTTGCCCTAAAAATTAATGATATTCTCAAAAATTTCTTTAACCAATGTCAAATTACTCTGGTGGACTTCAAGCTGGAATTTGGCCTAGATTGGCAAAATAATTTGATTCTTGCGGACGAAATAAGTCCAGATAGCTGCCGACTGTGGGACCAATCTCAAACTGATTCAAATTTGAGAGTAATGGACAAAGACCGCTTTCGTCGGGACCTAGGTAATGTAGAAACGGCATATCAACAAGTCTTAGAAAGGATTTTGTCTCAGACGGGTTGAGAACCCTGTCTATGGTGTACAATTTTACAGTTTGTATGGAAAATTTAACTGGTGTGTGGATTGTAGGGGATAGAATAATATGCGCTTGTCTCCGTTTTTAGTGGTAATTTTTGCTGCTTCAACAACTTTTGGAATCTCAAAATCTGCTAATGCTCAAATATCGGAAAGTAATACTGATATAGATAGTAATTTTATTTCTATATCTATTAATTCAAGAAAACAATTTAACAAATTTTCTTCTACTAAATCTTTTTTAGAGTTAGGGTCTTATTTTCCTTCAGAAAAATTATTTGGTAGTATTAATAATTTATCTGATATATCTTGGTCTAAAGAAGCAGTAAAACTAGATTTTTATCCTTTATTTAAGGTTGGAGAAATTACAAAATCTGTAATTTTTAGTAAAAGTATACATAGTAAATATAGTTCTATTTATAATCAGGAATTTGTAGAAATTTTCGCTTTAGACAATTTTGAAGATAAACATATTCCTCAAATAGCTCTAATAAGTAAAAAGGTAGAAATTAAATTAGAGCCAGTCACGAATAAACAGTTTGATTCTGAGAGTTCTACTTCAGAAATTGTGGAAACTCCGAGGGAAGACTCTGAGGATTTTCAGTTGGCAAAGGGTGGAGAAACAAAATTAGAGCCAGTTACGAATAAACAGTTTGATTCTGAGAGTTCTACTTCAGAAATTGTGGAAACTCCGAAGGAAAATTCTGAGGATTTTCAGTTGGCAAAGGGTGGAGAAACAAAATTAGATCCAGTTACGAATAAACAGTTTGATTCTGAGAGTTATACTTCAGAAATTGTGGAAACTCCGAGGGAAAATTCTCAAAAATTTGAGTTGGCAAAGGCTGTAGAAACAAAATTAGAGCCAACCATAAATAAACAGTTTAATTCTGAGATTTCTACTTCAGAAATTATCGAAACTCCGAGGGAAGAATCTGAGGATTTTATGTTGGCAAAGGGTGGAGAAACAAAATTAGATCCAGTTACGAATAAACAGTTTGATTCTGAGAGTTATACTTCAGAAATTGTGGAAACTGCGAGGGAAAATTCTGAGGATTTTCAGTTGGCAAAGGGTGTCGGAACAAAATTAGAGCCAACCATAAATAAACAGTTTACTCCTGAAATTTCTACTTCAGAAATTGTGGAAAATTCGAGGGAAAATTCTGAGGATTTCCAGTTGGCAAAGGGTGGAGAAAGTAAATTAGAGCGAACCATAAATAAACAGTTTACTCCTGAGATTTCTACTTCAGAAATTGTGGAAAATTCGAGGGAAAATTCTGAGGATTTCCAGTTGGCAAAGGGTGGAGAAAGTAAATTAGAGCCAACCACAAATAAACAGTTTGATTCTGAGATTTCTACTTCAGAAATTGTGGAAACTGCGAGGGAAAATTCAGAGAATTTCCAGTTGGCAAAAAGTGTCGGAACTAAATTAGAACCAACCATAAATAAACAGTTTGATTCTGAAATTTCTACTTCAGAAATTGTTGAAATTTCCAGGGAAGACTCTGAGGATTTTCAGTTGGCAAAGGGTGGAGAAACAAAATTAGAGCCAACCATAAATAAACAGTTTAATTCTGAAATTTCTACTTCAGAAATTGTGGAAACTCCGAGAGAAAATTCTGAGGATTTCCAGTTGGCAAAAAGTGTCGGAACTAAATTAGAACCAACCATAAATAAACAGTTTGCTCCTGAGATTTCTACTTCAGAAATTGTCGAAAATCAAAGAGAAAATCCTCAAAATTTCGAGTTAGCAAAGGGTGGAGAAACAAAATTAGAGCCAACCATAAATAAACAGTTTGATTCTGAAATTTCTACTTCAGAAATTGTGGAAACTTCGAGGGAAGACTCTGAGGATTTTCAGTTGGCAAAGGGTGGAGAAACTAAATTAGAACCAACCATCAATAAACAGTTTGATTCTGAGATTTCTACTTCAGAAATTGTCGAAAATCAAAGGGAAAATCCTCAAAATTTCCAGTTAGCCAAGGGTGGAGAAACTAAATTAGAACCAACCATAAATAAACAGTTTGATTCTGAGATTCCTACTTCAGAAATTGTCGAAAATCAAAGGGAAAATTCTCAGGATTTTGAATTGGCAAAGGGTGGAGAAACTAAATTAGAACCAACCATAAATAAACAGTTTGATTCTGAGATTCCTACTTCAGAAATTGTCGAAAATCAAAGGGAAAATTCTCAGGATTTTGAATTGGCAAAGGGTGGAGAAACTAAATCAGAACCAACCATCAATAAACAATTTGCTCCTGAGATTTCTACTTCAGGAATTGTTGAAAATCAAAGGGAAAATCCTCAAAAAATAGAGTTAGCAAAGGGTGTAGAAACTAAATTAGAACCAACCATCAATAAACAATTTGCTCCTGAAATTTCTACTTCAGAAATTGTGGAAAATCAGAGTGAAAATTCTGAGGATTTCCAATTGGCAAAGGGTGTAGAAACCAAATTAGAACCAACCATAAATAAACAGTTTAATTCTGAGATTTCTACTTCAGAAATTGTTGAAAATCAAAGGGAAAATCCTCAAAATTTCCAGTTAGCAAAGGGTGTAGAAACTAAATTAGAACCAACCATAAATAAACAATTTGATTCTGAAATTTCTCAAAAATAAATTTATCTAATAGTGAAATTACTCAAAATAAACAGAAATTAACATCAACATCATCAACATTAGACCCATCAGATAAATTGGCCCAAATGCCATCCCCAGAAGAAGAAGTCCCCGAAGAACCAGATAGCGATACCCCACCCTCCGCAATAGAATCAGAAGAATTTACTCTTTCTCAATCACAACAAACAGAACCCTCTACAGGAGAAGCAGAACCCTTAGTGCTAGTCGCTGAAGTTGTAGTTAGTGGAGTAGACGGAGAACTAGAAGACCAAGTTTACCAAGTCATTACTACTCAAGCTGGACGTACCACAACTCGCTCTCAACTACAGAGAGACATTAACGCCATATTTGCCACTGGTTTCTTCCGAAACGTGAAAGCATTACCTGAAGATACCCCCCTTGGTGTACGAGTAACTTTTGAAGTTGAACCCAACCCTGTATTGACCTCTGTAACCATAGAAGGTTCTCAAGTATTGCCTGAAAGTGAAGTAGACAGAATATTCAGCGAGCAATATGGTGAAACTCTGAACCTGAAAATTTTTGAAGGAGGTGTCGAACAAGTCAACCAATGGTATCAAGATAACGGTTACGTTCTCGGACAAGTTATTGGCGCTCCCCAAGTTAGTGACGATGGTGCAGTTACTCTGGAAGTTGCAGAAGGAGAAGTTAAAGATATTCAAGTGCGCTTTGTGAGTGCAGAAGGAGAAACAACAGATGAAGAAGGTAATTTAATTGAGGGTCGTACTCGTGAATATATTATCACCAGAGAAATTCAGCTTCAACCAGGCGATATCTTTCAACGAGAAACAGCAGAAAAAGATATTAGGAGAGTGTTTGGTTTAGGAATTTTTGAAGATGTTACGTTGGGTTTGGAACCAGCACCAGACGATCCTAACAAGGCAAATGTGATTGTGAATATTGTAGAAAAAAGCACAGGTTCTCTAGCATTTGGCGGTGGGGTTAGTTCTGCAAGTGGATTATTTGGTACAGTCAGTTATCAACAACAAAACATTGGTGGTAATAATCAGAAATTAGGTGGCGAGTTTCAAGTAGGTGAACGATTATTACTCGCCGATGTTAGCTTTACAGACCCCTGGGTAGGTGGAGATGACCACCGCCTTTCTTACACAGTTAATGCGTTCAGACGGCGAGCAATATCGGTAATTTTTGATTCTGACGATGAAAACGATCAGCGCGATGTCGATCTGCCGAATGGTGATAACCCACGAGTTATTCGTACAGGAGGTGGAGTTAGTTTCACTCGTCCGTTTATTCCTAATCCATTTGTTGAACCGGAGTGGACAGCTTCTTTGGGAATAAAATATGAACGAGTAGAAATTCAGGATAGTGATGGTGATACTGAACCCAGAGATGAATTAGGTAATAAATTGACTATTGATGATTCTGGGGAAGACGATCTACTTACTCTTCAATTTGGTATTATCAACGATCGACGCAATAATCGCCGACAACCTACTTCTGGTAGTTTATTAAGATTTGGTACAGAACAGTCTATTCCTATAGGTTCAGCAGAGATCGCATTGAATCGTTTACGAGCTAATTACAGTTTCTATATTCCAGTAGACTTTACTAGCTTCATTGATGGACCTGAAGCTTTGGCCTTTAACATACAAGGCGGTCATATAATTGGAGATTTACCTCCTTATGAAGCTTTTCCTCTAGGTGGTACTAATACAGTTCGTGGATATGATGAAGGTTCTGTAGGAGCAGGTCGTACATTTTTGTTGGGAACAGTTGAGTATCGCTTTCCTGTATTTAGATTTCTTGGAGGCGCTTTATTTATTGATGCTGCAACAGTATTTGATAGTCAAAGTTCTGTTGTTGGTAATCCTGGAGGTGTGCGGGAGAAACCAGGAGATGGTATAGGTTATGGTGCTGGTATTCGGGTACAATCTCCTCTCGGTCCAATTAGAATTGATTACGCTATTAATGATGAAGGAGATACTCGTTTCCACTTCGGTATTGGTGAGCGTTTCTAAGCTCCCTAATACCATTTCTCAAAAGCTTTTCTATATTTTGTTGAGCAGGGGAGTAGGGGAGTGGGGGAGTAGGGGAGAAGCAAACATAAGAGTAATTAACATTACCCCCGCGCATCCCCCACCCATTGGGTGACTAGAGCAAGCAAATTGACTCTTGTTCCCCCCAAAGTTGGGGGGTTAGGGGGGCAAATTTCAGTATCAAAAAACTTTTAAGATGGGTAGACCACAGTAGGGACGTTCCATGGAACCATCCCTACAAGGTTTGATGTGTGAAGATGTGGTTCATCAATTTAAAAAGCGTTGTCAGTCAAAATCTCTGTATTCTAATGTTAATGAAAACCGCTATAAAAACCATCTTTCATGACTAAAATTTTCTCTGCTACATTTTTAGCAACAGGCATTACGGATAACCTATTTCCTTTCTTAGTAACTAACAATTCATCTGGGCTAAATTCTTGTTTCAAAATAGCCAAAGATATTAACTTAGGAAACTCTTCTACAAATTCCACAGAAACAGTTTGCCACCGAGGCGTATTAGGGGTAGATTTTGGGTCATAATATTGGCTTTTTTGGTCAAATTGAGTAGGGTCAGCAATACCACTTTCTAATATTTTTACTAATCCAATAATACCAGGAGGTACAGTATTAGAATGATAGAAAAATGCTAAATCTCCCTTGGTCATTTGTCGCAAAAAATTCCGAGCTTGATAATTTCTAACTCCATCCCAGATACAAGTTTTTTCATGTTTCATATCTGAAATGCTGTAAGTTTTTGGTTCAGATTTCATTAGCCAATATTTCATAATTAGGGAGTAGGGAGTAGGGAGTAGGTTTTAAAGGCATAAGATATTTTAGATTAATGCCTATAATCCTCTACATTCATTGCTGAATAATTATTATTACTTAATAACTGAAATTCATCCGAAGTATAGCATTATTTTTTCAAAATATCAAATCACACACCATATGTAGGGGCGAATGGCATTCGCCCTCCTTGTATGTAGAGTCTCTGCGTAAGTCCTGTATACTAAAAAGTAGACTTTTTCAATTTGTTTAAAATCTAGTCAAAAAAGAGCGATCGCTAACCTTACCTACAATATAAAATATACTTTTTCCGACAAAACATGAACAAAACCCAAACCCAACTAACTACAGACACCTGGATAACAGCAACTTGGGAAGAATACATCCAAATTTTTGAAGACCCAAGTTATGAAAAAGCAAAAGTTTACTACCACAAAGGAAAACTCAGAATAGAAATGTCACCATTAGGAAATGACCACGCTAAAGACCATGCAGTTATTATGGGTGCAATTGTTTTATTTGCTACGACTAAAAATATTCCCCTGAGTAGTAGAGATAACTGTACCTATCGCAAAACTGGATGTCGAGCAGCTCAACCTGATGCTTCCTATTACATTGGGGAAAATGCTGATGTCATTCCTTGGGGAACTTCTTTTATTGAACTGGATATTTATCCACCACCAACTCTAGTTATCGAAGTTGCTAATACTTCCCTCTCTGATGATAAAGGGGAAAAGCGTTTGCTTTATGAAGCACTTAATGTTGCTGAATATTGGATAGTTGATGTGCAGAAAGTAGAAATTATTGCCTTTGCTGTTGCTAACAATGGTAGTAGAAAAATTGATCGGTCTCAAGTTTTGCCTGGTTTAGACATTTCTTTATTAAATGAGGCACTTCAGCGCACTCGTCGAACAAATGAAACTCAAGTTTATGCTTGGTTATTACAGCAGTTTCAGGTATAGATAGAGAGCAGTGGAGTAGGAATATTGCATGCAAGGTCCCTACAAAGTTATAATTATCAAGACTTAGGCAATATACCTTTTCTCACAAAAAATGAACCAAACCCAAACCAAACTACCAACAGACACCTGGATAACAGCAACTTGGTCAGAATACATCCAAACCATTGAAGACCCAAGTTATGAAAAAGCTAAAAGTTACTATCACAATGGAAAATTTAGAATAGAAATGTCACCATTAGGAAATCAACATGGTAGAGACCATGCAATTATTATGGGTGCAATTGTTTTATTTGCTGCCACTAAAAATATTGCCCTGAATGGTATAGATAACTGTACCTACCGCAAAACAGGATTTCGAGCAGCTCAACCTGATGCTTCCTATTACATTGGGGAAAATGCTGATGTCGTTCCTTGGGAAACTTCTATTATTAACCTGGATATTTATCCTCCACCAACTCTAGTTATCGAAGTTGCAAATACTTCCCTAGCTGATGACATAGGGAAAAAACGTTTGCTTTATGAAGCACTTAATGTTGCTGAATATTGGATAGTTGATGTGCAAAATGTAGAAATTATTGCCTTTGCTATTGCTAACGGTGGCAGTAGAAAAATTGATCAGTCTCAAGTTTTGCCAGGTTTAGCCATTTCTTTATTAGAGGAAGCACTTCAGCGTACTCGTAAAACAAATCAAACTCAAGTTTATACTTGGTTATTACAGCAGTTTCAATCTTAGAAGGGAGTAGGGGAGTAGAGGAGTAGGGGAGTAGGGGGAGTAGGGGAGTAGGGGAGTAGGGGAGTAGGGGAGTAGGGGAGTAGAGATGTTGCATGCAACGTCTCTACAAAGTTACAGCGAATTCCACTTTGGTGAGGTACACTCACGCGAGCAAGATGCTCGCACTGAGAACATTTAATTATTAATATCTGTATAGCGCTGTGCGCAGGCAACAGGCAACAGGCAACAGGAGGAATAAAAAACCGATAGTATAAGACCTTTAGCTATTGGACAGTTCTTGTAATTTGTAAATATACCAGCGCTCATTGCTATATCAATTTGATATTAGATTTAATCAGCAAACCCTAATTATTAATTATTAATTATTAATTATTAATTATTAATTATTAAATAATATCTTTCCGTTTTTGAAACCAAATAGTAAAACCTAAATAAACCAGTGAATGTAAACATAAAGCTCCCCAACTTATCCCTAGGTTTTCCCAGTTAAGGTTGTAAACATCTGAACCAGAAAATGGTAAAGGAACGGTACTTCCATCTGGTAATTTAGTTGCTTCTGGCACCATATTATTCACATTTACAAGTGCGCCATAAGCAGCTACAGACCAACGACTTAACATTAGCCAAGAAAATTTACTGGCTATACCTGTCATTTCAAATAAAACACCAGAAAAAATAATTTGAGGTAGCAATATTAAGGGTAAAGCACTATTAGCTTGAGAACCATTTTTCACAATTGATGAAATCATTAATCCTAAACTCATACAACTTATTAATGTTAAAAAAGTCGTAATACTAACTCCTATTGGCCATGAGATTAAATCTGGCTGTGGATTTTCAAATCCCAATATGACTACTAATACTACTAATAGAGTTTGCAGAATTGCTAATAATCCTAAAACTATTAATTTTGAACTGAGATAAGCAAATAATCCTAAATTAACTAATCTTTCCCGAATATAAATAGCTGATTCTTTGACTATTTCTTGCAGGGAACTAGACAGACCAACCCACAAACAAGCACAGGTAAATACAAATAATACTCGCAAAGCTAAAGGAGCTAAGGTAGGTTCTGGGTCACCAATTAATGGATTTTTATCTCTAACTGCAAATAAAATTAAACTAATACCAATAGGAGCAGTAAATAAAGCTAATCCTAAGTTAATGGGGTCGCGAATAATTAATTGAAAATATCGTTGAATTAAAATCAAAAGTTGTTTCCCAAAAGAAGCAGGTTGTTTTTTGGGAGGTAAATTAGTAGGAGGTTTTAAATTGTCGATACTGAGATGATTGGCAATATAACGTCGATAATATTCTGATTGACGAAAGTTATTTACCCATTCATTTATATTTTCATCAGTAGTTTCTAGTTCGTTATAAATATCAGCAAAATCACCAGTATTGACAGAGAAAAAAGTCATAGCTTCTCTGGAAGAACCAAAGTAACATAAACGCCCTCCTCTACCTAAAAAAACTACTCGATCGCAAATCCTAATATTAGCTGTAGCATGAGTAACTAAAATAATTGTTCGTCCTTGATTTGCCAACTTTCTTAATAGTTGCATCATTTTTTTATCTAAACCTGGGTCTAGTCCAGATGTAGGTTCATCTAAGAAAAATAATTTGGGATCTGCTAATAATTCCACACCAATACTTACCCTTTTTCTCTGGCCTCCACTTAACCGACTAACTAATACATTTTTCCTCTCTATCATCTCTATTTGTTCTAGAGTTTTTTCCACTACTTCTTGAATATCAATATCCGGTGGTAATCGTAATTTTGCCGCATAATTTAACACCTCCAATACAGTTAATTCTCGATGAATAATATCATCTTGAGGAACATAACCAATTTGAGTCCGATAGATATTGAAATTATTCCTTAAATCTTCACCATTAATATAAACTTTGCCTTTAGTTGTAGGGTCTATTCCTAATAATGTTCGCATCAAAGTTGATTTACCAGTGCCACTACCTCCCACCAACGCTACAAACTGCCCAGGTTCGATCGCAAAGGAGATATCATTCAGCAAAACTCGTGTTTTTCCTCGTTGGTCTCTGACTATTCTATATAAGCGATCGGCATCAATACGAATTTGATTTCCAGGGTCAAAAACTTCTAAGCGATCGCTACGTCGAATTAGAGTAAAAGGTCCTATTTTGACCACTGCTCCTTCAGTCAAAACAATAGACTGTTTAACTCGCACCCCATTGACAAATACACCATTGGTACTATAGTCCTGTAAAACGTAATTACCCTGAGCATTAGGTTCAATGGTAGCATGACGACGAGAAACAATGGGAGCATCTAATTCCAGAGTGGCGTCAGGGTCGCGACCAAGTAAAACCGACCGCTGTTTTAAAGATATTGAACGTGTTTTTGGTAAAGATGCTATGGTTATGGGATTATTAGGATCGAAATATTTCAGCAAAATTTGGTTTTGTGGGTCGAGACCAATTTTGATTTCCATACCATTCTCTAGAATATGACCTTCAGATGGAGTGATACGAGTACGGTCTAGAAATAATCCATTGGTACTTGCTCGATGACCGTCACCATCATAAATATGGTAGCGGTCGTCAATTTTCCGGATAGTGGCGTGGTAACTAGATATGACTAACCAAGCTGAAGGTACTACAAGATCCGCATGGAGGCGATCGCGTCCTAATATATGATGGTTTTGTTTAAGTTCAAGAGTAATAATTTGGCCTTGATTATTCAATTCTATATAGGGATTATTACTTAAAAGGGTGGTTTGCCCTGTTTTATTCGTCATAATAATATTAGATTATAGATTCTATATTTATGTTTACAGCGGTAGGACTTACGCATAAACGCTATTGGTAGGGTGTGTTAGCGCTATAGTAACGCACAGACTCACCATATATAGTGCCTTTGCGTAAATCCTGAGCGAATTATCTTGGTGAGGTACACCCACGCGGGTAAGATGCCTGCACTGGGAATATCTTATTATTAATATCTGTACTTCTTATGCTTGGAATCTGCTATATCTTGAATCATAGTAGAAAATTAACTGGACTTACGCAGAACCACTATATTTGGTAGGGGAAAATGCAATTTACCCCCTACAGATAGCGTATTATTTCAGAATTTGCATAACCTGATTAATTTTGAATGAGGAGCAATAGTTGATCAAAAACTACTATATATATTGATGTACAGGATACAAATTTAAAATTAAAAACTAAAATCTGATAATAAATATTGTCAAAAATTAATTTTTCATTCTACTTGACAAACTAAAAATGAAAAGTTAGCATATTTAGTGTAATGAACCTTGATAAATAAATAGTAATAGGTTTTTGGTCATTTCTTGGTTGTAAAGGGTGGCTGATAGGTGGTTTTTCATCTTTGCATGGAACCCCATCGACGCACCTCGAAGAATCGCTGAAACACTGATTCTCTCGTTGAACTGCGTCGATGCCATACCAGGAGAGGGTTTGAGGGTCGTCATTTTGGCAAAATTAGCCTTGTTGATGATAAAATCAAAGGAGTGCGTCGATTTGGGTATCTGGAACCCTTGCTATATCTGGCTTCTGGATCGGAACTCTCTGGAAACCCTAATCCCTATTTAGGGATTGAAACTTTCTACTGGAAATTCAACCTCATCCTCATGAGGGATTTACTCTGGAAACCCTAATCCCTATTTAGGGATTGAAACGCTTCGCTGGAGAAGACTCCAGTAGTTGAAACCGCTCTGGAAACCCTAATCCCTATTTAGGGATTGAAACAAAAAGTACTTTGCTCTACATTAGTTGCCTCTTCAAAATTACTCTGGAAACCCTAATCCCTATTTAGGGATTGAAACTCTATGCCATTTACTGGAAGACCAGCAGACATAACACTCTGGAAACCCTAATCCCTATTTAGGGATTGAAACTCATAGTCACTTTGCTTTGTAAAGGTTGTTGAGAAGTCCTCTGGAAACCCTAATCCCTATTTAGGGATTGAAACAGCTGAACCAAGCTCATGTTGGCAGTCCGCGTGCACGTTCCTCTGGAAACCCTAATCCCTATTTAGGGATTGAAACTTCTCGCATGGTTTTCCATTATCTGTAGGTGCATAGGTAGCCTCTGGAAACCCTAATCCCTATTTAGGGATTGAAACCTTCAGCTACTCCAGTAGTTACTACGAAAGCGGTCGCTCTGGAAACCCTAATCCCTATTTAGGGATTGAAACTTCTTAACCTTTTCCACAGCTTTTTTGGCTGACTCTTCCTCTGGAAACCCTAATCCCTATTTAGGGATTGAAACTCAAAGCTGTATGAAGAAAAGTCGATTGTTTGTTCTCTGGAAACCCTAATCCCTATTTAGGGATTGAAACTCTTGATTATTATCAGAAGGAAGGGCTTTTAGCAAATTTTCTCTGGAAACCCTAATCCCTATTTAGGGATTGAAACAACCTGACACCTTACCTCCGTAGACGGTATCACTACCCTCTGGAAACCCTAATCCCTATTTAGGGATTGAAACACTAATGGTGCTAACTGGTTTTCATATATTTTATTTTCCTCTGGAAACCCTAATCCCTATTTAGGGATTGAAACATTATCAGCGCCACCGTTAACCACATCATCACCAAAACCTCTGGAAACCCTAATCCCTATTTAGGGATTGAAACTCGTCGCCATCTAGCGAGATGGTTGCACCATCGTCATCAGCTCTGGAAACCCTAATCCCTATTTAGGGATTGAAACAGTTAGTAGTTCAACTTTCATATTGAGAGATTGAACATATACCTCTGGAAACCCTAATCCCTATTTAGGGATTGAAACTCATCGTCTTTTGGGTCAAGGCAAAACTTGTCGTCTCTGGAAACCCTAATCCCTATTTAGGGATTGAAACATCAAAGGAGAGCCATCACACATATTAATTATTTGAGAGACTCTGGAAACCCTAATCCCTATTTAGGGATTGAAACACCGTTAAGACTACGGGAAATATCCAAAGAATCTCTGGAAACCCTAATCCCTATTTAGGGATTGAAACACTGCGCGAACTATGTTTTTTGCAACTTTTTCTCCTCTGGAAACCCTAATCCCTATTTAGGGATTGAAACCTTTGGAGGGCAAATGCCATTTGCCCCTACGATGAATCTATAGAACCGCTAAGTGTATCTTTAAATTTTCTCTTTTTTGTCAGGCAGGCGATCGCCAATCATCCAAAAGTATTTTCACGCCTCAAAATTAGACAAGAAGGGAAAACTATAGATTTAACTTATCGCGTCAGTAATTAAAATTGTTTATTTTAATCAAACAAGCTCCGATTTTCCCCAAATTATTACAAAATATTTCACGCACTTGCGTTATTTCAGGCATTTGGTATCATAGTCTGTACATAAGGTATTGTGCCAATGTTGTGTTTAAAAGTAAAATATTCTTTCTTAAATAAAGCTACAAGCAAGTATTTACGTTAATATCATCCAGAATATTTACACTTTTGGCAAAGGTGAATAATCTCAAAACGAGAAATTTTAGACAAGTAGAAATGCTTAAGTAATTATGGCTATTGACAGATAACAAATTAATAGAGTAATAAGTGGCGGCATTGGTGAATAGTCCTAAGTTCATAATTTTTCGGTTTCCAGCAACCCTTATAGTTGTTAGGCTGAGTGAAAACGGCTTTCTGTCAGCCAAAGTATTTCAAGAAAAGTCCGGTTAGGGGTCGGATATAATAGACATCTGTAGGACTTACGCAAATAAACCCGGTTTCTAGGATAAATCGTTGTTTTGAGGAACAGATGTCTACGAGAAACCGGGTTTCTGGGTTCATAAGGCTTTAGTCCTGATCTGTTGATCGTCAAAAATCAAATCAATTATCGGGTATAAATCATCAATTATTTCCCCCTACTCCCTTCCCTACTCCCTACTCCCTACTCCCTATTCCCTCTTTGATACTGATAACTGAAATGCGCGATATGATAACTGATAACTGATAACTGATAACTGATAACTGAATAAGATGAAACTAACGCCAAAAAAACTATCTATAACTACTCTCTGTATTTCCTTATATCTAACTGGATGTCAATCTCCCGCTCCGGAAATAACATCTCCCAGTCCTGAAATAACTTCTTCTCCACAAGTACCACAAGTATCAATTGAAATTCCCGAAAAACCTTTAACATTACCTCCAGATAATCCCGAAACAACAGCCTCTAATGAAGTAAAAACATATCTAAATAGACTAGCTACTCTAGGATTTTCTCAACAAAATCAAGGAATTTGGATACAATCAAATGATACTTTATTAGCAAATCATCAAGGTACAATTCCTTTACCAGCAGCTTCAATTACTAAAGTCGCAACTTCTTTAGTAGCCTTAAAAACTTTCAATCCCGACCATCAATTTATTACTTTAATTGGCACAACAGGCACAATTGAAAATGGCGTATTAAATGGAGATTTAGTCATTCAAGGAGGAGAAGACCCATTTTTTGTTTGGGAAGAAGCGATCGCTATTGGCAATTTATTAAATCAAATCGGGATTCAAAGAGTTACTGGCAATCTAATTATTACTGGCAAATTTTACATGAATTTTGAATCCAATCCTCAGACTGCTGGTAATTTATTGAAACAAGGATTAAACAGTCAAATTTGGTCTTCAGAAGTTTTAAATCAATATCAGACTTTGCCTCCAGGAACAGCAAAACCTCAAGTAATAATTGATGGAATTGTAGAAGTTTCTCCTACTCCTCCTGAAAATATAAAACTATTAGTGAGACATTATTCTTTTCCCATGGCCGAACTGGTGAAAAAGATGAATCAATATAGTAATAATTTAATGGCAGATATGTTAGCTGAAGCTGTGGGAGGCTATCAAGTAGTTGCAGAAAAAGCTGCTCAATTTGTTGGAGTACCAAAAGAGGAAATTCAATTAATTAATGGTTCTGGTTTAGGAGAAGAAAATCGCATTTCTCCCCGCGCTGCTACTGGGATGTTTCTAGCAATAGAGAAATATCTTCAGCAATATAATATGAATGTGGCAGATGTGTTTGTTATTGTGGGTAAAGATAAAGGTATTTTAGAGGAACGTAAACAACTGCCAAATTTAGCAGTAATTAAGTCTGGAACTCTAGATTCTGTTAGTGCTTTAGCAGGTGCTTTACCAACAAAAGAAAAGGGAATTGTTTGGTTTACAATTCTGAATAAAGGAGCTAGTGTAACAGAGTTACGCAACCAGCAAGAAATTTTCCTTAAAGACGTTTTAAATAACTGGGGTTCTGTTGATTTATCCCCAACAAAATTAACAACTAATCCTGAGAGGAAAGGTAAAACTTCTCGGAGTGAAATTATATAAATAAGGAAGAAGAAATAAGGAATATCGATACCATAAAAGTTTTGGTCTGATATGTTTGCGCAGCATTCCGTAGGAAACCGTATTAGGTTTAATATAACTTCTTATATCATGTCCGGTTGAATAGTTATAATTACAGCAGATTCCAAGTATATGAAGTACAGTTATTAACAATGAAATGTTCCCAGTGCGGGCATCTTGCCCGCGTATGGATGTACTTCACCAAAATTGAATCTATCACTGATTATCCAGACATGATCGGGACTTACGCACGGGCACTAAATCCAGTGAGGGCGTTAGCGGAGCTTGGCGTTAGCCAATGCCATTCGCCCCTACATATTGCGTTTTAAAGGTGAATTTGCGTAAGTCCTGATGGTATTATACCAATTTGATAAATGTTTGCTACAAATAATTTTCTAGGTGTTAGGTGGTAGGTAGTAGGTGTTAGGTTTTAGGTGCTAGGTGCTAGGTTTTAGGTGGATTATTAGTTATTTACTAGCCAGTTTATTTGTAACATTCTTTTTCAATTTGGTATTACTTTTAACTTCTCTTACTTTTGAATTTAGATACTTTTAACTTCTCTTACTTTTGACTTTTGACTTTTGAATTTTGAATTTAGATACTTTTGACTTTTGAATTATCTGAATTATCTTGGATCTACGGGTCGTGCAACTAAAATACCAATGGCACTTTCCACATTCCAAATGTATCTTTCTAAATCATAAGCAACAGTTACTTGTCCCGCAGGAGAAGCATGAATAATACCAATATTACCATCATAATTACGATAAACTAAGCCAGTATGAGTCACATCTAAACCATTAATTTCTGTTGCTACGGCGACAATATCTCCAGATTTTAACTGAGAATAAACGCTGCTAATTTTATAGTAAGGAATATAGTTTATTTTCAGCTTACTAATACTATCTTCCATATTCACAATACATTGATAATTAGCATCATTACTAGCAATTTGTGGATACTCCCATCTATTTTTACTCATGAAAAATAACGGCTTCTTAACTCTCTCTCCACCTAAGTCAACACCAATATCTCTAATATTATCCCGCCTCTGATTATCAGCAATCCATTCAGAAAAATAATGCAAACGACTACAATATCCATTCATTTTACCATTCCAATAACGCTGATTTCTAATATTATTAACAAAGGTCAAATAAGAATAATCTTCTACTGCTATCCCCCTAGCCATTGCCAACACAGTTTCTACAAATAAAACACAATCAAATCCATCTAAACTAATAACTAAAGACTCTTGATTCGACTGGTCTAATAATCCAGCCTTGTAAGGAGTACCAATAAAATAATCAGCGATCGCCTGCATAATTTCTGCCATCGGACGTTGAGAAAGATTTTGTTTTCTAGCATATTCCATCACTGGTTTAAACTGAGGATCTTCGGGAACATTATTCGCTGATGATTTATTAATTTCTTTGTCACCAACACTTTTATTTAAGTGAACATCAATGACTGGTCTTGTCGGAGGTTGAGAAGGACCAACAGGTGCTTCTTTTAAAATATTTTGCATTGATAAAGTAGATGATTTGAGTGAATTTCCCTCATCAATATCTAGAGATTTGAAAGTAGTATCATCAAATTGAATTAGACGAAAATTAGATAGTTTTTCAGAAGCAGATAATTGTGAATTAATATTCTTTTTATTGTCAAAATTTATTGGGCTATTTTCCCGATAATTAGTAATATATTTAGTCTGTAGATCGACAGCTTTTTGAGCAGCATTAATCTTACTTACAATAGATAGAAACCCTGTATAGCTGCCAGTAATAGCTACTGTTAAAATAATTAACTTTAATGATTTTCTCATTTTTTGATAAAGATTATTAGCTATTCAACAATTGATAATGAACAATGAATAATGGATAATTACCTCTCCTTGAAAGAAGAGGATTGAGAGGTTGTCTGATAAGTCCCATTTGCTACATCTAAGCCCCCGCGCATCCCCCAATTTTGGGGGACTATAGCAAGCAAATTGACTCTTGTTCCCCCCAAAGTTGGCTTGCTCGGGGGGCAAAATTCAGTATCAAAAACTTTTCAGATATCCTCTGAACTTAAGGAAAATATTTTCTTTTTATTTTCTTCATAAATGAAGAGGTCTTAGACCAAATTCAGCAATTATCAATTATCAATTATCCATTATCCATTGATAAGTATGTTATCCTGAATTAAAACAAATGGGCAATAATTCCTGATGTGAAACCAACGCTTTTGAACAATCGCTATCAAGTTATACAAGCACTCAGTAGTGGTGGGTTCGGAGAAACCTTTTTAGCCCAAGATACCCAAATGCCATCTGGTCGCTACTGTGTAATTAAGCAACTTAAAGTAGTTACAAATAATCCCAAAATTTACCAACAGGTATTGCAACGTTTCCAACTAGAGGCGGCCATTTTAGAAAAACTAGGGGAAACTAATAGCCAAATACCCAAGTTGTATGCTTATTTTAGTGATACAGCAGGTCAATTTTACCTAGTACAAGAATGGATAGAGGGAGAAACTCTAGCGAAAAAAGTACAAAATACAGGGCCAATTACAGATGGTGATGTTCAGAAAATTCTGATTAGTTTACTATCGGTTATTAACTATATACATAGCAGAAATATTATTCATCGGGATATTAAACCGGAAAATATTATTTTGCGCCAACAAGATGACTTGCCAGTTTTAATAGATTTTGGGGCAGTAAAAGATTCTATTAGTACAGCAATTAATTCTCAAAATACGACTCCTATTTCTATTATGATTGGTACTCCTGGATATATGGCTTTTGAGCAAGCAGCAGGAAGACCAGTTTATGCTAGCGATCTATATAGTTTAGGGTTAACAGCTATTTTTCTACTAACAGGAAGAGTTCCCCAAGATTTAGAAATGAATTTACAAACAGGGAAGATTATTTGGCAAAAATATACCAGTAATTTAACCCCTAAATTAGCAGGAATTTTAGACCGAGCAATTCAACCTAATATTAGCGATCGCTTTGCTACATCTACAGAAATGTTAAATGCTTTAGAGTCTGATTCAACTCAGGTTTTTAATAATGAAAAAACTCAGCCATCTTCATCTTTAGTAGTCATCAATAATCCTGACACAACTACAACTTTAAATTCACCTTTAAACCAAAGTCTAGACCACCCTTCAACTCAATTATCTATTAATCGCAAAACTTGGCAAAAAGCTGTGATTATTAGTGGTGTTATTGGCAGTTGTTTTTTGAGTAGTATTTTGCTCAAAAATATCTTAAGTAAATCTCCCTCAACGCAGTTAGAAAGACAAAAATTTCCCACACCACCCACCACCGAGTTAGTAACATCAATTTCTCAACAACAAGCTGAAGAATTAATCCAGAATTGGTTAAAAGCAAAAAAAGAAATATTTGCTCCTCCATACAATCAAAAACTTGCTGCTGAATTGACAACAGGAAAGGTCTATGATAATATAGTAGCCTCTGATGGAGCGATCGCCTGGTTAAAAGAAAACAACGCTTACTATCAGTATAAAGAGCAAAAAATAGATAGTATTGAATATTTTTCTACTCAAGGAAATCAAGCAACTATTCAAGTTAAAGTTACCGAAGAATATCAACTATTTAAAAATGATAAATTAGACACTACAAGGTCAGGTTCTGCTCAACTAACAGTTATTTATAACTTGACATTTATAGATGGCAAATGGAAAATAGCTACTTCTCAGATTATTTAGGGTTTGCTGAAAAAGTCTTATGGGTAAGGGTAGGAGACAGGAAACAGGAGAAATGAGAATGAGCGAGGAGGTAGGAGCCAAGTTTTGTCCCTCAATTTTTCTGCAATTATTCTGCCTTTTCTGCTAACTTTTTGAGGGTTTTAGACTAAAACCAGCGCACTTTTTGGGAATTAAAGAAGGCTCAAACCTTTACTTGTCAATGCTTTGAGATTAGAACGGTAAGCCCTATTTAGGGTTTGCTGAAAAAGTCTGATGGTGATGATAGGCAACAGGTAACAGCTCCGAAAGGCAACAGTCTAGACTATCTGCTACGGCCAAATTTTCTGATAGTCAATAAAACATAAGTCAAAAGTCAAAAGTCAAAATTCAAAAGTAAGAAATAAGAAGTAAGAAATAAGAAATAAGAAATTCGCATAACTATCGTTAACGCCCCTACTGTGGTATACCAAGATGAAAACCGCTGTAATCCAAGAATTAGGGTAACTTCAGTTATCAGTCAAATAATTTTTAAGTGAGGTATTAGGGGAGACCCCTACTAAAAGTTTCCAACTAATCCGCTAGAAGTCAAAAGTCAAAAGTAAGAAGTCAAAAGTAATAAATTATAAAGTTAGAAGTAATATAGAACTCCTTTGAGAAATCAGAAGTCAAAAGTTAGAAGTTAGAAATTATATAAAATCAATTTGAGAAGTCAGAAGTTAGAAATTATATAGAATCTAGTTATATGGTATATTTTTATAGTTCTATAATTACCGAAAAATTCAGGTATAAAACCTCTCCATTCATGGAGAAAAAAGCGGTCGTTTTGCTGGCGCATAACTACGTTAACGCTACGCGATATGTTTGCGGAGCATGACAAACGGAAAAAGCGCAGCTTCCCGAAGGGTGGGATGGCGAGTTCCCCTAGCCATATCCAATCGACCAAGAGAAGAAAAAAAATCCTTTTATCCAATCCTCTTAATTTATAAGAAGAGGTAATTCTAAATTCTAAATTCTAAATTCTAAATTCTTGAATTCAAACTCCCTACTCCCTTTAACTGTCTCAGTCCACTACTTATATTTCTCAGAAAATGCACGCAGAAAAGTTACCACCTCAAACATTTCATCGAGTCCGTCCACCATATCGGGTAGCCAAGAAACGTCCAGTTAAAGTACGTCGGCGAGTTAAAACAAAAAGTACAAAACTAATATTATCCCAGTTAAAATATAAAAATATCCTCATATTAGTAGCCATATTAATGACCGCGAGCTGGGTTATTACCCTACCTTTCAGAGGTCGCACAACTTCACCGACAGCTCAACCTTCTCCTCAAACCTCAATATCACCTACTCTCGTACCACCCTATGTACGCCCAGTTCCTCAACAAACTCCCGAAGACTTAGGATTTGCCTACAATGTTCGTAGACAACCCCCTTTACGTTATAGTCCTCAGCTACAGGAAATAGTTGATGAATTGGTGAAAATTTCTGAAGAAAAAGGGCTACCAACAGAACCCTTATCTATTAGTTTAATCGATGTTAGTAACCAAGATATTCATACATTTGCTGGATATCAAAGCCAAGAAGTCAGATATCCTGCTAGTGTATCTAAATTATTTTGGATGGCTGCATTTTATGGAGCAGTAAAAAAAGGTTTAGTGGAAAATGAATCTAAGTTTCATGAAGACTTGAGAGCAATGATGCAGAAGTCTCATAACGATTCTGCCAGTAAAATTTTAGATGCAATTACTGATACTAGATCGGGGAAAACATTAGAAGGAAAAAATTAGAAAATTGGTTAGAAAAAAGAAAGTCAGTCAACGAATTTTTCCATAAAGCAGGTTATAAAAATTTAATAGTTAGTACAAAAAATTATCCTCGATATTCTCCTAGTCAAGAAGGTCCTGTAGGTCGCGATCGCCAACTCAGGAAGAAAAATGGTAAGTTTCTCAGAAATTTGATTTCCACCGATCATGCAGCGAGACTAACCTATGAAATATATACCAGGCAGGCAGTTTCACGGCAGTATAGTACAAGAATGGCTTATTTGTTAACCAGAGATTTAACACCCGAAGCATGGCAAAATGACCCCTACAATGGAATCAAAGGTTTTCTCGGCGAATCTTTACCTAGCAATATTTATTTCGGTTCTAAAGTTGGTTTCACTAGCAAGCATCGTATGGATGTAGCATTTGTGAGAACTTTAGATGATAAAGCTATTTATATTCTGGCGGTCTTTGCAGAAGATCGTGCTTACGCCACAGATGAAAAAATATTCCCCAAACTGTCTCGTCATGTTTACGATCGCATGATGGCATTGAATAGCTCTCGAAAAGATGGAGTAGGGGGTAGGGAGTAGGGGGAAAGAATTGATGAATAAAAGTGGAATGATTGATTTTATTTTTTACAGCAGATTTCGGGCAAATGATGTACAGGGTGAATGGTGAAAATATTGCAATGCGGGCATCTGGCCCGCTTCGGGGTGTGCCTCATAACAGCGGAAAGTGCTGTATTATTGAATGTGTCTAATGTAAGTAAGCTAATTTGTCTAATTGGATACAGATGCAATTACGTCATTTAAGTTATTAGACATCTCCAGAAAAGAGGCAGTAGGCAGTAGGCAGTAGGGACGTTGCATGCAACGTCCCTACAGAGAAATAATTGATGATTTCTGTGTGAGAATTGATTTTATTTTTGATTTTTGGAGATGTCTATTAGTTAGCCTCCTATGGTCAGAGCTATGCTAACAGTACCGACTGCTGAGGTGCTTATTTAATGGGCGTTGCTGAATTGAAGTATGAATATGCGATTGTTTGGTTCTCGCCTTCGCCCCCGCGCATCCCCCATTCAACAAAAAGCGAAGCAACATCTGGCTTCCCATCGTTCAAAAGCGCAGCATCCTCTGGCTTTCCCCGTTCAACAAAAAGCGAAGCAACATCTGGCTTCCCCCTTTCCAAGGGGGACGGGAGGGGGATTCTAAGGGGGACGGGAGGGGGATTCCAAGAGGGACGGGAGGGGGATAAAACGGGGGACTTTTAGAGTTTTATTCCCCCCAATGCGTGGGGGGTTAGGGGAGCTTGCATCATACCCAGAATCAGCAACGCCATTTAATGTTTACTACAAATAATTGATATGGAGATAGCATATATGGCTAAATTTATCTGAAATATATATATAATCTTATGTTACAAATGATAATAAAATCAAATAGGAAAACTTCTGATTATTATCACATTACTTACTTTTTTCAAGTAGTAAAACTTGTAAAAACTGACTTGAATAAAAAACTCACTATTGATTTTTAATTATTTAGTTTTACTTATAATACCTTGCCAAAAGTAAGTGTGTTAAACTATAAAACTAGAAGGTAACTTCCCCAAAAGCACAAAAAATCCACGAATCGGTAAAAGTGAGAATCGGGGAGTTAATTTCTAGAAGAATTTAAAAAAATTAAGAGGTATTATGAGCCAAAAGGTTATACACCAGATGGAAAAATTTCAGCGTCAGGTGAATTCCCTCGTAGAATCTAATATAATCAAGCCAACAGATAGTATCTGGAAAATAGCCCTACTTTTTGGGGATAAGTGGCCTTATTGGAAAAAGCAACTTCAAGACTTTGATTTTTCTATGCAAGATCCAATAGGTGAAATTTTGGTTGTAGAGGTGTGGGAAGAAGATTAGTCTCATTTCCTAATCAAATAAGACTGATTAGGATGAATAATTCTTGAGTTTAAGCAAGAAAAATTGGTAGAATGTAGTCGATTAGCCAATATCTAGGCAATAAGGCTGAAAGTTTAGAATAATTAGGCGATCGCTCTACAAAATCAAACAAAAATCAAACAAAACTTTTTGCTTTCTAAGGCTGTAATCAGAAAACTAAATTGATACTAAAGCAATTTTAAAACCTAAAGAATGACAGTCCGAAAGTTCCCGGAAGATTTATCCCCTGCTTGAATAACTTATGCGGGTTTCAACCCGTGGTAAAAATCTACTATACTAGAAGTAAGTAAGTAAGAACAAGGTCTGTAGTCATGACCTCTGGCTAGTTGGCGTGAGATTCACTGCACAGAGGAGACGGGGAATTAATTTCCTACGACGGCTCAAAGCAAGCAGGCAGTTCATTAATTGATAATGGATAATGGACAATTGATAATTACCTCTGGTTAAAACCTTTACGGAATTGAATATCAGGAAATATTATTTCTTTTTTCCTCTTAAAAGGGGAGGCTTTAAACCAGAATTATTTAATTATTAATTATTCGGTAAAACAGCTAGAAGATTGCTCCCACATTTTGAGTAAAACCACTCGTGAAAGCTAAACAAAAAAAAGTAAGCTCACAGCTAGATTTCGATCTATGCCTAGGAGTGTAGAAGTTTGTTGACAGGCTTGAACCAAATATGGATTTATCCAGCTTTGCAGTGGGTTAACCACAGAATTCAGGGTGTTTTAACCCCTGGAGATGTCAATGATAACAAAATAACTGAATACAGGTTGATTAAGATTTATTAGAAACAAAATCTGCTAGTTGTTAAACTCAGAATGATTCATCTCAAGTTAAGTTCATTCCCGTAAACATAATTGCTCACTTTTGAGCGCAAACTATGTGGTTAGAGTGCAGGTTTAGTTCGTCAACAAAGCCTAGCAAACTCTGTAAATTCTTTGAGCTTAACCCTGAGAAGGTTGATTGAGTAAACATCTAAATACATTTGTTTTTTTCAGAATAGCAAAATAGCCAACATCAGAAAAGATGCATTGCATAAACTTACTACCTATCTAGCTAAAAACCAAAGTCAGATAGTAATTGAAGACCTTAATGTATCAGGTATGATGTCAAATCACAAACTAGCTAAGGCTGTTGCTGACATGGAATTTTATGAGTTTCGTAGAAAGCTAGAGTAAAAATGTCAATTGTACAGCTCTAAGTTAACCATTGTTGATAGATGGTTTCCTAGTTCTAAAACTTGCTCTAGGTGTGGAACTGAATCGCGAATCTCTGTTATTATCAGAGCGCGCAATCAAATTGCGAACACTGCTATTTTAGTTGCGATTGCTCCGCAACGCTAGTGCAAACGAGACTTGTTTGCGTAGCATAACCTAGGAAATGCAGCATTAAATTTAGCTATGGCGGGCAGTTTGCTCCGCAACGCTAGCGCGAACCGTCCGTGTCACCCAGAGGAGCTGGATAACGCCGACGTTGCCAGTGGAATAGGGAATGGAACAGAGAATCATAGATTTATATAGATTATCATAGGTTTCTAAGAACGGCAATTATAAATACTTAAATGAGCGTCAGGAATTACTTCTAACTTCTGACTTGCGCGTAGCGCTATATCTCTACCAATAACTCAAAACCCTTGTACATACTGAGATATTTCAAGACCGATGATATGCATTAAAGGCAATCTTTTAAAGCATCTGCAAGCTCCAGAGCAGTTTGATAGCGATCGCCAGGTAATGGTTGAGTAACTTTTTCAATCACCTCTCTTAGTTGTGGTGTAATAGTGGGAACGCTTTCAATATAAAACCGATAACCATCACCACGATTATCATAGAAGTGCATCGGACTTTGAGCAGTCAACAAAAAGATCGAGGTTGCACCCACCGCATATAGATCGGATTGAGTCAAAGGTTGCCCGCGGTCTTGTTCGGGAGCGCTGTAACCTTCTGCGCCGATCCGCGTACCCAAAGGCGTTCCAATCTCTTTGACTGCCCCAAAATCTAGAACTATTATCTGATTATCGCGACGACGCACTAGAAGATTAGCAGGTTTAATATCCCGGTGAATCAGTGGAGGATCTTGTGAGTGAATATATTCTAGAACCTCGCAAGTCTGAATCATCCACTCAATTGCCTGTTTTGGCAACACCGGTCCTTGTATAGAAATACGTTTTTCCAAATCCTGACCATGAATCATTTCCATAGCCAAATATTTCTTGTCTTCTTCCACAAAAAAGTCAAAAAACTTAGGAATTCCTGAATGATTTAATGATTTCAAAGCTCTAGCTTCTCGTTCAAATAATTCTTGAGCTTTGCGTATCTGAGCCATATCAGCATTCATTTCTTTTAAGACCACCAAAGCAGCAGCAGGTGAAGCACCTACTTGTAAACTATTGCGCTTCCGATCCCAAGCCAAATAAGTAGTACCCATGCCACCTTGACCCAATATCCGTAATACTTGATACTGACGAATACTGCGTTCAACTTTAACTGGTTTACCACAATAAATGCAAAATAAGTTTCCTGGTGGGTTATCACCAGCTCGGGAGCAACATTGTTGAGGAGCATTAGCAGCAGATGGAACCTGAATCTGAAACTTTAAAATCGGGCCGCCTCTGGCCAACTGAATCAGGAAACCATCAGAAATAATTCCCTGAGACATCAAAACTCCATTCACAAAGGTTCCATTTGTACCATGACTAACTAATCGCCAAATATTTCCAGATTGGGACTTTGGTATTTTGTGTAACTCCAGATGATATCGTGAGACTAAACTATCAGATAAAACAACCTGATTATCAACAGAGCGACCAATCTTAATTATTGATTCATTCTGAAAGTCCCAATTTTTTAAAGGAGTATTTTTTTGAGGATCTAAGAGGGTTAACCTAATCACAATCTCTGTTTGAACTTCAAATTTTTTGTATAGCGCTATGCGCTAGGGAATAGGGGATAAAGCAAAAGTTAAAAGTTAAAAGTTAAAAGTTACAGCAGTTATTGAGTTGATGAGGTACAAAGTTTTATTGCTCTAGGGAACAGGGAACAGGGAACAGGGAACAGGGAACAGGGAACAGGAAAGGAATAAATAGTCCAGGACTTACGCAAATTTACTTTTAAAGCACCATCTGTAGGGGCGCAATTCGGAGCTTTGCGTTAGCAAATGGCATTCGCCCTCACTATATTTAGTGTCCCGGCGTAAGTCCTGTAGTCTTATAACTGTACCCCACTATCCTTAAAAGTGCTGTAAAAGTAATCCCTGAAGCTCGTTTGAGCATTTATCAAAATAATATGGGTCGCGCAACCCCGCCTTTTAAGGCGTAATATTTTTGGAGCGGGGCTTAAATCCCCGACTTCCCCTCCCCTCCTGGGAGGGGTTAGGGGTGGGTTGGGAGGGGTTAGGGGTGGGTTAACTTCTGACTTCTGACTTCTGACTTCTGACTTCGTTAAAAATGTCGGCGTCTTTTGTTTCGACTGCTATACCAACTCACTTCAAAAATTTCACAAATAGTTGGTCATTTCAGTTGTCAGTACCTCTGCAATAAAGAGGCTTGACATAAGGAATATTATCTTTTTTTATGCCATTGCATAATTGCGAGATGATTTTATCAGAGAGGATCAACTATAATCCCCGTGTCTCCGTGTCTCCGTGTCTCCGTGTCTCCGTGTCTCCGTGTCCCCGTGTCTCCGTGTCCCCGTGTCGGCCTCAATCATCTCAGTATTCAGCAACGCCTTTTTGTGGCTTCACTAAAGCACGGATAACAATTGCTGTAATGTTATCGTGACCATTATGCTGATTTGCCAAATTAATTAACTGGTTTACACCAAATTCTAAATTAGCTTGTTTGTCTAAAAGAGGTTCCAGGAGATTTTTCCAATTATTTTCCAGAAAATCATTATCTGTTAAACCATCAGATGCTATGATTATTAGACTATCCTCATCAAGCTCGAAAAATTGTACATCTGGTCTGACAAAATTTTCATCTCGCGGTCCTAAAGCTTGAGTTAATTGATAAGCATCTGGGCGACCATAAGCTATTTCTGGTTCAACCCCACGATTAATTTCTCTCTGTCCTACTTCATGGTCTAGAGTGATCTGCTCTAACCCTCCCTGACGAGAGAGACGATACAAACGACTATCACCCACATGAGCTACAGCTACTTTTGTATCGTAAACCATTGCCATTACTAAAGTAGTACCCATCCGACTACTACCAGAACGGACTTCTTGTTGATTAATCTCGTAGATTACCTGATTTGCCTGTATAATTGCCTCACGAATTGTTTCCTCGGAGGGCAAACCTACTGACCAACTACTTTCAACTTTAAAGTATTGTTTAATAGTATCTACTGCTACTTGACTAGCTATCTCTCCGCTAGCGTGTCCTCCCATACCATCGCAGAGCACATAAAGTCCTTTAGCTTGAATAATTTTTTCGGTGGGTGTTTCTTGGTTTTCTATCTGAGTTTGAATTCCAAAAGAATCTTCATTATGGTCTCTTTGACTGCCTACATCACTTTTTCCGGAACTTTCCAAATTTACCAACTGTATTGGTAAAAGTTCAGTGTCTTGAGTTTCTATATTTTCTACTATCTGTGGGAAAGTATCATCAGTTTGCAAAACTGTAGGTGCTGATATAGGAGGTGGTTGGGGTTGTAAGTTATCTTCAGTAGTCATGAGATACGATCGCAATTGTTCAATAGTTTGTATTTTATCATCCCGCCAATCTTGCATTAAAGCTGTTACCCAACCAAACTCGGTCCGTTGAGACTGCTCAAATAACGATTGCCAGAATTTCATTAAATCTTGGAGATTTTGAGTTTCACCAGGTTTTGAGTACAGATGTTGTAACTTGATATAATTATTTTCTGTTTGACTTACCCGGATATTTTCTGATTCCATTATACTTTGGCAACAATGCCATGGTGCTAGAGCTACCCAAAGTTCGGTCATTTGCTGCAACCAGGATAAAATTTGGAATTGGGAAAGGTGTTCGCTTCCCCAAAGGTCTACTAATAATGGCAAACTACTGTAGTCTGCTACAAGTAATATTTCTTCGTTTTGCGACCGCCAACTATCCTGAACAGTGGGAAAGTGTTGAGGTAGTTGGGAATATAATGCTACATAAGGTTCAGCAATGGTGGGAAAAATCAATGCTTCTATCTCCGTTGTTTCTCTCTGTTGGTTTGAGGTAGGGAATTGACTTTCTTGATTTTCGTAACCCGATAATTCATTCTCTTGAGAAGTAGAAGTGGGCGGTCTAAAATTACCGGAGTTACTTCGCAACCAAGCTTTGAGGGGTGTTTGTTCTAGTGGGTTACAGTCTAGTACTTGCACTACTACCATTTCACTTTGGTTTTTTGGTGGTATAGTTTCCAATAGTTGGTAGCGCTGTTGGGAATCTAAATATTTTTCTGATGCAGTGGAGGAATTTTCTAGATCGTCATTTGGATTTGAGGATAATTTATTCTCTGTGTTTGCTGCTTCAGACATTGGACTGAGAATGTCTGCGGTAATTGATTCAGAATTATCTAACTCTTCTAATTTTTGGCATGAATCTTCAGCTTCAGTTATTGTTTCTGGTAAAGTATCTTCTGATTCTACTTCGGCAGCAGGTTGTAGATCGACTTCTATTTTTGGCTCCAAAAGTTCGGAGGATTCTAAAATCTCTTCGGCTTCTTCTATAAGAACATCTGCTGCTGAATCCGCCGAATCTTTGGCCAGGGGACTTGCTCCAGTTATTACTTCTTCTTGCCCCATTTCCTTGAGATTAATTTCAGGTGAGTCGGGGAGGAGAGCTTCTGCTTGAGTAATTATAATTGCCTTCCAGACTTGAGCTATATTAGCACCACAGTTGTGACATTGTTGAACGCTCAAGTACACTTGTGTTCCACATTGATGACAATTTTTGTAGGTTAGGGATGTACCACATTTTTCACAGAATTTATTCTGGTTCGGGTTTTCAAACTCACATTCGGGACAGATGAGCATAATAGAGAATAATTAATAATGAATAATTAATAATGAATAATTAATAATGAATAATTAATAATGAATAATTACCTTTCCTTGAAAAAAGAGGATTGACTAAGAATGAAAATTTTTCTTTATTATCCCCTTAAAAGGGCTATTCATTACCCACATCTTTCTTAACATAAAACTTGACAAAATAGACGAGTTATGTGCGTCTCTTGGAGAGGCTTTTTTTTCAGAAAAGTGTATTGAAAAATACATTTTTTGATAACAGTAGACAAAATTATTACCTCCCACACCCCCCACACTCCCCACAAGGGTTTCAAGAGTTATGGGTAAAGCATAGTTAAAAGGGGAGGGTTTAAACTACAATTTTTCGGTAACTTGATTTACTATTTATCTCAACGTTGGTTGAAGACCCGCGCTCTCCCGTAGGGGAGCTAGGGCATGTTTGCGCAGCATTCCGCAGGAAAAACCAATCAATCTTGCGGTTCTTACAATAGTATGCTATGCTCAACAAAATAAGGCTGCTGGACTAGCAGTGTCAGTCTGTGGAGCGACCGTAAGACCGAAAAGAGGTTCGGCCTCGGAGGCAGGTGCTATGTTAGCGCAGCTCCTCTGTCAAGAGGAAGCAGAAAGCCCCTATCAGTGATGTTAGGGAATCCCGCGCTGTCACGCAAGTGCAGCTTCGGGAGGATGTCAATAACATAGTCTAGTTATATAGATTATGCTAAAACCTGACAAACAGAGTAGGAGACTGACACAGCTAAAACTGTGCATATAAATTTTTGTTTCTAGGTGTGTTGATCTCCCTATTTCCCATCTCCCCACATTCCCCTCCCTGGAGGGGTTAGGGGTGGGTATCCCTATTTCCCCATCTAATGTATGTCAGTCAACAGAGCCTTACAAATCAATGCTTTTGACTTTTGACTTTTGACTTTTGACTTACCCTGACTTTTGACTTCCGCGTAGCGGCACTAGAAGGGAATAGAGATAGTGGTATCTTCTAAGATTGTCTGAGCTGCGATCGCTTCTATTGTTTTTAATGGTACTTCACAGAAGTATTTTTGCCGAAATTGTTCTTCTGATATTGCTGCTAGGAATTTTCCGATTATTTGGGATTGAGTTTCTGATTTTTGGTTTTTGATTTGATTTTGAGTTATGTAAAATGCTTGGTCTTTATACTTGACATTAAAACATAAATATTGTAATGTTTGCAAACCTAATTTGAGAGTAGTATCACCAATACCTAATTTTTTTAGGAGTTGATAACGGGTGACAGGTTTAGCTGTACGACTGAGATATTTTGCAATACCCAAAAGTTGTTGCCAGATATCTGTGGGAGGGACAATAGGAGGTTGTGAGTAGGCGATCGCTAATTTCTTTTGTTGATTCATTGCTCGCCGAAACCAGATTCGTAAATCGTTCCAGCTAGTGGGACATTCTTTGAGAAGAATAAAATCTTTTTGGCTATTTATTCTTATTTCTTCTAGATTACCGATTCTCTGACTATTACGCCAGTCCCAAATCCAATCTACAAGATTTGATGTTTTTAACTGGGTATTTTGGAGTGATGGTTGTACGGTAATAAGTCTGACTTCATAACGTTTTTTATAAGCATTGAAGTCTAGCTCTACCACTGCATCACATCTTTCTTCGGGAATTTCATCTTTATAATGACCCCACCAAACACCAGGGAACCCTTTCTCCCCAGACTCATCCCAAATTTCAAAATCTGTTTTGATATATTGAACTTTTTTTCCGTTTAAATCTTTTTGATTTCTATGCCAAACATCACTAAACCAACAATTTTGGACTAAAAGTTTAGGAACAGGGTTGCCCATTCCACAGGGTTCTAAAAGTTTAAGTTCTTGAAATAAATCTCTACCCAACTCAGAGACGGTAACAATTAAATCTACATCTATTGTTGAAGTCTGGTTAAGAGTCGCTCCTAATGTTTGTCCTAATAATTGATTAATAGCATCTGTAAATATGGGGATATTTTCTACTGGTAGGCTTAGACCAGCAGCAAAAGGATGGCCTCCAAACCGATGCAACAAATGTTCTTGATGTTTAACTAACTGGTATAGGTCTATTTGGCCAACTGAACGAGCGGAACCACGAGCTAATAATGGTTCCTCAGAGCTTTTGACCGCCTCAGTTTCCTCTGTCAACAAGATAGTGGGACGGTTGTATTCTTGAGCTATTTGACCTGCTACTAATCCTAACACACCTACAGGCCATTGAGGGTCTGTGAGAACTATGACGTTAGTGGTAGAAAGGTCTAGTTTGGTCAATTTTTGGGTAACGTCTCGAACTACTTCTTTTTGTAGGGATTTGCGCCTAGAGTTGGCCAGTTCGGTTTCTATGGCTAGTTGTTGACAATGTTGGGGGTCACGACTGGTGAGTAATTCTACACAAAAGCTGGCATCTCCGATGATTCTACTGACAGCGTTAATTCGAGGTCCAATACCAAAGGAAATATCTGTGGGGCGATCGCCTGTTTTTTTACATAATTCTAATAGTTTGGCGACTCCTGGTCTGGTGGTTTTTTGGAGTTGTGTACTTAATTTTTCAATTCCTATTTGTGCTAAATACCGACTTTCTTCTGTTAGTTGAACTAGGTCGGCAATTAAACCAATAGCTACTAAGTCTAATAATTCTGTTAAGGGTAGTTTAGGTATTTCTGGATGAGTTAAATAAAGTGCTTCTATTAATTTATAAGCTACTCCAACTCCGGAGAGATTATATAGGGGATGAGAGGGGGATAAATAACGAGGATTAATAATAGCTAATAAGGGCGGACGTTGAGGGGGAAGAGTGTGGTGGTCGGTGACGATTATATCTATTCCCTGGTTATTTGCATATTCTATTTCGGCAAGATTTGTACTACCTGTATCGCAGGTTATTATTAAACTATAATTTTCTTTTGCTAACTGTTCAATTCCAGGAAAGTTTAAACCATGAGATTCTGTAAACCTGTTAGGAATGTAATAAGTTAATTGATTATTTTTCTGAAAAAATTCTCCTAATCCGTCCCAAAGTACAGATGTTGAGGTAATGCCATCAGCGTCAAAGTCTCCCCAGATAGCAATTTTTTCTTGATTGTTTTTAGCATCAATAATTCTTTCTACAGCTTTGTTGATTTCGATGCCAAATTCAAAGGGGTTAGTTGGTGGATATTGTTTTGGGTCTAAAAAACCTGCTAATTTTTGAGTCTCTTTAATTCCACGCTGCCATAATAATTGTGGCAGATATTTTACAGATAATTTTGGCGCATAATTTTTGACAAGTTCAACAAATGAATTAGGCGGATTATCGGAGGCATAAATTTGCCAATAATTTCTGCTTTCAGGCATATTTAATAAATTTAATTTATCGTCACTATCCTGCCGTTGTGTGTCAGGTCTTAGGTATTAGGTGTTAGGTATTAGGTATTAGGTCTTAGGATTAGGTTGTAGGTGTTAGGTGTTAGGTTGTAGGTGTTAGGTTTTATATAGAATCCGGTTATAAAGTATATGTTTATAATTCTATCCACACTTCAATATTCAATATTAAATCAGACCATCTCCCCATATCCCCACCTCTGCCAACTATATAATAACTATTCAACCGGATTTGATATTAGGTTTTAGGTAATAGGTGATAGGTGATAGGTGATAGGTGTTAGGTGTTAGGTTGTAGGTGTTAGGTTTTATATAGAATCCGGTTATAAAGTATATGTTTATAATTCTATCCACACTTCAATATTCAATATTAAATTAGACCACCTCCCCATCTCCCCACCTATGCCAACTATATAATAACTATTCAACCGGATTTGATATTAGGTTTTAGGTAATAGGTGTTAGGTTGTAGGTGTTAGGTATTAGGTGTTAGGTGTTAGGTTTTATATAGAATCCGGTTATAAAGTATATGTTTATAATTCTATCCACACTTCAATATTCAATATTAAATTAGACCACCTCCCCATCTCCCCACCTATGCCAACTATATAATAACTATTCAACCGGATTTGATATTAGGTTTTAGGTAATAGGTGTTAGGTTGTAGGTGTTAGGTGTTAGGTTGTAGGTGTTAGGTTTTATATAGAATCCGGTTATAAAGTATATGTTTATAATTCTATCCACACTTCAATATTCAATATTAAATTAGACCACCTCCCCATCTCCCCACCTATGCCAACTATATAATAACTATTCAACCGGATTTGATATTAGGTTTTAGGTAATAGGTGTTAGGTTGTAGGTGTTAGGTGTTAGGTTGTAGGTGTTAGGTTTTATATAGAATCCGGTTATAAAGTATATGTTTATAATTCTATCCACACTTCAATATTCAATATTAAATTAGACCACCTCCCCATCTCCCCACCTATGCCAACTATATAATAACTATTCAACCGGATTTGATATTAGGTTTTAGGTAATAGGTGTTAGGTTGTAGGTGTTAGGTGTTAGGTGTTAGGTTTTATATAGAATCCGGTTATAAAGTATATGTTTATAATTCTATCCACACTTCAATATTCAATATTAAATCAGACCATCTCCCCATATCCCCACCTCTGCCAACTATATAATAACTATTCAATCGGATTTGATATTAGGTTTTAGGTAATAGGTAATAGGTGATAGGTGATAGGTGTTAGGTTGTAGGTGTTAGGTTTTATATAGAATGATGAAAAAAATTCATCTAAATACTTGTATGAAATAGCCCCAGGGTCATTTCATTCTAGATTTTGACAATTAATTTATTGCTTTTCAGACAGCGAAAGATAAATTCCCTAAATCTTGAAATAAGGTGGTTTAGTAAATACATAAAATGGCACAGCTTAGAATGAAAAAGCTCTGGAAATAGCCCTGATATTTGCTACAGATATTGGTGGATGGGAAGATTACATAATTCTTGTATTTAATATAAAATTGCTCTTTTACTATCTTGTTCAACTTTAATCTTTTGTGAAGTAACTTTAGGGTGATTTTTCGTATTTCATATTAGTGTCGTGTCAAGGTTAAAATAGCGTAATAGGAAAATGGGAAAATCTAAGCTATATTATATTGTTTTTGTCCAAAATCTTAATACAACATTTAAAGCTTGACGCGCTATTAGTACTGACGAAATTGGGTAAAAAATTCCACTATTTTCACCTACCACCTAAAACCTAAAACCTACCACCTTCTTCAAGTTTGTTGAGGTTAATGAAAAGATGGGGCATTCAAGAATTAATAATTGATAATGAATAATTGATAATCACCTCTCCCTAAAAGGAAGAGGATTGACTAAAAGGAAAATTTTTTCTTGCTTCTCCTTTAAAGCAGAGGCTTAAAACCTTAATTATTCGGTAAGCTTTTTTCACCAAAAACCTACCACCTACCACCTACCACCTACCACCAAAAACCTACTTCAGTCAAATAATTCTTCATCGATAAATTGTTCTTTGACAAAAGGAACTTTAATAGTAAATATTGAGCCTTTATTAACTTCACTCACTACACCAATATCCCCACCCATCATTTTACAAAAGTGACGACTAATAGCTAAACCCAAACCAGTACCTCCATATTTCCGTGTAGTTGAATTATCAGCTTGAGTAAATGGTTGAAATAAAACATTCATTTGATTTTCTGATATACCTATACCAGTATCAGCAACACTTAAAATCAACATTTTCTTAGGGGTCAATTGCTCATTTTGAATATTACAATCCTCATCATCATCATTATTAATAATTTTAACTTTTAAACTAATATTGCCATTTTCTGTAAACTTAGCTGCGTTGCTCAGAAGATTTAAAATCACTTGGCGCATTTTATTAGGGTCAGCAACTATTAATTCCTGATTATCGTCGCAGATAATTTCTAATGTATTACTATTTTGCTCAATTAATGGTTGAATAGTAGCTACAACATTTTCAATTAATGCCATTATCTTGAAACTTTCCAAGTGAATATCCATTTTACCTGCTTCAATTTTTGAAAGGTCGAGAATATCATTTATGATTGTCAATAAATGTCTTCCCGCAGTATGAATATTATCAAGGTCGTGAACAAAGTCTTCATAACCTAAATCCCGAGCATCTTCTAATAAAATTTCACTATAGCCAATAATCGCGTTTAATGGTGTTCGTAATTCATGGCTCATATTTGCTAGAAATATACTTTTTGCTCGGTTTGCTGCTTGTGCTTCATCTTTTTCTTGTTTTAAACGTTTATTTTCTTTGAGTTGTCTAACATTTTCTAATGTTTTTTGATCGTAATTTCTAAATCTTCAAAATCTATAGGTTTAGTCAAAAAATCAAAAGCACCTCTATTCATTGCCGACCTAATTTTTTCCATATCGTCATAAGCTGAAATAATTACTGCTTTAATTTCAGGATATTTCTCTTGAAGATTATCTAATAAAGTCAATCCATCCATTAAAGGCATATTAATATCAGTTAAGACGATATCTATACTTAATTCTTGTGACAATATTTCTAATGCTTCTACACCATCTCTAGCAAAAATAAACTCTAGTTCTTTTTGTTTGATTTTTTTTCTAAAGTTACGGATGATCAGCGATTCAAAATCAGGCTCATCATCTACAACAAGTATTTTTGATGACATAATATTTTAACTAATAAGCCGATTACTTAAAATTTATAAATTATTTATAGTAAATAATCATAAATATTATAAAGCTTCTTATGCAGGTGAGGTGAGGTCTGTTATACATCGAATTATGCTTCTTGTATTGACTTAGGGTGAACGACAAAGGAGTAAACTTTAACTATTACTCTCTTTTCGAGTCCTTTTTCCTAAAGTCCCAAATTTTTACCCGATTTCTCATTCAATTGATAAAAGCTGTAATAAGTTACGATCGGCATGACTTAGGTATCACTTCCAAGCAAACTTTTTGATTTTGAGATAAAAATCAAGCCTTTTTTCTCTCTTAAATCTTAAAGTTTTCCAGAAGTATTGCTTTCTTTTTTCCTTATTTTATATCAAATTCTACATTAGGGCTATACTGGGAGTGTCTTACTAAATCTAGTGGGAATTATTATATTTTACTCATAAAAAATTCCTATAGTGACTGGAGCAATTTTTAAGCTCATCCTAAATCCGGTTGATAGAGTATCTTTATTATGTAGATTATATAGATGGGGAGATGGGGTTTAGGGGAGATGAGGAGAAGTTTGAACCTTAGCATCCCATAAAATGTATTTAATAACCGGATTTGGTATCATCTCTATGGACTTGTACCTAGAATTTAATTTAATAATTTTCAGCTAAATTGATATTTCTGGAATACTATCTATACTTAATATTAAGTCAGCAGAAACAAATGTAGACTGAATATCTACTTTTTTGTCCTGAACTTCTAAAAAATTCTGACAGCGAGTAGCAAATTGACAAGAATGACAATGTTCAATCTTCTGAACTTGAGGAAATTCTTCTCCCTTTTCTTGATAATTATTTAACCAATTAGTTAACCGATATAATATTTGCTTTAAATCTCGTTCAGTTTTTTTGTGTGCCTGTTGATTATAAGAAAATTTTAGTTTTGCAGGTAACTTTTGACCTTTTGGTTCGATAAACCAATAGGTCATCGAAACTGCATCGGGCAAATATTTGCTAGTTTCAACTAGAGTGTAAAGATATAAGCGTGTTTGCCAATTTTGAGCTAACTTTGTCTGATTTTGAGGAAAGCTATAAGTTTTCCAATCAAAAATTTCTGCTTGTTGAATATCAGCAATCAATAAATCATAAATAACCGTCAATATATAATCATTAAAATTAATACTAAGACTATGTTCAGCTTGACGTAAAATTATATTATCTTGAGTTTCAGGATTTAATATTTCTGGTGCTGCTTGAAAAAAAATTTCAAAACAGTACTGCATTTCTTTATTTTCTAACATTAAAGATTCTATTGGTAATCCTAGTTCTCTTTGCTGCATTAATAAGTGAAACTGACTACCCCAATTTAGCCTTTCTTGTTGTGCTGGTGTTGTTGGTACGCTCAGATTATCAAGATAGAGATGTTGGAATTTACGGGGGCAAGTTGTAAGTAGATTCAAGTGTTGTTGAGAGAGTCTATATTTTGCCATTAGCTATCATGTCCGGTTGAATAGTTATAGGGAGGAGTCAGGAGTCAGGAGTTAGGAATTAGGAAGGAAGAAGAGGAAGTTTTCAGATATAAGGAGGAGAAAGTTTTTTTGTCGTTAATTATCTGGAGATGATATTAACTAGCTATCAGCTTGTAGGGGCGAATGGCCATTCGCCCCTACTGGGTTAAAATCCCCTGCAACCCCAAGCGCAGGATTGTTTAGGAGGAGTTGAAATCCCCTGATAAACTTTAGAAAAATGATCTTGCTGACTGCTTAGGTGCTGACCGCTTTTTTAATTATTATCTCAACGTTGGTTGAAGACCCGCGCTCTCCCGAAGGGGAGCGTCGGGATGTTTGCGCAGCATTCCGCAGGAAAAACTAATCAATTTTGCGGTTTTGGCAATAGCGTATTATACTTAAAGTCTGGCTGCTGGGCTAGCAGTGTCAGTCTGTGGAGCGCGCCTTTAGACCGAAAAGAGGCTCGACCTTGGAGGCTGGTCCATTGGAGCGCGCAGCTCCTCTGTCAAGAGGCAGCAGAAAGACCTAATAGCGCGATGGTTAGGAATCCTGCCCTGTCACGCAAGTGCAGCGTCGGGAGGATGTCAATATATTTACTTCTCCCTCACTCCCCTACTCTCCCACTCCCCTACTCCCCTGCTCAAGATATGGGTTGAAAAGTTGGTTGTGCGTCAAGAAAGTGTGGTTCCCCCACCCCTAGCCCCTTCCCCGACCGTGGAGGGGAATGTGGGGAGGGTGGGGAGAGCTCAGAAAGTAGGAGGAATAATTCTACCTGTATCTTTTCCTAACTTTTTGGTCCAAGAAGCTTAAATCCCACATTCCGCACTTCTTAACATTTAATTGATAAATAAATTTTATACTTCTGCTAATATCCTTAGCCAGCAATTGTTTCAGCCATTCAAGCTCAAAATCCAGAATGTAAATTTTTGTTACTAAAATTCTGATAAAACAAGGAATATTGGCGATCGCAACTCCTGTAAGTACATTTTATCGTTCAAGAAATTTTGGGAATGTAAACAGATATAAAGATATATTGAGAACTGCGGAATGTGGATTAAATATTTGCACCCCCTTCGCGACCAAAATGCGTTCAACCTTTATATATCAGTGCTTTTAGATTAGATTCGCCAGCCATACTTACTTACTTATCCCACACTTTACTGATGCACAACCGAAAAGTTTTTGAGAAATGGAATAAGTCCCACTAGCTTCTTTGTTAATCAGGAAAAAAATCCATATACCAGTTATGAGTATTATTTATAGTTGGTATCATTTTGACTTATTTAAACTTGTCCATGTCTTGGATAAGTAGGGCTTGCTGATTAAATCTAAAAGCATTGACATATAACGATTTCAACCTTTTTGAGGTCGAATTGTAGTGCCTGGTTTTCAGATCTTCACGCTCAAAAAGGAGCGTATTTTAGGTAAGAGTTGGGCAGAACAATCTTGGGACAAAACTTAGCTCCTACCTCCTCGCTCATTCCCATTTCTCCCCTCCACGGTCGGGGTTAGGGGTGGGTTGTCTCCTGTCTCCTGTCTCCTGTCTCCTACCCTCACCCACAAGACTTTTTCAGCAAACCCTAAGTAGTTACAAATACTCAAATAATTAAAAATTATCAAAAATTCAATTAAACATTAGTTATTTAAAATAAAATTAGCAAAATTAGTTCAACATCCCTTTTTTGGGTGTAATTTAGGGCGAAAAAAGATGCGCTAGCACAGCTAAACGTAGTTATTTCCTACCCTCTAGAAAAAGCTGAAAACATTGATAGATAAACAATACAGACTTAATTGCTTAAAAGTAAAATTTAGTGTACTTTGGAGTTAAGAATTTGGCTCTGCCTAGAAGCTTTCAAAAATGAATAGACCGCAATGTGATTTCTGTTTTGCCGATCTACTTCCATTCAATGCAAAGGTAAAGAATTTAGAATTTAGAATGCGCGAATTTAGAATTACCTCTTCTTGAAAAGATGAGGATTGACTAATCATGAAAATCTTTTCTCTCTTGCTCGATTGGATATGGCGAGGAGACCTGGCCATCCCACCCTACGGGAAGCTGCGCTACGACCGCTTGTTTCTCCTTTAAAGGAGAGGCTTTAAACTTTAATTATTCGGTAAAGATCGAATGCTGGAATATCCCAAGATTTTTTCCCACCCTCATCCCTTCCAGGCGTTGCTGAAGTAAGGGATGAATCTTTGGAGAAAAAGTACCCATCTTTAATACTTCCTCTTTTTCTCAAACAAGAATTCCAATGGGCAAATATGTAAGGCCCTGCCAACTCCTCAAACTCCCCACAATCCCCACACTCCCCACACCCCCACACTAATTCCAATGGGCAAATAGACAACGTCCCCTCCTCTCTTCCATCTTTCCTTCTTCCGTCTTCCTTCTTCCTTACCTTCGCGCTGACAATTCTATATCTGCTAGTTATTTCTTTTTGTTTCTGCTTTATTATTATTTCTACCGAATTTAGCATCTTGAAAAGAATTACCAAGACCCTGAAAAATACCTCTCCCAATTAAACCAATACCACGCCCAACTACTTGAGTAAGTAAATAAACAATTCCACTACCAATAAAAGAAACAGTTGCACGAACACCAGGAGCTATGGCATCACGAGTTTCTAGAAGTAATGTTACTGTAAGTGGAATACCTGAAAGTTTTGCTAATTCGTGTCTGCGGGGAGAATAAATCGCCATTTTTTTAATGCCACTTTCATTCAAAACAAACAAAGAAAAATTACTCTCAAAAATTGCTTTTGGTTCCCCTACATATTGTTCTATACGATATCTCCAAGATAAACTATTACGGAATTTTTCAATATCTCGTGTTGATAATAACTGCCGACTATAAAAATCTTCTTTAATTTCTTCAACATCAGCAAAATTATTTAACAAAGGGTACATCACAGCATTAGCAATTGAAATTAAGAAATTTTGCAATAACGCTTCAGAAAGTTGCATAGCTTCAGGAGTACCTACAGCACAAGATTTATTATCCACTACTAAAGAAACTTGAAATAATAAATGCCCTATTAATTCTTCAACTAAAGGAATCTTATTCAGAATAAATTTATGCACATTCTCTACATCATTTAACAATACTGGCATCACTTCTAATTTGATTTTTTCTGCAAAAGAGTTGAGAGTCATTGTGCTACTACTGATTTCTACTTGATAGTATTTACTAAAAAAAACTTGGGTAGTAACTTCCCACAATTTACTAACAATCTCATTTCTTTTTTGCGGTATTTCTTCCAGCAAAATAGGAGTAATACGCAGTTCATCAAGAATATCTTCAAATTTACATAAAGCTATATATATTAATTCTTGTTTCTTAGCACCCCGCAAGATATCTATTTCCATTGGCAATTTACTAAGATTAATTAAATTAGAATTTAATTTAGCTATTGTCACTTCAAATAATGCTGTTTGTACATTTATTTCTTCAGTAGGAGTCTGAGAAATAACTTCTGAATTTTTTGTTGGTACAATTTGCTCATTAATATTCACTGCATTGGAATTTTTATTGGCCTGTAAACCTGTAATCTCTTGCAATTGAGAGTCAAAAAAACCATCTCTAATTAAATGTTTTTGTGGCTGTTTTTGCAGATTAAAAGAACGAGGTAATAATTGATTAACGACCCACCTAGCAGTTAGTAATTCTCGACGTTGCCCAGAATTAATCGCTACATTAAGTACAGAAGTTAAATTATTTCTATCTAAATTTTTACACTTTCATCTAGTTGAGAAGTGATTTCTGCAAGAGACAAATCTATCTGTTTTAGTCCAGAATTACAAACATTGTAACGAAGAATTTTGAAAAAGTTTGCTGCTTGAACTTTTAGATTTGAAATTGTTACTTTGCCATAATTTTCTGGCACATCTTCTCTAATAGAACTATTAGAACTATTTACCCAATAAGACTGACCATTTACAACTTGTCGAATAATAGTTACTAACTCAGAAATACTTATTCCTTTAGAGCAGTATCCACTAACACCTAACTCTTGCATGAATGCTAATAATGCGGTGTTTTTTAGGGATGTCAATAATAAAATTGGTAATTGAGGATATGAAGTTTTTAGCTCTTCACAAAAGTCGATTCCAGAGATTTTAATATCCTGTGTAGTTTGATCGGACAAATTCTGGATTTCTATATCTAAAATTATCAAAAAACTTTTTTTCTTGTGTTATCAAATTTTTAATAATTTTTTGCTTCTTCTCCTACCTCTGCCTCACCTACTATTTCAATGTCTGAAAACTGCTCGCAGGCAAATTTTAACCCCACCCGAAAGATAGGATCGTTATCAATAAGCAGCAATTTTAATGCTGATTCTCCATTCATAAAATTGATTTGGAATTGAGATATTTAAGGGCACTAGTGACATACTCCCACACTAACCTTGCGGTATAGTGTAAGCTCTCTCGTTTCGCAGTCCCGGTACCCCGTCGGACAAGCGCGATGCTTTAAGGACGGAATGCCCTACCGCCCTATTTTTTATATTTATCGCTGCATTTCCTAGGTCATGCTGCGCAAACAAGTCGCGGTCTATTACAACACCGCAATGCGGACAAGAATGAGTTCGTATGTTTAATTCTTTATCGACTTTTTCACCACAGTTTGAGCAGTCTTGGCTAGTATTTTTGGGGTTCACTGCTATAGTCTTCTGTCCAGCATTTCCGGCTTTGACAGTCAAAATAGTTAGGAATTGTCCCCATCCAGCATCGTTAATTGATTTACTCAAACGAGTCTTTGCTAGCCCTTTAATGTTTAAGTTTTCATGGGCAATAACTCCAGCTTTTAATAACAATTCATTGGCTGTTTTAAAGTGGAAATCTTTACGTTTATCGGCAACCTTTTTATGTTGTTTAGCTACAGCTTTAACAGCTTTTAACCATCTTTTACTACCTTTCTTTTTACGAGATAAGCGTTTCTGTAGAGTCTTTAATCGCTGCTGAGATTTTCGGTAGTATTGAGGTATGGGGACTGATTCTCCTTCACTTGTTACTAAGAATTCCTTCAGTCCCATATCAATTCCCAGAGTATTTTTTAATGTCGGTTCAACTTGAGTTGTTAAAGCTGGGACTGATTTGTCTTCTAGGGATAAAGTTACATAATAACCATCAGCTTTACGACTAATTGTCGCTGTTTTAATTTGAAAACCATCAGGTAAATGTCGATGTTGAATAAACTTGATATTGCCTATTTTTGGCAAGTTTATCTTGTTTTCTTCTATGCAGTCTTGCTTGATTTGAGGATAAGTAAAACTACGATAACGTCCTTTTCCTTTAAACCTTGGTTTTCCTAATTTCTGTCCACTTTTATCTGCTTTAAACCATCTATCAAAGGCAAGTTTTACCCGTTTTATGCAATCTTGTAACACCTGAGAATGAATCAGCTTGTACTCAGGAAACTTGTCTTTGGTATTGACCAAATCTTTTTTTTGAGAGTAATAATTTGGATTATCTCTTAGTTGAGGAATTGGCATCACCAAGGGGCAGGCGTTAACTGGACAACGATTTTCTGACCACCACGAGAACCGCTCCCCTAACCTATAGTTGTACTGCCGACGCAACAATTCCAACCACAATTCTATTATGGCTAACTGTTCTTTATTTGGCCTTAATTTATATTGGTAGGCAGTGCCCATGGTGGAAAATTTCCGGGGTTATAGCAACATAATAATACAAGTTTTTCAACTAGGGGGAAAGCTTCTGTTGGGATGGCATGCAAATTGAATCGGCATCGAACCCATTCAATTGGCCGCAGATTCATCTGGTCGCCAAATCACAGATTATGGCGTGAGGCTCAAGGGCGATATAGCTAACTCATAAATATTGATTGGCTCATCATTCTTGAAGTAAATATGCGTCCGAACTTGAGGCAGGAGCTGGAGCTGGTGCTGGTGCTGGTGAATAAGCCCTCTGTGGAGCTGGCGAATAATATTGGGGGCTAGGTGCTGGCGAATAATATTGTGGACTTGGTGCTGGTGAATAATATCTTGGACTTGGTGCTGGTGAATAAGACCTCTGTGGAGCAGGTGAATAATATTGTGGACTTGGTGCTGGCGAATAATATTGCGGGCTAGGTGCTGGTGAATAATATCTTGGACTTGGTGCTGGTGCCGGTTGGTACTGTCGCTGTCTGCGAGCTTCTTCCGCTTGTTGTGCTGCCCATATAGCATCTCGTTCAGATGCCCATTTAGAGATAGCACCTTGAGCTTCATAATATAGAGCGCGACCATAGCCAATTTGATAAGCTGTATTAATCGCAGCAGTAAGACGGCCTTGATCCGCTAGACCATAGGCTTGATTGAGAATTGGCCTATCTTGGGCAATTTGTAGCTCTGTACTCCACTTATAAATTTCATCCTGAGCTTCTTCGTACAAAGCACGACCACTTTCTATTTCATACGCCACATCAATAGCTTGTCCAAGCTTTCCTTCTTTTGCTAAAACTCTAGCTTCTGCTAATAACGGTGAATCTTCAATAATTTGTACTCGCTTATTCCACTCAGCTATTAGGGTCTGAGCTTCTATTCTCAAGGGACGCTCCAAAGCAACATAACTAGCTTGTTTAATTGCTGAATTAAAGCTATCCACAGTTTCCTGCTTCGCTAGCTGTTTCGCTAAGAGGACATAAGGTTTGTCCTCTATCTTCAGAATGTCTTTGCGCCATTTAGCAATTAAAGTTTGAGCCTGGATGCGCTTTGGTTGTTCGAGGCCAACCATTTTAGCTTGGTCTATAGCTAACTTTAATGTTGCAGGTTGACCAACACTGGCGATCGCTTTTGCGAAGTGAATATGAGCTAAGTTGTCTAACTGTTTTTGTAGCTCTTGAATTTGAGTTTGAGCTTGTTGATAATAGGGGCTATTAGAAGTAATTTGAGCTGCTGCGGCTTTTCCTTCTGCTAGGGCTACCATATTACCAACTTCAGAGCCTTCCATAGATTGATTCCATGTTGCTGCTTTAGCATGGCCTAGTAAAATTAAATCTTTGCCCTCTTTTTTCATTTTGTAGTCAGAAGGAATATATTCAATGGCCGCGATCGCTCCTTTGAGGTCTTTTTCTTCTATACGTTCAGTTGCTATTTCGATTAAACTACGACTCCACTTTTGAATATCTTTCTCAGCTCTGTCTCGAATGTAGAGTTTTGGGTCTATTTTTCTAGCTAGAGCGATCGCTTCTCCATACTCATTTGCTGTTTCCCGATAAATTAGATAGCGAGCATCTTTTAAGATTTGCCAACCTTTTTTTTCTAAGGCCATGCGCTCTAATATTTCTCTAAACTTAATACTTTGCCAGTGAATATTATCTAGTTTTGACATTGCTAGGGAATAAGAGGAGGCTTTTTTCCAGTCCATAGCTTTCATGGCTTTTTCAGCTTGGTCATAAAGAGATTGACCTTCTGCCCATTGTTTTTTCCAACTTGCCACTGCCTCTTCTACCCTAGAATAAGCTGGACTGCTTTCTGGAATTTTCGCTACTGTATCTAGAGCTGCTTGTAAGTCACCCTCTCTAATTCTTTGATTAGCAACGGCGATAATTAATTTTGTCCATTCTCCCGTCATTTGTTGACCTAGTTGATAGAGAGGATGTTCTTCTGGCCAACTTTCTACTAAAGCCAGAGCTGTTTCCAACTGTTCTAGGTTCCGTGACTCAGCAGCTTTGTGGGCACAATATAATCGTTCTCCATCTGCTGATAATGGAGAAATTTGTTGGCAGTTTGGTTGGGGTGGGTTAACCAGTAACCATAGAAGTGCTGCACCACCTGTTATCCCAAAACCTGCTGCAACACTCCACCAAATTAGTTGCCATACCCAATAACTTTTTGGTTTTCTATTTGGTTTTGCAGTTGTTGATATTTGGGAATCTTTTTCTGGTTTAACTTCTGAAGTATTGTTTAGTTCTTTATCTAAAGTTTGTGAGGTAGAAGTAATAGTATCTGTTAATTCTTTTTTGACTAGGGAAGTACTACCATAGCCATTTTCTCCATTTTTAGAAGAGCTATGGGAGACCACCAATTTTTGTTGTTGTGAAATTTTTTTGATGACATAGTTAATTTTACTGCGCTAATTGTACTAACTGTTAAGCAGGTGATTTTTTTTCAACTAATACTGTATTTAGCTTTTTTCATTACCTAGGATGTTTTTCATCCCTCTGAAGAAAAGTTTTAAATTTAGGCTTGAGCTTGACTTATAAATATTAAAAATTAAAGGTTTGTTAGCTCAAACTAACATATAACATAGTAAATTTTATTGGTAAGCATTCAGCCGTCAGCTATTAGCTATCACCCATTAATTTTGGGTCCGTGTAAAAGCAACCTTTAAAATTGAGAAATAATAAAAAGTTACTGCCATGGGTCCCCGGACTAAAACTGAGAAGTAATTATTCATTACTAATTGTTGTTTGCGTAGCATCCCGTAGGGAAGCATCTCCGTTGGAAAGGAATAGCTGACTGCTAATAGATGTTTGCGCAGCATTCCGCAGTAAATGCTTACTTTATTGTATATATATCTTATTACCATTTTGAAAAAGAATGTTACGAATAATAAGCATGATTAAAAGACTTTAAAGCAGATCTCCTTTTGATAAAAAAGAGAATTACCTAGGTCAAAAATGGTATTGAA
>NZ_BLZO01000186.1 GCF_014132355.1 Okeania sp. KiyG1
GAGATATTTTACCTGAAAGTATTAGCGGTCAAGTTGTGAGTTTGGCAGATAAACTTGATACTTTGGTAAGTATTTTTGGATTGGGAATGTTACCTACAGGTTCCTCTGACCCCTTTGCTTTACGTCGGGCAGCAAATGCAGTGGTTAATATTACTTGGTCAGCCGAATTATCGATAAATTTACATCAATTATTAGAACAGATTGCTACAGATTTTACAAAATTTTATCCCGAAGCAGAATCAGAATTATTGCCACAATTATATGACTTCTTTTTGCAGCGAATTAGAACAATTTTACAAGAGGAAAAGAACATTGATTATGATTTGGTAAATGCAGTTTTAGGAAATAATGATTCTGAATATACCGAACGAGCATTAAAAGATTTATTAGATGTACGGAACCGTGCAATTTTCTTACAAAATATTCGGCAAAATGGTCTGCTTGACCAAATCTATGAAACTGTTAACCGTTCAACTCGTTTAGCGGCTCAAGGTGAGTTGGATAAAATACAACTTGCACCTGAAAAAAATGTGGATTTAAACTTATTTCAAAGTCAATCAGAATTAGCATTTTATAATGCTTTAGTTGACTTAGTACCTCAGACAAAAATATCTCAACAAACCAGAAATTATCAACAGTTAGTAGATGCTTTGGCAAAAATTGCCCCAACTGTAAGTAATTTCTTTGATGGGCCGGAAAGTGTGTTAGTAATGGACCCAGACCCGAAAATTAAACAGAATAGATTAAATTTATTAGGGTTACTCCGTAATAATGCAAGGGTATTGGCAGACTTTGGAGAAATAGTTAAAAGCTAGTGCTGCTACGCAGCAGTAAAAAGTTAAAAGTCAAAATTCAAAAGTCAAGGGTGTGCCATTACGACTAAAATACAAGCTGTAAAAGGTATTTAACAATCCATCACACAGCACTAGCACTATCAGGACTTACGCAGCACCGCTACATCTAGTGTATAAATTGGTCATTGTTGCTGATGTAACCACTATAATTAGTGTCGTTGCGTAAGTCCTGACTATGTTAGATATTTAGGTCTAGTACTATTAGTTAAGGAAATACTAATTTGGTGCGTTACATTTCATTAACGCACCCTACTGGACTGACACACCTAAAATAGTTCATAATTGTAAGGTGCCTATTATGGCTTATGCTATCAAAGGTATTTAACAATCCGTCGCACAACACTATGTTAGATATGTAGGTCTAGTAATATTACTTAAGGAAATACTAATTCGGTGCTATAGGCTAATTAAGCGATAATTTGGGACAATTATTTTGAGTTTTTTATTGTTAATAAATACCTCTTTTGTTGAAGTTATGAAAGTTAAAATTGTTAGTTTTTAATAGTGAGAAAAGCTATCCCAATAAAAACTTTTTAGCCTACTCTGTTGTAAAATAAAAATAACTATCATTTGGTAATTTGTAAATTTATCAAAATATCTACCAAAAAATATTTATTATGCCAAAAACTCATATTATTGGTCTAGGAAAATCAGGTGTTGCTGCTGCGCGACTACTAAAGAAAAATGGTTGGGAAGTAGAACTGAGCGATCGCAATACATCCGACTATCTTGAACAACAGCAAAAACAATTAACTCAAGAAGGTATTACTGTTAAGTTAGGTTATTCGTTTGAACCGGAAACATCTTTAGATTTAGTAGTTGTTAGTCCCGGTGTACCTTGGGATATACCCCCACTCCAACGCGCCAGAGAAAGTGGAATTGAAACTATTGGAGAAATGGAATTAGCATGGCGATATCTCAAATCTTCCCCTTGGGTAGGGATAACTGGTACTAATGGCAAAACTACTACCACTGCTTTAGTTGCTGCAATTTTTAAGACCGCAGGATTCAACGCCCCTGCCTGTGGTAACATTGGCTATGCTGCTTGTGAATTAGCTTTATTAGAAACTCCGCCAAATTGGGTAATAGCAGAAATTAGCAGCTATCAAATAGAATCATCTAACACCCTTGCACCTCAAATTGGTGTTTGGACTACTTTGACCCCCGATCATCTGAGTCGCCACTATACTATAGAAAATTATTTTAATATCAAAGCATCTTTATTAAATCGCTCTCAAATACAAATTTTCAATAGTGACGACTCGTATATACGTCAACATGCAACTAACCTTGGACATAATGCCCACTGGACAAGTATCAAAGGTAAAGCTAACTTAGTGGGAGATACTGGCAAAGGAGTTTACATTGAGGATGGGTCGGTAGTAGCATTTGGGGAAAAAATAGTTTCTGTAGAGTCGCTGCGAATGTTGGGAAATCATAATCAGCAGAATTTATTGATGGCAGTAGCAGTAGCGAAATTAGCAGGAATAGAAAAAGAGGCGATCGCCTCTGCAGTAAAAACATTTCCTGGTGTACCTCATCGCTTAGAATATATTTGCACTTGGAATGGAGTAGATTTTCTCAATGATAGTAAAGCAACAAATTATGATGCAGCAGCAGTTGGTTTAAGTGCTGTACCAGGACCTGTGTTATTAATTGCTGGTGGTGAAGCTAAACAGGGTAATGATAACGACTGGTTGCGACGAATTAAGGAAAAAGTTGCTGCTGTTTTATTAATAGGTAATGCTGCTGAGACTTTTGCCAAGAGACTACAAAAAATTAACTTTCATAATTATGAAATAGTAGGAGAAATGGAGCGAGCAGTAATTAGAGGTGCAGCATTAGCAAAAAAATATGATGCCAAAGTTGTATTATTATCTCCTGCTTGTGCAAGTTTCGACCAATATCAAAATTTTGAACAACGAGGCGATAATTTTCGGGAATTGTGTTTAAAACTTATTAGTCAAGAAAGAAAAATAGATAATAAAAACAAAAAATGTGGGTGTTAGGTTTAGGGTTTAAAAAATTAATGATTAATAATTACCTATACTTAAAACTAATTTGTGGGATGGATTGATTTATGCTTGAACTTAGAGGGTTTTAACCTTAATTATTTGGCAATCGAGGGAGATTTCAACAGAGAATTCAACACAGAAATATGAGAGATAACTATGTCAAATTTAACAGTTAAAGATTTAGAAAAGCTGCAAGTAGACTATCCAGATTATCGAATGGAATTAGTAAGTGGAGAAATTATTGTGATGAGTCCTTCTGGTTTAGAATCAGATGAAGTAGCAGCAGAAATAGTTGCTCAGTTACGAAACTGGGTACGACCTCGGAAATTAGGTAGAGTTATTGCTTCTAGGGGAGGTTTTCGTTTACCGAATTCAGATAGAGACATCCGCACACTAGATACTTCTTTTATTCGTGCAGAAAAATTACCCCGTCCTACAGAAGATTATGTAGAATTAGTTCCCGACCTAATTTTTGAAGTTAAATCTAAAAGTGATAAATTACCAAAATTGCGTGAGAAAATACAAGATTTTCTAGAGTTAGGAACTATTGTCGGTGTATTAGTAGACCCCCGCAGTCGGACAATGGAAGTTTATAGGTTTATGAGAGAGAAAATTGTCCTCAGAGATGGAGATGTTTTAGAAGTAGCAGAAATATTGCCTGGATGGAAATTGCCTGTAGCAGAGGTGTGGGCACCAGAGTTTGAATAGAAATTGTATTGGAAAATCAGACAAAAAGAATAGTTCAACAATTAATAATTAATAATTAATAATTAATAATGACCTCTTCTTTTCAAGGAGAGGATTGACTCAAAGGAAATTTTTTTCTTGTTTCTCCTTTAAAGGAGAAGCTTTCAAGCTTAATTATTCGGTAAAATTTAATGGAAGGAAAACAACTATCTTTATTTCCTAATTTAGAGAATCAAAACGATAAAAATTATCATAAAAAAGCAAAACTAGGACGTTATGAAAAAATCCAATATGAATTAAACAATAATGACAGCGACCCATATAAAAAATTCATTAAAATTGAAGAGAAACCCATATTGAAATCTGACTATAAATTTATCGATTTGTTCTGCGGTGCTGGAGGAATGACACAAGGTTTAGTACAAGCAGGATTTAAACCAATAGCAAGTGTTGAATAAAATTCAATAGCATCAGCAACCCATAGAAAAAATTTTCCTATAACTCATCATTTTTGTGGGGATATCAAAGAGTTTAATTCTACAGAATGGCTCAATCAAATTGGTTCACCAGAAATACATTTAGTAGTAGGAGGTCCTCCATGTCAGGGTTTTTCAGTTGCCGGAAAACGTAATCCTGATGACCCTAGAAATAATTTATTTCGAGAATTTGTGAGAGTAGTTTCTGAAATTCGTCCTTGGTACATTATTATGGAAAATGTGCCTGGAATTATTACCATGAAAAAAGGTGCTGTTAAAGCAGAAATTTGCCAAGCATTTATCGATATTGGTTATTCTAATGTATCTGTAGCAATTCTAGAATCTGCTGCTTATGGAATTCCACAAATTCGCCCTAGAACTATTTTTATTGCCAATAAATTTGGCATGATAAATCCTTATCCAAAACCTCAACTATTACCCCATCAATATAAGGCAATTGAATCAGCAATTTCTGACCTTCCAGAATTAACTCCGATTCCAGAAATTAATCATCAATGGACTCGACATTCACAAGAATATATGAAAAGACTTGCTAAAGTGCCTCCTGGTTGTTCTTTATATAAAACTTATGCTGATGCTTTTAAACGACAATATTTGGGTAAACCAAGTATGACTATCAAAGAAAATCATGGTGGTACTCATATTCATCCTTACCTTAACCGGGTAATTTCAGCAAGAGAAATGGCAAGATTACAGAGTTTTCCCGACTCTTTTATTTTCGAGGGTTCTATGAAAAAAGCGATGTGGCAAATTGGTAATGCTGTACCTCCTCGTTTAGCAGAATGTATAGGTTATGCATTGATTCCTTTTTTAAATAAAATTGCCAAGGTAAGGAAGAAGGAAGAAGGAAGAAGGAAGGAAAGTACCTGAGTCTATAGATCGATACCATAAAAGTTGTGGTCTTATCTAAACCGTATTGGATGATCAGGGAGTAGTAATTGATAATTGATGGATGATAATTAATTTTATTTTTTATTTTTGGAGATGTCTAATAGTTAATTATCCTGTTTAAACTCAGTTAGCTTTTGATTAAGAGTATTTCGCCAAATATCAAAATTATACCAACCAAATCAGATATTTCTACCCAAAACTGTGTTATTATTAAATATTAGCTGAAATCACCTTAAAATTTAACTTTTCCAGGAGTAGTATGACTATAGAAAGTGAAAAAAAAGATGAAAAAAAATACAGAATTCTCAGCCTAGATGGTGGTGGCATCCGTGGAGTTTTATCCGCAAGAATTCTCAAAAAAGTAGAGGAAATTCTAGAAACAAAAGGCCACAAATTACATACATATTTTGACTTAGTTGCTGGCACATCTACTGGCTCAATTCTAGCTGCTGGTATTGCTTGCAAGAAAAGTGCTGGAGATATGATAGGACTCTACAGGGATGAGGGAAAAAAGATTTTCCCCAACAGTGTGCGTTCGGCAAGGAAAAGGAGATGGTTGAGCCAACTTTTTGGAGATAAAGTTCAGAAATTTTTGACTAAACCTTTCGGAATTAAGGTGTTATACCCCAATCAAGATGGAGAACCGGGTTTAGCTCAAGTATTGCAGGAAAAATTAGGACCTGCGAAGTTGAGTGATATCAAGGAACTTTGTATTCTGATTCCTGCTTATGATGTTAAGTACCGAAACACAACTTGGTTTTGTAATTTTGATGATGAACCACAATGGTATGACAACATAGAGCTATGGAAAATATGTACTGCTTCAGCAGCAGCTCCAACGTTTTTTCCCCCTTATAAACTTTTTTCTGATAAAGATGGATATCTTCCGCACATTGATGGTGGGGTATCAGCTAATAACCCATCGTTAATTGCGATCGCTCGTGCCTTTGAACTTGACAAAACATCAAATTGGAGCAATATTGCTGTACTCTCTATTGGAACTGCTCAGACAACTAAGTCCTACGAATATGAAGAAGTTGAAAAGTGGGGATTGGCAAGTTGGGCTAAGAATATACCCAATATCTTTATGGACCCTGCTGCCATAAGTTCAGAAACGATTTGCAGGCGAATGATGACAATGCAAGTGGGCAGTGACCGCAATTACCTACGTTTGAGTTTTGATCTAAAAAAATTTTGCAACGAAGAGTATACTAATATTAGTAAGCAGGAGAAGAAGAAAAAGAAAGACATGATTGAAGAAATAGACAATCCTAATAACTTTAAGGAGCTAATAAAAGCGGCTGAATGGTATCTTGAGAAAGGCGACGTTATCAAGTATGAAAATAAAAAATATGCTAGAATGCAAGGAGTAATTGAGGGAATTGAAGACTTTATTAATAGTAATCCTAAGCCTAAGCCTATTATTGATTCAAATTCTAAGCCTAATTAAGTCTTCAGTTATGAACAACATATACAGGACTTACGCATAACCACCATATCTAGTAGGGGCGATTCGCGAATTGCCCTCACTATATTTAGTGTCTCGGTGTAAGTCCCGATCTATAATTACCATACTTATGATTCTCCTGAGTATCAACAAACTTTTAATACTCTATTATGAAACTTAAAAATTACTTTTATGGTTTTCTTACTGCATTAGACATCTCCAGAAAAGAGGGAATAGGGAATAGGGAATAGGGAATAGGGGGAAATAACTGATAATTTCTGTACAATAATTGATTTTATTTTTGATTTTTGGAGATGTCTATTAGTAATAGTATTAGCAACTAACTACCTGCTCGCTACACCGGAAAAATCAAACAGAAGTAATTGATGTAACTATTCCTGATGAGTTATAAATATTTTATTAATTTATGTGGATGCTATCCCCGAAAAAAACGTGCTACTAGAACTATTATTATTAACAATTTTAGGATTTCTTGGCAGTTTCGGTCACTGCGTCGGAATGTGCGGACCATTGACTGCAACTTTCTCTCTTTCTACCCAGTCGCAGAGCGGAACCAATGTTCTATCGCCAACTCCTCCTAACAAATGGCATCAATTTCAATTTCATACCCTGCTTAACCTCGGCCGCCTCTGTAGCTATACCTTAACTGGTGCTGGTATTGGTGCATTGGGTTCCGTATTAGTAGCAAGCGGTCATTTAGCTGGCATCGACAGTGACTTGCGACGATGGTTAGCAATACTCACAGGTTTAATGCTAATTTGGTTTGGTCTGGCAAAAGTGCAACCACAACTATTACCCAAACTACCAATATTCCATCCCTTGAAAAAAAACAACCTGCATAACCACCTGAGTACAGTCATGGTTAACCTCTCCATGGAAAACAAATGGTGGACTCCCGCTTTTCTCGGTTTAGTCTGGGGTTTGATGCCATGTGGTTTTCTGTATGCTGCTCAAATTAAAGCGGCAGAAACTAGCAATATCTGGTTAGGTGGAGCGACTATGTTGGCGTTTGGGTTGGGAACATTACCCTCAATGTTAGGGGTAGGAATGTTGACATCTTTTTTGAGTGCAGACAAACGTAGTCAACTATTCCAGATGGCAGGATGGGTGAGTATTTTTACTGGCATCATGGTAGTCATGCGCAATGGTGAGATGGTGGACTACAGTGGTTCTGCTGCAATATTATGTTTGATGTTAGCCTTGGTAGCGCGACCTCTAAGTCTGTTTTGGAGTCAACCTCTACGTTATCGACGAGCAATAGGAATGGGAGCATTTGTTTTGTCGGTGGCACATACAGGAAGAATGTTAGACCACAGTTTAAATTGGAATATGCAGGCAGTATCGTTTATGTTGCCTTTGCATCAGGTAGGAATATGGGCAGGTATTTTTGGTTTGGGGTTAATGTTACCGTTAGCGCTGACGAGTTTTGATGGGGCGGTGAAATATTTGGGTAAATGGTGGCGAAGGTTGCATTTGTTAAGTGTTCCGGCATTTTTGTTATGTGGGGTTCATGTGGTGGCGGTGGGTTCCCATTATTTGGGTGCGTTGGAATGGAGTTTCGGAAATCAGTTGCGTGCTGTTTTTTTGGGTGTGACAATATTAGTTGTTTTGATTATACGTTCACATCAGTTTTGGTCTTTATTTTCTATAGGCAAATATTATGTACCACCACTGGAACAAGTTAAAATTCAAAACCAAGTGCACAATTCGTAAGCATTTCCTGCGGACTGCTGCGCAAACAGCTATCAGCGGTCAGCTATCAGCTTTTTATTAATGAATGAAGCAAATTCGTTTAACTCCTACTACATTCTCAACCAGAGATTCGTACTCTGAAGCTTTGACAAAATTGCTTTTTTCTCCTTTATTCCAATTTGATAAATGTTTGTTACAAATGGTAGAAGTAAGAAAGAAGGAAGAAGGAAGAAGGAAGAAGGAAGAAGGGGTAAATATTGAAAAAAAGGGAAAAAAGATAGAGATAACTATCTCAAATGAACTGGATAGACTATTTTTAAGCAGATCCGATCAATGTCTACCTTTTTGTAGCATTCTTTTTTCAAATTGGTATTAAAGGTAATAAAACTGAAGTCCGCCCATAATTCTGAGGTAATCTGAAAATTTCAAACAAGCTAAATATAGCCAATAATACTATTTGATAATAAATTTAGGAGAAGGTAAAAAAATGTTTTTTTGTTAAAAATTAGTCTGAATGTTTCTTTGCTAATTTTGATTTCTTCTTTTGGTGGAGAAACTACAAAGTTTAACAACAATTTTTCGTCAGAATTAATTGATAATCATCAAAAAACAGATGATTTAGAGCCGATATTTTTATCTACAGACAGTCAAAAAATAAATTACTTTCAGTTTGCTTATGCAAAGAACCAAGAGTCTGTTTTAGAGTCTCAACAACTGACAAAACTAGTTCATTCTTTTTTCAAATTTCAAGCTCATAATGTTGAAGTTTCTGAAGATGTGGCTTGTACTTTTCACATTACTCCCAATCATAATCCAAAGGTAGGTAAACCTTCTTTAGCCTGGTTTGCTCTCACTCGTAAAGGTGGAAAAAGTCTTCCTTTTAGTGAATGTGATTGTCAGTTAAATGTTTATTCTCAACCTCGTAACGCTGAAAGTAAACCGATAATGAATCCAGAATTAAAAGGTATTGATACTGAACAATATCAAGAGATACCAGGAACAGAAATTACTTTTCCCAAATCTGGTGTTTATGAGTTAGAAATTATTGGGAGTGCCAAAGATGGAAAAAGTTTTAAACCTTTTAAATTTAATTATTCCGTGACAGTTACTGGTGGTTAATTAATGGATAATTACTTAAGGTAAGTGCCTTTTTATAATCGAAAAAGTGTGCCTGTTTCAATTCACTTACCCTCAAAAAGTGAGTATTTTGAGATGATTATGGCAGAAAAATCAAAGAACCATTATTCCTCCTACTTTCTCTGTCTTCCCACACTTCCCAAATTCCCCTCCTAGGAGGGGAGGGGCGAGGGGTGGGTCTCCACACTTTGCTTTTTTCAGGAATTTATTGATAATTTTTATGACAGTCATGTAATCGTTTACTTAACCAAATAACTGAACCTAAGACAATCCATAAATAACCCCCTACAATAGGAATATAGGCAACAGGAAGATGACCTCTAGGTGCAGTTAAATCATAAATTAAATCCGAATTATTAATACATACTCCTTGTTTAGACCATCCCACCCACTCCCCAAATAAATTAAGATTCTCTTTTGAAGCTAGCAATAATTTCGATTGTACAGTAAAACCAAAGTGACAGTTACTGTAATGTAACCATAAATTATCAATAGTCTGTAAATCTGTACAAGGAAGTTTAGATATACTCTGATTGTCAAGATAATTGAATTGAGAAAAACCACTTATTTGTTCTAAAATAAGCCTAGTTTCTATATCTGCTTTTTGCCATTGTAAATTTTCTAAAAAAGTTTGTAATTTTGAATAATCGATTCTCTTATTAGTAGCTAAAGATATAGGAGGTTTAGGGATAGAAATAATAGGAGGTTTAGGAATAGGATAATTTGATTCTTTTTCTATTGTTAATTTTTCTTTTCTTGAGTTTTCCGATTCATAATTAGGTTTAGCTTTGTAATGACGCTGATAATATCTGACTAGCATCCTTGCAAAATATACCAATAGAATAACAATAATAAAAACCAGTAATCCTATAAGCTTCATTGTGGATAAATTATTATGGAAGCACTGAATTTATAGAATAGTTCTTATGTTACTTAAGAACTATTTTGCTTTGAAAGTTAATTAATTAGGGTTTGCTGAAAAAGTATTTTAGTAGGGGTAGGAGACAACCCACCCCTCGCCCCTCCCCTCCTCGGAGGGAAATATAGGAGCAATGGGAATGAGCGAGGAGGTAGAAGTAAGAATTTTAAGAATGATTTTTTTGCCCAACTATGCGCCTAAAATACTAACTTTTTGAGCGTTTTACACGTGATACCAGGCACTTTTTTAGAACCCAAAAATGCTAAAGTATTTATATGTTAATGCTTTTATATTTAATCAGCAAGCCCTAATTACCAAAAAAACCTCCCCTTGTGTTTTGTTGTGCTGAAGATTGATTATTAAATTGGTTTTCATCAACAGATAATACGACAGGTAAAATAAAAACATATTCAGAAAGTTTTTGATTGGGTGCGCTGCCAAAATTGAGATTTTCCTTATCTTCACTCTGAAGAAAAAAGGAGAAAAAGTTTTACTTATCTCCTAAACTATCAGGGACAATTGTAGCGATCGCCTTTTAAGTACAATTGGCCTTTTGAAGCATTGGCCACAATCTTCTAAGGGCCAAAGAAATAACTTTAAAGGCAATTAAAGTCTTAAATCCTTTAGC